>JAHAYL010000034.1 GCA_018384065.1 Oxalobacter sp.
GGACAGCGGCTTCGTCGACTTCTGCCGGGGTACCGGACTCACCCGGAGAGAGCTGAAGGGGCTGAAGGGCGCCCAGTTGCGGATTGAAGGTGGGAATGTCTATATCGAGATGCCTGCCCGCCAAAACAACTGTGTCCGGAAAGTCCCGGTCATCGCCAATGTGGACCTGATTGTGAAGAAGATGCAGGAAGCCGGGACAGGGAAGGTCTTCAGGAAGATATTCGTTGCGGCGGACATCCAGAGCTACCGTGCGGACTATGCGCGCGCGGTCTACAGGAAACATGCGCGTGACCTGAAGACCTGCCAGGAGTCGCCGTTCACGGGCAATTTACATTCCTCTGGCAGAAACTACGGCAACTGTGTCTACTGGCTCCGTGGGAGCCGCAAGGGTGAATGGCTGGACAAGCAGGCGATGAAGATTGCGACGGATGCGCTGGGCCTGCGGCATTTCAAGTCGTTCGGCGAGAATTATCTGTGGTGAGGCTGTTTCTCCAAATCTTGTCAGATTGGCTTCAACAGGGCATGGAAAAATTGTATATACTTCCATCTATGCATTGAACCGATAGTGAAAGAAGCCGAATCATGTCTGACCACAAAATGAAGATTTTTTCTGGCAATGCGAATCCGACACTGGCATCAAGGGTTGCAAGCCGGTTGGGGATGCCTCTAGGGAAAGCGCTGGTCACCAAGTTTTCTGATGGTGAGGTCCGGGTTGAACTGAATGAGAATGTCCGGGGTATGGATGTCTTCATCATCCAGCCGACCTGTGCGCCGACCAATGACAACCTGATGGAAATCCTGCTGATGGTCGATGCGTTGAAACGGGCTTCTGCGGAACGGATCACTGCCTGCATCCCTTATTTCGGCTATGCCCGGCAGGACCGCCGCCCACGTTCGACCCGTGTTGCGATTTCTGCCCGTGTGGTTGCGAATATGCTGGAACGCGTCGGTGTTGACCGTGTCATCATCATCGATGTCCATGCTGACCAGATCCAGGGGTTCTTTGATGTCCCGGTTGACAATATCTATGCTTCCCCTGTCCTGCTCAGGGACCTGAAACGGAAGAGTTACAAGAATCTAGTGGTTGTTTCCCCTGATGTCGGTGGGGTTGTCCGTGCCCGTGCGCTGGCAGAGCGTTTAGGCTGTGAACTGTCCATCATCGACAAGCGCCGCCCAAGACCCAATGAGTCAGAAGTCATGAACCTGATCGGCAGTGTTGAGGGCAGGAACTGTGTCATCATGGATGATATGGTCGATACAGCGGGAACCTTGACCAAAGCAGCGGATTCCCTGAAGGAACGTGGCGCAAAGATGGTTGTGGCTTACTGTACCCATCCTGTCCTGTCGGGACCTGCGGTTGAGCGTATTGCGGCTTCGTCATTGGATGAACTGGTGGTCACCGATACGATTCCGCTGTCTGACCTTGCCAGGAAGTGCAGCAAGATCCGTCAGGTTTCCTGTGATGAACTGCTGGCGGAAACGATACGCCGGGTCAGTTCCGGTGAATCGGTCATGCAGTTCCTGCAGGATATGATCAACAACAGCTGACAGTCAGGTCAGCTTGAAACTGAAACGCCGTTCCAGCAGGGACGGCGTTTCCTGTCTATGGGAACGGGGTTCAGTTCGCAGAATGCAGTTCCATCATGGCTTTTTCCATCTGACCGCTACAGACTTCCGGCATCAAAGGGATGGCGCGGTTGATGGCATCCACAATCTTGTCCATATCCTCGTTGCGGGGACGTTGCAGGACATAATCAATCACAGGGATATGCGCATTGACATTGCGGGGATGTCCGATGCCGAACCGTAAACGCCAGAAGTTCTGGGTGCCCAAGGCTTTTACAATGTCTTTGAGGCCGTTATGCCCACCAGTGGAACCGGAACGCTTGAGTTTTGCCTGACCGGGCTGGATATCCAGTTCATCATGGACGACAAGGATTTCCTCTGGTTTGATCTTGAAGAAGTGGGCGATGGAACCAACGGCAAGGCCGGAACGGTTCATATAGGTCTGCGGTTTCACCAGCAGGACATCTTCCCCCCCGATTTTTACCTTGGCAACCTGAGCGGAAAATTTGGCTTCTTTGTTCCAACGGTCCCCGGTGTTGAGGTTGTCAACAAACCAGAAACCGGCGTTGTGGCGTGTCAGTTCATATTCAGGTCCTGGGTTTCCAAGACCGACAATCATCCGGATGGTCATAACAGTGTTTTAAAAAGTGTCAGCTTCTGCGGTGCTGGACAAGGATCCATGGCCTGACGACAACCGCCCAGAGGGTGGGGTTGGCCTCTGCCCAGATTTTCGCCTGTTCATCGGTCACGCGTTCAATCTCCCGTTTTTCTATCATGACCTGGATGGCGCCTACATCGTCAGCTTCCATCAGTTGGGCAACCTTGATCATATCCACGCTGTCGATGACGGAAATCAGTTTCCCGCCGGCAAAGAACCTTTCCAGTTCTTTCCAGCTGATCTTGGCCGTTTCCATGTTGATACGGGCATATTGCAGTTTTTCCTGTTCAGCCTTGAATTCCTTGGTATCAGTCACATCAGAAGACATAATCATATTCCGGGGGATTAATAGTGGGGAGGCCGTTCATTCAAAGGGCGGCCGCTTTCGATATCGACAAGCCTGACCGCCAGTTCCTTGAGGATGGATTCAAGGTCACTGATTTTCACCTGCTGGCGGTAAATCACTTTGTTCAGCTCATCAATCATATCTTCCTGATGGGTGAGCCGGATTTCGAGGTCGGTCAGTCGTTCGTCCGTATTCATCACAATCGCGATTTTAAAATCAAAAAGAAGGAATCACCTGCCATCCTACGCTTTTTTTGCGTTCAGCAATGCCTTGAGGCGGGCAATCCGTTGTTTCGGTGTCAGGATTTCATCGGTTTTCGGTATGGCATCCCCTTCGTCCAGTTTCATTTCCCTGATGAAGCGGGAAGGTTCCCTGTCAACAGTCCCGCGTGCCTGATGGCGTTTCCTGCACCAGGAAACCTGCAGGGTGCGCTGTGCACGGGTGATGCCGACATACATCAGACGGCGTTCTTCCTGGATCCGCTGGACCAGTTTTTCAGCAGGCATATCATCCATATCGAGCGAAGTGTGTGGCAGCAGCCCTTCTTCCACGCCGACCAGGAAGACATGGGGGAATTCGAGCCCTTTTGCCGCATGCAGGGTCGAGAGATGGACGGCATCCTGCTGGTCATCCTTACCTTCAAGCATGGTCATCAGGGCGACCATCTGGGTGACTTCCAACAAGGTACGTTCAGGTTCATCCTTCTGTCTGCCACCGCGGCATTTCTCTTTCAGCCAGCCGGTGAATTCCAGTACGTTCTGCCATTTTGCCTTGGCGGTGCGCTCATCGGAAGCATCGTACAGATAGCGTTCATAGTCGATTGCCTTCACCAGTTCATCAAGCAGCTCAGCCGCAGGCTCCCCTTTTGCTGAAGGTCTTCCAGCCCGTTCTTCAATACGGTTGATGAAATCACAGAATTCCCGTAAAGGGCGGAGCTGGCGGGTTGGCAGTTTTGCTTCAATGCCGCCTTTGAAAGCGGCTTCAAACATCGAACAATGCCATTGTCCGGCAAAAGTGCCCAACGTGCTGAGTGTCCCTTCCCCAACCCCTCTTCTGGGGGTTGTGATGGCACGGATGAAGGCAGGGTCATCGTCCAGGTTGGCAATCAGGCGCAGGTAAGCGGTAAGGTCACGGATTTCGGCACGGGAAAAAAAGCTCTGTCCTCCTGAGATGGTGTAAGGGATGTTTTCCCGCCGGAGGGCTGTCTCGAAAACCCGGGCCTGGTAATTGCTGCGGTAAAGGATTGCAAAATCCGCATATTTTGCTCGGCGCTCAAAGCGTCTGTTGGACAGCTGCATGACAACCTGTTCGGCTTCCTGTTCTTCATCCGGCATCATCTTTGCGCTGACAGGATCGCCCAGGCCATGTTCTGACCAGAGTTTCTTTTCAAACAGTTTCGGGTTGTTGCCGATGACAGCGTTTGCTGCCTGCAGGATGCGCATGGAGGACCGGTAATTCTGTTCAAGGCGGATGACCTTGATGTCAGGAAAATCCTGCTGCAGGGATTTCAGGTTCTCGAGGGTTGCGCCGCGCCAGGCGTAGATGGCCTGGTCATCGTCACCGACAGCAGTGAACATCGGTTTCTTGCCAGGACCGGTCACCAGCAGTTTCACCAGTTCATACTGGCAGGCATTGGTATCTTGGTATTCATCGACAAGCAGGTAACGCAGCCGCCGCTGCCATCGGTCGCGGATATCGGTATGCTGCCTGAAAAGTTCAACAGGCAGGCGGATCAAGTCATCAAAATCCACTGCCTGATAGGCGGAAAGGGTGGCGGCATAGTTCCGGTAAACCCTGGCAACATAGGCATCCTGTTCACTGGTTGCGGCTTTTACCGCCATGTCCGGTGTCACCATGGCGTTTTTCCAGAGGGAGATGCCTGTCTGGACATCGCGGATGATTTTACGGTCAGTCGTCTTGGACAGGTCTTGGATCAGGGAAAAGCAGTCATCGCTGTCCAGGATGGAAAAACGGGGCTTCATACCAAGGGCGGCATATTCCTGCCTGAGGACCTGCACACCCAGGGAATGGAATGTCGAGATGGTCAGTTGGGCGGCGTCATCGGTGTCGGGAAGCATCCTGCTGATGCGTTCCCGCATTTCTGCGGCAGCTTTGTTGGTGAATGTCAGGGCGGCGATATGCTTTGCCTCATATTTCCCAGTCCCGACCATATGGACGATTTTCTGGGTGATGACCCGGGTTTTGCCGGAACCTGCACCTGCCAGTACCAGGCAGGGGCCATCCAGGTAAGCGACTGCCTCCCGTTGCCGGGGATTCAGTCCATTGAAAACCGCTGATGACATATTGCCTGATTGACTCCTTCTGACAAAGGTCAGCATTATAGCAGTCCAAGGGCAGGCTATCGGTGTGTAATCAGGGTAAACTTATCCTTTTGACAGGCTTCCTCTTGAAATCCAGAAGGGGCGCCCCCATTACAGTAAAATCGTTTCACCGTATCAATACCAGGAAAACATATGGAACAGTTTCATGGAACAACCATCGTCTCCGTCCGGCGTGGCAGTACCGTCGCATTGGGAGGGGATGGTCAGGTCACTTTGGGCAATATCGTAATCAAGGGCACTGCCCGCAAGGTGCGCAAGCTTTTTGGTGGACGGGTGCTGGCGGGTTTCGCGGGCGGTACTGCCGATGCGTTCACCCTGATTGAACGGTTCGAGGCAAAACTGGAAAAGCATCAGGGCAACCTGCTCCGTGCTTCGGTTGAACTGGCGAAAGACTGGCGGACTGACCGTATGCTGCGCCGTCTTGAGGCGATGCTGCTGGTCGCTGACAAGACATCCACCCTGTGCATCACCGGCAATGGTGATGTCCTGGAACCAGAGGAAGGTGTCGGTGCCATTGGTTCCGGCGGACCTTATGCCCAGTCTGCTGCATTGGCACTGGTCCGCAATACGGACCTGAGCCCTGAAGAAATCGTCAGGAAATCGCTGGAGATTGCGGGGGACATCTGCATTTACACCAACCGCTCGCATATCATTGAAACACTGGACTGATGAAGTCCTGAGAAGTAAAAAGCTGGAACAATTATGAATCTGACCCCAAAAGAGATTGTCACTGAGCTGGACAAGCATGTTGTCGGGCAATCCAAGGCCAAGCGTGCTGTCGCTGTGGCGTTGCGCAACCGCTGGCGCCGCCAGCAGGTGGATGAACCGCTGAGGCATGAAATCACGCCCAAGAACATCCTGATGATTGGGCCTACCGGTGTCGGCAAGACCGAGATTGCCAGACGGCTTGCGCGTCTGGCAGAAGCACCGTTCATCAAGATAGAAGCCACCAAGTTCACGGAAGTCGGCTATGTCGGACGGGATGTCGATACCATTATCCGTGACCTGATTGATATCGGTGTCAAACAGACCCGGGAAGCGGAAATGAAGAAAGTCCGTTCCAAGGCGGCGGATGCGGCTGAAGACCGTGTGCTTGACATCCTGATCCCGCCAACCCCGGATTTTGGTTTCGACAAGGAGAAAACGGCCGTAGCGTCCAATGAAAACACCCGCCAGCGTTTCCGTAAACAGCTGCGGGAAGGAACGCTGAACGACAAGGAAATCGAAATCCAGGTTGCAGAGCCGGCCCCACATATGGAAATCATGGCACCTCCTGGCATGGAAGAGATGACGGAACAGATCAAATCCATGTTTTCCGGGATGAACAGCGGTAAAAAGAAAAGCCGCAAGGTCAAGGTCAGCGAGGCGCTGAAGCTGATGCTGGAAGAAGAAGCCTCAAAACTGCTCAATGAAGAAGACATCAAGCAGAAAGCCATCACCAATGTTGAACAGAACGGCATTGTTTTCCTGGATGAGGTTGACAAGATTGCTTCCCGTTCTGAAACCACCGGCGGGGCGGATGTTTCCCGTGCCGGGGTGCAGCGTGACCTGCTGCCGTTGGTTGAAGGCACTACAGTCAACACGAAATATGGGATGATCAAGACAGACCATATCCTGTTCATTGCTTCAGGGGCTTTCCAGTTGGCGAAGCCATCCGACCTGATTCCTGAGCTGCAAGGGCGTTTCCCGATCCGTGTTGAACTGGAATCCCTGTCCATCGCGGATTTTGAGCAGATCCTGACCAGTACGGAAGCCAGCCTCATTTCCCAGTACAAGGCGCTGATGGCAACGGAAGGGCTGAACCTGGAATTTGACAAGGATGCCATCCACCGGCTGGCGGAAATTTCCTATACCGTAAACGAGCGGACAGAAAACATCGGTGCCCGCCGGTTGTACACGGTGATGGAACGGCTGTTGGAAGAAGTCTCGTTCACTGCGGTCAGCTGTGGAGGCAGTACGCTGACAATAACCAAGGATTACGTGAACGAACGGCTGGATGAGCTGTCAGAGAACGAAGACCTGACCCGGTACGTCCTGTAACCTTTTCCTTTTGACAGTAAGAAGCCCGTTTCCCTTTTCAGGGAAGCGGGCTTCTGCTTTTATGTCAGGTTTGTTGGATTATTTGGCAGCCATCATGGCTTCGGCATTGTCCAGCATGCGGCAGGAGAAGCCCCATTCGTTGTCGTACCATGCCAGGATCTTGACGAGGTTGCCACCGACGATACGGGTCTGGGTGGCATCAAAGATGCTGGAGTGCGGGTCATGGTTGAAGTCGGAGGAGACCAATGGCTCTGTGTTGTAGCCCAGGATGCCCTTGAGCTTGCCGTCAGAGGCTTCCTTGACGATGGCATTGACTTCCTCAACCGTGGTGTCTCGTGCAGCGGTGAAGGTCAGGTCAACGACAGAAACATTGGCGGTAGGCACACGCATTGCGAAACCGTCAAACTTGCCAACCAGTTCCGGCAGGACCAGACCGACTGCGGCAGCGGCACCGGTACGGGTCGGGATGATGTTCAATGCGGCGGCACGGGCACGGCGCGGGTCGCGGTGGGAGACATCCGTCAGGCGCTGGTCATTGGTGTAGGAATGGACGGTGGTCATCAGCCCTTTGACGATACCCAGTTTCTCATTCAGTGCCCATGCGACAGGTGCCAGGCAGTTGGTGGTGCAGGATGCATTGGAAACCACGGTGTCAGATGCTTTCAATACGCCTTGGTTGACGCCGTAAACCACCGTTGCATCGACATCCTTGCCGCCAGGAGCGGAAATCAGGACTTTCTTTGCACCGGCTTTCAGGTGTGCGGAGGCGGCTGCCTTGGAAGTGAAAGCCCCTGTGCATTCCATGACAACATCGATGTTCAGGTCTTTCCAAGGCAGTTCTTCAGGGTTGCGGATGCTGGTTACCTTGATACGGTCGCCATTGACAACAAGTGCATCGCCATCAATGGCGACTTCAGCATCGAATCTGCCATGGACAGTGTCATATTTTGTCAGATGTGCCAGGATGTCCAGGGAACCCAGGTCATTGATGGCAACGATTTCAACATCGTTTTTCTTGCCATATTCATAGTGGGCACGGAGGACATTGCGGCCGATACGGCCCAAACCATTGATTGCTACACGGATTGTCATAGGGTTTTCTCCCGTTGTTCTAAAAATGTCTATCAGTTGTTGTCAGGTGTGCGGCGTTTTTTATTCAGGAACCAGCCGCACAGGATTTTTATTTGTCCAATACAGATTCCACCTTGGTGACAACATTGTCCACGGTGAATCCAAAATGCGTAAACAGTTTGCCGGCAGGTGCAGATTCGCCGAAAGTCGTCATGCCGATGACTGCACCATCCAATCCGACATATTTATACCAGTAATCGACCGAGCCAGCCTCGATGGCGACTCGGGGCAGCCCTTTGGGCAGGACGCTTTCACGGTACGCTTCATCCTGGCGGTCAAAAAGGCTGGTGGAAGGCATGGAGACCACACGTGCTGCAATGCCTTTGCCTGCCAGCGCTTCCGCTGCCTGCATGGCAAGGGAAACCTCAGAACCTGTCGCAATCAGGATGACCTTGGCATCCGCCGCATCCCTCAGCACGTAACCGCCTTTGCGGATACCGGCTGTCTGTTCCGGGGACCGGTCGAAACAGGGCAATCCCTGACGGGTCAATGCCAGGACGCTCGGTGCCTTGCGGTCTTTGACGGCTTCCCCCCATGCCACAGCAGTCTCGACTGTGTCACAAGGACGCCAGACATTCACGCCGGGAATCAGACGCATGCTGGAGACATGTTCAACCGGCTGATGGGTCGGTCCATCTTCCCCAACCCCGATGGAATCATGGGTGAAGACATAGATGGTGCCTGTCTGCATCAGGGAAGACATCCGGATGGCATTGCGGCAGTAGTCTGAGAAAGTCAGGAAAGTGCCGCCGAAAGGCAGGTAACCGCCATGCAGGACAATGCCATTCATGATGGCTGCCATGCCGAATTCACGGACACCATAGCTGATGTAGTTGCCCAGCCTGCCTTCGCGGACAGGGACGCAGCCTTGCCAGTTGGTCAGGTTGGAACCCGTCAGGTCAGCGGAACCGCCCAGGAATTCAGGCAGCACAGGTGCCAGTGCCTGGATGGCATTCTGGCTGGCTTTCCGGGTGGCGATGGTTTCTTTTTTCGCCTGGCAGTCAGCAATATAGGCGTTGATGGTTTCTTCCAGCTTTTCAGGCAGGATGCCTGCAATGCGGCGGGAGAATTCTGCGGCCTCCACAGGGTACTGTTCTGCATAATCCGCCAACAGGGCTTTCCAGGTGCTTTCCCGTTCTGCGCCACTGGCTTTTGCATCCCAGGCATCATAGACATCCTGTGGGATGACAAAAGGTTCCGCTTCCCAGCCGATGGCTTTGCGGGTTGCTGCAATTTCCTCATCGCCCAAAGGGGCTCCATGGACCTTGTTCAGGCCGGCTTTGTTCGGGGAACCTTTACCGATGATGGTCTTGCAGATGATCAGGGTCGGTTTATCAGACTGCTTGGCAAGGGTGATGGCATTGTCTACAGCAGCAATGTCATGGCCATCGACTGCCGGAATGACCTGCCAGCCATAGGCTTCAAAACGCTTCTGGGTGTCATCCGTCAGCCAGCCGGAGACATCCCCGTCAATGGAAATCCCGTTGTCATCATACAGGGCAATCAATTTGTCCAGCTTCCATGTCCCAGCCAGGGAGCAGGCTTCATGGGAGATGCCTTCCATCATGCAGCCATCACCCATGAACACATAGGTGTAATGGTCAACCAGATTGAATCCCGGACGGTTGAATTCCTGGGCCAGCAGCTTTTCAGCAAGCGCCATACCCACCGCGTTGGTGATGCCCTGACCCAATGGACCGGTTGTTGTATCGATGCCGGGTGTGACATGGACTTCAGGATGCCCCGGTGTCTTGGAACCGAACTGGCGGAACTGTTTCAGGTCTTCAATGGAAACGTCATAACCTGTCAGATGGAGCAACGCATAATGCAGCATGGAACCATGCCCATTGGATAAGACAAAGCGGTCGCGGTTGAACCACTTTGGATTGGCAGGATTATGCTGATAATGTCCTGCCCAGAGGGCTACAGCGATATCCGCCATACCCATCGGCATGCCTGGATGACCGGAATTGGCCTTTTGAATCGCGTCCATTGCCAGCGCGCGGATGGCGCCAGCCATTTTAGTTACAGGTAACGTCTTGTTCATGACTGCCATAGAAAAAATGGTTTGATTTACGCCAGAAAGGATTTAATCTAGCATTTTACCAGAGAGGGCTTTCCAGCGATATTGGACAGCCAGCCTGGATGACCTGAATCAAGACGGGATAGTACTTTTATGCCACGCTTTTTCTGCGATATCGACCTGGTTGCCGGAACAGGGATTGATTTGCCTCAAGCGGTAGCAAGGCATCTGATGGTGCTTCGGCTTGCTGTCGGCAGTAAAGTGGTCCTGTTCAATGGCAAGGGCGGGGAATATGAGGCGGAACTGCTGTCTATCAGCAAGGGCACAGCTTCGGTAAGGGTAATTGCCCATCATCCTGTAGAACGGGAACTTCCTTACCGCATCACCCTTGCTCAAGGATTGCCCGAGGCAGGCAAGATGGATTGGATTATCGAAAAAGCCGTTGAAATGGGGGTGTCTGCCATCCAGCCCATTGCCGCAGAACGTTCTGTCGGACGTTTACAGGGAGACCGGGTTGAAAAACGGCTGGACCGCTGGCGGTCAGTTGTCATTGCCGCTGCACAGCAATGCGGCCGCAACACCCTGCCGGATATCCTGCTGCCACAGCCGTTGGAACAGGTCATCAAGTCCAGCGGGACAGGCTCCTGCATCCTGTTCAGCCCAAGGGCATCCCTGACATTGCCTGCTTGGGCAAAACAGCAGGAACCGCATGACATCACTGTCCTGATAGGACCAGAGGGCGGGTTTTCCCCATCAGAAGAGCAGTCGGCAGTGGAATCCGGTGTCGTCTTCCTGTCGATGGGGGACCGTATCCTGCGGACAGAAACCGCAGGACTGGCGGCGGTTTCAGCCATCAGCGCCATCTGGGCATCCTGAACAGCCCTGCCATGAAAAAAGCGGTTTTGCGTGCAAAACCGCCGATGCAGATTAGGGAGAGAACGGTTTAGACCTTTTTCAGTTCAATGCTGTAGCCAATTCCAGTCAGGTATTTGATGAGCGAATTGATTGTTGCGCCAGAACCTTTCTCTATACGGCTTACGGCTTGTTGGGAAAGTCCTGCTGCACGTGCAACATCCTGCTGTGTCAGGTTTTCAGCTTTGCGTGAGCTTATCAGCTGTTGCTGCAGAGCGAGCTTTGCCAGGAATTCTCCATGAGCCTTGGCTGCATCGACATCTGTTGCAACCAGCTTTTCCAATTCCTTTTTTTCTTTATCCAAATTGGCTTCTACGAAAGGCATCTTTCACCTCTTATAATAGTCCTGCTTCCCTTGCACGTTTCTTCGCTTTTTCCAGTTCAGGTTTCTCTGCTTTCCCTTTTTGTTTTTTGCAGATGTTCAGAAAGTAGACGGCATCCTGATTTTGGATTACATACATAATCCTTTCTTGAGAAATCTTGATTTCCCAGAGCTTTTTAAATAGTTGTCGTGTTGTCAGGAGAGAAAACGCTTCAATCCCTTTCAGACGGATTAACTGACGGGCAGAAAGAACCTCAGCTTTAACAGGGTTTGGTAGGGATTCTATGTATTCAGCAATAAGATTTTTACCACCAGCGGTCTGATAATCAAAGATTCTCATGATAGAAGCATAATACATCAATATTGATGTATTATGCAAGTTGTTCATGTTTTTTCTCAATGATTATTCATTGAGATGGGCAGCATGTTCACGGGTTGCGAAGAACTGGACATCCGGCCAACGTTCCTGCGTCAGGCGCAGGTTCACATTGGAAGACGCCAGATAAGTCATATTGCCTGCCGCATCATAGGCGACATTGTGGGCAAGCGCTTTTTCAAATTCATTCAGTTTCTTCGGGTCATCCGCCGCCACCCAACGGGCGGTACTGATGGAAGTCCCCTCAAAGACTGCATCAACCCCGTATTCGTTCAACAGGCGGCTGGCAACCACTTCGAACTGCAGCATCCCGACAGCCCCCAGGATCAGGTCGCTCCCCAATACTGGTTTGAAGACCTGGACAGCCCCTTCTTCGCCCAACTGTTGCAATCCCTTATGCAGCTGTTTCACCTTCAAGGGGTTGCGGATACGGACACTGCGGAAGATTTCCGGTGCGAAGTAAGGAATACCGGTGAACTGCAGGGGTTCGCCTTCCGAAAAACTGTCGCCTATCTGCATGTTGCCATGATTCGGTAATCCGATGATGTCACCAGCATAAGCTTCTTCCACCTGTTCCCGGTTCGAAGCCATGAAAGTCACCACATTGGAAACCTTCACATCACGGTTCAGGCGCAGGTGTTTCAGTTTCATGCCACGCTCAAAACGGCCTGAGCAGACCCGCAGGAAAGCAATCCGGTCACGGTGGGCAGGGTCCATGTTTGCCTGGATCTTGAACACAAAACCCGAGAAAGCCTTTTCATCCGGCTTCACATCCCGCACGGTCGCATCACGTCCCAGCGGTGGCTGTGCCCAGTCCAGCAACGCATTCAGGATTTCCCGTACCCCGAAATTGTTGATGGCGGAGCCGAAGAATACCGGCGTCAGGGAGCCAGCCAGGAACTCATCCTGGTTCCAAGGGTTTGATGCGCCTCTTACCAGTTCAACCTCCATCTGCAGCTGCTCCATCTCAAGCGGGAACATTTCTGCCAGCCGTGGATTGTCAATCCCTTTGATGACCTCAAAAGACTGGTCCGCCTTTTCATTGCCGGCGGCAAACAGCATGACTTCATCGTTCAGCAGATGATAGACCCCACGGAAATTCTTGCCCATGCCGATTGGCCAAGTGATGGGCGCACAACGGATTTTCAGCACCGTTTCCACTTCATCCAGCAGTTCCAGCGGGTCTTTTGTTTCACGGTCCAGCTTGTTCATGAACGTCAGGATCGGGGTGTTCCGCATCCGGCAGACTTCCAGCAGCTTGATGGTCTGGGCTTCCACGCCGTTGGCGGCATCAATCACCATCAGCGCGGTATCCACAGCGGTCAATACACGGTAAGTATCTTCAGAGAAGTCCTGGTGCCCCGGGGTGTCCAGCAGGTTGATGACATGGTCACGGTATTCAAACTGCATGACTGAACTGGCGACGGAGATGCCACGCTGTTTCTCAATATCCATCCAGTCAGAAGTCGCATGGCGGCTGCTCTTCCTTGCTTTCACGGTTCCTGCCAGTTGGATGGCGCCTGAAAACAGCAGCAGTTTCTCAGTCAGCGTTGTCTTACCCGCATCCGGGTGGGAAATGATGCCGAAAGTCCGGCGGCGGGCAACCTCACGGGCAATCCGTTTCGTCAGGTTGTCCTGGGATTCCGTGGCGGAATTGTCAGCGGAAGAAGGATCAGTCATAGTCTCAATACAGAATCAATATTGCCTGTCGGCTAAAAAAGACAGTTTTCAGCAGAAAAAAGCCGACAGATGCTTGAAAAAGTCAATAAAGCCTATAATTATAAATTGCTTCTGATTTCTGTTCATCTAAATCACCAATGGGGGCGATTATGGATTCGACAGGGGTTGCAAAGCAGAACAGGGCATACCGAGGACTGGTTTCCCTCGTAAATCCATCCAGAAAAAAATAACTGCTAACGACAAACGTTACGCACTGGCTGCTTGATCAGCCAGCCCTACACTGATCTGTTCCTGGGTCAGGCCGCAAGGCACGTAGGGTCATACCACAGGAAACCGCTTTCAGTTGCGCTGCCGGACTGGAAGTCAGATTGAGGCAGACCGCCTGAGCGGGGCGTGTCCGTCCGCACCGTCCAGGTTAAATCAAAAGGCGAGGCTAAGTATGTAGAACTGTCTGTCGAGGGCTTCTGGACGCGGGTTCAACTCCCGCCGCCTCCACCACAATACAGTCCAGCACGTTCTGAGAAAGTGCTGGTTTTTTTGTTTTTTGTCGGCTCTACCCCATTAACGGGGGATGGGTATTCAGGATGCAATGTCCTGCCAGTAAATCTTTTTGAACACAACATCGGTGAAATAATCAATGACCACCCGGACATTCAGGGATATGTGGTGGGTCTGGAGATACAGTATCGCGATATGGATTGGGGCTGTCTGGCTGGAAACCGGGATATCTGGCAGTATCCTGACTAATTTCTTGGACAGGATTTCTTCATAGACAGCCCAGTCAGGCATCATCAGGATCCCCATACCAGATATGGCGGCAGCAATCAGGGTATTGGCATTATTGCTGACAAGCACTTCAGGAATGGGGAAAGGTTGCCATCCGCCGTCGAGGTGGAAAATCCATTGCAGGATACCTGTCTGCCCCTTGTAGAGCAGGCTTCGATGGCCTGCAAGTCCAGTCAATGACCTTGGCATACCATATTCAGCGGTATATCCGGGAGACGCCACCAGACAATGCTGCTGTTCAGCAATGACGCGGGACCTGAGGGTACTGTCCTTCAAGGTGGTGATCCGGAAAACAATATCTGTTCCATCTGCATATGGGTCGATAAAATCATCCGTCTGGATGAGCTCCACGCGCAGCTTCGGATAATGTTTCCTCAAATCTTCCAGATAAGGGGCAATATGACGCTGCCCGAACAGCACTGGGGCATTGATCCTTACAATGCCGGATGGCTCCTGCCTGATGTTGTTGAGTTTACGCTGGGAATCCTCAAACAGTTCAATGATGGAACGGGCATCTTCTGCAAAGGACAATCCGGTCTGGGTCGGTGTGATGACCCTTGTATTCCTGTAAAAGAGCTGATGGCCCAAGTCGGCTTCCAGTTGCTTGATGGTTCTGGAAACAATGGATGTGGACAGGTTTTCCATTCGGGCGGTCTTGGAAATATTCCGGTTTCTCAGGACATGCAGGAATAATTCCAGTGAACGTATTGAAATGTTCTTGGGATTCATTTGCTCAGATTCTGCAAAAATGTTTTCATAATTATGCTGTTTATCGCTTGAATCAGGCAACTTATAATTTTTGGCAATGTATGCAACGGCACAGATTGGAAAGCAGTCTGTCTTTACTTTCTCAACTTCCTAAGAAAGGGGCTTCAATGTCAAAGCGCGTTTTTTTCAACCAGACAGGTCCAGCAGATGTTTTGGAAATCGTTGACTGGCAGGAACCATCCCCGCAGGCAGGGGAAATCCAGGTCAAGGTCCATGCTATTGGATTGAACCGTGCAGAAATCATGTACCGTAATGGACAATACGTCATTGATCCGGTATTTCCCGCAAAGCTGGGCTATGAGGCAAGCGGGGAAGTCGTTGCGCTCGGTGAAAACGTTGCTGGATTCCATCTGGGAGACAGGGTTGCCGTCATTCCTGCATTCATGTTCACGGAATATGGGACATATGGAGAGACCGTCAACTTACCCGCCCGTGCGGTGGTCAAGATGCCAGACAACCAGTCTTGGACGGAAGCAGCGGCAACTTGGATGCAGTTCACGACTGCCTATGGTGCATTGATTGAATATGCAGGCTTGAAGGAGGGGGATTTTGTCATCCTGAATGCGGCATCCAGCAGTGTTGGCATGGCAGCTATCCAGATTGCCAATATGGTCGGTGCAGTCCCTATTGCTGTCAGCAGGACATCTTCAAAAGCCCGGCAGCTGTTTGATGGCGGCGCAAAATATGTCATAGCAACCTCAGAAGAGAACCTGAAGGAACGCATCCTTGAAATCACGGATGGTAAAGGAGCCAGGGTTGCTTTTGATCCTGTCGGAGGGGCAGGCGCAACCGCAATTATCGAAGCGCTGTCATTTGAAGGCCTGTTTTATCAATATGGCGCACTTTCCCCAGACCCAATCCAGGTTCCTGTCATGGACCTGCTGGGGAAACATCTGACCCTGCGCGGTTATGAACTGTTCGAAATTACGGCTGATGATGGGAAACTGGCTAGGGCCAAGGCATTTATCAGTAAAGGGCTTGCCAGCGGTGCGCTGAAACCCGTCATCGCCAAAGAGTTTGATTTCAGCCAGGTCCAGGAAGCCCATCGTTTTATGGAAAAAGGGACTCAGGTTGGCAAGATTGTCCTGACAGTCAAATAAGGGGAATCCATATCCCTACGGGAAAGTGTGGAAAGCAAGGGGCTGTTCTGGTCAAGGAGGACAGCCCCAATTTCATATCATCCAGATTGGGACAATCAGGTTGTCCCTGTCAAAAGCACTGAACTTTTCTGCCATGCAGAGGACAGCGCCGGTTCCACGCTGAAGGGGCGATTTATCAATCACCCGGAAGACACGTGTCAGCCGTTTGTCCGGTGAGGCGGTTTTCTTGATTTCCAGGGGGAAAAGCCTGCCGTCCCTTTCCATGATGACATCGATTTCCTTGGTATCCCTGTCGCGGTAAAAATAGAGATATGGTTCAAGTCCCGCATTCTGGTAGCTTTTCATCAGTTCCGATACGGTGAAGTTTTCCAGCAATGCGCCGTTCATGGCACCGTTTTCAGCGACTTCCGGGGAAGACCATTTCGTCAGGTAACAGACCAACCCTGTATCGTAAAAATACACCTTGGGTGTTTTGATGGTGCGTTTCAGCACATTGTTGGAATAGGGATGCAGCAGGAAGATGATGCCCAGGGTCTCAAGGATATTGATCCAATCCTTTGCCGTAGGCAGGTCAATATCTGCATCGTCGGCAAGGGCTTTGTAATTCAGCAGTTGGGCGGTCCTGGCAGCGGCAGCGGTGACAAAACGGTTGAATTTGAAGGCATCGATATTGCCGGAAATATCCCGGACATCCCGTTCAATATAGGTGGCGAGATAAGACGAGTAGTAGATATCCCTGTCAGGATATTGACCACTGACCAGCCCTGGCATCGAACCTTTCCAGATGCGCCTGAACATTCCGGGGGTTGTGACCGGTGTGATTTTCTCCTGTTCAGCCAGCAGATGGTCAAAATCCATCGTGAAAAGGGAACAGGGGTTGCCGGTGATTTCCCGCTGGGACATCGGTGACATATGCAGGAGGGCAACCCGTCCTGCAAGGGATTCCTGTACACCGCGCATAAGACGGAAAACCTGGGAACCGGTCATCCAGAAGTCACCGGGGCGGTGGTTCCTGTCAATATGGATTTTGATATAGGTGAACAGTTCCGGTGCATACTGCACCTCATCAATCAGCACAGGTGGTGGATACATCTGGAAAAAAAGGGCAGGATCGTTTTTTGCCATGTCCCGTGTGGTCAGGTCATCCAATGTCACATACCTGCGTCCATCATTTTCTTTCTCAGCCAATGCCCGGAGCATCGTTGTTTTGCCCGCCTGGCGTGGACCAGTCAGCAGGATGGCGGAAAAAGACCTGCTCAGGTCAAGGATACGTTTTTCAAGATGCCGGTTGATGTATGCCATGGTGTTTATTGAAAATTTCGGCTGATTTTAGAAGATATGATATTTTAGCCGAAAAATAAGGGTTTCAGGATAATTTCGGCAGATTTTCAGAATAAATTGAAATCTGCCGAAGTTTTGGTGGACGCAAATCCTTTATTTGAGAAAAATTTTCTGGATGCGGGTTCAGTTCCCGCCGCCGTAATTGAATCAAGGAATTTACCGAAAGCCCTTTTCTTTAAGTGGGTTGCATTGTATGTTGTCAGCATTGCGGAAACAGATGCCAGAAAGCCAAACGATGACAGCAGACCAGAAGACACCGCCGGGATTGCAGGTTTTCCTTGACAGGATCAAGGGCGTGTTGGCGCAGGATGTCATTGAGCTGGATCTGAGTGCGACACCCTTTGATGACCTGGCGCCTGTGAAAGCCTTGGTCAACCTGGAAAGGCTGGATATCAGCGGAACCAAGGTTGCTGATATTTCTCCACTCGAAGCACTGCCGCAGATCAGGGAACTTGACCTCAGCGGTACCGTCATCACCGATGCCAGTTCCATTGCCTGGCTGAGGAATCTCAAAAGGCTGAACCTTGAGGGGACCGGAATCCGGAAAATTTCCGCATTGTCCAGGTTGGCTGGGTTGGAAGAACTGAACCTCAGGGATACCCAGGTTGCCAATATTTCCCCCTTGGAAGACCTGAGAAACCTGAAAACAGTTGACCTGCGGGGAACCAAGGTCAAAAAAACCGCTCCATTGACTGCATCATGCGCCTGTCTGGAAAAACTGGATGTCCAAGGTTCCCGTGTCAAGGATATTTCCCTGCTGTCCTGGTTCAGGAACCTGAAGGAACTGAATATCAGTGAAACGGATATTTCAGATATTTATCCGTTGAGGGAGCTGTCCCATCTGGAAATACTGGATGCGCACCAGACAGACATTGCCGATATATCGGTCTTGAGGGCGCTGGACCAACTGACAGAGCTGGATATCCGGAAGACAAAAGTAGTTGATGCAACGCCTGTTGCATCACTGGTCAATCTGAAAAAACTCTATCTTTCCAGGATAGAAGACTTTTCGCTGCTGAAACCGTTGATCAACCTGGAAAGGCTGGACCTGAGTGACACGGGCATTTCTGACCTGTCACCGCTCTTGCATCTGACCAACCTGACGGAACTCAGCCTGAGGAATACCCCTGTCTCAGATATTTCTGCCATCACCGCCTTCAAGGACCTGAAGAAACTGGATATCTGGAACACCGGGGTCACAGACTTTACGCCTTTGAGGCAGATGAAGGGGCTGGAGGTCTTGAATCTTGGCAGGACTGCCATCACAGACCTTTCCCCCTTGAGGGCGCTGCACAGCCTGAAAGAGCTGACCCTGTGGAATACGGCGGTCAGGAACCTCCAGCCATTGGCTTCATTGAAGGTTTTGGAAAGGCTGAACCTCCGGGATACCCGGATTTCTGACCTTTCAGCATTGGAGCAGCTTGAAAACCTGAAAGAACTGAATATCGGCTATACCAATGTGATGTACCTGAATCCTCTTGAGAAGCTTTACGTCTTGGAAAAGCTGGATGTCCGGGATACCTATGTCAAGAATGTCTCGCCCCTGTCTTCCCTTGAACGTATGAGGGAGCTGGTCCTGATTGATTCCAAGGTGGAGAACCTGATGCCCCTGAGACACCTGAAGCATCTGCGGGTCAAGTTGTAACGGCAAATCCCCTCCCCTGGTCTTATGGATAGGCCACAAGACCAGGGGCAGGTTGTCCCAACCAATCAGTTACCGCAATTTTGCGTTGATACTGGTCTGCCCTGTGTACTGGAAGACTTTCTGTTTGAAGGCCTTGTTGATGTACTTGGAAACGACGATGGACTTGGTCCTGAGAGCGATACGGTCGTTGTATATGCCTTTGTCGTCAGTCATTCCTAAAGTAGAGTAAGCTGGGTCTTGTCTGACTTCACCGTCTGGAGCCAGTTTCGTATCAGAGGTATAGATATTCGCATAAGGCTCGGATTTGATGGTGATGGTCGTTAATTGGTTGGCACCAGGTCCAGTAATAGGAGAACTTGTTTTGCTGGTCTTAGGCTGGACCACGGCATTGACGACACCGCCCAGGTCAAACGCATGGGCAGCTGTCGCACATAAGCCGAAAGACAGTGCTGAGAAAGTTGCAATGGCAATGGTTGACTTGAGTTTCATGATGCTCCCTTTTGTTGGTTGGACACATTCTGATGATATCAACGATTTGAAGGTTTATCATCCATTCATCATGGTAAATGGTTTTCTTGGCAACAGGCTGGAATAATTGCCAAAAAAAGGGCTTCTTCCCGTTATAATGGGGCATTCCCAACTTTCTGATGCGAGGAAAAAATGGCTGATTCCACCTGTCCTTCCTGTGGCGCGCCGATATCCGGTTCCGTTTCTTCCTGTCCGTTCTGCGGGGGACCGATAGCACGCTCCCAACCGGCTTCTTCACAACCCAATAAGCCAGTGATGTCCGATGAGGACGATGCACAGTTTGGCAACAACCCTGTCCAGAACCAGCAGTTTGAGCAGGAACCTGTGATGCAGCAGGAAGAAGCCTATCAGCCGCCGCAGCCCCAGCCCCAGCGCAGCCGTACCAAACTGTGGATCATCATTGCCGTGATTGTCGTCATTGCTATCCTCATGTACAGCTGCAGTGGCGATGATGATGGCAAGGCACCGAAACCGGCTAAATCAGTGGCAACATCAACGCAGCCAAATTCTGCCAAGACCAATGGTCAGCCTGTCGTCGTTTCCACCGGTCTGGATGGCAACCAGACTGCCGGTAACATGAATGTCAACCAGCTTTATGCAACGATGAAGCAGAAGATGGCACTGGCACAGAGGCGTTATGCCCAGGCATGGAACAAAGTCCCTGCGGAATACCGCAGCACAGCACAGCAGTCCATCAGCACCCTGCCGAAGCAGGTGGATGCGAAGTGCAAAACCCTGGCAAGGCAGTTCATGACACCGGGTCAGGATACCGAACGCCGGGCAATCTACCTGAAGTGCAATATGGACCACCTGAATGTGCTGAACAGCGCGATTGAACGCTATGCACAGGATGCACGGAATGGCAATGCAGGTGATTTCCTTGGGTATGCCAATCCACAGGGGCTGCTGAATGCAAACTGGACCTACCGTTGATGCTGTCCAGTTGCAATAGATAGGCAAAAAAATCCCCAGATTGCCATCTGGGGATTTTTTATCGGTCTATGAAAAAGGTATTGGGTTATTCAACCTTGGCCTTTTCGCGGAGGCCACGCGCATACTGTGCCAACTTGCCCTGTTCCATTTCAGCCTTGAAACGGGGTTTCATCTGGTCATAGGTCGGCAGAGCCTTGGAATCGACCAATTTGATGACATGGAAACCGAAAGGAGACTGGACAGGTGCCTTTGTGACCTGCCCTTTGCCCAATGCCATGACTGCATCTGCGAATGGCTTGACGTAACCGGTTGCTGGAGACCAGCCCAAGTCACCGCCATTGGCTTTGGAACCATCCAGGGATTTGGATGATGCCAGTTTCTCAAAATTGCCGCCTTTGCCCAACTGGGCGATGATGTCCTTGGCTTCAGCATCCGTCTTAACCAGGATGTGTTTCGCATGGTACTGTTTACCTTTGTTGGCGGCAGACCACCTGTCATATTGGGCTTTGACATCCTTGTCAGAGACCGGGTTTTTCTTCAGGTAATCCTGTGCCAGGGAATTTTTCAGC
Organism: Oxalobacter sp.; assembly: GCA_018384065.1. Lineage (GTDB taxonomy): Bacteria > Pseudomonadota > Gammaproteobacteria > Burkholderiales > Burkholderiaceae_D > Oxalobacter. The sequence goes on from JAHAYL010000034.1 coordinate 21,067, forward strand.
ATGCCGCGGCGGGTAGCATCCAGCTGGTTCTTGAATTCGGTGGTGTTTGCAATACCCTGCTTTTCAGCTTCCTGGACCATCACTTCATCCATGATGAGTTCTTCCCGGATAGCTTTGCGGAGTTCAGGGGTATCCTTTGCGCCACGGGCAACAAAGTTTTTGACGATGGCATCAGACCTTGATTCAGGGATGCCTTTCCCATTGACAGTTGCAACATCTTTTGCAGAAGCCGTGACAGACATCAGGGCGACGGCGAGAGCGCCGAGAACAAATGATTTTTTCATGATGAGATTAAAAATGCCTGTTGAGAAAATCCAAATATACAATGAAATGGACAGATTTTCCTGTTTTTTTTCAAAAAGTTTCAATTTCCAGTGCTCAAGAGGAGTAATTACGGTATCTTTCGGTTGGTGAAGGCATGATGGCTTCATTTCAAAAGCCTGTCATGGCAGGCATGGGAAGCATGGTGGTCTGGAATTGTCATATAGCGCTGTGGTGAATAGATTATTCCGTTTTTTATGGATTTTATGCATTGCCTTAGGGGTGATGCGGGGAGCCTATGCCGCCAATCCTGCTGATCCAGGCAAGGTGCTGCATACCGTTTTCACCGCTCAGGAAACAGGTTTTGACCCAGCGGTCGCCAGCGACCTTTATTCCTCACAGGTCATCCGTTCCATCTATGAGCCACTGCTGACCTATGATTACCTTGCACGTCCTGCTAGGCTGGTGCCAGAGACAGCGGAATCACTGCCGGACATCTCAGCAGACGGGAAGACCTATACCATCACCGTCAAGAAAGGCATCTATTTTGCAGATGACCCGGCATTCGGTGGCAGACGCCGTGAACTGGTGGCATCAGACTACATCTATTCCCTCAAACGGCTGATGGATCCCGCCGTCCGTTCCGCATGGGGATGGCTGGTCCAAGGCAAGATTGCCGGTCTGGATGCGTTGGCGGCAAAAGCGGCCAAGACAGGACGGTTTGACTATAAGGCGAAAGTTCCGGGACTTGAACTGGTCAACCGTTATACGTTCCGCATCCATCTGACGCGTCCTGATTACAGCATGCTGCATATCCTGGCGCATACCCCGACAGTGGCAGTGGCAAAGGAAGTGGTGGACCGTTACGGTGACCGGAATGGGCAGATTATGACGAATCCTGTCGGGACGGGGCCTTATCGCTTGGAAAGCTGGCGGCGCGGCTCACAGATTGTCATGGTGGCGAATCCCGGTTACCGGGGTTTTACTTGGGATTTCAAGGCAGGGGATGATCCTGAAGACCAGCGGATTGTCGAAGAGATGCAGGGCAAGGCGATGCCCCAGATTGGCAGGGTGGTGATTGATGTGGTGCCTGAAGACCAGTCCCGCTGGCTGGCTTTCCAGAACCGGGAAATCGATGTGTTCAGCCTGGAGGGACCGTTGGCGCCCCGCGCCCTGTCTGAAGAAGGCCTGCTGAAGCCGGAACTGGCTGAACAGGGGGTCAGGCTTTCCCGGTATGTTGAGCCGGAACTGATCCAGTTCTATTTCAATATGCGTGATCCGGTTGTCGGCGGGCTGTCGAATGAGAAAATCGCCCTGCGCCGGGCAATCATCATGGCGCATAATGTGCAGGAAGAGATTGATGTAGTCTGGAACGGGCAGGCAGTCATGCTGCATTTCCCGATCCCACCGGGTGTGGCAGGCTATGATGAATCTTATCAAAGCATCATCGGTTTTGAACCGGATACCGCCAATGCGCTGCTGGACCGTTATGGCTATGCCAAAGGCGCGGATGGATGGCGCCGTCAGCCGGATGGCTCCCCGTTGGTGATTGTGTTTTCTGCGCGGGCAGATTCCACCGGCCAGCAGCAGCTGGAAATGTGGAAGCGGACATTTGACAGCCTCAGCATCCAGATGCGGGAAGACCGCCGTCCATTTCCTGAGATGCTCAAGGCAGAGAAACAGTGCCGGTTGATGATGCGGGAGATGTCCTGGATTGCCGATTATCCGGATGGCGGCAATTTCATGCAGCTGTTCTACGGACCGCATATCGGGCAGAGCAACCATGGCTGTGTCAGCATTCCGCAGTTTGATGCGCTGTATGAGGAAGCATCAGGCCTGCCTGACGGAGAGGCGCGCGACCTGCTGTACCATAAGATGGCAAGGCTGCTTGAAGTCTATACACCGGCAGGTATGGGCTATGCGCATTACCGGAATATGCTGGTCCAGCCGTATGTCATTGGTTATAAAAAGCATCCGGTCATGCATAATGAATGGGTTTACAGTGACATCGATATGACCAAGAAATGATGAAGTCTGTCCCGTATCAGGCTATCATTCCAGTTTCAGTGATTGATTTGATGGATATATGAAAAAACAGATTCCTGCCGTGAAATCCCTGCTCTGTGCCGCACTGATGGCATGGGGCTTCTCATTTGCCGCACAGACAGCCGTAGCTGCACCTGTTATGCCGGTGCCAGCCGCAGGCGATATTGAATCCCAATGCAAATCGCAGCTGGAGATTCTGAAGAAAGGGGTGGATGACCTGTCTGTCCTGCCGGTTGAGACCCTTGAGGGGGCTGATGCCTTCCTGCGTGGCTGGAACCGTTTACAGATGGGCATTGAAGACCTGGATGGTCCGATGAGCCTGTTGGGACGGGTTTCTCCCGATGCTGAGGTCCGTAAGCAGGCGGATGCCTGCGCCATCAAGACTCAGCAGTTCATTACGGATGTTTATCAAAACGAAAACCTCTACCGCAATATGCGGATTGTCCGAATCAATGATGACGAAGAACGGAAACTGCGTCAGGATGTTGTCAGTGCCTATGAAGATGCGGGGATTTCCCTTGTACCGGACAAACGCCACCGTGTCGGTGTGATTGTCGAACGTCTGGCGGAAATCAGCCAGCTTTTCAGCAAGAACCTGCGTGAGAATCCCAGCCGCGTTACGATGACGGCTGCTGAGCTGGATGGTATGCCGAAGGAATATCTGGACCGTCTCCAGAAAGATCCGAAGACAGGTGCTTATTCGTTGGGGTTCTCCTATCCGGAATACCTGCCGTTCATGCAGTATGCGAACAATGACAAAGCACGGGAAAAATACCGTTTTGCATTCATCAACCGGGGAGGCAAGGCGAATCTCGACCTGCTGCAGGAAGCTGTCCAGCTCCGCCATGAAATGGCGGTGCTCGAGGGATATCGGAGTTATGCTGACTTTGCCTTGCGCCGCCGCATGGCGAAAAAACCTGCGGTTGTTGACCGTTTCCTGGATGATGTCCAGAAGATTGTGACGGAAACTGAAAAGGTCGAACTGAATGATCTGAAAGCATTCAAGGCACGGGCAAGAGGCATTCCCCAGGCATTGTCTGAAATCCATCATTGGGACACCAATTACTGGCTTACCCGGTATAAAGAACAGCAGTTCGGCGTGAACCAGAATGCCCTGCGCCGTTATTTCCCGACTCAGGCGTCAGTGGATTGGGCGATGGGGCTTGCCAGCACCCTGTATGGTCTTGAGTTCAAGAGGATGGGAGTCTCTTCCTGGCATGATGATGTGCAGTACTATCAGGTCATTGACAAGAAAGGGAACAAGGTCATCGGTGGCATTTACCTGGACCTGTTCCCCCGCGAAGGCAAATATGGTCATGCCGCCGCATTTCCGGTCCAAGGATCCAGTACTTTGGAAGACCGGCTGCCGATTTCCGTATTGGTTGCCAATCTTAGCCGGGATGGTTTGGATATCAATGAACTGGAAACCCTGTTGCATGAATTCGGTCATGTCCTGCATGGTGTGATGTCAAAGACCCGTTTTGTGGAACAGTCGGGCACCAGTGTGGAAAGGGATTTTGTCGAAGCGCCTTCCCAGATGTTTGAGGAATGGGCTTACAACTATGATGCATTGTCGTCTTTGCCGAAATATGCGAATGGCAGCTGTCCCCAAGTCACCAAAGACCTGCTGAAGCAGATCAATGATTCCCGTAAGTTTGGCAGGGGGATTTTCTATTCCCGTCAGACCCTGTATGCGAAATATGACATGGCGGTTTATGACAATCAGGTGAAGGATGTCATGGCGGTTTGGGAAAAACTTGAAGGAGCAACCCCGATGGGCTATGACCCAGGAACCCAGTTCCCAGGTCAGTTCAGCCATATCGTCAGTGGGTATGCGGCGGGTTATTATGGCTATATGTGGTCGAAGGTCCTCGCATTGGATATGCTGTCCCGTTTCAATGGCAAGCTGATGAACCCCATGATCGGGCAGTTCTACCGTAAGACCATCCTTGAACGGGGCAGTGAACTGCCGGCAGACCGGATGGTCCGCTATTTCCTTGGACGTTCGCCAGACAGCGCCGCTTTCTATGAAGACCTGAGCGGCCTTGAACGGCGGAAATAACCGGAGGGGATCCGCCCTGGTCCAGGGCGGTCTTTCTGCAAGATGATGTCTTACCTCATCAGACGTCTGTGGCAGATGGTCCCAACCCTGTTGGGCGTGTTGCTGCTGGTCTTTTTCCTCTTCAACTGGGTTGGCGGTGACCCGGCTTATGTCCTGGCGGGTAAGATATCGAATCCTGAACAGATTGCCAACATCCGCCATCAGCTCGGATTGGACGAACCCATTTATGTACAGCTCTGGATATTCATCAAGCAGACCATCTGTTTCGATTTCGGCAGCAGCTGGAGTACAGGGGAAGCGGTTTCAGACATCATCGTTTCCCGGATGAGACCTTCGCTGACCCTGCTGGTTCCCCTGACCATCCTTGAAACGGTTGTCGCAGTCGCCTTGGGGCTGGCGGTCGCCTATGTCCGGGGATCCTTCACCGACCGGACCATTATGATTGTCTGCACCATCGGCATGGCGGTCAGCATCCTGGTCTATATCATCGTTTTCCAATACTGGCTGGCTTACCGGTTGGGCTGGTTCCCTGTGCAGGGGTGGGATGTCTCCTGGCTGGGATCCCTGCGTTATGCGTTGCTGCCCATCCTGATCCTGTTGGTGGTCAGCATTGCGCCGAACCTGCGGCTTTACCGGACATTCATGCTGGATGAACTCGGACAGGATTATGTCCGGACAGCACGGGCGAAAGGTTTGACGGAAAAGCGGGTTCTCTGGGTGCATGTCCTGCGCAATGCGGCGATACCGATTGTGACTTATGTGATGTCCAACCTGCCTTCCCTGCTGGTCGGTGCCTTCCTGGTTGAGCGTTTCTTCTCGATTCCCGGGATTGGGCGTGAAATCATCCTGGCAGTGGAACGCAGTGATTTCCCTGTCGTGAAGGCCATCACCATCTATGTCGCCATTGCGACCATGGTCTTCAACCTGCTGGCAGACCTGCTCTACCAGAAAATCGACCCACGGGTGCGGCTGCAATGAACACTGGTACCGGACAGCAGCCTGCATCTTCCGACAGCCTCTGGCGGCTGGCGTGGAAACGCCTGTGTGCAGACCGTGTCGCCATGGTATCCCTCGGGGTAGTCCTGCTGTTTATCGGGATGCTGCTGCTCTCACTGGCAGGCCTGATTGCCTCTGATTGGGAAAAAGAAGCAGGTGTCCATTATGCGCCGCCGCATTTTATCGGTGCAGGGAAGGCGGCGGACCGTCCTGTGGGAGACCGGGTCATCCGCGAAGTACCTGAAAACCCGCGCGATCCCCTGCGGGATGTCATCCGCCAGCTCCGCAAGGAAATCCGTGAGCACCGTCCGTCTGCCGGTCCCGCTGTCCAGGATTACGGCATCAAGGATCCATTGCAGGCAGACCTGGATGCCATCCGCAGCCAGCGCCAGCAGCAGGATGCCGGGAATGACAGGGCGGGAATCCGCCAGGAAACCCTGTTGTTCGGTGCAGACAAATGGGGGCATGATGTCATCAAGAAAGTCATCAAAGGTTCTGAAACCTCCATCGTGGTGGGGTTGGTTGCCGCATTGGTGGCGACCCTCATCGGAACCGCATTGGGTGCCCTGTCCGGGTATTTCGGCGGCTGGCTTGATGACTGCCTGAACTGGTTTTACAGTGTCTTCACCTCGATACCGTACCTGCTGCTGATCCTGGCAGTCGCGGCGGTGCTCCAGAGCAAAGGCATGCTCACCATCATCCTGATCCTTGGGTTGACAGGCTGGACAGGGGTTTTCCGTCTGGTCCGTGCTGAATATATGAAACACCGGGAACGGGAATATGTCGTGGCGGCTGGGGCAATCGGTGCCTCCCACTGGCGGCGGATGTTTGTCCATATCTTCCCGAACATCAGCCATATCCCGTTGGTCCAGTTTTCGCTGATGGCAGTCGGATTCATCAAATCGGAAGTCATCCTGAGTTTCCTGGGGTTTGGCGTGCCGGTCGGTGTCGTATCATGGGGCAGCATGCTCAATGAGGCGCAGAACGAACTGATCCTGGGCAAATGGTGGCAGCTGGTGGCGGTGACGGCGGCGATGGCAGTCCTGATCACTGCCCTGTCATTGTTCACCGATGGCCTGCGGGATGCGCTTGACCCGAAACTGAAACAGGGGGATGCATGAGTGGCAGTGAAAACAGCGTCCTCCTGAAAGTCCGCAACCTGCGGGTAGCTTTCCGGACAGGCAAAGACACCTTTTCAGAAGCAGTGAAAGGCATCTCGTTTGATGTGCCGGTCAGCCGGACCGTCGCCCTGGTCGGGGAATCCGGCAGCGGCAAGTCAGTCAGCGCCTTGGCGGTGATGGGGCTTCTGCCAATGGATGTTGCCCGGATTGAAGAAGGCTCTTCGATAATCTTCGATGGGCAGGAACTGCTGGCGTTGGACATGGCAGACCGCCGGAAACTCTGTGGCACTGCCGTATCCATGGTGTTCCAGGACCCGATGTCGTCCCTGAATCCCGTCTTTACCGTCGGCTACCAGATTGGCGAGGTCCTGCGCCTGCATAAGGGCTTGAGCCAGCAGCAGGCAAGGGAACGGACTGTGGAACTGCTGGCAGAAGTCGGGATTCCCGAACCTGAACGGCGGGTGGATGCTTACCCGCACCAGCTGTCAGGTGGACAGCAGCAAAGGGTCATGATTGCGATGGCAATCGCCTGTGAACCCAAGCTGCTGATTGCCGATGAACCGACCACCGCCCTGGATGTCACCGTCCAGCGGCAGATCATCCACCTGATTCAGGAACTGCAGGAACGGCTCCATATGTCCGTCCTGTTCATCACCCATGACCTTCAACTGGTTTCAGAAATGGCGGATGATGTGATTGTCATGCGGTATGGTGATGTGAAAGAACAGGCGGCCGCTGAACAGGTCTTCACCCATCCGGCAGACCCTTATACCCGGGCGTTGATGCTGTGCCGGCCACCGATGGATGGCCGCCGTCCCCACCATCTGCCGGTCATCGACGACATCATCGCAGCAGGCGGCAAGGCACCGCCAACCACCGGGGAACGGATCCGTGGCTATCAGCCGGATGATGAAACCATCCTTGAGGCACGGCACATCTGCAAGGATTTCACCGTCAAGACCGGGCTTTTCCAGAAAAAGACCTTCCATGCGGTGAAAGACGTTTCCTTCACCCTGCCGCGCCGGAAGACGCTGGGCATTGTCGGAGAATCCGGTTCTGGCAAGACAACACTGGGGCTGACCGTCATGCGCCTGCATCAGGCGACATCAGGGGAAGTCATCTTTGATGGCAGGGATATCCTGTCCCTGTCTGAACAGGCATACCTGCCCTATAAACGACGGATTCAAGTCATTTTCCAGAACCCCTATGCTTCGCTGAACCCCCGTTTCACAGTTGGGCAGATACTGATGGAGCCTATGGAACTGCATGGCATCGGCGAAAGTGCATCAGACCGTCGGGACCTTGCCCATGACTGGCTGAAGCGGGTGGGACTGCCTGCCGGGGCATACCGGCGTTATCCGCATGAGTTCTCAGGCGGTCAGCGCCAGCGCATCGCCATCGCCCGCTGCCTGACCATGCGGCCTGAGGTGGTGCTCTGCGATGAATCCGTTTCTGCCCTGGATGTGTCTGTCCAGGCGCAGATCCTCAACCTGCTGCAGGACCTTCAGGATGAATTCGGGCTGTCGTACCTGTTCATCTCGCATGACCTGTCTGTTGTCAGATACATGGCGGACCAGGTCATGGTCATGAAAGACGGTGGAATGGTCGAGATGGCCGATGCCGATAAGATTTACCGCAATCCACAGCATCCTTACACCCGTGAACTGCTGGCAGCAGTTCCACAGGACCGGTATGCGATGAAGCCACTGTCCTGAAGGATTCAATCATGTTATTGTTGCCAGATTGATTGGCATTATTTAAAAGCAAGGGATTGATTCAATGCTTCATTCTGACAAGGAAATCGACCGGATTATCTGGGAAGCCATCGCAGACAGCGACATCAGGAGCGATTTCATCTGCTATATCATCCACAGCCCAAATGGTGCTGCGCATCTGGCGGAAGCCCAGGAAAAGATGATGCAGGCTTCACAGCCGGTGGCGCCTGCGATGAACTACCTGAAAGCTGTCCGGGCAATCCGTGACCTGGCGGAATCCGGTGACCCGTGTGCCACCTTCCATATGGGCAAAATCTATTCATTGGGCATCGGCGTGGTGCGTGATGTGACCCGTGCAGTTGAGTGGTATGAAAAGGCGATGGCTTTAGGTGAAGCAAGGGCGTTCGGCAACCTGGGTTGGTTCTATCAGGAAGGTACAGGTGTCAAGAAAGACCCCGTCAAGGCATTTGAGCTGCTGACCCATGCCGGCAATGACGGTGTCCAGTCTGCCAAAACCGCTTCCGGCACCATGCTGCTCAAGGGTGAAGGGTGTGGAAAAAATACCGAAGAAGGGATCAGGCGGATTGAAGAAGCCTTTGAAGCAGGCTACCTGAATGCAGGCAACCATCTGGCGGACATCTATGCTGAAGGGAAACTGGTGCCGGAAGATGTTGAAAAAAGCCATGCCTGGCTCCAGAAAGTGGCGGAAGCCGGGGATGAGAAATCCATGGCGATGCTGGGCTACCGCCTGATTGCAGGAACCCATGGCAAACAGGATATCGATGCCGGGCTGGCATGGATGCAGAAAGCCATTGACCGGAAATACCAGCCGGCATACCTCTGGTTTGCCTCGCTGTACCGCAAAGGGCTGGGCGTACCGCAGGATACCGGTAAGATGATTGCTTTGCTGCAACAGGGTATCGCCGCTGGCAGTGCTGACTGTGAACGGGCGCTGGAACAGGTGCTGAAAGAAAGGGGTGTTGCAACAAACCGCCCCTCAACGATGCATTAAAATCCGCTTTTTTCTCAAAAAAGGGTGTTATCTGCCTGCAAAAGTGCTAATCTAACAGAACCTGATCAGAAGTGACCCTTCTCTTCGCGCATAAAAGCCGTATTCACACCGGAATACGCCATCTGGATAGACAGAACGCAACCCGTTTTGAAGGAAAGACGGTCTGTCTGGGCAGGGAACGTAAGTTCCTCTCCCTGCTTTGCGCTTTCATAACAAACCTGAGGATTATCGGGGTAAGTCAGCCTGTTTCCCAGAAATTGGCGGCTTGCCTGTGGTCGTCTGTCTGCTGCGGTGGATGGATGACATTTAGATGAATGGATAAGTGAGAAATGCTTCTTCGTCAATGTGCCATTATTTTCGGCTGCCTGGCTGCCGCCGAAGGGTTTGTCCATCTTTTTGACATCAATTTCCCGGCGCCGTTGATCGGTATGCTGCTGTTGACCGTACTGCTGAAAGTGCGCGTCATCAAACTGGAATGGGTGAAAGGCTTCTCAGACTTCCTGATAGCCCATATGGGGCTTTTCTTTGTGCCGCCCGGGGTTGCCTTGATGCTCTACCTGGACATCATCGAGGCACAGCTGCTGCCGATTGTCGCGGCAACCGTCATCAGCACCCTGCTGGTCCTGGTTTCGACAGGTTGGGTCTATCAGCTGGTCAGGGGGCGTAAATGACTGGATTCCTGCACAGCGAACTGTTTGCCGTCACCCTGACCATTGCGGTTTTCTGGGTTGGGATGCTGGTCCAGCAGAAGACCCGGCTGGTTGCCCTCAATCCCATCCTGATTGCGATTGTAGTCATCATCCTTCTGCTGAAAGTGTCAGGGACTTCCTATGAAACCTACAACGCAGGCGGTAAATACATCGCCTTCCTGCTGAAACCGGCGATTGTCGCATTGGGGGTTCCGCTGTATATGCAGATTGAACAGATCCGCAAACAGACCGTACCGATCCTGGCGAGCCAATTGACCGCCTGTGCCGTCGGTGCCGTTTCCGCATTCCTGATTGCAAAATACCTCGGCGCCACCTTGGAAGTCGCCATCTCCCTGGCACCGAAATCCGCCACAACCCCGTTGGCGATGGAAGTCGCCCAGATAACCGGAGGCATCCCCTCCCTGACCGCCATCATCGTCATCCTGACCGGAATCCTGGGAGCCGTCATTGGGTTGCCGTTCCTGAGGTTGGTCGGCATCAGAAGCCCGATTGCGCAGGGGCTTTCCATGGGGGCAGCCGCCCATGCGGTTGGCACATCCCATTGCATGGGCAAGAATATCCACCTCGGTGTCTATTCCAGCCTTGGGCTGATTGTGAACGGCACCCTCACCGGCGTGTTCACGCCGTATATCCTGCAGTTGCTGGGTGTCTGAAGTCAAAGGAACAGTCTCCCCAGCTGTCCCCTACTGGACAGTTTCCCCGTTATTTCCGCAGGTAGTGGAAAATACCGCCTTCTTCTATCCGCACAATCAACGACTGCTGTTCCAGATAATTCAGATGTGCAATCGCCTCCCCCATGGCGAACTGACATTGATGGGCATCTGTGATGTCCCGTTCAAACAACGGCAGCATGATGCTGTAGGCGGTCTGGGGCTGTCTGCAAAGGTCCAGCACAAGGTCACAGCGGTTCTTATGGTGCTGTTCCAGGAAATCCACCCGTTCACGGATACCGATGAAAGGACGGCCATGGGAAGGCAGCACCAACGTGCTGTCAGGCAGTTTCCGGAACTTCTGCAACGAATCCAGGAAATCCTTCAGCGGGTTGCCGTCTGGACAGCAGGCGGCGACCGGCACATTGGTTGAAATGCTTGGCAGCAGCATATCGCCGGAAATCAGGATATGCCGGTCAGCGCAGTAAAAAGCGGCATGTTCATAGGCATGACCGAAGCCCGTGATAACTTCCCAACGGTGTCTACCAATGGCAATCTGGTCACCTTCCCGCATGACATGGTAGGTATCCGGCAGGACAGGGCAACCGGCTTTCATTGCATTGCCCCGTTGCCTGAGTGCTGCCAGACGGGTATCGTCCAGGCCATGGTGTTTGAAAAGCGCCAGCATCGCAGGAATCGAACAGTTGCCAGTCTGGTTGATATGTGCCAAGGCAGAAAGATATTCGCCTTGCGTCATCCATAACGGAGCACCGGTCTTCTGCTGCAGCCAACCCGACAGGCCGACATGGTCTGGATGGCAGTGGGTCACAATCTGACGGGTCAGTGGATAAGTTTCCAGCACCGTTTCCCAGATGGCTTTGCCTCTGTCCCAGGTAACGCCGGTATCAATGCATGACCAACCATCACTATCCTCAATCAGCCAGAGATTCACATGGTTCAAGACAAAAGGCAGAGGCATCCGCAGCCATTGGATGCTTGGTATGACCGTAGCGACCTGACCAAAATCAGGCGTTGATTTACCAAATGGATAACGGAAACTTTCCATGTTGGTACCTTTACCAGGTCTTCTGTGTGGATTCGTGTACCAGCTGGCGGTAGAGGTCATGGCGCATCTGGGCAATCTGCCCTTTTTCCACGGCTTCAAGGACAGCGCATCCGGGTTCGGTCAGATGATGGCAGTTGTAGAACCGGCATTTGCCCAGATAAGGGCGGAATTCACGGAATGCCCGTTCGAGCCTGCCTTCGGTCAGGTGGTAAAGCCCGAATTCCTGGAAGCCCGGTGAGTCGATGATGGCGGTGGTCTCATCGATGCGGTAAAGATGGGTGTAGGTGGTGGTATGCCGTCCGGAATTCAGTGCGGTTGAGATTTCCCGTGTGGCAATCTTGATATCCGGTACCAGCAGCTGGGTCAGGGTGGATTTCCCCATACCGGACTGGCCAATGAGGATGGAGGTTTTGCCTTTGACAAGGGCTGACAGCAGTTTCAGCGCGCCTTCCGGGTCTGCGGTAGCGGAGACTTCGTGGACAGGATAGCCCAGGGAGGCGTAGAACCCGACCCGTTCACGGGTTTTCTCAAGCTGGTCTGGAACATCCACTTTGTTCAGGATCAGATGGACCTCGATGTTTTCTGCTTCTGCTGCAATCAGGGCACGGGAAACCAGGTCATCGGAGAAACTGGGTTCAACGGCGACAACGATGACCAGCATGTCGATGTTGGCGGCAAGGAACTTTGATTTGTACTGGTCTGAACGGTAAAGCAGGGAGCGGCGTTCTTCAATGGATTCAATCACCGCCTGTCCGCGTGCCATGGGACGGATATGGACGGTATCACCGACTGCGACATTGCTTTTCTTGCCCCGTGTCATGCATTGCAGGGTTTCCCCATCATGTTCAGCGACATAATGGCGGCCATGGGCAGAGATGATCTGTGCGGTCAGCAGTTCTTTCATGTTTTTCTCAGTCGTGTCAGATGGTCGATACGGATGCTGGCGGGCGGATGGGAATCGTAAAACGCTGAATAAAGCGCATCAGGTGTCAGTGTCGCTGCATTGTCCTGGTACATTTTCACCAAAGCGCTGATGAGATACCGGGCATCGGTATGCTGTGCTGAGAAGGCATCCGCCTCGAATTCATGTCTGCGGGAACTCATCGAAAGGATTGGCGACAGGAAGAATGTGAAGACCGGCAATGTCAGCGCAAACAGGACCAGTGCTGTCATGTCAGTTGCTGTGGCAGCATCCGTGCCAAGGCCTGCATAGAACCATGCCTGGGTTTTCAGCCAGCCCAGCAGGGCAAGGAATCCCAGTGAGATGAGGAACGAAACGCCTATCCGTTTGGTGATGTGCTTCAGTTTGAAGTGCCCGAGTTCATGCCCTAGGACAGCTTCGATTTCTTCGGGTGTCAGCTGTTTGATCAGGGTATCGAAGAAAACAACCCGTTTGGCAGAGCCCATGCCGGTGAAATAGGCATTGCCATGGGCGCTCCGTTTGGAACCGTCCATGATGAACAGGCCTTTTGCCTGGAAGCCGGTGCGCTGCATCAGCTGTTCAATCCGGGTTTTCAGTGCTTCATCTTCCAACGGCTGGAATTTGTTGAACAATGGGGCGATGAAGGTCGGGTACAGGAACAGCATCAGGAACTGGAAGGCACACCACAGTACCCAGGCGTAAAGCCACCAGAAATCCCCTGTCTTGCCCATGACGAGCAGCAATATCCAGAGCAGGGGCAAGCCAATCAATATGCCAATCAGGGTGCTTTTAACCAAATCGTTGAAAAAAAGTGCCGGTGTCATTTTATTGAAACCGAAACGTTCTTCTGTGACGAACTGGCGGTAGTAGTCAAAGGGGATGTTGATGATGCCTGAGATGGTAAAGACCACGGCTGCCAAGGCTATCTGGTAAACCATCCCATGACCCAGCCAAGGGCGCAGAAGATTGCTGATGGCTTGGATGCCACCTCCAAGGGTGAAACCAAGCAGGACAATGGTATCAACGGCAAGGAAGAGGAATCCGGACCGCAGTTTTGCAGCGGTATAATCCCCCGCCTTCTGATGGTCTGCCAGTGAGATGGTGTTGGCGAACTGCTCAGGAACCTGGTTGCGGTGTTTCTGGACAGAACGGACCTGCCGCATCGCCAGCCAGCAGCGGACGATGACAGTGATTGCCAGAAAGCAGACAAAAAGGATGGTAAAAGCAGACGCTGACATTTTGTTCTGTGAGAAAATGTACCCGTATGGTCAATACCGGATAAGGAAAGGATTATGTCACAACCTGAAGAAGTACAGGCAGCGCCTGCCGAAAATAAACCTGCGAAAAAAATGTCCAAGGATATGAATCTCGTCTGGGTTGATATGGAAATGTCTGGCCTAGATCCTGAAAAGGAGCGGATCCTTGAGGTGGCGCTGATTGTGACAGATCCGGAACTGAATGTGATTGCCGAAGCGCCTGTCTATGCCATCCATCAGAGTGATGAACTGCTCGACAAGATGGATGCTTGGAACAAGGGGGCCCATGGCAGGTCTGGCCTGATTGACCGAGTGAAAGCTTCGCATGTCACGGAAGAAATGGCGGAAGCCGCGTTGATCAAGTTCCTGCGCCCTTATGTGAACAAAGGCAAGTCGCCGTTGTGTGGCAACACCATCGGTCAGGACCGCCGCTTCATGGTCAAATACATGCCGAAACTGGAGGCGTTCCTGCATTACCGCAATATTGATGTCTCAACCTTGAAGGAACTGGCACGCCGCTGGCGGCCTGAACTGGTTGAGGGTTTCAAGAAAGCCCAGAAACATACCGCCTTGGCGGATATCCTTGAATCAGTCGAAGAACTGAAATACTACCGGGAGCATTTCCTGAAGGGGTAGCGGGTGTTAAGGCATATCTATGGGAAACGGCGGTCATGGAATGACTGCCGTTTTTCATTGTCCGGTCGTTTGGAAGCGCTTGCCTGTTATTTAATCCCTGTTCCTGACCAATGGTGCCAGCAGCTGGATTGTGCGTTCGGTGGCACCGTGCTGGTGTTCTGCGAATTGACGGGCAACCTGCCCCATATCTCCCCGCAGGCCAGGGTCTGAAAGCAGGCGGTTTGCCTGTTCCATCAGTTCCTTTGCGGATTGGATGCGGATGGCGGCACCGGCCTTGATGGCATCTTCGGTGATGGCTTCGAAGTTGAAGGTATGCGGTCCAATCAGCACGGGTTTCCCGACTGCGCAGGGTTCAATCAGGTTCTGTCCACCAAGTTTTTCCAGGCTGCCCCCGATGAAAGTCAGGTCACAGGCGGCATAGTACATGAACATCTCGCCCATCGAGTCGCCAAGCAGGATACGGGTCTCAGTGGGGATGCCTGTCAGGAAACCATCATCGAGGGTCGAACGCCTGACCATGGGGATGCCGCGTTCCTCAACCATCTGGGCGACCTCATTGAACCGTTGGGGATGCCGTGGCACAAGAAGCAGCAGGGCATCTTCCTGCAGCAGGGAAAGCGCATCCAGCAGTTGGGGTTCTTCGCCAAGCCGTGTACTGGCGCACATCAGGACAGGACGGTTACCGATGGCATGGCGCAGCTGCTGCCCTTTCTGTAGCCTGTCTTCCGGTGGACGGACATCGAATTTCACGCTGCCGGTCACGGCAATCTGGTTGGCACCGAATTCGCTCAGACGGTCTGCGTCGGTCTGGGTCTGGGCGGCGACAGCAGAGAATCCCCGGGCGGCTTCTTCCATGATGGAGCGGAATTTCCTGCCTTTGCGCAGCGAACGTTCAGACAGGCGGGCATTCACCAATGCCAACGGCACCTGATGGTTGACGCATTGGTGGATCAGGTTCGGCCAGATTTCCGTTTCCATCAGCACACATAATGCAGGTCTGAAATGGCGGATGAAACGTGACATCATGGTACCGGTGTCATAGGGCAGGAAAGACTGGATGAGTTTTCCAGATTGGATTTCCTTGGCAAACAGCCCGGCACCGGTTTCCCGTCCGGTCGGTGTCATGCAGGTCAGCAGGATCTGGCTGTCGGGGAAAGCCACCATCAATGCCCTGACCAACGGCTCTGCTGCACGGGTTTCTCCCACAGAGACGGCATGGATCCAGAGACGCTGGGCGGTAGCGGGGACTGCAGGGTAAAAACCGAGCCGTTCAGGGATATGCTGGCGGTAACCTGGTTCACGCCTTCCGCGCCACCAGATCCGGAGCAGGACGAACGGCAGGGCAAACCACCAGAGAAAGGAATACAGGTAACGCATGACGGTTTTTCTTAGGCAACTGCCGGTATTATCCCTGAATTGATGCGTTCCTGTCTTGATGGAACCTTGAAAAATTGGTGGAACGTCCCTATAAACAGATATAACCGCTAAAATGAACCATAGACCGGCGGGACTGTGATGGATGGGATTGATCACAGCAGATGGTCTTTTGTTGTGTCAATCAGAAAGAGGCTGGTTTGGAACTTCGTATCGCCACATATAATATCCACAAGGGGGAATCGTTTGCCTACCGTCCCATCATCCAGGAACTGAAAAAGGCCATCTGCTCGCTGGATGCGGATATTGTTTTCCTGCAGGAAGTGCAAGGGCGGCATGACCGTAAAGGGGAGCTGTTTGCACCGGATTGGCATCATAAAGGCCAAGCAGCCTATCTTGCGGATATGACGCAGTACTCCGCCTACGGCAAGAATGCCGTTTATGAATTCGGGCATCACGGCAACGCCCTGCTGAGTGTTTACCCCATCGTCTGCCATACCAATACAGATGTTTCAGACCATTCACTGGAACAGCGGGGTATCCTGCACTGCAAGATCCAGGCGGGACCAATCAGGATTTACTGCTATGTCGTGCATCTTGGCCTGTTCAAAGGCAGCCGGATCCGTCAGGCAAGGGCATTGATTGAAACAGTGAACCAGTCCGCGCCGCAGGGCGCACCCATCATCATTGCAGGGGATTTCAATGACTGGCAGGTGAACCTGTCGGGCATGCTGCGTGAGGGACTGGGGGTCAGTGAAGTGTTCGATGATATGGATTCAGGACCTGCAAAGACCTTTCCTGCCATTTTCCCGTTTTTCCGGCTGGACCGGATTTATACCCGTGGTTTCCATATCACTGGTGCCCGTGTGATGCAGGGATATCCATGGACACGGCTCTCTGACCACGCCCCGTTGTTCGCAACCCTCGAAATTGATCGTTGATGCCATATTTTTCATGGCAAATCAGACGGTTATGGTAAAATATTTCCTTAGGAAGCAGACCAGACAGCCGCTGGTTTTCCGCTTCGGCGGAAAGCGGGAGGAAGGTCCGGACACCATAGGACAGGATGACGGCTAACGGCCGTCCGTCGAAACCCGCAAGGGATAAGGCGAGGAACAGGGCCACAGAGACGAGCGTATTGAGTTACGGTGAAACGCGGTAACCTCCATCCGGTGCAATTCCAAGTAGGCACGCATTGACGTGGTCCGCGGAGCGTGCGGGTAGGAAGCTTGAGCCCATGGGCAACCATGGGCCTAGATGAATGGCTGTCATAGCGCTTCGGCGCCGTAACAGAATCCGGCCTACCGGTCTGCTTTTTCTTCTTTTTATCTTTTTTCAGGTTATTCTCGGAAAACAGCTGTTTTTTCCGCCTGAAAAACCTGTTGTCTTTCCTTGATTTCCCGCCTTTTTTTGACAGACGGATGCCCAAATCTGACATGTTGCTTTCAGTCTGTTTTCTAAGTGCGTGATTTATTTCATTTTTTGTTTTTCAAATCGCTGAAAATGAGCTTCTAAGTCTTTGAGTTCATTGAAAAAAATTCTTAAAAACCGTTAAAAACCGCTTGACCGCATCGAATGTATCCCATAAAGTGGGAATAAGTGTGGATTTGTGTCATTTTGTGGGAAAAAATAATGGCGCTGTTGGAACAGTTGCCGTAACACAAAAAGGTGTCAGGATGTTTCAGGGGACTTCATCAATCAGTCTGGATGCGAAAGGAAGGATGGCTGTTCCTTCCCGGCATCGCGACGTGCTGCTTGAGCAGTGCGGCGGACGGGTCACCATCACCCGCCATCCTGATGGCTGCCTGCTGTTTTTCCCGCGTCCTGTCTGGGAAGACCATAAGAAGAAAATCAAGGCGTGGCCGATGTCTGCCCGTGCATGGCAGCGTATTTTCCTCGGCAGTGCGTTGGATGTGGAAATCGATTCTGCCGGACGCATCCTGATTTCCCCTGAACTCAGGACTGCCGCCGGTCTTTCCCGGAAAGTGATGTTCATCGGCATGGGCAGCTATTTTGAAATCTGGGACGCTTCCAGACTTGAGGCAAATGAAGCAGAGGCGGTTGCCGCTGGCACTCCTGATGTCTTGAAGGAATTTTCTTTTTAAAAAACAGCATCGGGGTGAGCTAATTGACTGCCGACGGACATCAAACTGTACTGCTAAGGGAAGCGGTGGATGCACTGGATATATCCGGTGACCGGGTCGATGGCGTGTACTTGGATGGGACTTTCGGCCGCGGTGGACACAGCCGCCTGATCCTCGAGCGGCTGGGCAAGGCAGGCAGGCTGATTGCATTCGACAAGGATCCTGATGCCATCAGGGTTGCAGAAACCATCAAAGATTCCCGTTTTGAAATCGTGCATGGCAGTTTTGCCAGCCTGGGGCAGGTGCTTGACCAGAAAGGCATCCCGCTGATTGACGGCATCCTGCTGGACCTGGGGATTTCATCACCACAGGTTGACGATGCCGGCAGGGGGTTCAGCTTCAGGCAGGATGGTCCGTTGGATATGCGTATGGATCCTACCAGTGGTATGTCTGCGGAAGAATGGCTGGCAACTGAAACAGAAGAAAAGATTGCGGAGGTAATTCATCGGTATGGGGAAGAACGGTTTGCTGTTCAGATTGCAAAGGAGATTGCTGCTTGCCGCACCAGTGGCGCCATCAACAGTACGAAGCAGCTTGCTGAAATCGTGGCAAGGGCAGTCAAGACCCGTGAAAAGGGCAAGAATCCAGCCACCCGTACGTTTCAGGCTATACGGATTTTCATCAACCGAGAGCTTGAGGACCTGGAGATAGCCCTTGAACAGGCATGGGTCAGGCTGGCTTTGCATGGCCGGATGGCGGTCATCAGTTTCCATTCACTGGAAGACCGTATCGTAAAACGGTTTTTCTCAGACAGGTCAGAGGTGCAGATGCCTGACAGGCGTCTGCCGATCCGCGCCTGTGACCTGCCCCAACCGGAAATGAAGCTGTGTGGCAGGATCAAGCCTTCCACCGGGGAAGTTGAAGGCAATGTCCGGGCACGTTCAGCCATCCTGAGGGTGGCGGAAAGGGTGGCTGTGGCAGGAGGACTGCAATGAAAGCGCAGATTCCATGGGTCCTTGCCATCATCCTGATTGTGTCCGCATTGGGGCTGATCAATTCCCAATACCGTGCGCGCAAGATTTTCGCACAGGTTGAGAAAGCGCAGGCGGAAACCCGGCAGCTTGACCTGGAATGGGGGCAGCTGCAGCTCAAGCAGTCTTCTGCCAGCAAACATTCTGTTGTTGAAAGCAAGGCTGAGTCTGGTGGCATGGATATGGTGCGCATCACAAAAGCCAACACTGAATTCTTGAGGACGGAGTAGGTCATGATGAAACGTCTGACAGATTTCTGTAAGGATTTTCTCAAGAGTGTCCATCATGGCGGCGACCATGAGACTGCAGGCAGTCCTGTTTCATTCTCTTCCATCCGTCCCCGTGCCGCCTTGTCGCCGATGCGTTCAAAGATTGTGCTGGGACTGCTGTTCGCAGGATTCATTGCATTGGGGATCCGGGCGCTGTGGCTTCAGGTGCTTTCCACGGATTTCCTGCAGAAGCAGGGTGAGAACCGCTATGCCAGAAGGCTGGAAATGCCTGC
This sequence comes from Oxalobacter sp., assembly GCA_018384065.1. Taxonomy (GTDB): domain Bacteria; phylum Pseudomonadota; class Gammaproteobacteria; order Burkholderiales; family Burkholderiaceae_D; genus Oxalobacter. The sequence goes on from JAHAYL010000034.1 coordinate 40,511, forward strand.
CATCCGTGGGCGCATCCTTGACCGGAACGGCAAGGTGCTGGCATCCAGCATGCAGGTGAAGGCCATCTGGGCGATTCCTGAAGATGCCGCCAATGCGCCGAAAGAAAAACTCCACCAGCTGGCGGGACTGCTGGAAATGCCTGAAGACACGCTGATTGCCAAGTTGAATTCAGAAAAGAGTTTCGTCTACCTGAAACGTCAGGTTGACCTTGAGACGGCGGACAAGATCAAGGCACTGGAGATTCCGGGCATCCAGCAGAAAAAAGAATACAAGCGCTATTACCCTGAAGGTGAGGTCATGGCGCATGTCGTTGGGTTCACCAACATCGAGGATAAGGGACAGGAAGGGATCGAGCTGGCTTCCCAAGATCTGCTGGCAGGCGAAAACGGCAGTCGCCGGGTCGTCAAGGACCGTCTGGGGAACATCGTCGATGACCTGCAGGAAACGAAGGATCCTGTGGATGGTCAGGACCTGGTGCTGTCCATCGACAGCCAGCTGCAGTACATCGCCTACAAATGCCTGAAAGAAGCGATTGCTGAACACCAGGCAAAAGCAGGCAGTGTCGTTGTGCTGGATACCCGTACCGGTGAAGTGCTGGCGATGGTCAATATGCCGGATTTCAATCCCAATAACCGGAAGGGGCTGACCGGCGCACAGCTGCGCAACCGGGTCATGACCGATGCGTTTGAGCCCGGTTCCATCATGAAACCGTTTGCGGTGGCGATGGGGCTGGACCGTGGCAAGGTTACGCCGAACACGATGATCAGCACGAATGGCGGCAAGATGACCATCGGTACCGCCACAATCGGTGATTCCCATGCACATGGCACTCTGTCCGTCAATCAGATCATCGAGAAATCTTCCAATATCGGTACTGCCAAGATTGCGTTGATGTTCCCGCCGCAGGAAATGTGGGAAATGCTTTCCTCGGTCGGTTTCGGCCAGCAGCCCCAGTTCGGTTTCCCGGGTGCGACACCGGGCCGTCTCCGTCCTTACAAGTCCTGGGTGCCGGTTGAACAGGCAACGATGAGCTACGGTCACGGTGTCTCCGTCTCCCTGTTCCAGATTGCCCGGGCTTATATGATTTTCGCCCGCAATGGCGACATGATTCCCCTGACTTTCATGAAACGGGATGAAGCACCTGAAGGACAGCAGATCATCTCGCCGAAGACCGCAGAGCAGATGCGCCATATGCTGGAACTGGTGGTTGGTCCTGGCGGTACGGCAAAACTGGCGCATGTCCCTGGCTACCGGGTCGGTGGCAAGACAGGGACCGCCTACAAGATTGAGCATGGCCGTTACGTCAAGAAATACGTCGGCTCGTTTGTCGGATTGGCACCTATCTCCGATCCGAAGGTCGTCATCGCCGTCATGATCGATGAACCGATTGCCGGTCATTTCGGTGGCACAGTCGCTGCGCCGGTCTTTTCGAAACTGGCTGCGGAAATCATGCGTGCCATGAACATTCCACCAGATGCATAGGAAGGCAGGGATATGAACGGGATTGTCCAGACAACGGTGAAATGGCTAAGGGAAAACTGCCCTGATGGGGAGATTTTCTCTGATTCCCGCGCCATTGTCCCTGAAGCCCATAACGGGGTCTTCTTTGCCTATGAAGGCGATTCCGCTGATGGACGGAACTATATCGCCGCCGCCATCCGCAATGGTGCAGTTGCGGTGGTCTATGAATCAGCAGGGTTTGCCTGGAATCCTGAATGGCAGGTGCCTCATATCGGGGTAGAGGGGCTGAAGGAAAATGCCGGTCCCATCGCCTCAGCGTTCTATGGCGGACCGGCGGATGCCATGCTGGTGATTGCAGTGACCGGCACCAATGGCAAAACCTCCTGCACCCAGTGGATCGGGCAGGCGCTCTCCCGCCTTGGCAGGAAAACAGCGGTCATCGGTACGCTGGGGATTACAGTTTTCGAGAACGGCGTGGGTGGAGAACCGGAAGTGACGGGTTACACCACGCCGGACCAAGTGCAGCTGCAGCGCCATCTGGCACACCTGCGGGCAGATGGTGTGACCTGTGTGGCGATGGAAGCTTCATCCATCGGCATTGACCAGGGACGTCTGAACGGCCTGCCGATTGATATCGTGATGTTCACCAATTTCACCCGTGACCATCTGGATTACCACCATGACATGGCATCTTACCGTGCAGCGAAACGCCGACTGTTTGACTGGCAGGGACTGAAACATGCAGTGCTGAACCTGGATGATGCAATGGGTCGGGAACTGGCAGATGAGCTGAAAGGCAAGCTCTCCCTGACAGGCTATACGCTTGAAAACATAGATGCCGGTATGCCAACCCTGGTGGCAACGGATATCCGGAACCGCGATGATGGTGTTGATTTCACCATCCATTTCAATGGCCAGTCAGCATCAGTCAGTCCAAAACTGGTTGGCCGTTTCAACATCAGCAATGTGCTGGGTGTACTGGGTGTCCTGCTGGCATCCGGTGTTGATTGGCGGGAAGCCATTGCATCGGTGGATGGTCTGTTGCCGCCACCGGGACGGATGCAGCGGATGGGGGGCAAGGATGCCCCATTGGTAGTGATTGATTTCGCCCATACCCCGGATGCGATGCAGAAAGGGTTGGAAACCCTGCGGCAGGTCGCTGATGCCCGCCAAGGGAAACTCTGGTGCGTCTTTGGCTGTGGTGGTGACCGTGATCCTGGCAAACGTCCCCAGATGGGCGCCGTAGCGGAACAGGCAGACAGGGTTGTCGTGACCAGTGACAATCCCCGCAGTGAAGAACCCGTGGAAATCATCCGGCAGATAACCGCAGGTATGAAACATGAGCCTGCCATTGTCCCAGACAGGGCGGAAGCCATCCAGCAGGTTGTCGCTGATGCATCTCCCAACGATGTAGTGTTCCTGGCAGGCAAAGGACATGAGACCTACCAGGAAATCAAAGGGAAGAAATATCCGTTCCTGGATGCAGACCAAGTGCAGAAAGCGTTGGACAGACGCAATCAGGGCGCAAACGGAACCGGTATCAAGGCTTCCCTGTCAGAAATCCAGTCATGGGTTGAAGGGGGAAGGGTGACAGCCGATGCCAGCTTTGATGGTGTCAGTACCGATACCCGGAAACTGATGCCGGGCAGCCTGTTTGTCGCACTGAAAGGTGAGAACTTTGACGCACACACCTTCCTGCCTGAACTGGTCGGCAAAGGTGTTGCCGCTGTGGTGGCAGAACGGCTGCCGGACAATTACCCGTTGCCGGCATTGGTGGTGCCGGATACCCGTCTGGCGCTCAGCCAGATTGCAGCAGGGTGGCGTCACCGGTTTGACATCCCGGTCATCGGGGTGACAGGCAGCAACGGCAAGACAACCACCAAGGAAATGACCGCCTCAATCCTCCGGGCGGCATTCGGTGAAGGTTTCCTGGCGACAGCCGGCAACCTCAACAACGATATCGGCGTGCCGTTGACCCTGTTCCGTCTGGATGACTGCCATCATGCGGCTGTCATTGAGATGGGGGTCAACCATCCAGGGGAAATGACCGGATTGACCATGACTGCCTGTCCGACAGTGGCATTGGTCAACAACGCCCAGCGGGAACATCAGGAATTCTTTGATGGCATCGAGGCATCAGCCCGCGAGAACGGGACTGCCATCAGCCTGTTGCCTGAAAACGGTGTCGCGGTCTTCCCTGCAGATGAAGGCTACGCCGGCCTGTGGCGTGGACTCGCAGGCAACCGCCGCGTAGTGACATTCGGTTTCAGTGAAGATGCGGATGTCTCGGCGGATTACAGGGTGCAGGATGGCCTGACTGAAATGAACCTGACTGTTGACGGAGAGACCGTGACCGTCAGGCTGGCAGCCCAGGGACGCCACAACGTCCGGAATGCCATGGCGGCAGCCGCCAGTGCCTATGCCGCCGGTATGGGACTTGATGAGATTGTCCGTGGGCTGGAAGCATTCCGTCCGGTCAAGGGACGTTTGGAAAAGAAGCAGGCGTTCAATGGCGCACTGCTGATCGACGACACATACAACGCCAATCCAGATTCCGTCCGTGCGGCGGTGGATGTCCTGGTTGACCTTGGGCAGCACAGCATCCTTGTGCTGGGCGATATGGGGGAAGTCGGCAAGGAAGGCAACCGTTTCCATGAAGAAGTCGGTGCCTATGCAAAAGAACAGGGTATCAGCCGCCTGCTGGGATTCGGTGAAATGACAGCAGCGGCGGTCAAGGCATTCGGACAGGGAGCACAGCACTTTGAAAGCCTGGATGAACTGAACCGTGTGCTGAGGGATGAAGTGACGCCAGACACCGTGGTGCTGGTGAAAGGTTCCCGTTTCATGAAGATGGAAAGGGTGGTGGAACCGCTGATGGTCAAGAAGGAAGGTTGTTGAAATGCTGCTGTGGCTGGCAAACATTATCAGTGGGATCAATGAACAGTGCATCATCGGCAGTGTGCCTGTCCGGGGTGTCATGGCGACATTGACGGCACTGGTCATCGGACTGGTGGCAGGTCCTTCCGTGATCCGGATGCTGACCCGCCTGAAAGTCGGGCAGGCCGTCCGTACCGATGGTCCCCAGACCCATCTGGTCAAGTCTGGCACACCGACCATGGGCGGCATCCTGATCATGATTGCCATCGCTGTCGGCACGCTCCTCTGGTGCGACTGGTCCAACCGTTTCATCTGGGTCATCCTGCTGGTGACCTTGGGTTACGGTGCCATCGGCTGGGTCGATGACTACCGCAAAGTGGTCTACAAGGACCCCAACGGCATGCGGTCCCGTGAAAAATATTTCTGGCAGTCCCTGATCGGCATCTTCTCTGCCATCTACCTGGCGTTCTGCCTGATGGGGCATTCCAATGCAGAAGTCTGGTCGCTGTTCAAGACATGGATTTCGACAGGCTTCAGTTCCAACCTGCCGGAACAGATGGATATTGTCCTGCCCTGCCTCACGACATTCGGTTATCCGCTGGGCATCTGGGGATTCATGATCCTGACCTATTTTGTGATTGTCGGAACCAGCAACGCCGTCAACCTGACAGATGGCCTGGATGGCTTGACGATTGTTCCGACCATCCTGGTCGGTGGGGCGTTGGGCGTTTTCGCATACGTTTCCGGCAATCCGGATGCCTCCGCCATTTTTGTGGTGCCACATATCGCAGGCACCGATGAACTGGTGATTTTCTGCGGTGCCATGGCAGGCGCCGGACTCGCGTTCCTCTGGTTCAACGCCCATCCAGCCCAGATGTTCATGGGGGATGTCGGCGCATTGGCATTGGGCGGCGCATTGGGCACCCTGGCTGTCATCGTCCGTCAGGAAATCCTGCTGGCAATCATGGGCGGTGTGTTTGTGGCGGAAACCGTCTCGGTCATGCTGCAGGTTTCATGGTTCAAATATACGAAGAGGAAATACGGTGAAGGCCGCCGTATTTTCCGGATGGCTCCCCTTCACCATCATTTTGAACAGAAGGGATGGAAAGAAACGAAAGTGGTGATCCGTTTCTGGATCATCACCATCATCCTGGTCTTGATTGGTTTGGCGACATTGAAGATGAAATGATATGAGACTGACTGGTAAAAAAGTACTTGTCCTGGGATTGGGAGAATCCGGTCTCGCCATGGCACGCTGGAGCGCATGGTGCGGGGCACAGGTGACAGTCGCCGATACCCGGGCGCAGCCAGACAGGCTGCCGCAGTTCCAGGAAAAGGTTCCGGATGGGAAGTTCATCGGTGGGGAGTTTGATGCCCTGGACCTCACTGGAATGGATGTGATTGCTGTCAGTCCGGGGCTGAGACCAGCTGTCGAGCTGAAAACCATCCTCGCATGGTCTGCTGAGAAAGGCGTGCCGGTCTGGAGCGAGATTGAGATGTTCGCCCAGGCATTGGCAGGGCTGGCTGAAGACAAAGGCTATCGTCCTGCCATCCTGGCGGTCACCGGCACCAACGGCAAGACCACGACAACCAGCCTGACAGGGCATATGTGCCGTACCGCCGGCAAGACCGTCCGTCTTGCGGGCAATATCAGCCCAGCAGCCTTGGATGTCCTGCTGGATGTCATCGAAAAAGATGAGATGCCGGATGTCTGGGTGCTTGAGCTGTCCAGTTTCCAGCTGTTCACCACGGAATCCCTGCAGCCAGATGCGGCGACTGTCCTGAATGTAACCCAGGACCATCTGGACTGGCATGGTGGCATGCAGGCTTATGCCGATGCCAAGGCAAGGATTTTCGGTAAAAAGACTGTCCGGGTCCTCAACCGTGAAGATGACTGGGTCATGGCGATGCAGTCACCGGGTGATGCTGTTGTGACCTTTGGAACCGATGAGACCGTCAAGGAAGGTCATTTCGGCCTGCACAGTGTCAATGGGACCGAATGGCTGTCAATCGGCACCGGTGATGGCATCCGTGACCTGATGCCAGCCAATGCCCTGAGGATCCAGGGACGTCATAACGCCAGCAATGCACTGGCAGCACTGGCGCTGTGCCGGGCAATCGACCTGCCGTTTGAACCCCTGCTCCAGTCCCTGCGCGAATACCGCGGAGAACCACACCGTGTTGAGCTGATCGCCACGGTCAGGGGGGTCCAGTACATAGACGACAGCAAAGGCACCAATGTCGGTGCGACCCTGGCTGCGGTCCAGGGGCTAGGCAAGGGGGCGTCTGGCAGGAAGAACATCATCCTGATTGCCGGCGGTCTCGGCAAGGGACAGGATTTTTCACCGTTGTGTGAGGCAGTTGCCGCCAATGTCAGTGCGGTTCTGCTGATTGGTAAGGATGCAGGCATCATCCATGATGCCCTGAAGGTCACCGGGGTCAAGCAGGTTTACTGCGGCAGTCTTGAAGAGGCTGTTGACCGTGGTGCAGCGCTGGCAGGGGAAAACGACATCGTCCTGCTATCTCCCGCTTGCGCCAGTATGGATATGTTCCGGAATTATGCGCACCGTTCCCAGGTTTTTGTGGCAGAGGTGCGGAAAATCGCAGATAAAGTTGGAGAGGTCCAGTTATGAGGAGCTTGATTCACAATCTGATGAACGCGAACCTGGCGGCGTTCAAGCCGCAGGCTTTGAAGCAGTCTTTCCACGATTGGCTTTATGCACCGGTTGCAGAACCTTCACCGGCACGCGAGGCACAGGCCATGCGTTGGGACAAACCCCTGCTGTTTGTCTCATTGGCACTGATGCTGCTGGGCGTCATCATGGTGTATTCCGCATCCATCGCATTGCCGGACTCCCCGAAGTACGCCAGTTACTGGGGCGAACATTTCTTCGGCCGCCAGCTGTTTTTTGTCGTGGCAGGCCTGATTGCCGGATGGATTGCTTTCCGGGTCCATATCGACAAATGGCAGAAATGGTCATGGTGGTTCTTTGTCTTTGCGATGGTCCTGCTGGTCCTGGTGCTTGTGCCGGGTGTCGGCAAAGGGGTCAATGGCGCACACCGCTGGATTTCCCTGAAAGTGTTCAACATCCAGCCTTCTGAAATCATGAAATTGGCGATGGTGCTGTTCGTGGCGAATTTCACCGTGAGGAACCAGCAGTACATGCACCGCCTGACCAAAGGCTTTTTCCCGGTCGCGTTCTTCCTGGGCATTGTCGGCATCCTGCTGATGATGGAACCGGATATGGGGGCATTGGGTGTCGTTGTCTGCATCGCGATGGGCATCCTGTTCCTGGGCGGTTTCAACCGGGTCTGGTTTGCCGGGATGGCAGGGGTATTGGTCTCGCTGTTCACCATGATGATAGTCTTCTCCCCTTGGCGCCGGGCGCGTTTCTTCGCCTATCTGGATCCTTGGGATGAAGTCAATGCACTGGGCAAAGGCTATCAGCTGTCCCATTCCCTGATTGCATTCGGACGGGGCGGTTTCACAGGTGTCGGCCTGGGTGGCAGCGTTGAGAAACTGCATTACCTGCCGGAAGCCCATACCGACTTCATCATGGCGGTTGTCGGTGAAGAACTGGGACTGGTCGGCGTGCTGGTTGTCATCTGTATGTTCTACTGGATTGTCAAACGTGCTTTCAAGATCGGCAGGCAGTGCATTGCAATGGACCGGATGTATTCCGGACTGGTCGCACAGGGCATCGGCATCTGGATCGGTGTCCAGACATTCATCAACATGGGCGTGAACCTGGGGCTGCTGCCAACCAAAGGGCTGACCCTGCCACTGATGAGCTACGGGGGTTCAGGCATCGTGCTGAATTGCGTGGCATTGGCGATCCTGCTCCGGATTGATTATGAGAACCGCAAGATCCTGCGTGGAGGCAAGTGCTGAATGGCAGCCAAGAAACTGATCATCATGGCAGCAGGCACGGGTGGGCACATCTTCCCGGGGCTGGCAATCGCCGCGACCATGCAGAAAGAAGGCTGGGAAGTTTCCTGGCTGGGGACTGACCATGGCATGGAAGGCAGGATTGTGCCAGGGCATGGCATAGCGCTGGATACCATCAACTTCGCCGGTCTGCGGGGCAAAGGCATCGGCCATATGATCAGTGGCGGTTTCAAACTGATTGGCGGGTTCCTTTCCTGCCTTGGCATCATGGGGCGGCGTAAACCGGACCTGGTGGTCGGGATGGGAGGCTATGTCACCGTGCCAGGCGGCATGGCGGCAAAGATGAAAGGGATTCCCGTCGTTGTGGTCAATGCCGATGCAGCGCTGCTGCTGTCCAACAAGGCGCTGGCCTCCTCGGCGAAATATGTGCTTTTCGGTTTTCCGGGCAATTACGGGGACCTTGCCGGCAAGGCCATCTGTACCGGGAATCCTGTCCGGGATGTCATCAAGGCGGTCCCAGTCCCTGCCCAGCGCTATCCGCAGCGGACCGGCAGGCTGAAAATCCTGCTGGTCGGTGGCAGCCTTGGCGCACAGGCACTCAATGAAAACATGCCGGCGGCCTTGGCACTGCTGCCGCCGGAAAAACGGCCTGAAGTCATCCATCAGACGGGCCGGCAGCATATCGCAGTGACAAAAGGGTTGTATGAAAAAGCTGGCGTTGAGGCGGAAGTGGTCGATTTCATCGACAACATGCATGAACGCTATGCCGAGGCAGACTTGGTCATCTGCCGTGCGGGGGCCATCACGGTTTCTGAGCTGACTGTAGCGGGGGTCGCCAGCATCCTGGTGCCTTTCATCGCCTCCAGCACATCGCACCAGCGTGACAACGCCGTGTTCATGGATAGGGAAGGGGCTGCGGTCCATCTGCCCCAGAAAGAAATGACACCGGAAAAGCTGGCAGGGCTGATTGCCGGCATGACCCGTCAGAAGTGCTTTGAAATGGCGGAGAAAGCCTATGCACTGGGCAGGCGGGATGCCAATGAAAAAATCGCTGAAATTCTGAAAAAGGTTGCAGGCGGGAATTGAGATATGAAGCATAAGGTTAGGAAAATCCATTTTATCGGGATCGGTGGCAGCGGGATGAGCGGTATCGCAGAAGTGCTGCTGAACCTCGGCTATGAAATCACAGGGTCCGACCTGTCCAGCAATGCCACCACACGCCACCTGGCGGCATTGGGCGCCACCGTGATGCGTGGGCACAAGGCGGAGAACATCGAGGGGGCGGATGCGATTGTCGTATCCACCGCCATCAAGGAAGACAATCCAGAAGTGCTGGCGGGCAGGAAGAAGAACATCCCGATTGTGCCCCGTGCCGTCATGCTGGCAGAGCTGATGCGCCTGAAGAAGGGGATTGCCATTGCAGGCACCCATGGCAAGACAACCACCACCAGCCTGGTGGCAAGTGTCCTGGCAGAAGGCGGCATGGACCCAACCTTCGTCATCGGTGGGCGGTTGAACAGCGCCGGTGCCAATGCAGGACTGGGGACCGGTGAATACATCGTGGCGGAAGCCGATGAGTCTGATGCGTCTTTCCTGAACCTGACCCCTGTCATTGAAGTCATCACCAATATCGATGCAGACCATATGGACACCTATGGCCATGACTTTGCCCGGCTGAAACAGGCATTCATCTCCTTTACGCAGAACCTGCCGTTCTATGGCAGGGCAATGCTCTGCATCGATGACCGGAATGTCCGTGAGATCCTGCCATTGGTCTCCAAGCCGGTGACCACCTATGGTTTCCATGAAGATGCGGATGTCCGTGCGGTCGATGCGCGGGCAGAAGGCACCATGATGGTCTTCACCGCATTGCAGCGGGGGCATGACCCCCTGCCGGTCCGGCTGAACCAGCCAGGGATGCACAATGTCCAGAATGCCTGTGCGGTGATTGCAATTGCCCGTGAACTGGGCGTTGAGGATGCCGCCATCCAACGGGCGATGGAGAACTTCACCGGCGTCAACCGCCGGTTCACCCGCCTTGGCAGGATCAAGCTGCCGAAGGGCGATGGCACCACCGCTGAAATCGACCTGATCGATGATTACGGTCATCACCCGGCGGAAATGACGGCGACCATCGCTGCGGCAAGGGGCGCTTATCCAGGCAGGCGGCTTGTCCTGGCATTCCAGCCGCACCGTTACACCCGGACCCGGGATCTGTTTGAAGATTTTGTCCGGGTGCTTTCCCGGGCAGACATCCTGCTGCTTGGCGAAGTCTATGCCGCAGGGGAACAGCCGATTGTTGCGGCAGACGGCAGGACACTGGCACGGACAATCCGGCTGGCAGGCAAGGTCAACCCGGTGTTTGTGGAAGACATCAGCGAAATGCCCAGGGTGTTGCTGAACATCGTCAAGGATGACGATGTGGTCATGACAATGGGTGCGGGGTCGATCACTTCAGTGGCAGGCATCCTGAAAGAAAAAGCACTGGAAAACTGATCCAGGCAGGACAGATTGAGAGAAAAGGCAATGGAAAAGAAAGATTTTGGGAAAGTCGGTGTCCTGTATGGGGGCAAGGCAGCGGAACGCAAAGTGTCACTGGTTTCCGGGGCAGCGGTCTGCGAAGCGTTGAAGAGCAAAGGCGTTGATGCCCATCTGTTCGATACAGGCACCCAGGACGTCACAAGCCTGCAGCAGGCGGGGTTTGACAGGGTCTTCATCGCCCTTCATGGCCGGTATGGTGAAGATGGCTGTGTCCAGGGACTGCTTGAGCAGATGCAGGTGCCTTATACCGGTTCCGGTGTCATGGCATCCGCAATCGCCATGGACAAGATCATGACCAAGCGGGTCTGGATTGCAGAAGGGTTGCCAACCCCACGTTATATGGAGCTGAAGGCAGATTCCGACCCGATTGATGTCGTGGAATACCTGGGGTTGCCGTTGATTGTCAAACCAGCCCATGAAGGTTCCACCATCGGGCTGACCAAAGTGACCTCTCCGGACCAGCTGGCGGCAGCCTATCAGAAAGCGGCAGAGATGGACAGCGCCGTCCTGGCAGAAGAATTCATTGCCGGCAAGGAGCTGACCTGTGCCGTGATTGACCGGAACGGGGAACCGGAAGCATTGCCGCTGATCCGCATCATTGCACCGGATGCGAATTATGACTATCACAACAAATATTTCAGCACCGAAACACAGTACCTGTGCCCTTGCGGCCTGGATATCGGCATTGAGGAAGCCATCCAGGAGTATGTCCTGAGGGCCTACAAGGCATTGGGATGCCGAGGCTGGGGACGTGTCGATGTCATGCTGCGGGAAAGCGATTCGAAACCTTTCCTGCTGGAACTGAACGCCTCACCGGGCATGACAGGGCATTCACTCGTGCCGATTGCGGCGCGGCAGGTCGGTCTGGGTTATGAAGACCTCTGTGTGACCCTGCTGGAAGGTGCGACCTTGGATTACGTCCATCATAAGAAGGACTGAAAACGGCTATGTGGCATAACATCCAGCTGCTGAAGAAACTGTCGAACTTCTTCTTCTGCCTGTTTTTCCTGGCAGTGGTGGCGGGTGTCGGTGCGTGGCTGCTCAAGAAGCCGATTTATGCGCTGCAGCTGGTCAAGGTGCAGTCGATGGATGGCAAACCATTGGACCATGTCAGTGACATGACGGTCAGGAATATTGCCGTCCCTGAGATAAAAGGTAATTTTTTCACGGCGGACCTTGAGGAAATCCGCCTGGCGTTTGAGGCCGTTCCCTGGGTGCATAAAGCCAGCGTGCGCAGGGAATGGCCGGACAGATTGATTGTATCGCTGGAAGAACATCAGCCATTGGGAAGCTGGGGGGATGACGGCAGGCTGCTGTCAACGAAAGGCGAGGTCTTCACCGTCAATATGGCGGAAGCGGAAGCGGATTACAACCTCAAGCGGTTTTCCGGACCAGAGGGGAGCGGGAAAGAAGTCTTGGCGCAGTATCGGGAATTCCGCAGGCGCCTTGCAGAAGTCAACCTGGTCCCTGCCGAAGTCAGGCTGTCAGACCTGTATGCATGGTCTGTCAGGATGGAGAACGGCATGCTTGTGGTGTTCGGACGTGACAAGGAGCCCCGTCCGTTGGAAATGATGATGGACCGCTTCCTGAAGATTTATCCCCGGCTTGTCCAGAAATTCGGGAACCGTATTGACCGGATCGACATGCGGTATGCGAATGGGATGGCGGTCCATCTGAAAGGTTCTGCCCGTCCTGATGATAAAGCTGCAGGAGACAAAGAAGCGGCGGACCGGGAAACGGAACAGGTGGCAGACGGAACACAGTAAGTGGTGGTTATATGGCGAAAGAAGATAGAAAAATAGTTGCTGGGCTGGATATCGGGACCTCCAAGATTGTCGCAATCATTGCAGAGGTGAAACCTGATGGACGGCATGAAATCATCGGGATTGGCCAGAGCGAATCCAAAGGGCTGAAAAAAGGGGTGGTCGTCAACCTGGACCAGACCGTCAGTTCGATTGAGGCGGCACTGAGCGAGGCTGAAACCATGGCAGGTATGAAAACCGATGTTGTCTGCACTGGGATAGCCGGTGGGCATATCCGCAGCTTCAATTCCCCTGGCATGGTCACCCTCAAGAACAAGGAAATCACCCAGTTGGATATGGACCGCGTGCTGGAGATGGCGAAATCCATCAAATTGCCGGAAGGCCAGCAGTTCATCCATGCCGTGACCCAGGAATACGTTGTGGACGGTCAGGAAGGTGTCCATGACCCGATTGGGATGAGCGGGATGCGCCTCGAAGTCAGGGCGCATATTGTGACAGGTGCTGTTTCTGCTGTGGACAATATCGTCAAGTGCATCCGCCGCTGCCAGCTGGATGTTTCCGACCTGATGCTCCAGCCGATTGCATCCGCTGACGCGGTGCTGAGCCAGGATGAGAAGAATATGGGCGCAGTGGTGGTTGACATCGGTGGGGGGACGACAGATGTTGCGGTTTTCGCCGATGGCGTCATCTGCCATACCGAAGTGATTCCAATCGCCGGGGACCAGGTGACCAACGACATTGCGATGATTTTCCGGACACCGGTTGCCGATGCTGAAGAAATCAAGATGCGCTACGGTGTGGCACTGCAGTCATTGGTCAGTCCAGAAGAACAGGTGGAAGCACCGGGTATCGGGGACCGTCCACCGACCCGGTATCCACGCCAGATGCTGGCAGCCATCATCGAGGCGCGTATGGCGGAACTGTTCGGACAGGCGAAACAGGCGATAGAGAATTCCGGCTATGCCCGGCAGATTGCATCGGGCATTGTCCTGACAGGCGGCACCATGCTGCTGCCGGGGATGCTACAGCTGGCGGAAAAGATTTTTGACAGACCCGTACGCTTAGGGTTGCCGCAGTATTCAGGCCGTCTGGCAGATGTCGTCAAGAGCCCGCGTTATTCAACAGTCCATGGACTGCTGATTGAGGCCAAGCGGCTGCATGAGAAAGGACTGGTGCCGGTGACACAGCAGACGACGACCAATGCGTTCATCGGCAAGGTGAAACGTTGGTTCTGGGGAAATATTTGAATTTGATTTTTGGGTTGAGCAGGTTCCATCAGATGGATGGGAATGGATTACAGGAGCGAAAACATGGAATTTGATATGGTTGAAGACAACATCAATCTTGGTACAGTCATCAAGGTTGTTGGCGTTGGCGGCGCAGGAGGGAACGCTGTCCAGCACATGATCAACAAAGGGGTGTCCGGCGTGGAATTCATCGCTGCGAACACCGACTCACAGGCATTGTCCCATTCCAGTGCGGACAACATCATCCAGATCGGTGATTCCGGTCTGGGTGCCGGTATGCGTCCGGATATCGGCCGCAAGCTGGCGGAAGAATCCCGTTCACGCATCGAGGATGCACTGCGTGGTGCACATATGGTGTTCATCGCCGCTGGCATGGGGGGTGGTACCGGTACCGGTGCTTCCCCGGTCATCGCAGAAGTTGCGAAGTCCCTCGGTGCATTGACCGTTGCCGTCGTTTCCAAACCTTTCTCCTATGAAGGGGCGAAATGCATGGAAATGGCGGAAGCAGGCCTGGAACAGCTTGGCCAGCATGTGGACTCCCTGATTGTCATCCTCAATGAAAAACTGGAAGAAATCTATGAAGATGACAGTATGGTGGAATGGTTCCAGCATGCGGATGATGTCTTGAACAATGCGGTTGCAGGCATTGCAGAAATCATCAACGTCCGTGGACATATCAACGTGGACTTCAATGACGTGAAGACCATCATGGCGGAACAAGGCAAGGCGATGATGGGAACCGCCGTTGCAACCGGCTCCGACCGTGCCGTCACTGCTGCACAGGAAGCCGTCTCCTCCCCATTGCTGGATGGCATCAACCTGTCCGGTGCCCGTGGCGTCCTGGTCAATGTCACCGCAAGCAAGAGCCTCAAAGGTAAGGAAATCCGTCAGGTCATGGCGGTTGTCCGTGAATTCGCGTCACCGGAAGCCACCATTGTCCAAGGCGTTGCCTTTGATGACTCGATGGGCGATGACCTGCGTGTCACCGTCGTGGCAACCGGTCTGGACAAACCTTCTGTCACCAAACCGGTGAAACAGGCAGAAGCCCCGGCAGCTGCTGCCGAAGCCCCTGCTGCCGCAGAGGCAGCTTCCCAGCCTGAAGCCGCAGCGGAAAAACCGGCAGAAGTGCCTGAAGTTGAAATCGGCTGGAAATCTGCGGGCGATGTTGTCCAGCAGCTGAAAGAAGGTGGCATGGATACCTATGACATCCCTGCCTTCCTCCGGAACCAGATGAAATAAAGGGAATCCAGGAAGGGGCAGGGAGCTCCGCCTGTTTCCTTCCTGTTACAGAAAGACACAGTTTTCTGTTTGATTTCCGTATCTGCTTCTGCAAGAATTTCCGTACAGGCGTAAAATAATAAAGTTATGGAAAATCAAAGGTGCAGAAAGCACCTTTTAAGTTGATTATGTTGAAACAGAGGACAATCCAGCGGCCCACCACCACCGTCGGCATCGGCCTGCATTCAGGTTACAAGGTCAAGCTCACCCTCCGGCCGGCAGCGCCGGATACCGGTATTGTATTCCACCGGACAGACCTTGATCCGCAGGTGACGATTCCGGTCAGTGCAGAAGCCATCGGTGAAACCATGCTTGCATCCACCCTGGTGCAGAATGGCGTCAGGATTTCCACCATCGAACACCTGATGTCCGCCTGCTGCGGCTTGGGCATCGACAACCTGCATATCGATGTCAGCGCCGAAGAAATCCCCATCATGGACGGCTCTGCTTCCACATTTGTCTTCCTGCTCCAGCAGGCGGGCCTGAAAGAACAGGATGCGCCGAAAAAATACATCCGCCTGAAAAAGAAAATCGAGGTTACCGAAGGAAAAGGCAATGACCTGAAATGGGCAAGGCTGGAACCTTACAATGGCTTCAAACTCGACTTCTTCATCGAATTCAACCATCCTGCCATCAAGTCAACCCATCAGAAAGCCGTTGTCGATTTTGGCAAGGATTCCTACGTCAGGGATGTTTCCCGTGCCCGCACCTTTGGTTTCGTCAAGGATGTGGAACTGCTCCGCAGCATGGGGCTGGCGCGTGGCGGTTCCCTCGAAAACGCCATCGTCATGGACGAATACCATATCCTCAACGCCTATGGCCTGCGTTATGAAGACGAATTTGTCCGCCATAAAATCCTTGATGCCATCGGCGACCTCTACAACATCGGGATGCCGATGCTGGCTTCCTATACCGCGCATAAATCCGGCCATGCGCTGAACAACCAGCTGATCCGGGCACTGCTTGCCCAGCCAGAAGCCTTTGAAGTGGTTTCCTTTGAAGACCAGAACAAGGCACCGGCAGACATGGTTGAGCAGTCCAACCTGGAATGGGTGCCGGTCTGATCCGCCTTACCGGCGGTTGAGCAGCCGTTTCAGGGAATCGCGCAGGTCTGGCTGACCGCCTTCCCCTTCAAGTTTCTGGTAAAGGGCTTCGAAAGAAGCCCTTGCCTTTTCTGAAAGCCGTTTGGCATGGACAGGCGGTTTCCTCTCAACCGGGGTCTGGTCAAAGCTGACCTTCAGGCGGATCTGGTTGATTTCCCATCCCCGGCTCTTGAGCCCATGCAGCAGCAGGGAGGAACCCTGGCGGACCCTCGCCGCAAGGGCCTGGTTTGGCGCACCGATGGACAGGACACCGTTTTCAAGCCGGAGGATACGGCACCTGCCAAACCACATCGGCATCAGCTTCCGGCAGTCTTCCTTGATGGCGGCATACTGCTCCGCCGTCTTGAAAAGCTGTTCCATATGCGACTGTCCGGAGAGATAGTCTGCCGGTGTGGAGAAAGTACCTGTCCTGCTCATACTGGAAAAAGGGGGACCCTGGTGGGAAACTGGGAATACGCTAACCATACCCACAGTGGCTGGAAAAAACAACCATTCCCTTGAAAAACCCGGGAACAGCCCCATTGTCTTTCCTATCCATATGATGTTGCCTGAAAGCCGTTACGTTGCAATAAGGGCATGATAAAATGTCATATTACGGTATTTGCGCCCTGCGTTTCCTGCAGGGCTTGTTGTCATGCAGCATGCGGATGCCATGCTGCTTTATTTGATGGATGTGTCATGTCCTTTTTCACCAGCATATTTGGTAGCCGGAATTCCCGGTTGTTGAAACGTTACGGGAAAACCGTCGCACAGATCAATGCCTTGGAACCCGCCATGCAAGCGCTTTCGGATGAAGACCTGAAAGCCAAGACACCAGAGTTCAAACAGCGTCTTGCCAATGGCGAATCCCTTGACAACCTGCTTCCTGAAGCCTTTGCCGTCTGCCGTGAAGCAAGCCGGCGGGTGCTGAAAATGCGCCACTTCGATGTGCAGCTGCTTGGCGGGATGGCACTCCACTATGGCAAGATTGCTGAAATGGCGACCGGTGAAGGCAAGACGCTGGTTGCGACACTGCCAGCCTACCTGAATGCACTGACTGGGCAGGGTGTCCATATCGTGACCGTCAACGACTACCTGGCACAGCGCGATGCAGAATGGATGTCGCGTGTCTATGGCTGGCTTGGGCTGACTACCGGCGTCAACCTGCCGAGCATGAACCATGAACAGAAGCGTGGGGCTTATGCGGCGGACATCACCTATGGCACCAACAACGAATTCGGTTTCGACTACCTGCGTGACAACATGGTTTACAGCGTCAGCGACCGTGTCCAGCGTGGGTTGGTCTATGGCATTGTCGATGAAGTGGACTCCATCCTGATCGACGAAGCCCGTACCCCGCTGATCATTTCCGGGCAGGCAGAAGACTCCAATGACCTGTATGAACGGATCAACGAAATCCCACCGAAACTGACATTGCAGATCGGGGAAGAAACCAAAGACGGCAAAGGCAAGATCGAGGTGCCGGGTGACTACACCAAGGATGAGAAGACCCGCCAGGTCTATCTGACCGATGCCGGTTACGAAAAAGCCGAGAAAATCCTGACTGAAATGGGGCTGCTGCAGAAAGGGGCTTCCCTCTATGATGCCGCCCATATCATCCTGGTCCATCACCTGTATGCCGCACTGCGTGCCCATGCGCTCTACCACCGCGACCAGCACTATGTTGTCCAGAACGATGAAATCGTCATTGTCGATGAATTCACCGGCCGTCTGATGGAAGGCCGCCGCTGGTCCGAAGGGCTGCACCAGGCAATCGAGGCGAAAGAACACGTCACCATCCAGAACGAAAACCAGACACTGGCTTCCATCACCTTCCAGAACTACTTCCGTATGTACAAGAAACTGTCCGGCATGACCGGTACAGCGGATACAGAAGCGTATGAATTCCAGGACATCTATGGGTTGGAAACCGTCGTCATCCCGACCAACCGGCCCAACCAGCGCCAGGATGCCTCCGACCTGGTTTACCGTTCCGAAGAAGAAAAATATGAGGCTGTGCTGGCAGACATCAAAGACTGCTACGAACGTGGGCAGCCGGTACTGGTCGGTACCACCTCGATTGAAAATTCCGAAAGGCTGTCAGCTTACCTGACCAAGATGGGCATTCCCCATAACGTGCTGAATGCAAAACAGCATGCAAAAGAAGCACAGATCGTCGCTCAGGCGGGCCGTCCGAAGATGATCACCATCGCCACCAACATGGCTGGCCGGGGCACCGATATCGTGCTGGGTGGCAATGTCGAGAAACAGGTCGAGTTCATCCAGGCGGACGACAAGATCCCTGAAGAAGAAAAAGCGGCGAAAATCAAACAGCTCCAGGATGAATGGCAGTCCCTGCACGACTTTGTCCTGGCGCAGGGTGGCCTGCATATCATCGGGACCGAACGCCATGAATCCCGCCGTGTGGACAACCAGCTGAGGGGGCGTTCCGCCCGTCAGGGGGACCCGGGCTCCTCCCGCTTCTACCTGTCGTTGGATGATGAACTGCTGCGCATCTTCGCCGGTGACACCATGCGCAACATCATGAACCGCCTGAAGATGCCACGTGGTGAGGCGATTGAATCCAAACTGGTCACCCGCTCGATTGAATCTGCACAGCGCAAGGTTGAAGGTCATAACTTCGACATGCGTAAGCAGCTGCTGAAATACGATGACGTTGCCAACGACCAGCGTAAGGTGCTTTACCAGGAACGCAATGAACTGCTGGAAATGGCGGACACCTCTGAACTGGCAAGGGACCTGCGCCATGGCACCTTCACCGACCTGTTCCGTTCCTATGTGCCGGAAGAATCCATTGAAGAACAGTGGGACATCCCCGGTCTTGAAAGGGAACTGAAGAACATCTGGCAGTTTGAAATGCAGGTGCCG
The DNA here is from genome assembly GCA_018384065.1 of Oxalobacter sp. Taxonomy (GTDB): domain Bacteria; phylum Pseudomonadota; class Gammaproteobacteria; order Burkholderiales; family Burkholderiaceae_D; genus Oxalobacter. Next base: position 59,539 of record JAHAYL010000034.1, read on the forward strand.
ATGGCAAAGATGCTGGAAGACAATAAAGCCATGACCGATGATGACCTGCTGGAAGACCTTCTCAGGCAGGTCGATGAACGCTATGAAGCGAAGATCGAGCTCGTTGACCGTGAAGCCTGGATTGAATACGAACGGGGCGTCATCCTGCAGAGCATGGACAACTTCTGGCGTGAACACCTGTCTTCATTGGAACACCTGCGCAAAGGGATCCATCTGCGTGGCTATGCCCATAAGAATCCAGAACAGGAATACAAGTTTGAATCCTTCAAACTGTTCGACCAGATGCTGCGGATGATCCGTGACGATGCGACAAAAGTCCTGTTCCTCGTCCAGATCCGCACCCGTGAAGAAGTCGAGGCAGAACAGCGGGCAATGGCAGAACGGGCAGAAGCCGAAAGGCGGGCACTGGAAGAAGCCATGGCGGCAGCTGCCCAGCAGGACCAGAAAATCACCATCAAGACAACAATCAGCGATGCCGACAGCGACACGGGTGACGGGAACAAGATTCCCCGTGTCGGCCGAAACGAACCCTGCCCTTGTGGCAGTGGCAGGAAATACAAGCACTGCCATGGCAAGCTCAGATAAGCCTTGACCGGTGGCAAGTGAAGGTTTTTTAGAAAGGATGGAAAAATGGCTGTGAATCTCCCTGCCCCAGTGGCATCTGAACTCAAGCCTGTTGCCGGGCTCGAACTGGGTTACGCCATGGCGGCAATCAAGAAAGAAAACCGGAAAGACCTGTTGGTGGTCCGCCTGTCAGAAGGCGCCACAGTCGCCGGTGTCTTCACCAAGAACCGCTTCTGTGCAGCCCCCGTGCAGATCTGCCGGGACAACCTGGCGAAGGTCAAGGCATCCGGCAGGTCCATCCGTGCGTTGATGGTCAACACCGGCAACGCCAATGCGGGTACCGGTGAATCCGGTTACCGTGATGCCATCAACACCAGCACTGCGCTCGCAGGGCTGCTGGGCATTGCTCCTGAACAGGTCCTGCCGTTTTCAACCGGTGTCATCCTTGAACCCCTGCCTGCCGACCGCCTGATTGCAGGGCTGCCGGCAGCGGTCGCTGACCTGAAAGCCGACAACTGGCTGAATGCGGCAGAAGCCATCATGACCACAGACACCACGCCGAAGGCAGCATCCCGCACCCTCCAGCTGGATGGCAAGACCGTCACCGTGACCGGGATGTGCAAAGGGGCTGGCATGATCCATCCAAACATGGCGACCATGCTGGGCTTCATGGCAACCGATGCCGCCATCCCGCAGGATGTGCTGGAAAGCATGCTCGGATATGCCGTCAACAGGTCCTTCAACTGCATCACCGTGGACGGTGACACCTCCACCAACGATTCCCTGATCCTGATGGCGACCGGCAAGGTTGATGTTGGCATCACCGGCACAGCTTCCGCCAACTACCAGGCATTGCAGGATGCCGTCACTGACCTGGCGCAGGAACTGGCGCAGAAAATCATCCGTGACGGGGAAGGCGCATCCAAATTCATCACCATCACCGTTGAAAAAGGCGCTTCAGAAGAAGAATGCCGCAAGATTGCTTATGCCATCGCCCATTCACCGCTGGTCAAGACAGCCTTCTTCGCGTCTGACCCGAACCTGGGGCGTATCTTGGCCGCCATCGGCTATGCCGGTGTGGAAGACCTGGATGTCGGCAAGCTCGAACTCTATCTCGATGATGTCCTTGTTGCCAAAGATGGCGGCAGGAACCCAGCCTATCGGGAAGAAGATGGCCAGCGTGTCATGAACAAACCTGAAATCCTCGTCCGTGTCGTGCTGGCACGCGGTGATGCCACCGCCACCGTCTGGACCTGTGACCTGACGCACGACTACGTCTCCATCAACGCAGACTACCGTTCATGACCAGACCGGAGAAACTGCCTATGATGACCAAACTGGAGAAACTGCTTGAACATGCTGACGCGGTACTGACCCGCCTTGAAGCCGTCCTGCCGACAGCGCAGGGCATTGCACCCATCGACTGGGACACCCCCAGTGCCGCCTACCGCTGGCGGCGGAAAAACGGTGTCGGCACCCTCAAGGCGATTGCCCATATCTCGCCGGTTGCGATGACCGACCTGTTCTTCCTTGACCGCCAGAAAGCATTGCTGGAGCAGAACACCCAGCAGTTCATCGAAGGCAAGCCTGCCAACAACGTATTGATGACCGGGGCACGGGGCACCGGCAAATCCTCCCTTGTCCGTGCCTGCCTGAACCGTTTTGCCGACCAGGGACTCCGCCTGATTGAAGTGGACAAGAACGACCTGATGGACCTGGATGACATCTCAGACCTGGTGGCTTCCCGTCCAGAGAAATTCATCCTCTACTGCGATGACCTTTCCTTTGATGAAGGCGACAGCAGCTACAAGACACTGAAAGCCGCGTTGGACGGCAGCCTGTCTGCCCAGCCGGACAACGTGCTGATTTATGCGACCTCCAACCGCCGCCATCTGCTGGAAGAAAAACAGTCCGACAACGCAGGCTACCATCTGGATGACAACGGCGACCTGCATCCGGGCGAAACCTCCGATGAGAAGATTTCCCTCTCTGACCGCTTCGGGCTCTGGCTGTCGTTCTATTCCTATTCGCAGGACGAATACCTTGCCATCTGCAACCATTGGCTCAAGTCGCTCGGCTGTTCCGATGCGCTGATTGAGCAGTCCCGCACCGAAGCCCTGCAATGGGCATTGCAGCGCGGTTCCCGGACAGGCAGGACCGCTTACCAGTTCGCCCGGGACTATGCGGGCAGGCACCTGTAAACAGTATCAAAAGCACCAACACCAGCGACGGCAGCCGTCTTGACGGTTGCCGTTGTCCTGTCAGCAGCCGTTACCGGGCGACTTTTGCCCGGATATCCCTTTCGTAGATGCGTTCTTCCTGGGAAGTGCTGAATTCAACCCGGTTGATACGTTCCCAGCGCCGGCATTCCCAGCCATAAGATGAATCCAGGGTGCAGTCCCTGCCGAGCGACCCATATCCGCCATCGGAGACAGCGACCCAGCTGGCGCGGTTGCTGTGCCGGCTGTACTGGCAGACACCGACTTCATGCCGCCTGTCATGACGGCCCATGGCGAACATCCTGCCATGGTCATGGCATTTCAGCTTTTCCTTTGACCCACCGTCATAGTATTTCACTTTTGACATATTGTATTTGAACATAGCGCCACCATCATGACCGCCATGACGGTGATGATGGTGCGGTTGCGCTTGGGCGGACATGGCGGTACATGCCAGGAAAGCAGCCAAAGGGACGAGCTTCTTGATCATGATGGGTTCCTTTATAGGTAGGGGCATTACGATGATTCTAGCAAATTCCATGGAGACAATTGTCAACAAATGTTTCAGATGCCTCCGTTTCCCAAGGGCGCTGTCAGGGTATGTTATCGGTTATACTTTCAGAATCCATGCCCACCTCCCGACAGGGAGGGCATTCTTTTGACAGTCATTTGGGGGAACAAGACGATGGCGGTGAATCTGAAAGACAAATTGGAGAAATGGAAAAGCAAACTCCTGGACCTGAGCAAACGCAATCCATTGCTGAATTTCCGGTTCCGTAAAGGGTCAAACCTGAAAATCGTCGAGCCGTCTTTCCTGGAACTCTGGGAGAATTTTGTCCAGAAAGAGCAGAAAATCACCTTCCCGCTGGTCACTGAAGAAGCCGCCGGGGTCACCGCCGCCAAAACCACCGCCAAGACCAAGGCAAAACTGGATACCGTCACCGATGACACACCGGGCGAACGCCAGCGTGCCCTGCGCAACCTCAAGAAAAAGGCACAGCTGTTCCAGGAAGAACAGGGCATCAATGTCCTCTATATGGCATTCGGCTTCCTGCGCTGGAACGAGAAAACCGGAGCCAAAGACTTCTTTGAAGCGCCGCTGATCCTGGTGCCTGTCACCATCGCCTGGGAAAACATCCGTGCCCCGTTCGTCCTCGGACTGCATGAAGATGAAATCGTCTTCAACCCGACCCTCAAATTCATGCTTGAAGACACCTACGGGCTGAAGATTCCCGAATTCGAGCATGAAGCGGACCTGAAAGCCTATATCGCCAAACTCCGGGAAGTCCTGGACAACAAGGAATGGAGCATCCAGGAAGAAGTCGGTGTCGGGCTGTTCCACTTCCTGAAACTCAGCATGTATGACGACCTCAAGAGAAACGAGGAAGCCATCCTGAACAGCAAGCTCATCCGGGCGATTGCCGGTGACAGCTCCGCCGTGGACTTCACCATCCCTGATTTCAGCAATCTCGACGGTTCCGATGAACTCTCGCCGATGAAGACCTTCCAGGTCGTTGACGCCGACTCCAGCCAGCAGGAAGCCGTCCTCTGCGCGAAGAAAGGCATCAGCTTCATCCTTCAGGGACCACCGGGGACTGGCAAGAGCCAGACCATCACCAACATCATCGCCGAATGCCTTGCCAACGGGAAGAAAGTCCTGTTCGTTGCCGAAAAAATGGCGGCGCTGGAAGTCGTTTACCGCCGTCTCGCCAATGTCGGACTGGGCGACTTCTGCCTGATCATGCACAGCCATAAGGCGAACAAGAAGTCCGTGATGAACCAGTTTGAACAGGTCCTGCACCGTTCAGAACAGAAAATCACCATCAAGAATGATGCCTACCAGGAACTGGTCCGGCTCGACAGCTATAAACAGCTGCTGAACAACTATTCGCGGGACATCTACACCGAAATCAAGCCGCTGAACAAAACCATCTACGATGCCTATGGCGAACTGACCAAACTGGAAAAATACCCTGACCTGCCGTTTGCCATCGCAGATGTCCGCCAGATATCCGATACCCGTTTCTTTGAACTGACAGAAACCCTCCAGACATTGGTCCGGGGGCTTCAGGGCATGGGCAGTGACCTGACCAGCAACCCTTGGTATGGTGCGAACAAGATTCCGGTGCTGACCAATGAACTGCGGCAGGGCATCGCGATGAACCTGCAGAACCTCCAGACCGCAACCCGCAAACTGGTTTCATTGGGTGGTGAAATCAAGGCGCAGTTCGGGATCGGCATCACAGAAAGCCATGCCGGATTCGATGCAGCACAGGGCGTACTGGCATCGCTCAAAGAGGCAAGGCAGGTGCCTGCCAACTGGCTGCTCGGTGATGACACCGCCCCGCTGGCAGATGAGATCGCCTACTGCAAAGACACCCAGAAAATCTTTGAAAGCGCCAGACAGGAAATCGTCGGGCTGCATGAAGCCCTGCGGGCAGCCGACCCACAGGCAGACTTCTCCGGTTTTGAGAACCTTGCCACCATGGCATCCCTGAAAGAACATGAAGATGCCCTGCGGGTGTTCATTGAAAACACCATGCCTTACAAGGCATTCAGCGGTGCCGGTGACATCGCTGTGGCAGAGAAGACCCTTGCCATGCTGCGTGAACACGCAGACGGCTATACCGCCATCAAGGAAGGCGTGCTGGCAGAATTCGAGAAAGACATCCTGACTCTCGACTGCGATGCCCTGTACCGGAAATTCCGCACCGACTACGACTCGATGTTCAAGCTGTTCAATTCCGACTACCGCAATGACAAGAAACTCATCGAAAGCATGAGCATCAAAGTCGGTGCCGAACTGTCAGACGAACATATCATCGACACACTGGGCAAACTCCGCCAGATGAAAGAACACCAGGCTTTCCTGCAGGAAAAAGAACCGATGGCTGCCCAGCTGTTCGGTACCGGTTACCAGGGCATTGATACCGATTTCAATGACCTGGACAACCGCATCAACGCCTTCAAGCTGCTGAAAGCCTGCCAGCAGAAACTTGCCGCCCTGCAGACCTATGTCGGCATCATCGATGACCAGGATGCCACCCTCAAACAGCACTACGAAGGGCTTTACACCGGCATGGAAACCGACTGGGATAATGTCCGCAGCGCATTGGACTGGGCAAACAGTTTCAGGGACACCATCCAGACTGCACCAGACAAAGAAGCCCTTGTCCAGAAAATCTGCTCAGACAATGAAGCCACCAAGGCACAGGCAGACACCTGCCTGGCACGGCTCAACGAAGAAATGGCGGCATACAACGCCTACAACACCGGGTTCACCCAGTTCTTCGACAATCCAGACAGCTTCTATACCGTGCCGTTCAGCGAACTTGACCAGCGCTATGAAGCCTGCCTGAACGGCATGATGCAGCTACAGGACTGGATCGATTACCGGGGCGCTGTCGCCAAATGCGCACAGACCGGGCTGGACGACTTCATGAAACAATGCGAAGCCGCCAAACTGGCGGATGACCAGATAGTCCCGACCTTCCAGAAACGGTTCTACAACCTCTGGCTCGACAGCGTCATGCCGGAATACCCTGCTGTGGCGACCTTCCGTGGCAAACAGCAGGATGCCCTGATTGCCGAGTTCAAGAACCTCGACAAGAAACAGTTCGAAGTTGCCCGTAACCGCATCAGCGCCGACCTGACCAACAAACTGCCGGCATTCAGTTCCTTCACCTCCGGCGGGGATGAAATCAGCATCCTCAAGCGTGAACTGGCGAAACAGCGCCGCATCATGCCGGTCCGCAGGCTGTTCCAGAAAATCCCGAACCTCGTCCGGATGCTGAAACCCTGCCTGATGATGTCACCGCTGACCGTCAGCCTCTTCCTCGAATCCAAAGACTTCATCTTCGATACCGTCATCTTTGATGAAGCCTCGCAGGTCTGCACCGAAAACGCCCTCGGCGCAATAGTCCGTGGCAAACAGGTCATCATCGCCGGTGACAGCAAACAGATGCCGCCGACCAGCTTCTTCAACGCTTCCGCCGACAGTGATTTCGATGAATACGATGAAGAGAACGAAGAAGCCAACGATGTCTTCGAATCCCTGCTCGATGAAGCCTCGCTGCTCCCTGAAAAGACACTGCTCTGGCATTACCGCAGCCGCCATGAACACCTGATTGCCTTCTCCAACGCCGAAATCTATCAGAACCGGCTGGTCACCTTCCCGTCCTGGATGGCAGACATGCCCGACATCGGGGTTGAATACGTCCATGTGCCTGATGGTGTCTATGACCGTGGCGGACGCAAAGGCAACGTCAACGAAGCCCAGAAAATCGCAGAAATGGTGTTCGAACACTTTGAAGCCTGCAAACAGGGACGGTTCAACCGCTCACTCGGTGTCATCGCCTTCGGGATCGTCCAGCAGCAGGCGATTGAAGCCGCCCTCCGGCGGATGCGTACCGAACGGCCCGAATACGAAGAATACTTCAACGAAGGGCTGGAAGAACCATTCTTCATCAAGAGCCTTGAAAACGTCCAGGGCGATGAACGCGACACCATCATCTTCAGCATCGGCTACGCCAAGGGAGCCGATGGCAAGATGGTCATGAACTTCGGTCCGCTGGGGCAGCAGGGCGGTGAACGCCGCCTGAACGTCGCCATCACCCGCGCGAAATTCAACATCAAGCTCGTCGGTTCCATCCTGCCGACCGACATCGATGTCAACCGCATCTCCACCGATGGTCCGAAGCTCCTGAAAGCCTATATGGAATTCGCCATCCAGGGGCAGCAGGCACTGCCACCGGCAGCCCAGTCCAATGCCAGCCAGGACGAACCGCTTGAAACCGCCATCCATGACCTGCTTGTTTCCAAAGGCTATCAGGTCGATACCCATGTCGGCTGTTCCGGTTACCGCCTTGACCTCGCGGTCAAGCATCCAGACCATCCGGGCTGCTATGCCATCGCCATCGAATGTGACGGCGCGTCTTACCATGCGGCGAAAACCGCCCGTGAAAGGGACCGCATCCGTCCGGATGTCCTGCAAAGCATGGGCTGGAAAACCTACCGCGTCTGGTCACCTGACTGGGTCAAGGACCCACAGTCCGAAGGGCAGCGCCTGATAGAAGCCGTGGAAGAAGCCATCAAGAACTTCAAGCTCGATACCGCACCGCAGGCCACACCGCCTGCCAAAACAGAAAAAGCTGAAGAGCCAAAAGAAGAAATGGTCGTCGTCACCGCAGCAGAAGAAGTCGATGCCACCAACCCCTACCATTTCGACCCAGCCCCTGAAGTTGCCGTGCCATCCACCATGTCTCCGAAAGGGCCATTCGGCAGGCAGACCTGCCTGAAATACCTGATCACCACCTATTTCCCGGTCCATGTCGATGTGCTGACCAAAGCCATCTATGCCGGTGCACCGAAGGTCACCCCGGCGATGAAGGCGGAACTTCAGGCAGACATGGTCCAGATAGAAAAGAATGATATGTACAGGCGCAAAGGCGACTTCTTCTATCCACCGGTCATCAAAGAAATGCCGGTCAGGTTGAAAGGCAGCCGCCTGATCACCCATATCGCACAGGATGAAATCGAGGCTGCGCTGCTCAAGGTCGCCAAGATGCGGGTCGGCATCAACCAGACAGACCTCATCACCGAGGCGGTACACGGATTCGGCTTCAAGCAGAAGACAGCGAAACACACCGAAATCTTCACCGCCGCCTTTGATGACCTGCTCGCACGGGGCAAGGTCAGCAAAGATGCCGAAGGCGTTGTCTCGGTGCTTTAAGGGAAAGTTTGGTTCTGACAGAGACAGATAGGACAGGAGGTTGAAATGAAAAAAGCCAGTCTATTGGCGACAGCACTGCTTGCCGCACTGCCCGCCTTTGCCAATGCAGATGCCATCAGTGACAGGCTGGAAGGCACCTGGACCGAAACGAGGCAGTACAAAGACTACCCCAGGGCAGTCCTGCATTTCGAAGGGCAGAACCTCCGTTTGGAACACGTGTTTGATGAAGACGCGACTGTTGAATACAAGGTCACGGAACAGAAAGATGATGATGACTTCACCATCACCTTCGAATACTGGCATAAGGTCAAGCGGGGCAACGGCCGGATCATCGACCGGCGGGAATCACGGGATTACCGCTACCATGTCGAGAATGGGCGCCCCATCCTGTCCGAAATGGTCTTTGAATACGATGGGCGCGGGCTGATCGTCTTCGGGGAATTCCTGCGCAAGGAAAACTTCACCGATGGCTTTGAGTCAGAGCTCAAGAAAAAACTGAACAGCACCAAACCTGTCCCTACCATGATGAAGATGGAATAGCGGGCAGGAATTTTGCTGGCAAGCTCACCTGCCTTCCCATAATAGACACACTCCATCTCTATCAGTCCTGCTTTGGAGAGGCTGTTTCCCTTTCCAAAAAGGAATCCGTTTTTTCAAGGATTCTTTGATTGCAGCCCAAATGTTACAGGAAAGCCTTGTAGGTCACACCGAAGGTTTCCTCTATCTTATGGGCAAGTTTCTTGGGGATAGGGCGTTTCCCGTTTTCGTATTCTGATATCCGCACTTGGGTGATGCCGAGTTTTTCCGCCAGTTGTTTCTGCGTCAACCCTTCTTTTGTGCGCAGTCCACGCATAGCCATGTCTGGCCCGGCATCAGGGAACAGGTTTTCCGCAGGCAACAGGATTTCTTCGCTTTCCTGTCGGGTTTCTATCAGCTTGAGGATGCTGGAAATGGCATTCTCTACCGCAGGGGTCAGCGATTTCGATACAAGAATCCTGATTTCATCAGTTGATTCGTTGATAGTCTGCGTTTTCATGTGAGCCAACATATCTGATCTCCATCAGTCTGATTTCATAATCGGTGACCTTCCATACAGCAACGTAACGGGGATGTCCTTTGTTCAGATGGCAATGGTAGTAGCCTTTCTTGCCCTCGTTTTCTCGCAATATCCCAATTATATACATTATTTGGTATATTGCAGGGCTGTTAATGACGGCAAGTCGTGGGATGAGGCTTACCAGTGATGTACATCCTGTCAGAAAGGGTTTACGAACTTGACGGGCGTGGTCCTATCATCATGGGCGAATACCTGCGCAAGGAAAACTTCACCGATGGCTTTGAGTCACAGCTCAAGAAAGAACTGAACAACCAGGAAGCTGTCCCTGCCATGATGAAGATGGAATGAAGCAAAACACCATCAGGAATCAGACTTCGTTGCAGATTATTAGTCCAGCCATCAGTCATGCTTGGTAAAGTATGGATATGTGGAGGTGATAGCTTTTAGATTGCTTTCAGCAAGCATATTGAGGTACCATCATCTGATATATCTAACGAAATGAGGTGACTATGCCAAGAACCGCAACCAGAACAGCGAATGTCTATACCCGTGTTGATCCTGATACAAAGGAACAGGCAGAAAAAATTCTCAATCAACTGGGGATTCCCATGTCCCATGCTATCGTGATGTTTCTCAAACAGGTCGTCATCCAACAAGGGATACCGTTTGAAATGAAACTGAATCCCACAGACCCTGTTGCGGTTGGTAACCTGACAAAAGCACAATTTGACGCTGAAATGCAGATGGGAATGAATGATATGGCTTCTGGCCGCATCATTTCCGCTGACGATGTTGAATCAGAAATGAAGAAACTGTACGGCGTATGAAAATCGTTTACACCCTCAAGGCAAAACAGGACTTGCAGGATATCTACGAATACATCGCATACACATTGCTTGCCCCCGAAACTGCCCGCAGGATGACAGGCAGGATAATGAAAGCAGTCCGGTCGCTCGAATCCTTGCCCCAAAGGAATCCGTTGTACAAAGAAGAGCCTTGGCACAGCCAGGGTCTCCGTTTCCTGCCGGTGAAAAACTATCTGATTTTCTACATCGTCAATACATCAACAGAGACAGTAACAATTGTACGCATCATGTATGGCGCTAGAGACATCAGCCGTCAGCTTGAAGGAACAATCGAGCAGTAATGGAAGGCATTCCATTGAAGTCAGCTGTATATTAATGCTCCAAATGTAAACCTCCCCATTTTAGGCACAACTTAAATTAGAGACTTTCCCGCTGTTTTTCATCAAAAATGCCCGTGGAGGCAGGTTCCCAAGCGATTCATGTGGGCGGATTTCATTGTATTCCGCCATC
>JAHAYL010000035.1 GCA_018384065.1 Oxalobacter sp.
GATGGCGGAATACAATGAAATCCGCCCACATGAATCGCTTGGGAACCTGCCTCCACGGGCATTTTTGATGAAAAACAGCGGGAAAGTCTCTAATTTAAGTTGTGCCTAAAATGGGGAGGTTTACAATTGAAACACTTTTTATATGTGGAATGTAAAAAGAAGCAATATTTGGGTTTGATAATTCGATGGAAAAATATTCATTTATTAATTTTGAGCATAAGTCTGATTCTTCATTTAAGTCGTAAGGGCTGTATCTAACACAAAACAAAACGATATTTGCAGCAATAGCATTTAGACAATTTTCAAGGGTTGCTTTATTAAAGAAGTCTTCTCTATTGTGTTTTGTCTGATTGTAAGCGTTATACCAAGACAGCGATTCTGTTGGTTTTTTTACATTCCAAAGCTTGAAAGGCTCTAAATCAATAGTTATTGGATGATTTAGAAATTTGATTCGATACTCTGCTAGGAATAGTTTATCTTTTAGTGCTATATATTCATTTGTAGTTAACCTTTGTTTTTTGTTTCCAGAAAGTCTTATATAGGCTGTCCAAGTGTTTTCACATTCAGTGCACGCTAATATTAATAATTCTCTGATTTTGTGACCATAAGATTGAAGGCATATTGGATCTGGTTCAATATACATCAAAATCTCATGTAATTTCTCAATAAGAATTTTTAATTCACGTTTTGCTCTTGACTTTTCGCCATTATCAATATCTAATGCTTCATTGATGTTTAAACAAAGACCTGGTCTCCAAACGTGGTTAATTATAGTTCCTACTTCATTTTCTGATAATACGGCATTGGAAGGGACTGAGTTTATAATTTCACCTTCTTTTTCTGTATAAATTACTTGACCTTGTCGCCAGTATTGATGATATATTCCACTTTCTTCATGATAGATTGTGACTCGTTCATTAGAGTTATCAAATTTTGAACAAATAAAGCTTTTTTTGTTCTTTGTCTCTTTGTAAAGATATGCTTTCATTTTAATGATTGATTTTTATAGTCGGTTGATTGTAAAATCATAAATTATAAATAAAAGATTTTTAAGATAGATTAAATTATGAAGAAACTTTTTCGATGGTTTTCAATGTATTGAAAAGTTGTTCCAACTTGGCAACAATGCGTTCCTGTTCTGGAAGCGGGGGGAGAGGAATTGGATAGGAAATAATTTTCTGGCGTGAAATATTAGGTTGTGCTCCCCCTGCACCGAGTGCGATAAATTCCTTGCGTTGAGATAAAAGATAATAAAATAAAAACCAATTAATAATTAAATTGTTATCAGCAATGCATGCACAACAAGCTTGATTGGTTGTGCTTTCTATGTCTAAAATTCCTAATTTTCCAATTGTTGCTCCATACATTGCAATAAGAACAGAACCTTTTGGATTTAAACGCATACTTGATTCTGAGAAAGCTTTTTCAGTGATGCATTCAGGTATGGAAGACACTATCCCATCCGTCAAATCGCCTGTTTTCAACCAAGGAATATTGCCATTTTCATAGTAAGCAAGAATATTTCTTTTTGGAGTTGATCCAGACCTCCAATCACCAATATGTCCAAGTTTCACCCACCGCCAGTTCTCAGGAATCTCAAACGGCTGTTCTGATTCGGGAACAATATCTTCCGCATCCAGTTCAATAGCTTGCTCATCAGGATTTTGAGGGACTAATCTCCCTTGGATGGCTGCCTGTAACAGACTGGTGCGTAGCTGGGTCGCAGTCTCAGCAATCTGCTTCTGTGCTTCTTCGCATCGGTTGATGACCTCGAACAGCCGTTCCAGCTTAGCAACGATGCGTTCCTGTTCTGGGAGAGGGGGGAGAGGAATAGGTGCTAGGAAAAAGTCTTTCTCATTGATTGCAGGATATGATGCTCCTTTTTGTTTTTTTGTTGCATATGATGAGAAAAACTCTGATCGGAGGATGAAATGAAGAAAATGATTGTTGATAAAATCAGTCATTTCCATTACGGCAAATCCAGTACTTGCAATAACTTCTTCTTCAGGCAGATTGTCTGCAACACAGGTATTAAGCAAATAAGGCCTTACTGTTGAGTAAAGTACCGCTCCTTCTTTCACGACTTTCCTTGCCCTGGAAGGTGCTTCTTTGGATGTTGTTGGTTTGAGTTCTCCTAATACGCCTTTGTCATTCTTAATTGAACCGACATCAATATATAAAAAGTCTTCTTGAGGGATTTTTTGTTTTGCCTTATTGACAATTTTTCCTAATCTCACCCACCGCCAGTTCTCAGGGATTTCAAACGGCTGCTCTGATTCGGGAACGGTATCTTTCGCATCCAGTTCAACAGCAGGTTCATCAGGGTCCTGTGGCACCAGCCTGCCACGGATGGCAAGGTCAAGCAGTTTCTGGCGCAGTGCGGTCGTATCCATCAGTCTGCGATGCCTTTCAACAGTGTTTCCAATTCAGCGGTGGCTTCTGCCAGCTGTTGGGATTGGGTTTTCAGGTTGTCCATCAGTTCTGACAGTGACAGCTGCTGGGTGTTGCCGTCTGCCTGGATCCAGGTGATGTCAAGGCTTGCATTGTCCCGTGCAAGGATTTCCTCAACTGTATATCTTCGCCAGCGCCCGTTCGGATTGTCTTCAGACCAGGTTGGCTGCCGTTCAGCCAGGTTGCCGTTTTTATAACAGGCGATGAATTCCTCGAAATGTTTTTCAGTCAGGAGATTGGTCTTTCCGAAAGAGGGCATGTCACTGCGCAGGTCATAGAACCAGATTTCCCGCGTGTTGCCTTTGTCGGTTTCGCCTCGGGTGAAGAACAGCACATTGGTCTGCACACCTTGGGCATAGAAAATCCCGGTCGGCAGACGCAGGATGGTATGCAGGTTGCATTTGTCCATCAGGTCACGGCGGATGCGTTCACCATCGCCATCAGCAAACAGTACGTTGTCAGGCAGGACTACGGCGGCGCGGGCTTTGCCGTTGGCTTTCAGGCTGCGGTAGATATGCTGCAGGAAATTCAGCTGCTTGTTGCTGGTCAAGAAGGTCAGGTCGTCCCGCAGGGGGCGTTCTCCACCTTTCTTGGTGCCGAACGGTGGATTGGTCAGCACGACATCATAGCCTTTCATACTGACACCGGCATCTGACAGGGTATCACCGAGCGTGATGGTTCCCTTGATATCATGGAGCATCGCGTTCATCAATGCGAGGCGGTGGGTGTCATGTACGAGTTCACAGCCTGAGAATGCCCGGTTGATCTGGTAGTTCTGCCGTTGTTCGCCAAGTGTGAACAGGTTGTCGGTATGTTCCTTGACATAGCGGTCAGCGGCAATCATGAAGCCGAAGGTGCCGCAGGCGGGGTCGTTGCACCGTTCGCCAGGCTGAGGCGCAATCAGTTGGGTCATCACGTTGACCAAAGGGCGGGGCGTGAAATACTGTCCTGCCCCGGATTTTTTTTCATTCGCGTTTTTTTCCAGCAGGCCTTCATAGAGGTTGCCGAGACCTTCTTCCCGGGCGGAATACCAGTCGAGCTGGTCGATGGAGGTGATCAGTTTTTCCAGGTTCTTCGGTTCATCGATGCTGGTGGTTGCGCCTTGGTAGATTTCCTGGATGCGTCCCCTGCCTGAATTGCCGAGATGGTCAAGCAGGCGTTTGTAGAAGATTTTCAGGTCGATGCCGCTGTGTCCTGTCAGGTCTTTCCAGCGGTAGCCTGCCGGGATGGCTTCTTCTGTGCCGGTTTCCTGGCACATCTTGAGGAAAAGCAGGTAGGTCAGTTCGGTGACGTATTGATGGTAGGTGATGCCATCATCCCGGAGGACATTGCAGAGGTTCCAGAGCCGGGAAACGATTTCCTGATTGTTCATGCTGCGTCTTTATCGTCGTAAAGGTAGGTGTTGATTTCAGCCATGAGGGCGTCCAGCCTGCCATCAAAACGCTGGTTGATTTTATTGAAGCCCCCCTGAAGCCTGTAAGCACCGCTGTCCAGCATCTGGTGGTCGATGAGGGCATCGGTGTTGCCGGTCATGGTTTTTTCAAAGCGGTTAAGCCAGTCCTGCTGGTTCCTGTTGAAGGTATGGCTGCTCCGGATGCGCCTGAAAGCCCGGCGTACCCGTTCTTCATGGCTGATCAATGGGGAACCGAGTGCCGAACGCCGGATGAAGGCGATGATGTCTGCGGCAATGTCTTCGTTCTTGGATTCACGCCAGGCGGAACGGAGCCATTCGACATTGAATTCTGCCTTGGTCAGCAACGCCGCCAGTTCTTTCAGGGTATCCCGGGTCAGTTCCGATGGACGGGAGCAGACAATCTGCAGTGCCTTGACTTTGTTCTTGTTGTCTGTGATGAAGGTGTTGAAGGCTTCCAGGTAATCTTCCGCACCTGCGCCTTTCGGATAGACTGTTGTGATGCCTGTGGCGGTATCCGGGTGGCTGGTGTCAATGACGATCGGCATCGGCCGGGACGGTGCCGGGCGGTCAAGGATTTTCAGGGCTTCGACATCTGCCTGAAGGATGGCGGCTGCCTGTTCAGGGGATTGTTCCTTCAGATGGTTGATGTACTGCCTGACGGTATCGCCGGGGGCGTTTTCATCAAAGTCCATACCAGTTGCATCGGCAAAGGCCTTGGCGTTTCCGGCGGCGTTCCTGAAGCGTTTCCGCTGGAGTTTGGCGATGACCAGATTGACCTGGTTCTGGGTTTCTTCCGGAGTAGCCGCTGTGCTGATGCCTTGGACCAGCTGTTCAAAGGTTGATGAAACCTGCTGTACGACGGGTTTCATGGTGGAGACTTCCTGCAGGGCTTCATAGACGCCCACGCAGTCATAGATGGTGAAGTGTTCTTTGTTGATTTCAGGGCAGAGACGTGTCGCCCTGCCAAGCATCTGTTCAAACAGGATACGGCTCCGGACACGCCGCATGAAGACCAGTGTGTCAATGGCGGGAACGTCTATCCCGGTTGTCAGCAGGTCAACGGTGACTACGATGGTGGGATAGGTCTCGTTCTTGAACAGGCGGATGGCTTCGTCAACCCTGTCGATGCTGCCGGTGATTTTCATGACGGCATTGGCATCGCATCCATGCCCGACAGCGGTTTCTTTCAGGATCTGGGTAATCTGGTCGGCATGCCGGTCATTCACGGCATAGACCAATGTCTTTCCAGGACCATCGAAGCTGAGGTTTACGGCAATCTGTTCCAGATGGGTCCTGGTGAAACTCTCGGTGATGATCTGCCTGTTGAACTGTTCGACTTCAAAATGGACATCATCAGGCAGGTCAGCACTGTTGGTGATTTCATGGGTGACAGGGTCAAACAATGCCAGCTGTTCACCTGTCCTGTAAGTGATGCCGGATTCCCGCAGTTCGCTGTTGCTTTTCAGGGGGACATCGTGGTCGACAAGGCAGCCGTCAATGACTGCCTGGCGGTAGGAATAGCTGTAGACTGGATGCCCGAAAATCTGGGTGGTATGCAGGGCAGGGGTGGCGGTCAAGGCAATTTTAACGGCATCGAAGTATTCAATGACTGCCCGGTACTGGCTGATATAGTCTTCCTGCTCCCGGTACCGCATCTCGTTCTCGGACATTTCGCGGTCAAGGTTGTAGCCCCGGTGGGCTTCATCGATGACAATCAGGTCATAGTCGCTGACGTTCGGCCTGTCTTTGGGGGCGGTGCTGTCATCGGTGTCGCTGCCGAAAATCCGGGTGACCATGCTTTGGACGGTGGCGACCTGTACCCGGGTTTCCAGCTCGATTGACCTGTTCCTCAGTTCCCCGATGGTATAGATGCTGGCAAGCGGCAGCAGGTTTTCGAGTTTCACCTGCTTGAATGCGCCGAGTGCTTGGTCCCCCAGGGCTGTCCGGTCCACAAGGAACAGGATGCGCCTGAAACGTTTTGTTTTGAGCATCCGGTAAATCAGTCCCAGTACTGTCCGGGTCTTGCCGGTGCCGGTTGCCATTGCAATCAATGCGGTCTGTTTGCCGGACAGGATGGCATCTTCAGCGGCTTGGATTGCTGCAAGCTGGTAATCCCTCAGGTTGAGTCCCTGTGGGTCTGTCAGCAGGTCGTATGGTTCTTTTCTCAGATTGCTTTCCGCCAGGTCTATGTCCTGTGCCAGCAGGGCAGACAGTCCTTGGGGGTTGTGCCAGTCCGGCAGGGCATGTGGCAGGGCGTTGCTTCTCCGCAGGTCCTGGAACCAGATGCCTGATTCGGTTTCAAGCTGTTTCAGATAAGGCCGTCCATTTGTCGAGAAGATGAAGGGGACGCGGTAGTTTTCCCACTGACCGACGGTATACCTGGCATCTTCCTCGCGGATATGGGCTGCGTAGTCTTTGCATTGGTTGTCAAGGACGGAGGCGATGTTGCGGTTTTTCCGCTTGGCTTCAACGATGCCGACCAGTTTTTCCCCGATGAAGAGGGCATAGTCCGCAAAACCTTTCCTGCCGGAGGCGGAACCTGTCGGCCATTCAGCGATGGCAAGGTTCCGTCCTTTGACTGGACGGGTTCCCTTGGCATAGCGCAGGTTCTGGGTATCGGCTTCCCACCCTGCTTCTTTGAGCTGACGGTCAATCAGGTAGCGGGTTTCTGCTTCGGTGAGCGGCAGTTCATTGGCGATGTCTGTTGCCTGTGTTATCCGTTCAGACCGTTTTGCCTGCCATTCACTCAGCTGTTTGGCTGTCATTTCTGCCTGAAGCAGGGCATCTGCTTTCTGCTTTTCCAGTTCAGCGATCAGGGCTTCCTGCTGGGCGACGATGGTTCTGTAGTCTGGGTCAGGTTCTGGCGTGACATAAGCCGGGAAAGGCGGTTCAAGGCCTGCGTAAACACCCAGTGTCCAAAGGGTCAGCCGGAAGGTGATTGGCAGGAAATACTGTGCGTCTTCTGGAGAGGCAGTACCGTCATGGACTGCGGTGTTCCGGGCTTTGCGGAGCTCATTGAATGCCTGATAGATTTCATAAGGCAGTATCCGCAGGTTTTTCAGCATCCAGAGACGTGAGCCATGCGAGGGGGTGTCGGTGTCTTCTTTCAAGCCTTCGGCATTGAAGATGTTGAGGACCAGGCGCTCGGCAAGAAGCCCAAGCTTGCCGATGCAGGAAGCCGGGTCTGTATGCAGGTATTTCTCAGCTGTCTTGCCGAGTGTTGCCAGCATTGGCCATTTCTGTTCGATGAAGGTGAAGTTTGATGCCATCAGGAACTCCCAGAAACTATTCCATAATCATACTACAGGAGAGGGGAAGGAAAACAAAAGACGGAAAATTGCCTGTATTTGTCTGACTAAGTTAGAAAGGGTGTTCTGGAAAGAATCTTTATTATAGAGTATAGACTAGAATGCTTTTGAATTAGGTTAAAAGGTTAAAGGAGGTAATAAATGGTTGGAAGAGTAGTTTATTCACCATGTATGAAATGTTTTGATAAATATATTGAGAATAATAGTTTTCCAGATTTTAGTTTTTATGAAAATTTAATGTCTGAGTCTGGGGTGATTCATTTTGAATGTAAAATGGGGCATAAGAATGCTATTTTGATTCAAGAGAAAAGTTTTGAAATATTGCTTGAATTGGCAATAGAGAATCTAGTGGATAAATATTACAGAGAAGCTATATTCAATTTCGCATCTGCTCAGGAAAGATGTTTTGAATTTTTCATAGAATTGATATCTTTAGATAACGATGTGAATGATGAGTTTTATGAAAATATGTGGAAAAGGATATTTAAAAGTTCGTCGGAAAGACAACTTGGTGCTTTCTATTTTTTATATTTAATGAGGTTTAAAAAATCATTTTCTTATGATGACAAGAAAACAAGGATTAGAAATAACGTTATCCATAGAGGAAACATTGCTACAAAGGAGATGGCATTTGAGTATGGTGAATATGTGTTAAATAATATTTATGATATTGTGCAATCTGTAACAGAGAATATAAATATTGACGTTTTGGATAAATTTGTTTCTAAAAGTATGATGAAAAGAAAATCTGAAATAAAAACGGATGAGTTTGTCTCAACAATGTCGGGGTCTATTATTTCTTGGCAAGTTGCAACAGATGAAGAGTTAGAAAGGGAGAATAAATTATTAGAATACAGTCGTAAAAAACCAGATGAATATTCTAAAATGGCTAATAAAGCTAATGGATTTGGCAATAAAGTACTTGATGTAAATAATGAAGGAGAATTGATTTTGATTGATGCTCCATCAAATAATTTGAAAAAAGGGGCTAAATATAGAGGGAGGACTAGTTTAGGTGAATTGATAAATAATTTTACTAAAATGAGGGATGCTTATAAAGCTAATATAAAAAGATAGAGAAATCTCGGGGTATTTCTTCTTATCTCGGCTACAAGAGCGTACTAGAGTGTTTTTGCTGGCAACGCGGAGAATGCTGGAGCTGAAGTGCTGGCTGTTCCAGCCATGCTATATTTTTTGAAAATTCCTGCTTTTCAAAAAAGGAGCTAACATGCAGACGGAACTTTTGTTTGTCAGGCAAAGGTGCTGTCCAAAGGTCGGGTTGCTATCCCGAAAGATGTGCGTGAGACTCTTGGCGTGAACAGAGGAGACAGGATTTATTTCTTGGTTGATGGAAAATTTGTCTGCATTGTGAATTCCGCTGTTTATGCATAGCATGTCATCCAGAAGGAAATGGAAGGAGAGGCGGAACGGGTTGGATTGGGTTCTGAAGAATCAATTGTTGATTATGTGAAATCCATCCGGCGCAAAATAGCAGCAGAAAAGAACCGTGAAAGTATTGATTGATACCAACGTACTTGTTTCTGCGGTGTTGAATCCTAAGGGAGCCTCATCAAAGACATGGAAAATTGCTATTCCGGAAAAACGGTAAATCGACCAGTTTTCCGGCATAAAAGGGTATCAAGGAACTTACACTGGTCAGATAGTTGTTAAAGTCAAGTCAGTTTGGATACTGTCTGATTCGCATCCATTCTTCAATTACATATTAAGAAATCACTCCATCTTGTTGTATATTCAGGGGAAACCTTTTCTTTCCTTGGTTGCCAGAGGTGTGTCTGTGCGTTGTTGCTGGCAACGCAGAGGGTGCCGGAACCGAAGCGTTGGTTGATGGCATCTATGGTGGCGGTGAGGGCTGGGGAGCCTTGCTGGCAGAACAGGTCTGGAGTGATGTCGGTGGCGGGTATCAGTCCATGCAGGCAGACACCGGCTTTCTTGTAGGCGGCACGGGGACTGGCGATGTCACGCAGTCCAGCGATGGCGGTCTGGGTGATGGTAAGGGTGTCATCGGTCGGTGCGGGGAATGACTGCCAGACCTGCGGGGCGTGCTGGGGCAGGTCGTCCCGGAAGCGGTCGGTCTGCAGGAAGACCTGGATCAGGTTGGCAAGGCTTTTTTCTTTCCGCAGTGTCTCACTGACGTGGCTGGCATGGTATGCCACGGCGTTTTCCAGGACATCCAGGCGGCTGACCAGGTGCCCGAAAGACCGGCTGGACAGGATCTGCTGCCGGGGTGGGCGCATTTCCACAAGGTCAAGGCAGGGTTCTCCGCGCAGTTCAGCGACCAGCCGGGCGAGGATGACGCCGTAGCGTGACCGTATCATGTCCAGGTTGGCGTTTTTCAGCTGCCAGGCGGTGGTGATGCCCTGCCGGGCAAGATGGCGGTCCATCCTGCGTCCGATGCCCCAGATTCCACTGACTGGGATGGCGGTCAGCAATGTCTGTTTCTGGCGCTCTGTCAGTCGGTTCCAGGAGAATACGCCTCTTGAGCGGGGATGTTTCTTGGCGATGTGGTTGGCGAGTTTCGCCAATGTCTTGGTGGGGGCGATGCCGATGCAGACGGGGATGCTGAGCTGCCGCATCATTTCATGGCGGATGGTGAAGGCCTTGTCCCAGACATCCCTGAAGCCGGTCAGTTCGAGGAAGGATTCATCGATGCTATAGCTTTCCTGGATGGGCGAGAAGTCCGCCAGCAGCCGTTTGACGCGGCTGCTTATGTCGGCATAAAGTTTGAAATTGCTTGAAAAAGCAGTGATAACTGAATGATATTTTTGGAGTTTGAACCAAGGTTCACCCATCTTGACACCCATGGCTTTGACTTCTTGGCTGCGGGAGACGACACAGCCATCGTTGCTGGACAGTACGACTACGGGACGGGTGTTGAGGTCGGGCCTGAAGATGCGTTCGCAGGAAACGAAGAAGTTGTCGCAATCCACGAGGGCGATGTCACGCTTGTTTTCCATCCCTGTTTTTCCTGAAGAGCCGTTTGATGACGGTGACGGCAACGCCCCATAGGATGATGTCATGCCCTTCGCGTGGCGTGATGATGGGGAAGCGGCTGTTGGCGGGATGGAGTTCGACGGTGCCTTGGCGGATATGGAGTTGCCTGACGAGGAATTCGCCATCCACAACAGCCAGGACGATCTGGTTGTGATGGGGTTCGAGGGAACGGTCCACCAACAGGGTGTCGCCTTTGAAGATGCCCAGGTCCTTCATCGCCATGCTGCCGACATGGACGGGGAAGGTGCTGTTGGGATGGATCATCAGATGGTCGATGATGTCCTGCAGCAGGCGCGATGGTTCCCCTTGGGGGAGTGAGAATCCACCGGTCAGGTTTTCGACAGGGGTGGCAGGGCGGTTTCCTGGATCCATGATGGGCTGTTGTTAGCTGATATGAAATACAGTTTATGTGATGGTATTTTATACAGTTATCTGGCTGGGTCAAGGGAATGGTGCAGGCCTGTGCCGGGATGTTGTACTGGTCTGTCAGTCTTTTTCCTTGAGGGGGCTGCTTTGGGGCGGGGTGGTTTTCCGGAGGTCATCGGAGGGCGGCCTGCCGAAGAACCGTTTGTATTCCCGGCTGAACTGCTTGGGGTTTTCATAGCCCACTGACAGGGCTGCGGTTGTCGCGTATTTTTTCTCGACCAATATCAGCCGCTGGGCTTCATGCAGCCTGAGTTTTTTCTGGAATTGGATGGGGCTTGTCTGGGTGACTGCCTTGAATTTCCGGTAGAACGTCGATGGCGCCATGTTGACCTGATGGGCAAGGTTTTCGACAAACAGGGGTTCCCTGAAGTGTTCCCGCAGCCAGAGGATTGCCCGGGCGATCTGGTTGCTTTGGGTGCCGAGGGTGTTCGCCTGCCTGAGGAATTCTCCCTGCCGTCCCTTAAGGATCCAGTAATGGATTTCCTTGATGATGAGCGGTGCCAGGAAAGGGATGTCATCAGGTCTGTCGAACAGGTTGGCAAGGCGGTTGAAGGCTGCCAGGACATTGATGTCAACCTGGCTGACGGAAACGTTCCTCAACAGGTCTTCTTGGATGGTCTTTGGGGGGATTTCTGATGCCAGCTGTGCGGTCAGGTGCCGGTCTATCTGCAGGGAGATTGCGAGGAAGGGTTTTTCCGGGGAGGCTTTTGTCGCGTAGTTGATGCTTGGGACGTCGGTGCTTTGGACGATGCATTCCCCTTCTTGGTAGCGGTATTCGTATTCCCCGAGGAAGGAGCTCCGCTGTCCTTGGGTGATGATGGAGATGGCGGGTGGGTAAAAGCGGTTTTCCGGCAGGTAGTTCCAGTCCCGACGGTAAATGAAGACTCCGTTGATGGCGGTTGTCCAGTCTCCTGACTGTGGGGCATAAGGGAGAATTTTCTGCGTGATGGACTGGTTCAGGGCAGCAATGCCTTCACGCATTGAACCATCGCCTTTCAAGGGGAAAACCTGTTTTTTCAGTTCTTTTTTCACAAATGGCTTTTTATCAGATTTTCTGGCAGTGGATTTCAAGTTGAGAAGATTGTGTACCTAATCGGTAAAATCAGGTGTCCAATTCCCATATGATGGAACATATAGTTGCCGGGTGCTGCCGCCAGCGGTGTGATGGCTGGTCCAGTGTTTTTCCTTCGTTTCCATCATGCAGAACTGGTTTACCCGGGAAAGTGTTGTTTTTTCCCTTAAGAGTTTCATTGCCGCCATGCTGGCGCTTTATCTGGCACTGAAGCTGGGTCTGCCACGTCCGTTCTGGTCAATTGTCACTGCTTATGTTGTGTCCCAGCCTTTTGCCGGCGCAACAAGGTCCAAGGCACTTTACCGGATTGCCGGTACGGTGACCGGTGCCATTATGACAGCCTGTTTCATTCCGCCTATTGTGGGGGATCCTTTCTTGGTTGCCTTGTTTTTCAGTGTATGGCTGGGAGGATGCCTTTATTTCTCCATGCTGGACAGGACCCCACGGGCTTATGCGGTTATCTTGGCGGGGTACTCGGTGCCGATCATCGCGCTGCCCACCATGGCTGAAATAGCCAATTTTGGGGCGGCAACTTTGTTTGATGCGGCACTTGCGCGGGCGGAGGAAATCATTGTCGGGTCTGCCTGCTGCTGTCTGGTGCATTCTGTTTTCCTGCCAAGGGGCATTGACCAGACAATCCTGGACAGGCTGGATAATGCAATGGTCCGCGTCAAGCAGCTTGTTGCCGGTATCCTGTCTGGGGAGCGCGGGGAAAGGGCGAAGATGGACAGGCTGCAGTCGCTTTCCCAGACCATCACGGAAATGCGGCTGCTTTCATCGCATCTTCCGTTTGATACGTCGAACCTGAGCTGGCTGACCTGGCTGGTCCAGGAGATGCAGAACCGTTTCTCTGCTTTGGTTCCAATCCTGGCGACGGTTGAAGACAGGCTGATCTGGTTCCAGTCTTCTCCTGAACGGAACCTCTCCCCAGGCTGGGGGAGAACGCTTTCTTTCCTGGAATCCTGGATACAGGCGGGCAGTAAGAAGCATCCTTCTGCCGCTATCCGGCTCCGTCATGAGATTGACCGGGCCGCTCCCCATGAGGGAGCGGTTCTGTCTGAACAGGAAAAGATGCAGTTCAATTTTGCAATGGAGCTGCATCATCTTGTCAATGAGTGCGAGCGCTGCTTTGCCTTGAGGAACCGGATCGAGGAGGCTCGGAAGGGGAATGTCCCGGATATGAAGCACCGCCCCATTAAAAAGACGGCGGTTTCCCTGTTCACCGATAAGCGGATTGCGTTGATTTCAGCCATCGCCGCCGCGATGGCTCAGGCGCTTTCCTGTCTGATGTGGTTCTATTCCGGCTGGCCGACAGGTGTCTGCGCCCCTGTGATGGCAGGTATCTACTGTATGTTCTTTGCCACGATGGATAACCCTATCCCGGTCCTGAAGATGCAATGCCTTTATATCGGACTGTCAACGGTGACTGGGGGGATGTACCTGCTCTGGCTGCTGCCGTCTTCGCACAGTTTTGAAATGATGATGATGTTTTTCGCACCGTTCCTGTTGGTACTCAGCGCATTGACTGCCAATCCAGCGACGTCTGTGCGGGCAACGCCGTTCATGATGCTGACCATCTGTTCGATGACCATGTTTGATATGGGGACATCCGATATGATGACGTTCATGAATACGGAAATCAGCCAGACTTTGGGTGTGGGCCTGTCGGTGGTTTCCATGTACCTGTTCAGGACCCTGAATCTTTCAACTGTCAGCCGGTCCCTTGCCAATATGATGTGGAAGGATCTGGTTGCGTTGGGCAGGACCACGAAGACGCCTTCTGTGATTGCGATTTCCATCAAGATGATTGATGGCATCAGTCTTCTGACTCCCCGGCTGGCTCAGCTGGAGAAGCAGAAAGCGGTGCAGCAGGCAGACAATCCGTTGTCTGTCAGGCATATCCTGGCAGACCTGTGTGTCGGGTTGAATATGGCACGGCTTTTACGTTTGGAAAAACGTCTGCTGCGCTGCCAGGTCCCAATCCGTTCCCTGCTGGCGGTGCTTTCAGATTATTTTGTCCTGCGCCAGAAGGACGGGGAGGCTTCCCTGACGGCTCTTAAGGATCAGCTGGATAGCCTGATCAATGAGACAGCGGCTTTGCCTGAAGAGGGGCTTAAACGGCAGGCGGTTGCCATCCTGTCCGGTATCCGCCATGACTTGCTGTATAGGTAAGTCTACATATAAAGCAGGTTTTCTGTTGCAAAGCGTTTTGGGTACCTGATAGAGAGAATCAGGTGATTGCATTTCCAGAGAAAAAGGCATACATTAATGTATGTATGTTTTTTCTTTCTTCTTTTTGAAAACTTTCTTTTTTATTGATAAAGGACAATACACGATGAGTCTCGAACTGAAAAAAACCGTTGCTGCCGCAGTAGTCGGTCTGGGTTTCTTGGGTCTGGCTTTGCCTTCTTATGCTGAAAAGGCTGCTCCTGCCGCTGAAAAGGCTGCTCCTGCCGTTGAAAAGGCTGCTCCTGCCGCTGAAAAGGCTGCTCCTGCTGCCGAAAAGGCTGCTCCTGCCGTTGAAAAGGCTGCTCCTGCTGTAAAGTAAAGAAGGATTGAGCATCGCAGGCAGAAGGAACTCCCTTCTGCCTCTGTTTTTTTTATATTGACTCATCAAGGAGCCTGTATGTCCCAGCAGTCTGAATCGGTGGAAGCCTTGGTCTGGCAGGCGGCATCAGGGGATGCCGGTGCGCAGTATGCGCTTGGGGTTGCACTGCTCAATGGGGAAGGGGTTGATGCAAACCCGGAGAAGGGTATCGAATGGCTGAAAACGGCGGCATCAGCCGGTCATGCTGGCGCTGTTGAGAAGCTGAAGCTGCTGGGGTGATTGCCCGCATCAGGCCTGGATGTTGCCTTTGGCATCTGATGGTTTGCACAATGCCATGATGAACTCAATCAGGGCGATGATGCTGGGGATGCCTGTCCAGCAGAACAGGAGGTACAGGATGCCTTTCCCAATCCTGCCAGCATAGAATTTATGGATGCCCAGCCCCCCAAGAAAGAAAGCCAGCACGCAGTAGATGACTTTGTTCACAACATGGGGGCCTATGTAGGTGGTCTGTCTGTACGAGGTACCTTGGTAGCCGTCCTGAGGGTTCTGCCTGCCCGTTGAGGGATTGTTTTTTTTCGATACGATGGTCTGCTGCCCATTGGTGTAGATTTCAACCTCATCGCCGACAGACGGCACGAAGCTGAATGCTGTCAGGGGCAATGTCTCGAATGTGCCGTCATCCTTGCCGATATAGACGGTACCGCCTTGGATCTGGATCACTTTCATTGCCTGCGCTCCTGGATTCCCCGGTTTTTCCTGTCATTCCTGCCCAGGCCGTTTGGAAAGCTGGGTCATGCCATCGACTGTTGTTGTGCCGCCGACTTCGGCAAGTCCGAATACGGAAGCCATACCGGATATCCTGGCATGGTCACGGACACGGGCATTGTCATAGACCAGTGCGTTTCCGGAGATTTCTGCGTAGTCGGAAACCAATGCCTTGCCACCGACCCGTGCCCGTCCCCAGACTTTGGCCTCATCGGCTATCCAGGCTTCACTCAGTACCGCCAGGTTGGATTCGTTCTCGACCCAGCCACCCAGGTCGCCATCCCTGACATGATGCAATGGGTTGTCCATGGTGGCCTGGATGCGGTAAAGCGTTGCCTTGCTGCTTCCTGAACCGGCTTCGATGGTCTGGTCTTTCAGCAGCCGGAAGCGGCTGCCATCCCGGACGGATTGACCGTCAATCAGGGTGAAGCCACTGATTTTGGCTGAACCACAGACAACGGCCTTATCGGTCACGACTGCAGAACCGCTGACCTGGGCATTGCCAGAAATACGGGCGGAACCGGAAATAAGTGCGTTTTCAGAGACATGGGCCTGCCCATAGACCAAGGCATCATCAGCAACCCAGGCGCTGCCGTTCATCGCGAGGTTTTCAAGGTTTTGGATGTAACCGCCTTTATCGCCAGCGGTGACGCCATGGAAGGGGTTGTCAATCAGCGCCTGCACACGGTAAAGGGTTGCGCCGTCTATTTCGATGAAGTCGTCTTCAAGCAGGGTATAGCGTGCACTGTCGATGACGGTGTCTCCGCCGATGAAATCGTAACTGGACAGTTCGGCAATCCCGGCAATGCGGGCACTGCCGCCCAGCATCGCGTAATCGGCGATTGTGGCATCGCCGGCGACTTCTGCATTGGCAAAGATCCGGGCATGGCCGCGGACAACTGCCCGGTCATGGACCAGGGCGTGGCCGAACACCTCTGCATGGCCTGTCACCAGCGCATCGCCGGTGACGATGGCGTTTCCATAGACCAATGCGTATTCATCGACCCAGCCGTTGCCGAGCTGCGGGAGGTTGTCTGGGGATTCAATCCATCCGCCAAGGTCGCCTTTATGGATCTGATGCTGGGGCATGTCCACGGTCGCCTGGATACGGTACAGCTTTCTGCCAAACCGTTCGATGGTGTCATGCATCACCAGTTCATAGCGGGTTTCCATGGATAGGCTTTCGTTCGGAAGATTTTCAGGATGACCATTCTGATTGATGGTACGGGGATGTGTCAATGAATCTGCCGGTGATACCTGTTGAGGGGGAAGGCTTTTTCAGGGCAGGAATCTTGGCATGCATTGCCCGCAGATGCAGGCATAGGCATGGGGACCGGTAGAGGTGATGCCCAGTCTGGAGAACCATCTGGCGGCTTCTGTTTCAGATGGGACATAGCCTGCGGCGAAAACTTTGCCATCGATGCAGATGGTTGGACAGGAGAAGATGCCCGCCTGAACCAAGGTCTGGTTGTCTGAGATGCCTTCAACCGTGATACTGGTGGTGATGCGTCCCGCCGCTTTGCTGACTGCGGACAGGATGGCTTTCAGACGGGCGGTGTCACGGTCAAAGATCTGGATATGCATGGGATGGAAAATTGCCAGTTTGGGAAGAAAAAGGCGTTAAAGGTTCTTTCCTTCAAGGTAATACCTGCCACACCAGCAGCACCGCCTGCCAGAACCGCAGCAGCAGCGGGGGACATTCAGGACATCGACATCCAGCTTCAGCCATTCTGTCAGTTCGCGGCGGTCGGGGTAGCGTTTTGCCAGGACGGGGTTCCCGTCTATGATGGTCAATGGCAGGTTGTCTGTCAGGGCGGCTTTTTTCAGTAGTGTTGGTTTGTCGGCAAACAGCAGGGCTGCCTGCTCTGGTGTCAGGCGTTCAACGGTGATGCCATCTGCCATCAATGCCCGGCAGACTGCTTCCGGCATTTTTTCAGAAGTTTCGGTTTTTGCCGGAATTTCAACAATCTGCAGGGTGGTCATGCCTCGTCCTTGTCAAGCTTCGAATCTGCCAACCGCAGGTGCTCGGCGGTCAGCGTCTGCCACCATGCCTGCCCCGGTGTCCACCATGGTGGTGTCCACCGCTAAAACTACCGTGACCGCCGTTGTATCCGCCATGATGGCGGCCGCCGAACATACCGCTTCTGTGGTGGGATTCTCCCTGATGCCCCCCGCCGAACAGTCCACCACGGGAGCCATGCCGGTTGTCGCGGTCATGACCTCTTCCGCCAAAAAGCCCGTCCTGACGGTTTCGGTTCCTGCTGTGTCTGTCACCGTCAAAGATACCATCTTGATGGCTGCTGTCGACCTGTCTGTAACCGGAAGGACCTTCTGCGCGTCGGTTGTTATGTTTGAAAGAGCTATCCTGCCGGTTATCGGTGTCATAACCCGAATGACCACGGTCTCTGATTCTGCCAGAGAAACCGCTGTTCCGGTCTTCCCCATCCTCAGTCCTTATCCTGGGATGTTCATGGTTTTCTTTGCGCTCTGGTCTGCCGATCATGCCTTCATGGTGATTTTCCTGAGAGGTATCAAATCTGCCCTGACGCCCTTCAGGTCTACCACGTCTGTCTGGTCTGCCGATGATGCCGCTGTGACCATCATGGTTTTCCATATCTGACCGTCCCATCCGGTCACGCGGGCCATCAGGATAGCCCATACGATGTCTTGGACCTTCATAATAACCCTCCCCCTGTTCTGGATAGGGCTGCGGTCTGTGTCGATAGCCATAATCTGGGCGGGGAGGAGGATTGCCATAACCGTCATCGCCATAGCCATAACTGTCATAGTAACCATCATCGCTGCTGCCGTTTCCCAGCATGTCATTGATATCCTGAAGGATCTGGATGGTGTCCAAGACGGTTCCTATACTGCCGGACTGGGCGTAGGTCTGGGTGCTGATTGCAAAGACACCTAACAAGGCAATGGTGAGCTTTTTCATTTGAGTCTTGCAGATTGGTTTCCAAATGAACCGCATTCAGCCTGTCGAGGACGATGCGGAGATTACTATGGATTGATAAGACCATTATAACTGCATGGCAGGATCAGGGCTTAAAACTGTTGTATATGCCGATGCCTGCTTTCCGTGGTTTTAAAAAATGAAAGTCCCGCTTGTGCGGGACTTTTCAAAGGAGAGTAGTTTGGCAATTCAAGGTTTCTGTCAGTCTGCAAGGATGACCGCTGCTGTGACGATGGCACCTCCGACAATGACGGCTTCGGCTACACCGCCGCCATGATGGTGTTCATGGTATTCCACATGATGGCGCGGTGGCGGTGGCATATGGTGGTGCCTATGGTGATGATGTGGGCCATGATGCCTCATGACATGGTGCGGATGGTGACCATGTGGATGACGAGGACCATGGAAATCATGGGCGAATGGTGCAGACATGACAGCCATTCCCAGCAATGCGGCAATCAGTTTTTTCATGGTAGCCTCCTGTAATATCAGTTGGTTTTTATGTTTTTCTTTGTAGCTGTTGGGACCATCTTATCGGTTTGCTCAAGGAAAATCATGCAGCTGTTTCAGTGTTTTACTTTTCTTACATTTTGAAATGGGCGTTCCTGCCACGAGGCGGGATTTTACCGTTTTACGTTTTTGGAATAGCGGTTGTATAATGCGGCGGGGATAGGTTCCCAATCAATCCTGAAGCATTGGAATGGAAGAATGATGAAGAAACTGTTGGCTTATACGGCAATCCCTGTATTGGCATTTCTGCTGACTGCATGCGGGGGTGGGAAGAAACCTGAAACCGTCAAGACTACGCCTGAGGAAATCCTGAAGGCCTATCAGGCAGGGACTGCTGCCGGCGATAAGAAATTCAAGGGGATTAAAGTCGAGGTCACGGGGACAGTCGGGGAAACCGATCAGGATCTCAATGGTGTGCCATTCATGACGTTTGCATTGGACAACGAAGTCCTGCCGGTTTTCAATTTCAAGAAGGAACAGGTTAAGGCTGTCGCTTCACTGAAAGCAGGGGACAAAGTGACATTGGCCTGTGTCGGGGCAGGTGAACTGGTCAGGACACCGACTTTCAAGGACTGCGAGGTTATGGGAGGGGCGTCTGCTGGTGGTAAGAAATGATACGGGCTGCCCCAGTATATCAGTAGCTGTAAGGGTGTTATAAATAAGTAAAGGCGGAATCGAACGGTTCCGCCTTTCAGTTTGAAATTACCAGGATAAATATGATGGTGCAGTCATCCATCTGCTGTTGTCCGCACTGATGGGGAACAGTGTTTGTCTGGACAACTGCAGAATAGATTCCTGTCAACGACAGTGCCGGACTTTCCCGACGGTCAATCGATTCACATAGCAGGAAAGTTGGGGTTTCCTTCCTGATGGGGATATGCATCGACTGCAGAAGTTACACGCCACTTTCTGCTGGGCGCATGTCTTGTGCTGTCAAGCCAAAACAGATTTTGATTGGTCTTTCAGGCAAACCACCTGTGGAGCCAATTATATATGAGCGTTTAAAAAAAACTGTTGTTTTTTGCGACGCTGTCCCCTTTTTTTGCAAAAAATTCCCGTTGGTTTTTCAATATGTCCCTTTTTGTATAAAAAACAGTCAAGCAACTGGTGGTGTGGTGCTTCGCCTTTTTTGCGGTGTTGTTTCCTGTCTTGAAAAAGTCTGGTTTTCAGTCCAGAGTGCTTCCTTCATGGCAGCAGAAAGGGGACAGTGTGAAGGGCTTGACTTGGTGTTTTTTCCTTGTCCGGGGCGCAGTATGTAATATCATGTCCAGGAATCTGGTTGGATATAGGCGGTTTATGGAAGAAACACTGGAACAATGGGTCAGGTCGAAGTTTGCGGACCGGAAAGACCATGCAGGGAAACCGTATTATGGTCATTGTGATTTTGTGGCGAATTTTGCACGGCAGTATGCCCGGGCTTTGGACCTGCCTGACGCGGAGGTTGATATGGTTTATCAGGCAGGGTTGTGCCACGACCTGCTTGAGGATACTGATGTATCTGAAATGGAACTGTTGTCGAGGACCTCAACGGATGTCCTGGAACTGGTGAAGGTACTGACGCATCAGCCATCTGATTCTTACGAGGCTTATTTTGAAAAGATACTGCCGGACCGTCTGGCGGTCATCGTCAAGTTGGCGGATACGACCCATAATGCGATGGTGACCCGGTTTGATGAGGCTGAACGTACAGAGGCCCTGAAAGATGATTGCCTGGCATATTCCCGCCGTCTGTTGCGTCTGCAGCACCGGATTATGGCTTGGTATGGCGGGCATATTTCCTGACTGGCTGTCGGGCAACGGTCAGGTGTTTTCGGAAATTCTTGTTTTTCAAGGGGTTGAGGTAGAATACGGTCTTGTCATTGCATATCATTTGACAGCAGACCGCAGAGGTTGATGGTTCCCGGCTGCTGCTGGTCTCAGTTTATGGCTATGGATTTTGGAAAAATTTCGCTTTGCGCAGGTGTTTCCCTGCTGGTGGTTGCATTGTCTGGTTGCGGTGGTCAGAAGAGTGCGCCACAGGGAGGAAGCGGTTCTGGGAAGGTATTGACATCGCAGGACCTGATGATTATCGGGGATAAGGTCCTCAAAGACACATATCAGAAATTTGATGTCAAACGGCGTTGCTGGGTGACTGAGAATGCAGACAATGTCAGCTTTTGCATGAAGCAGGCGTCCATCAATGTTGTGAATGATGGCAGCGGGCAGACAATCTATCTGCTCGCAACGGGTGGTGTCCTGCACCGTCAGGACAATGCGCCTGGCATTGCCGGTATGTTTGTGGTCAAGCCTGAGAATGACGGATACCGGGTGCTTGCCCAGTCCACACATACACAGACCGGTCTGGCATCCCGTGTGCCAGAAGGCAGGTTTCTCCAATTGGGGGCATCTGTAGGTGGCTGGGTGTTCAACAGTCCTGAAATTGCCGGTAATCCAGACCGTACGTGGCATCTTTTTGGATTGGGCAAAGATGCGGTCCAGGATTTCGGTATGCTGAAGTTCCATTACCGCAGGGGGATGTTCGCGCTTTCTAGACGCGCTGAGATCAATCTTGATGCAGATGCCTCAGACAGCAAAGCTGCATACTATCCATTGAATGTGACTATCGGCAGTACCCGGGCGGGTAAGGCATCGGTGCAGAAGAAGTATGTCCTGACATTCGATGCGGGTACAGGACAGTATGTGCCGCCGAAAGATTGGCCGGCTGAAAGGAGACCGGTTGACGCATCAACCCAGGGCGGTCCATCATCTTCTTCCCAATCCCAGCCGTCTCAATCAGTGGCTGCTTCAGAGCCCGTTGAGCAGAAGGCTGCTGATGCCAAGCCGGCAGAAATCAAGAAGGCTGTCCAGAAACCAGCTGAACCGAAAAAGGTTCCTGAACCTGAGAAACGGGGAGAGAACAGCACCGGCAAATGAGGGATACCTTTTTGTCCGGTGGAAGATAGGAGTCTAAGACATGGAAAACAGACGTATTCTTGGATGGGTAGCCATTCCTGTCCTGGCGTTGGCATTGGCAGCTTGCGGTCAGAAGGATGGAAAACCTGCAGAACCGAAGCCCCAAGGTGCCAAGCTGTCCAAGCAGGAACTGTCGGATTTAGGGGCAAAAGTCCTGAAGAACACCTACAAGAAATATGATGATAAAAAGGCCTGCTGGCTCGCCCAGGGGGCAGATAATAAGACCAGCTACTGCATGAAAGTCGCTTCCGTTGAGTCGGTGATGACCGATGAAGGGGAAAAGGTCTATCTGCTGGCGACCGGTGAGAAAGTGGATGGTGAGAAGGCTGAAAAGGCGAAGGGCATGGTCGGTATGTTTGCCGTCAAGCCTGAAAACGGCGAATATAAAGTCATTGCCCAAGCACAACATGCAGAGGTCCCGGATGACACGCCAGAGGGGGCGTTTGTCCAATTAGGCAAGAATGTCTATGGTTGGAAGATTGAGAAGAATACTTCTGAACAAGGACAGAATATCGGTGGCGTGGCTTTTTATGGTGTCCAGAATGACCAGGTCAAGGATATGGGCAGTGTGCAGACTGTCTATGATGACACGGCTGCTGCAGAACCTGATGCCAAGGTGAGCCGGGTCACAAAGCTTGAAGGCAAGGTTGAAGTCGATAAGACCGATGAGAGCGCAGAACATTATCCATTGACCGTGACGGTCAGTGGGGAAATGGATGGCAAGAAACTTTCACCCAGGAAATACGCCATCAAGTTCAGCTCCCAGCAGGGACAATACGTTCCACCGAAAGATTATCCGATTGTTGAGTGAGGCAACTGGTATCTCAGGGCAATGGAAGGGCCATGCGTGGCCCTTTCCTGTTTTCTGGATGGGTCAGTCTTGCCCTTCCTTGAGGTCAGGATTGACGTTGCCGGCTTCAATCTGTTTCTGATGATGCCAGAGCTGCCATGAATTGATGATGTTCTGCCAGACAACGTAGGAACCGATGCCGATTGCGGAGACCGGTGTCATATAGGTGTGGGCAAGCCAGATGGCAAAGACGGTGTTTTTCTGTCCAAGTGCTTGGCCTCCAGTAATCCGCATATGCCATCTGTCGCCGGTCAGTTTCCCGATACTGAACTGCAGGCAGCAGATGGCAAGTGCTGCCGCAGCAATCCACAGTTGCAGGACCAGGTTGTCATGATTTTGGATGATGGTGGCAATGATCCGCCCCATCAGGATGGTGATGGTGATTGCCCACAGGTAAAAAGCCAGGTCAGGGAATGCTGATATCCGGCTGTTCAGTCTGGGCAGGAACCGTCTGACCAGCATGGCTGCCAAGAAGGGGCAGATCAGCAGTGGGAACACTTTCTGCATGATGGTCAGCACGGCGTACCAGTAACCGATTTCGTCGCCCAGTGGATGGATGACAGGGAACAGGGCAGGGGCAGTGATGGCGCAGCCGATATTGCTGATCAGGGTGAAACTGGTCAGGGAGGCAGCACTGCCGCCCAGTTTATCGGTGATGACGGCTGCTGATGTCGCTGTGGGTGCCATAACACAGATGATGGCGCCTTCAGCAACCAGGACATTGAAATCATGCAATGCGTAATAAACACCGATGGCACCGGCAATCTGGATGCACAGCAGGATCAGATGCAGGATGGTGATCCGGATGTCTGACAGCGTGACTTTGCAGAACGTGACTGTCAGCATGGCGAAAATCAGGTAGGGCAGCAGGCTGGATAGATGTTGGAAAAATGGGTATCCGATACCACCTGCCACCATGGCGATGGGCAATGTCCAGTTCCTGAGGATTCGGATGGCAGATGGCAGCATTTTCAGTGGATGCCCCTTTACTGCTGTCATATCCGGATGGGTGATTGATATTGCAGCAGAGGCAATGGGTTTTGGGTGGCGCCCATTATATACCCCAAGAAACAGCTGCCGGTGATTTGACCTGCTTGATGTACGGCAAGGCAGGTTGATATCGGATGTCGTAAAATACAAAACTGGATTGTTATCCACTGTTTTTTACGGTTGGATGGCAAGGTAGGTTTGTTTTGATGGAAGTTATTGGTTGTCAGGTATGTCTGATTTACAAGCTGCAGAAAAGGATTCAGGCGGTTTCAGTCAGTTTGGGCTGTCTTCAGAAATATTGAAAGCATTGGCGGATCTGGGGTACAAGACCCCGACACCCATCCAATCCAAGGCGATTCCCCATGTGCTGGAGGGAAAGGATGTCATGGGTGCTGCCCAGACAGGCACAGGCAAGACAGCAGGCTATTCCCTGCCTGTGCTGCAGTCGCTTCTGTATTTTGCCAACAGCAGTGTGTCGCCTGCCCGTCATCCTGTCCGGATGCTGGTGCTTGTCCCGACCCGGGAATTGGCAGACCAAGTCTATGAAGATATCAAGAGCTATACCAAGTACACAACCCTGCGGGTGGCTGTGGTGTTCGGGGGGATTGATATGTCAACCCAGACGGGGGTATTGCGGGCTGGCTGTGAGGTGCTTATCGCCACACCGGGACGTCTGCTTGACCATGTCCAGCAGAAGAATGTCAGCCTGAACCAGACTCAGGTGCTGGTCCTTGATGAGGCTGACCGGATGCTGGATATGGGGTTTATGCCGGATATCCAGCGGATTGTGAACCTGTTGCCTAAACAACGCCAGAACCTGCTGTTTTCCGCAACGTTCACTGATGAAATCCGCAAGTTGGCGAAGAAGTTCTTGGTTGATCCGGTTTCAGTTGAGGTTGCCCGGAAAAACGCGACTGCCGATACCGTCCAGCAGATTGTCTATCATGTGGATGATGAGGACAAAGGGGCATTGGTTGAATTCCTGATCCAGATGCATCCGAATGAACAGACCTTGGTTTTCACGAATACGAAACTGGGTGCATCCCGCCTTGCCCGTTGGCTGGAACGCAAGGGTATCAAGGCTTCAGCCATCCACGGTGACCGGACGCAGCAGGAACGGATGGCGGTGTTGGAATCTTTCCGGAATGGGGAAGTGAATGTCCTGGTGGCGACGGATGTGGCAGCCCGGGGGTTGCACATCGAAGACCTGCCGTTAGTCATCAATTTTGAGCTGCCTTATGTCGCTGAGGATTATGTCCACCGTATCGGCAGGACTGGCCGGGCAGGGGCGCTGGGAACGGCTGTTTCCCTCTATACCGAAAAGGATGCGAAACTGCTGGCGGAAATCGAGAAACTGACGAAGAAGAAACTGTCACCTATTTTCCCAGAGGGATTCAATCCAGGGAGATATGCCGTCAGGGCGGGCCGTGCCGGGCGTTATGAACGGCCGGAACTAAGTCCTTATTATTCTGTCGGGATGAAAAGGAAGAAATCTGAAGATCCCTGGTTTGACCGTCCTTATGTACCAGAAGCTGTCACTGAAGGTGAAAAGAAGGAATCCCCTGTGGTCAAGCCCAAGGAAAAACCGTTGGCGTTCCTGTTGGGGGGCGGTCCTAAAAAGGGCAGCTGATTTTGTGGGAAGAAGGGTGTGCTGTATGCCAGGACAGATGGGATAAGCCATGACTGATCCAAGATTTGTGCATTTACGTCTGCATTCGGAGTATTCGATTGTTGATGGGCTTGTGCGCATCGATGAAATCGTCGATGCCGCTGCCGGGGATACCCAGCCGGCTATGGCATTGACGGATTTATCCAATCTGTTCGGACTGATCAAGTTCTACAAAGCTGCCCGTAAAAAGGGCATCAAACCGATAGCTGGATGCGATGTCTGGATCACCAATGATGCTGACCGGGAGAAACCTTCACGTCTGTTGCTGCTTGTCAGGACTAACCAGGGGTATCACAACCTCTGTGAACTGCTGACCAAGGCGTGGCTGGAAAACCAATATAAGGGAAGGGCGGAAATCCGTCGTGAATGGCTGGCTGACCTGAAGCAGACGGCTGGGGATACCGGTCTGATTGCGTTGTCCGGTGCGATGATGGGGGATATCGGCCAGGCATTGGAAGTCGGGAATCCTGACACGGCGGAAAACAATGCCCGCCAATGGATGGATATCTTCCCGGGCGCTTTCTATCTTGAGGTTCAGCGTTCAGGGCACTCGCGGGAAGAAACCTATATCCATCAAGTGAAAGGTCTTGCCCAGAAAACGGGCTTGCCGGTTGTTGCGACACACCCTGTCCAGTTCCTTTCTGCTGAACAGTTCCGTGCCCATGAAGCCCGCATCTGTATCGCCGAAGGTGAGATACTGGCGAATGAGAAGCGTCCACACCTGTTCAACGAAAGCCAGTGTTTCCTGACGCAGGAACAGATGGTTGAGCTGTTTGCCGATATGCCGGAGGCTTTGCAGAACTCGGTTGAGATTGCGAAACGCTGTTCCCTGACACTTGTGCTCGGTGAGCATAAACTGCCCCAGTTCCCGACGCCACCCGGGATGTCACTGGGCGACTTTATGGCACAGCAGGCACGGGAAGGGCTTGAGAAGCGGCTGGTGGAGCTCTTCCCGGATGAGGCTGAACGCCAGGCAAAACGCAAGGTTTATGACGAACGTCTTGCCTATGAAATCGATGTCATCGTCAAGATGGATTTCCCAGGGTATTTCCTCATCGTGGCGGACTTTATCCAGTGGGCAAAGAACAATGGTGTGCCAGTGGGGCCTGGACGCGGTTCCGGTGCGGGTTCACTGGTTGCTTATTCCCTGCTGATCACCAACCTTGACCCTATCCGTTACAACCTGCTGTTTGAACGTTTCCTGAATCCAGAACGTGTTTCCATGCCTGACTTCGATATCGACTTCTGCCAGCATGGACGGGACAAGGTCATCCAGTATGTCAAGGACCGTTATGGGCATGATGCGGTTTCCCAGATTGCGACATTCGGTACGATGGCGGCAAAGGCGGCAGTCCGTGATGTCGGCAGGGTGCTGGACTTGGGCTATGGTTTCTGCGATGGGATTTCCAAGCTGATTCCTTTCAAACCCGGCAAACAGGTCACAATCAAGGATGCGCTGAAAGAAGAGCCGCAGCTGGCGGAGCGTGAAAAGAATGAAGAAGAAGTCCATGAACTGCTGGGACTGGCGGAACAGGTCGAAGGCATCACGCGCAATGTCGGCATGCATGCCGGCGGTGTGCTGATTGCACCAGGCAAACTGACGGATTTCTGCCCGCTCTATACCCAGGGTGGGGATGCAGGCGTGGTTTCCCATTATGACAAGAAAGATGTCGAGGAAATCGGCCTGGTCAAGTTCGACTTCCTGGGATTGACCACCTTGACCATCCTTGACCTGGCTGTACGTTATATCCGGGAATATGACCTAGGCATGGCGGATTTCTCCTTGGATGATATCCCGTTGGATGACAAGCCGACATTCAAGCTGTTGACAGATGCCAAGACGGTTTCTGTGTTCCAGCTGGAAAGCCGGGGCATGCAGGGGATGCTGAAAGATGCGAAGCCAGACCGTTTTGAGGACATCATTGCGCTGGTGGCATTGTACCGTCCCGGTCCGATGGAACTCATCCCTGATTATTGCCGCCGCAAGCATGGTGAGGCTTTCGAATATCCTGATGAGCGGACGAAAGGCATCCTGGAAGAGACCTATGGCATCATGATCTATCAGGAACAGGTCATGCAGATGGCGCAGATTATCGGAGGGTACACGCTGGGGGGTGCTGACCTGCTGCGCCGTGCGATGGGGAAGAAGGATCCCGAAGCCATGGCAAAACACCGCCAGGTTTTCAAGGACGGTGCAGCCAAGAACAATGTATCGGAAGCCAAGGCGGATGAAATCTTTGACCTGATGGAAAAATTTGCGGGCTATGGGTTCAACAAGTCCCATGCAACGGCCTATGCATTGCTTTCCTACCAGACGGCTTTCCTGAAATGCCATCATCCAGCCGCTTTCATGGCGGCGAATATGTCGCTGGCGATGGATGATACCGACAAGGTCTATACGATGGTGCAGGATGCCCAGGATGTCTGCGGGCTGACCATCCTGCCACCAGATATCAATGAATCTGTCTATTATTTCCGTCCAGTGCGTTCCCCGAAGGACAAGGAAGGCGATACCGCTTCCCAGATACGTTATGGACTAGGGGCAGTCAAGGGAACCGGGGAAAGTGCGGTTCAGGCGATTGTCGATGGCAGGGCATCTGAACCTTATAAAGACTTGTTCGATTTCTGCGCACGTGTTGACCGTCACCAGGTCAACCGCCGCACGATTGAAGCCTTGGTCTGTGCTGGTGCATTTGATTCATTGGGACAGGACCGGGGTGTTTTACTGGCTTCTGTCGGTGTGGCAATCGAGGCAGCGGAACAGATGGCTGCATCTGCCAATCAGGCAAGCCTGTTCGGTGATGAGGAGACGGTGCAGGCTGCAGTCGAATATGCCGATGTGCCCGCTTGGGGCAACAAACAGCGTCTCCAGGAAGAAAAGGCGGTGCTGGGGTTCTGTCTGACGGGGCATTTCTTTGATTCTTATGCAAATGAAGCGAAGCTTTATGCCCGTTCCCGTCTGAATGCACTCAAGAGTTCCCGGGATTCGCAGTGGCTTGCCGGGGTTGTGGCGGGGTCACGTATCCAGCAGACACAGCGTGGCAGGCTGATGGTTGTCACACTGGATGATGGTACTGCCAAAATCGAGGTTTCCCTGTTTGATGAGATGATCGAGGAACGCCGTCAGGTTATTGTGCAGGATGAATTCCTGATGGTGTTTGGCCGGGTTTCGGAAGACAGGTTCTCAGGCGGACTGCGGGTCACTGCCGAGGAAGTCCTCAATCTCGAGGAAGCCAGATGCCATTTCGGGGACTATATCCGTTTTTCCTTGCCTGAGAGATATCCTGTTGAATCTATCAGAGGGCTGTTCACGCCTTACCTCAGTCAAGATGGGTTAGCAGTCAAGGCTGATTACACCACCAGTCAGGGACAGTGTCAGATTGCTTTCAGTGATGCATGGCGGGTCAGGCCGACAGATGAATGCCTGAAAGCATTCAAGGACGTATTCCCGGATACAGAGATCAAATACCATTGATATCGGAATAAGCCAGATATGGAAAAGGTGCCTTCACGGATTCTTGTTGTTTCACCGAACTGGATCGGTGATGCCATCATGGCGCAGCCTTTGCTGCAACGGCTCAAGCAGCGTTGGCCTGATGTCGGGATCGATGTGCTCGCACCGGCTTGGGCGGCACCTGTCTGGCAGGCGATGAAAGAAGTCCATGCAGTCATTCCAACCCCATTCAAGCACGGCAAGCTGCAGCTTGGGGAACGTTGGAAGATGGCGAAGATGCTCAAGAAAAATGGTTATGACCAGGCA
The DNA here is from genome assembly GCA_018384065.1 of Oxalobacter sp. Classification (GTDB taxonomy): domain Bacteria; phylum Pseudomonadota; class Gammaproteobacteria; order Burkholderiales; family Burkholderiaceae_D; genus Oxalobacter. The sequence continues at coordinate 28,690 of JAHAYL010000035.1, forward strand.
TATGTCCTGCCCAATACCATCAAATATGCATTGATTCCATGGATGGCGGGTATCCCGGAGCGTATCGGATACCTTGGCGAGAAACGGTATGGCCTGCTCAATGTCATCCATCATGATGACAAGGCGCATCCCCGTCCGATGATTCCTTTCTATGCCGCTTTGGCAGAAGCGCCGGCGGAAACCGTCGGCAGCAAGGAGGACTATCCTGTCCCATCTATGTTCACCTCAGATGAAGAAGTGAGCGAAACCTTTGAGAAGCTGGGGTTGGAGAAAGGCCGCCGTCTCATCGCTTTTGCGCCAGGTGCAGAATTCGGTCCTGCCAAACGTTGGCCTGATGGCAAGTTTGCGGAACTTGCCAAACAGATACTTGCCGCTTATCCGGATGTCCAGATTGTCTTGATGGGGTCTGGCAATGACAAGGCTGTCTGCGATCCTATCAAGGCAGCAGTACCTGAGGTCATCAACCTCGCAGGCAAGACTTCCCTGAAAGAGGCGATTGCTGTCATCTCGCAGATTACCCTGATGGTCACCAATGATTCAGGATTGATGCATATCGCTTCGGCATTTGAGAAACCGGTGGTTGCCATCTATGGCTCAACCGACTATCTCCATACCCCGCCTTTCTCGAAATATTCAGAAATCATCTCCCTTGACCTGCCATGCGCGCCATGCCAGAAACGGGAATGCCCATTGGGACACCACAATTGCATGAGGCTGCTCAATCCGGACAGGGTTTTCCCATCCGTGGCGAAGTATCTCTGAGCATGGATGCCTGATGGATTGTCAGGACTGATTCAGGTGACGTTCCTGGCTTCAGGCTACATCAAAATGACATCATATTGTGCCTGATGGTATGAAGGTTCAACCTGCAGGGAAATCGGTTTGCCGATGATATCTCCCAGCCCTGCCAGATGCTGGGATTCTTCTTCAAGGAACCGGTCGATGACAATCTGTGAGGCAAGGATACGGAATTCGCGTGGGCTGAACTGTTTTGCCTCACGGCTGATATCCCGCATGATTTCATAGCAGATGGTCTGCGCTGTCTTGATTTGCCCTTTGCCATTGCAGATAGGGCAGGGTTCGCACAGGATGTGCGCCAGTGATTCACGGGTGCGTTTCCGGGTCATTTCGACCAGTCCCAGTGCTGACATTGCGGAGACGGAGACTTTTGTGCGGTCAAGCATCAATGCCTTGCGCAATTCTTCAATCACTGCCTGCTGGTGTACGGGGTTCGCCATATCGATGAAGTCGAGGATGATGATGCCCCCAAGGTTGCGCAGCCTCAACTGGCGGGCGATGGCATGGGCTGCTTCCAGATTGGTCCTGAAGATGGTGTCATCGAATGTCCTGCCGTTGACGAAACCGCCGGTGTTCACATCAATGGTGGTCATGGCTTCTGTCTGGTCAATGATCAGGTATCCACCCGATTTCAGGTCAACACGGCGGGAAAGGGCATGTTCGATTTCCTCTTCCACATTGTAGAGGTCGAATAAGGGACGTTCCCCTTCATAACAGGTCAGCCTTCCCAAGATGTCCGGGGTATAGGATTTGGCGAATTCCTGCAGTTTGACGAATTCTTCGCGGGAATCGACAAGGATACGGTTGGTTTCTTCATGGACGAAATCGCGCAGGATCCTTTCGGAGAGGGTCAGGTCTTTGTAAAGCAGGGTAGGGGCGGGTGAAACCTGGGCTTTGTCTTTCAGGGACTGCCAGATTTTCTGGAGGAACGTCATGTCAGATTCCAGGTCATCATCTGATGCACCTTCTGCCATGGTCCGGATGATATAACCGCCCATGGCGCCATGCTGTCCCATCTGTTGGATACGCTTTTTCAGGCTTTCCCGTTCTTTTTCATCCTCAATCCGTTGGGAGATGCCGATATGCTTTTCTTGGGGCAGATAGACCAGCAGGCGTCCTGCAATGGATATCTGGGTGGAAAGACGGGCACCTTTTGTGCCCAGGGGATCTTTGATGACCCTGACCATGACGGGCTGTCCATCCTGGAGCATCCTTTCAATCGGGATGATCTTGTTCTGTCCCTCTTCATTGTAATGGGCTTCAAGGATGTCATCGATATGCAGGAAAGCCGCCCGCTCAAGCCCGATATCGACAAAAGCGGACTGCATGCCCGGCAGGACGCGGACAACACGCCCAAGGTAGACGTTGCCTGCCAGTTCCCGGGTCTGTGACCTTTCGATATGGAGTTCCTGGACTGTCCCCTCTGAAACAATGGCGATACGGGTTTCTTGGGGGGTGATATTGATGAGGATATCTTCTTTCATTCGATTGCAAGCCCTATTTTTCTCAGCAGTTCTGCGGTTTCGTACAGGGGGAGTCCCATGATGCTGGAATAACTGCCATTGATACGGGAAATGAATCTGCCTGCCCGTCCCTGTATGCCATATCCTCCAGCTTTATCATACGGTTCGTCTGTGGCAATGTATGCTTCAATCCGGGTATCGTCCAACGGCGCAAAAGTCACATCGGAAACCTGTACAGCAGACAGCATCTGTTCCTGCCATTTGACGGCAACACCTGTCAGGACCTGATGTGTCCGGTTGGCAAGTGCTTTCATCATGCTACGTGCTTCATTCCGGTCAGCTGGTTTGCCCAGTATCCTGCCATCTACGACAACGGTGGTGTCTGCTGACAGGACAGGTCGTTCCTGCTGCCCTGAACTGAGTAGATACCGCCAGGCGTAGGCTGCTTTTTCCTGTGAAAGCCGGCTGACGTAGTCATAAGCAGATTCGCCGGTATGGATGGATTCATTCACCATATCTCGGTTCCCGGCATCCTGTTCCGGTGGCTGCAGGACATCAAAGGCGACACCGAGCTGTGTCAGCAGTTCTTGACGCCGTGGACTTTTGGAAGCAAGCCAGATGCGGTCAGGCAGAAGCTGTTTTTCCATGTGTCAGCTCCGGTGATAGGGATGGTTCTGCAGGATGGTATGGGCACGGTACAGCTGCTCTGCCAGCAGGACACGCACCATCCCGTGTGGCAGGGTCAGCGAAGACAGGCGGATGAGCTGTTCAGACTGTTTTTTCAGCAAGGGATCCAGGCCATCAGCGCCACCGATGATGATGGCGATGTCCCTACCATCCTGCTGCCAGCGTCTGATGCTGTCAGCCAGTGCCATGGTTGTCAGGTCTTTACCGTGTTCATCCAAAGCAATGAGCCTTGCATTTTTTGGGATGGCGGCACGGATACGGACAGCTTCAGCTTCCATTACGGACTCAGCTGAGCGGTTTCCATTCCGCTCAACGGGCTTGAGTTCCTTGATGGCGAAATGCCATTCAGCAGGCATCCGCTTTGCATATTCCCTGAAGCCGTCTTCAATCCAGCCTGGCATCTTATGACCGACGGCAATCACCGTAATCTGCATGGCTGTCTTCCAATTATTGCTTCTGGACAGCCGCTTTGATGGTTGTCAGGTCGATTTCTTCGCCGCCCCAGATTTCTTCCAGACGGTAATAGTTCCTGATGGCAGGCTGCATGATATGGACGATGATGCCGCCCAGGTCAACCAAGACCCATTCACCGGTGTCTTCACCTTCAATGCTGACGATGTTGCCACCCGCTTCGCGGATCTTATCCCGTACAGAAGCGGCAAGTGCCTTGGTCTGGCGGTTGGAGCTGCCGCTGGCGATGATGATGCGTTCGAAGAGGCTGGTCAGCCGGGTTGTATCGAACACCACGATATCTGTGGCTTTCACATCTTCAAGGGCATCAACAGCCAGTGCCAGTAAAACGTTGATGTCATTCATGGTTCAGTTGTTCCTATAAAGTTGATGGTCATTGATATAGCCAAGTACAGCTGGCGGAATCAATGGACCGGGATTCTGTCTGTTCCGCAGGGCATTGCGTATGTCCGTGGAGGAGATGTCGATATGCAATGTACTGTCGATCAGGATTTTTCCCGCTGGGACTGATGCAATTTCATCAGGTCCAGCGATGCGGGGAAGGACCATTTCCATGGTTTCTGGGGGCAGTCCTTTCAATGGTTCCGGTGACCCTGGACGTGTTGAGACGGCGAAGTTTGCCAGCCCAAGCAGTTCACGCCATCGATGCCAGGTATGCAGGCGGTGCAGCTGATCAGACCCCATCAGGAATACCAAGGATACCTGCTTTCCGGCTTCCTGCCGGATGTTCGACAGCGTATCGAATGAATAAGTCGGTCCAGACCGGTCGATTTCCTGGCGGTCGATGGTGAAGGCGAGTCCAGAATCTGAAAAAGCCAACTCCAGCATGGCAATGCGGTGGTCAGGAGCGGTAGACAATGAAGACTTCTGCCAAGGGTTCCCTGCTGGGATAAGACGCAATGCATCTGTCCTGAAGAGCTGGCAGAAATATCTGCCAAGCTCAACATGTCCTGAATGGACGGGATCAAAACTGCCTCCGAGCAGCAACATGCATTTTTGCGTCAATTCAATCCTTTTCCTGACAGGTTGCAGCAGATGCCTTTCAAAATACCGTATCAGACGGTTTCATGGGGTTTCAACGCACGCCAGCCGATATCCCTGCGGTACTGGACACCTTCAAAGTGGATGGCTTCAACCAACCTATAGGCGCTCTGCTGGGCTGAACGCATGGTGTCGGCAAGACCGACTGCACAGAGGACCCTGCCACCGGAAACCAGCAGGTTGCCATCAGCGTCCAGTTTCGTGCCGGCATGGAAAACTTTGCCGTTTTCTGTTTCAGCAGGAATGCCAGTGATGACGGCTCCTTTCTGTGGACTGTCAGGATAACCGGCTGCGGCAAGGACAACACCCAATGCGGTACGTCTGTCCCAAGACAGTTCGACCTGGTCCAATGTCCCGTTCACACCATGTTCAAGGACTGTAGCAAGGTCGCTCTTCAGGCGGGACATGATGGGCTGTGTTTCAGGGTCACCCATGCGGCAGTTGAATTCCAAGGTCTTTGGATTGCCTTCTTTATCAATCATCAGGCCAGCATACAGGAAGCCTGTGAAAGGGATGCCGTCGTTACGCATGCCGTTCACTGTCGGTACGATGATTTCGCGAAGGATCCTTGCATGCAGTGATGGCGTCACAATCGGTGCAGGGGAATACGCTCCCATCCCACCGGTATTAGGACCTTCATCATGGTCTTTCAGACGCTTATGATCCTGGCTGGTTGCCAATGGAAGGATGTTCTTGCCATCGACCAGGACGATGAAACTGGCTTCTTCGCCCTCGAGGAATTCTTCGATGACCACACGGGAACCTGCTTCACCGAATTTATTGCCGGCCAGCATCATGTTCACAGCTTCATGCGCCTGCTGCAGGGAAGTAGCGACAATCACACCCTTGCCAGCAGCGAGGCCGTCTGCTTTGATGACAATCGGGGCACCTTTTGCCTCAATATACTGATGTGCCTGCTCTGGGTCTGTGAAAGTCTGGTAATCTGCCGTAGGTACGTTATGCCGTTTCATGAAAGCTTTGGCAAAATCTTTTGAGCTTTCAAGCTGCGCGGCTTCTTTGGTCGGACCAAAGATTTTCAACCCACGGGCACGGAAAACATTGACAATGCCTGCTGCCAAAGGTGCTTCTGGACCGACAACCGTCAAGGCGATGCTGTTCTGTTCTGCAAAATCTGCCAGTGCATCAGAACCTGAAACAGCAATATTCTCCAGCTTGTCTTCCAAAGCTGTCCCACCATTGCCAGGCGCAACGAACACTTTTCCTACTTTTTCAGACTGTGCGAGCTTCCATGCCAACGCATGTTCGCGTCCTCCAGAACCAATCACAAGAATCTTCATCGGATATTCCTAACGGTGTTGTTCAAAAGTCTTCAGAAGCCGGTTGCCAGATGCTCAGTCTTCACCATTGTCAATGACGGCATTGGTATAGACTTCCTGAACGTCATCCAGGTCTTCCAATGCGTCCAGAAGTTTCTGCATTTTTTCAGCAGCTTCGCCGGTGAATTCAGTCTCGTTTTCCGGTTTCATGATGACTTCAGCGACTTCAGGAGTGAAACCGGCTGCCTCGATGGCTTCTTTGACCGCAACAAAGTTGTTGGGTTCGCAGATGACCTCAATGCCACCTTCATCATCCGTGATGACATCATCAGCACCAGCTTCGAGTGCTGCTTCCATCAGTGCTTCTTCATCGGTACCGGGAGCGAACATCAGCTGGCCACAGTGCTTGAACTGGAAAGCCACAGAACCGGCTGTACCCATATTGCCACCATATTTGGTGAAAGCATGGCGGACATCGGCAACTGTCCTGACACGGTTGTCAGTCAGGCAGTCAACAATGATTGCTGCGCCATTGATGCCATAGCCTTCATAACGGACTTCTTCATAATTTACGCCGTCCAAGGTACCGGTGCCACGGGCGATGGCACGCTTGACGTTTTCCTTGGGCATATTGGCAGCAAAAGCCTTGTCAGCTGCCAGACGCAGACGGGGATTGCTGTCGATGTCTCCGCCACCCATACGGGCGGCAACGGTGATTTCCTTGATCAGACGGGTCCAGATTTTGCCGCGTTTCGCATCTGCCGCCGCTTTCTTGTGTTTGATATTAGCCCATTTACTGTGTCCGGACATGTTTTTTTCCCCATGAAAAGTTGATTCGGATAACCTCTGATTCTACCATATAATCAAGCCTGTTTTCAGGATATCAGGCGGAGGAAAGGGCATCTTCAGGAAGGGCTACCGCCCGTTCCCTGATGGACTTGAAGCGCGGAGTCCTTTGGGTAAACCGAAAGAGATTGTCTCGAGCATTCCTTCCTGCTCACTGACTTCGTTGTAACCATAGCCAGCCAGCAGGTCAACGATTTCCTGAACCAGGATTTCAGGTGCCGAGGCACCCGCTGTAATGCCGATGCATTCATGTCCTGCCAACCAGGCGGGCTGGATTTGGGAGGCATTGTCCACCATATGGGCCTCAGCCCCATTCCTTTCCGCCATTTCCCTGAGGCGGTTTGAGTTGGAGCTGTTCGCGCTGCCGACAACCAGGATCAGTCCTGTCTGCCCCGCCAGCTGCCTGACCGCTTCCTGACGGTTGGTGGTTGCGTAACAGATATCGCTTTTTGGCGGATGGGAAATCTTCGGCCACCGTTTTTTCAGGGCATCAATGATGGTGGCGGTGTCATCCACTGACAGGGTTGTCTGGGAAACATAGGCGACCTTGTCCGGGTCTGGGACTGAAACCTGGTCAATGTCATCGATATGGCTGACAAGATGCATACCGGTTCCAGACTGTCCCAAAGTGCCTTCCACTTCAGGGTGCCCTTTATGTCCGATGACAATCACATCATGCCCCTCTTGCCGTTTACGGTGGACTTCGGCATGGACTTTGGTCACTAAGGGGCAGGTGGCGTCAAACAGTGTCAGGTTCCGCGTTTCGGCTTCCTGCCGGATGGTGCGGGAAACCCCATGCGCGGAGAAAATCAGGATGCTGCCAGAGGGGACTTCATCCAGGTCTTCGATGAAAACAGCGCCTTTCGCCCGCAGGTTGCCGACAACATAGGTGTTATGGACGATTTCATGCCTGACATAAATGGGCGGTCCAAACAGGGCAAGAGCCCGTTCAACTGTCTCAATGGCGCGTTTTACGCCAGCACAGAAACCACGGGGTTGGGCGAGGATCAGTTTCATGCTGGAAAATTCAGTACAATATCCCAAATGGCACCACAGGTATGGGTGCCACTGACTCAATTCCTGACATTATAGGGCATCCTATGGCAATCACTGACTGGCCAACCGATGAACGTCCCCGGGAAAAACTGCTGGCGCGTGGGGCGGGCGCATTGACTGATGCGGAACTGCTGGCGCTTTTCCTACGGACAGGCAGCCGTGGGAAGAGCGCTGTGGAACTTGGCCGTGAAATCATGGCGCGTTTCGGTTCCTTTTCTGCATTGCTGACAGCAACTGAAGAGGACCTGAAAGCTGTCAAGGGTATCGGCATTGCCAAGATGACGCTTCTGACGGCAATCGTGGAAATCTCAAAGCGGTTGCTGACGGAAGAACTCAACCAGAAAGAAATTGTCCTGACTTCTTCTGACAGTGTGAAACGGTATCTGCAGCTTCATTACCACAACAGGAAGTATGAGTCATTTGTCATCCTGTTCCTTGATGTCAAGAACCGTTTGATTGCAGCTAAGGAAATGTTCAAAGGGACATTGACCAGGACCAGTGTTTATCCCCGCGAAGTGGTGAAGGAAGCATTGAACCTCAATGCTGCCAATGTCATCCTGTCCCATAACCATCCATCAGGAGTGCCTGATCCAAGCCGCGCTGATATTGACCTGACCCAATTGCTGAAAGACGCATTGCGGCTGGTGGATGTGACGGTGCTTGACCATATCGTGGTGGCTGGCAACAACACCTGCTCGTTTGCCGAACAGGGGTTGTTGTAAACGGGAAGGCTGTTCAAGCCTCAAGGACTTCGATTTCAAAAATCAGGTCTGCATTGGGGGGGATTACGCCACCGATGCCGTTTGGACCATAGGCAAGGTCACTGGGGATATACAGGGTACGGCGGCCACCTGCCTTCATTCCCCTGAGGCCAAGATCCCAACCCTGGATAACATAGCCCCTGTTGAATGGATAACGGAAAGGCATGTTGCGGTCAAGGCTGCTGTCAAATTTCTTTCCTTTTGAACCGTCTGGATTTTTCAGCCAGCCTGTATAGTGCACCCTGATAAAAGAGGAGCCCCTGCCGACTTCCGTACCTGTTCCAATGACATGGTCGATGTATTGCAATCCCCTTGCCATTGTCTTCAATTCTTCCATAAGATAAAACCTCCTCAGAAAATCTGCGTATAAACGGAACAGAACCATTGGACAATATACCACCTGTCCAGCGATATGTCAGAATTGAGGGTAACTTCCATGGACTTCCTGAAAACAGAACATCATGACAATCGGACTTATCATCATTGGCGATGAAATCCTTTCCGGAAAATATACAGACAGGCATTTCAGCAGCGTCATCCAACTGCTGAAGCAGCGGGGACTTCTGCTTGGCTGGGCTCGTTATCTTGGGGATGAACCGGCCCGTATCACTGCGGTGCTGAAAGAGACCTATGCTTCAGGCGATATTGTTTTCTGCTGCGGTGGTATCGGTTCAACACCGGATGACTATACCCGTGCATGTGCTGCAGAAGCGTTTGGCAGGCCGCTGGCCATGCATCCGGAAGCCCGGAAGGAAATCGATAAGCGTATCCGGGAGGTGGCAGAAGACCCTGAACATCCTGATTACCGTTCTCCAGACAATATCCGCCGACTGCAGATGGGGGAATTTCCTGAAGGGTCAGCAATCATTCCCAATCCTGTCAACCATTTCCCAGGGTTTTCTTTTGGAACCCATTATTTTGTCCCAGGTTTCCCGCAGATGGCGCATCCTATGATTGAATGGGCACTGGATACTTATCACAGGGACCTGTTCCATACAGCAGAACAATCGGAGCTGGTGGTCAATGTCTTCGGTGCGATGGAAGCCCGGATGACGCCGTTGATGGAAAAAATCACGGCGGATTTCCCATTGGTGAAGCTTTTCAGCCTCCCTCATATCGGTCCCAAGCGTTCAGACAATTATGTTGAGGTCGGTGTCAAAGGCCTGGAAGGGAACCTGCAGCCGGCATTTGATGCCTTGCTGAAAGGACTGGCAGATTTGGGTGCCCATTATGAGAAGCCATAAGGAAGCAGGCTTAAGCGGTGTGTGATGCACCATATTGATGCATCTTTGTGGACAGTATGCACTGTTATGGCATATGCTTTGTCAGATGTGGATGGGAACCGCCTTTTTCACCATAAAAACAGGCGTGGTGGTCTGGCATGGAAAATGCATATAGAAGAAGGAGCAGGTTTTCCCGGCAGGGCGGTCACAGTCCTGCATTATCCCGGTATTTCCAGAAATGGAAAGAAACAACAAGGAGAGAAGAATGTCAAAGTCAGCAGCAGATGTATTGGATATGATCAAGGAGAACGAGGCAAAGTTCGTTGATTTCCGTTTCACGGACACCCGCGGCAAAGAACAGCATGTCACCGTTCCTGTCTCCGCATTTGATGAGGACAAGTTTGAAGAAGGGCATGCTTTTGACGGCTCTTCGATTGCAGGATGGAAGGGGATTGAGGCTTCTGATATGCTTCTGCTGCCTGACCCTGATACAGCGAATATCGATCCTTTCATGGAAGATACGACGGTTTTCATGCAGTGCGATGTCATTGAACCATCTGATGGCAAAGGGTATGACCGTGATCCACGTTCCATTGCCAAACGCGCAGAAGCCTACCTGAAGTCTTCCGGTGTCGGTGATACCGCATTCTTTGGTCCTGAACTTGAGTTCTTCGTCTTCGACAGCGTCCGCTGGCAGGATGATATGTCCGGGTGTTTTGTCAAGATTGGTTCAGAAGAGGCTCCTTGGTCTTCCAGTGCCGAGATTGAAGGCGGCAACACCGGTCACCGTCCAAGGGTCAAAGGAGGCTATTTCCCTGTTCCGCCTGTCGACAGTTTCCAGGATATGCGTTCTGAAATGTGCCTGATCCTCGAGCAGATGGGTATTCCGGTTGAGGTCCATCATCATGAAGTTGCCGGTGCTGGACAGAATGAAATCGGGACGAAATTCTCTACACTGACTAAACGTGCCGACTGGACACAGGTCCAGAAATACATTACCTGGAATGTCGCACATACCTATGGCAAGACAGTGACTTTCATGCCGAAACCGATTGTCGGGGATAATGGCACCGGTATGCATGTCCATCAGTCCATCTGGAAAGATGGCAAGAACCTTTTCGCAGGCGACGGTTATGCCGGGCTGTCTGAAATGGCGCTTTACTACATCGGTGGTGTCATCAAACATGCACGGGCATTGAATGCCATCACCAATCCAAGCACCAATTCCTACAAACGTCTGGTCCCTGGATTTGAAGCGCCGGTCAAGCTGGCATATTCAGCCCGTAACCGCTCGGCATCCATCCGTATCCCGCATGTGTCCAATCCGAAGGCACGCCGTATCGAGACCCGTTTCCCTGATCCGACAGCCAATCCATACCTGTGTTTTGCAGCATTGCTGATGGCGGGACTTGATGGTATCCAGAACAGGATCCATCCAGGTGAACCGGCGACCAAAGACCTCTATCATCTGCCGCCGGAAGAAGATGCCTTGGTTCCAACGGTCTGTTCTTCTTTGGAACAGGCGCTTGAAGCCTTGGATAAGGACCGTGAGTTCCTGACCCGTGGTGGTGTATTCAGCAATGACCTGATTGATGCTTATATCGAGCTCAAGATGCAGGATGTCACCCGCCTGAACATGACACCTCATCCTGTTGAATTCGATATGTATTATTCCCTGTAACCCGGATGTCCGGTTTACGGTAAACCGAATGGGATTGGCAAAGGCGGAAATGGCAGCGTTTCCGCCTTTTTTACAGCATGGACATGATTGAAAGATTCAGTGGGCTTGACCTGCTCTCATCGGCAGTCATTATCCTGGATAGGGCAGGGCAGATCCAGTATGTCAATCCTGCCGCAGAGGATATGCTTGAGCTTTCGCTGAAAGTCCTGCGGACACATAAGCTTCAGCAGGTATTCCTCAACAGTGAAGTCCTTGCGGATATCTGCCATGAAGTCCTGGTGCATGGGGCGGTTGAAATCAGGCAGGATATTGTCCTGCATAGACCGGCGAGCAGACCGTTGGCTGTCCATGCGGTTGTCAAGGTCATTGATACGCCTTTGAGTGGCATCCTCATCGAGATGCGCGGCAATGTCCAACGTATCCGGCAGGACAGGGAGAACCGTCTTGTCAACCAGAATCAGGCGAATATGGAAATGGTCCGCAACCTTGCCCATGAGATCAAGAATCCGTTGGGCGGAATCAAAGGCGCTGCCCAGCTGCTTGAATTGGAAATGCCTGAAGCGCACCGTGAAGAGCTTAAGGCATATACCCAGGTCATCATCAAGGAGACAGACCGTCTCCAGAACCTTGTTGACCGGATGCTGATTCCCCATAAGCGCGCCCAGGTTGTCAATGACATCAATATCCATGAAGTCATTGAACGGGTCAGGAGCATTGTTCTGGCAGAGTTCTCAGAAGGCCTTCAGATAAAACGTGATTATGACCTGTCCCTGCCTGAAGTCACCGGGAATAAAGAACAGCTTATCCAGGCTGTACTGAACATTGCTGAAAACGCAGCCCATGCACTGCTTCCCCAGATGCGGGAGGGCAAGGCGGAGCTGACTTTCAGGACCCGCGTATCAAGACGTGTCACCATTGCAGGGATCCATTACAAGCTGGCTTTGAATCTGTATATTATCGATAACGGTCCGGGCATACCGTCAGATATGCTGGAGACCATTTTCTTCCCTTTGGTTTCGGGTAAGGAAGGCGGGAGTGGCTTGGGTTTGGCGTTGTCCCAGACCCTTGTCCAGAAACATGGTGGATTGATTGAATGTGACAGTGTCCCTGGCAGGACAGAATTCCTGATACGCCTGCCGTTTACAAAAGTATAAGCAGCATAAACCAAAAATGATGATTGGAAAAACGATGGAACCGGTCTGGATTGTCGATGATGATGAATCGATACGTTGGGTATTGGAACGGGCGCTTTCCCGTGAAAATATCCCGTTACGGGCATTCTGCAATGCCGATGAAGTGCTGGCGGCTTTCGAAACAGGCAGGCCACAGGTGCTGCTGTCAGATATCCGGATGCCTGGTACGTCAGGGCTGACGTTGCTGGAGCAGGCTAAACAGCGTTTCCCTGGGATGCCAATCATTGTCATGACAGCATTCTCAGACCTTGATTCTGCGGTATCTGCATTCCAGGGAGGGGCTTTCGAATATCTGGCGAAACCATTTGACTTGGGTGAGGTGGTTGACCTTGTCAAAAGGGCAATCAAAGAGAGCGAAGTCAAAACGGAAGAAGAAAGCCAGGTTTCCCGGATGCCGGATATCATTGGACAGGCGCCTGCCATGCAAAGCATTTTCCGTGCAATCGGCAAGCTCTCGAATTCCAACGCAACAGTCCTGGTTACCGGTGAGTCAGGTTCCGGTAAAGAACTGGTTGCACGGGCGTTGCATCGGAACAGCCCACGTGCCACGCGGCCATTCATCGCGCTTAATGTCGCGGCAATCCCAAAAGACCTGATGGAATCTGAACTGTTCGGACATGAGAAGGGGGCGTTTACCGGTGCTCAGGCCATGCGCAGGGGGCGTTTTGAACAGGCGGAAGGCGGGACATTGTTCCTCGATGAAATCGGTGATATGCCTGTTGAAATGCAGACACGGCTTCTCCGGGTACTTTCTGATGGCCATTTTTATCGGGTTGGGGGCAATCAATCCATCAAAGCAGATGTCCGGGTCATTGCCGCAACGCATCAGAATCTTGAAAAACTGGTTCAGGCAGGAACTTTCCGTGAAGACCTTTTCCATCGGCTGAATGTTATCCGGTTACGGTTGCCGCCTTTGAGGGAACGTAAGGAAGACATACCGGTCCTTGCCCGCCATTTCCTCGAACAGAGTGCTGCTCAGATGGGCGTTGAGCCAAAACGGCTTTCAGAAAGCGCCGCCAGGTTTCTGTCTCAATGCCGGTTGACCGGGAATGTCCGTCAATTGGAAAACCTCTGTTACTGGTTCACTGTCATGGTTGCCGGGCAGACCATCGAAGTCAAGGATATGCCCGTTGACCTGCTTGAGGAAAACACTCAGGGGAATCTGCAGGGTGACCTGCCCTCTCAAGAAGCCAAGCCATTTAAAGATGATGCTGTTCCAAAGGCATTATCTGAAAATAATGAGGCAGCAGTAGCGGTTTCATGGGAAAAACAGCTGGAGCGGACAGTCAGGGAAATGCTTGACAGTGGACAGGACAATCTGATGACTTCGCTGGGCGACCAATTCGAACGCATTTTGATCCATACAGCCTTACAGCATACCCGTGGACGCAAGAATGAGGCGGCAGTCCTGTTGGGGATTGGGCGTAATACCCTTACCCGCAAAATCCAGGAACTCAATATCGACAGCGATATCTGAACAGCATCTCTCCTGCTGTATGGCATGACAGCAGTCCTGATTCTTTCATCTTTATCGCCTGCATTATTGGGTATTTCCCATCCAAGGTGCTCCTGACTGGTATGCACAGTTCCAGCGTGGTACATGGAAATGCACTGTCTTGGCACAGGAACGGTATTCCCATCTCTCTCTTTCTTTAACAACCTATTCCTCTTGCACTGCCAATAACGGTCGGTGAAGCAGGTGGAAAGCTTTTTTTCCTGGATTTCCTGTTGGCACGGTCCTTGCTTGCTCCTTTATTGCCACTGTGGTGAGCCTGTTACAGCAGGTTCTGGATAACCAATAAAAAGGGGGAGGCATCCCCGATGGATCATAAGGAGAATGTCATGAAACTGATTACTGCCATCATCAAACCTTTCAAGCTGGATGAAGTCAGGGAATCCCTTGCGGCAATCGGTGTGCATGGAATGACGGTTACGGATGTCCGTGGTTTTGGGCGTCAGAAAGGTCATACCGAACTGTACCGGGGCGCTGAATATGTTGTTGATTTCCTGCCTAAAGTCAAGCTGGAAGTCGGGGTTACCGACGATGTACTCGAAACTGTGATTGAGGCCATTACGGCTTCAGCATCCACCGGAAAAATCGGGGATGGCAAGATTTTTGTCACTGATTTGGAACAGGCCATCCGTATCCGCACAGGGGAATCTGGCGAAGAAGCCCTGTAACAGAAAGGAGATGATTATGAAAATGCTGATGAATAGATTGATTATGGGACTGATGGGTCTCGGAATAAGTGGCATCGCCATTGCTGAAGAAGCAGCATCCTCTGCTGCAGCACCTGCCTTGAACCCGGGAGACAATGCCTGGATCCTGACATCATCCATGTTGGTGTTCTTGATGGTGGCGCCTGGCATCGGTCTGTTTTACGGTGGGCTTGTCCGTTCAAAAAACATGCTGTCCATCCTGATGCAGACATTCATGGCTTTCTGCCTGGTAAGTGTCCTATGGTTCCTGTATGGCTATTCTTTTGCTTTCAGCGGTGATGGGGCCATCATCGGCAATGCCGATAAGATATTCATGAAAGGCATCACAATCGATACCCTTTCAACCATCCTGACAACCGTGCCTGAATACACCTGGGCTGTTTTCCAGTGCTCTTTTGCATGCATCACGGCAACCCTGATTGTTGGTGCTTTTGCTGAACGCATCAAGTTCGGTGCTGTCATGGCTTTCATCTTCATCTGGTTCACGCTCAGTTATATCCCACAGTGCCATATGGTCTGGGGAGGCGGTTTCCTGCAGGAAGATGGTGCTTTGGATTTCGCCGGGGGCACTGTTGTCCATATCAATGCGGCCATTGCTGGTCTGGTCGGCGCTTACTTTGTCGGCAAACGCAAAGGCTTTGGCAGGAATGCCTTGATGCCCCATTCCCTGACATTGACCATGGTTGGTGCTTCACTGTTGTGGATTGGTTGGTTCGGGTTCAATGCCGGTTCCGCAGGGGCTGCTGATGGTCTTGCTGGCATGGCTTTCGTCAACACAGTCATCTGCCCTGCTGCCGCGGCACTCAGTTGGGCTATCCTTGAAAATTTCACCCGTGGCAAGCCAGGCATGCTTGGCGCTGCTTCAGGAGCCGTAGCCGGCTTGGTTGTCATTACCCCTGCTGCCGGCTTTGTCGGACCAATGGGAGCCATTGTGATGGGGCTGATTGCCGGTGCAGTCTGCCTCTGGGGGGTTACTGGCCTGAAAAGGATGCTCAAGGTCGATGACGCACTGGATGCTTTTGGTGTCCATGGTGTTGGCGGTATTGTCGGTGCCATCCTGACCGGTGTCTTTGTCAATACGGCACTGGGCGGACAGGGTACTGATTTCTCGATGGCAGAACAGGTCTGGATCCAGTTCAAGGGGGTTGTTGTCAGCCTGGTCTGGTCGGGTGCGGTTTCAGTCGCCGCTTATTTCATCATCGACAAGGTCTGGGGACTGCGTGTCACCGATGAACAGGAAGAAGAGGGGCTCGATAAGGTTTCCCATGGTGAATCTGCTTACCATTATTGATTCTTGATTGAAACGCAACGAAATCTATACCATCCTCTGTCTGGGTATTCCCTGCCAGGCAGGGGATTTTTTGTTCCTGCTGTTTTCCTGTTGTATAACAGCACAGGAGATGACTGATTCAGCAGGCTTTTTTGGCAAAACAGCCCCCTATTTGCCATAATGCACTGAAAGTCTTTAAAAAGGTCTGCAAAAAGCAGGCAGGGGTTTTCCTATCTACAGGATAGGACAATACCTGCCGGTATGGTAACTGGGAATGTCATGAGAAGCCTTCTGGGAAAAATAGTAGTAGCCGTTGCTTTGGTGATGCCGTTTGCCGGTCATGCCAAAGACTCGGTCACCCTTGCTTTTACCGGCGATATCATGATGGGGACGAATTACCCTGACAGCAGTTATCTTGCATCTCATGGCGGTAAGAACCTGTTCAAGGATGTCTCACCGGTTCTCAGGCAGGCGGATGCCGCATTCGGGAATCTTGAGGGTGTGCTGATGGATGCAGGCGGGGAGGTCAAGAAGTGCAGTAACCCTGCTGTCTGCTATGCATTCCGCACACCGGTCAGTTACGTCAGTAATCTGGTCAATGCCGGTTTTGATGCCGTCTCAGTGGCAAACAACCACGCCAATGATTTTGGTCTGACAGGCAGGCTATCCACGATGTCGACACTCCGTAAGGCAGGGATTGCTTATGCTGGCCAGGAAGGTTATTGCGAGACAGCCATTTTCCAGAAAGATGGCGTCACTTATGGTTTTGCGGCATTCGGGCATAGTATCGGGACACTCCGTATCCAGGATATTGCCAAAGCACGCCAGGTCATCCAGTCCTTGGAAGGCAAGGTTGACCTGATAGTCGTGTCATTCCATGGCGGCGCAGAGGGGATGGGGACAGACCATGTTCCAGGAAGGCAGGAGATTTTCTTGGGTGAGGACAGGGGCAATGTCAAGGCGTTTGCCCGTGCCTGTATTGAGGCAGGGGCAGATATCGTTTATGGTCATGGACCGCATCTGCCACGCGCTATTGAGCTGTATAAGGGACATCTGATTGCCTACAGTTTGGGCAATTTCTGCACGCCACAGCGCATCCGGCTTGCCGGGCAGCTTGCCTATGCTCCTGTCTTGGAAGCAACGGTCAATCTGGTTGACGGTACTTTCGTCAAAGGGAAAATCCACTCTTTCATCCAGTTCAAAGGGGTTGGTCCCCGTATGGAAGTTACCCATTCTGTGGCAAGAAGGATCCGGGCTTTGACCTTGTCAGACTTTCCGGATACCAATCTGACCATTTTCCCGGATGGTCGGATTGAACGTAAAAACAAGGCAAATGATGCTTCTGAACTTCACCATCGGCATTTGCATCCTTCATCACAGCCAGCAGACACACATCCAGTTTCCCGTAAACCCGCTGGACTATGGGATCAGATAGTGGCTTTTTTCAGGGAACTGTTCGGTATTCCTGATACTCAGATGGCTTGACGGCACTTTCAGAGCAAGTATGGTTCTGAATGGTGAAAAAGAAGCATTTTGTTACAAAATAGACTGAAGATAAGCAAAGATGCCAGAAAATAACAGCATCAATAGAGATGGTTTTCTTTGACATCCTGAGCATATTCCCTTAAAATTCATACCCTTTCAGTTGAAATGGGGATCAAATGTCATTGGGATGGAAAACATTATTGCGTGCAATCTGCATTTCTGCGTTTGCAGCTGTAATGATGTCTATGCCGGTTCATGCTGCCAAGAAAAGCAGCCACAGTGCCCCATCAGCAGCCAAACAGGTCTCTACCAGGTCTGCGAAAGCAAAGGTTTCCTCTGTAAAGGCGAAGAATACACAACGCAGTGCTGGAGAACGGCATAAGGAAAGCAGGAACAGCCATAGAAAGGAATCTTCCCAGGACAGAAGGCATTCCAGAAGAGGTGATGACCGTAATTCCTCAAGGGAGTCCAGCAGAAACCGGTTCCACCATGAACGGAGGCAGTCGTTAGAAGGGCGCGAACGCCGTTATAACCGTCACAGCCGGCGCAGGAGCAGGCATTACAGTCACCATTCAGAGTTTTCTGGCGCAGATTATGCCAGCACCATGACTTCAGATGTGGTCAGCAAGCCACATCATCCCCATGGCTATACCCCCCGGGCTACAGATATCGCAATGACTGCGATGTCGCTTATCGGGACGCCTTACCGTTATGGTGGCAATTCGCCATTGACAGGCTTGGATTGCAGTGGTTTTGTCAAATATGTCTATAAAGAGACGCTGGATACCAACCTGCCTAGGACAGCTGCTGAGATGAGCCGGGTAGGGCAGCCTGTCAGCCAGAATGACCTGCAGCCTGGGGATCTTGTCTTCTACAATACCATGCGGCGCAGCAACTCCCATGTTGGGATTTATCTTGGGGATGGGCGGTTCATCCATTCCCCACGGACAGGCCAGCGTGTCCGTATCAACAGCATGGATGAAAGTTATTGGCGTGGCAGGTTCAATGGTGCCCGCCGTATCATTGGCGGACAAGGCATTGACCGGGCAAAAGCCCTGCAGCAGTACAGCAGGGAAGCCGATACCAGTCCAGACACCTATAATTATGATGATTCTTCTGATGATCCAGGTGAACCGCCAAGGGAGCGCTCTGTCAGCAGACGTCATACAGAACGGTCATTGGCGGATACGCAGAAACCTGCCGATGATGTCGTTGTCCAAGAATCCGTTGTCCAGGAACCTTCGTACAGCGGTGACCAGGAAGTCCGCCATGAACGCCGGAGCCGGCATAGGGGCGTAAGACATCAGGATAGGGCGCCAAGACATCACGATGCAGCAAAAGAAACTGTCAGGGACAATAGTTCCAGACGGCACAAGGCAGCCAAGCATAGTGGAAAAGAGGAAAACCGCCGTCATAAAGAGACCCGTCACGACAATGCTGATAGAGACCATAAACCCACGAGGAATGCGCATCATCGTGGCAATGACAGGGACTTGGCTGCGAGAAGGGTAAAGGATTCCCGCCATCAGGAAGCAAAAGCAGATAAACGTGATATCAGGAATCCACGCAGGGAAAGAACATCTGACAGGCACCATACTGAAAAAGCCAAGGCTGTGAAAAGCATTGAGCGGAAAGCTGCTCCAAAAGAAAAGGCAAAGCGCAGGCGTTGATTGTAAGAAAGCCGGGATTTCTCTTGGCTGATTGTACTTGCCGGTTTATTTTTTTGCAGATGCTGAGATGGATAATGCAATTGCCTGTGCCGCTTCAATGCCATCTATGGCTGAAGAAAGGATGCCCCCTGCATAGCCAGCGCCTTCACCGGCAGGGTACAGGCCTTTGACGGAAATACTCTCAAAACTTTCACGGTCACGCACAATCCTGACAGGAGAAGAGGTACGGGTCTCCGTACCGGTCAATACGGCATCTGCCATGGAGAATCCTGGGATGTTTTTCTCAAAAGCCGGGATGGCCTCCCGGAGGGCGTCAATGGCAAAGGCAGGTAAGGCATCAGCCAGATTGCAGGGTGTGACACCCGGTGTATAAGAAGGGACGACTTTCCCCAATGTTTTCGTCGGGACATTTTTCAAGAAATCCTCGATGCGCTGGCAAGGGGCGTTGTAGTTTCCACCTCCCAGGATAAAGGCTTTCTGTTCCAGTTCGCGTTGGAAGTCGATTCCTGCAAGTGGATTCCCTTTCCCATTGAAATCATCCGGATTCACATCCACGACAATCGCTGCATTCGCATTGCGTTCGTTGCGGGAATACTGGCTCATTCCATTGGTGACCAGATGCCCGGGTTCAGAGGCCGCTGCAACCACGGTACCACCTGGACACATACAGAAACTGTAAACAGTCCGACCGTTCTTGCAGTGATGCACCAGTTTATAATCCGCAGCACCCAGCAATGGGTTGCCAGCATTGGGGCCAAGCCGGCAGGAATCAATCAAGGATTGAGGGTGTTCTATACGGAAACCGACAGAAAAAGGCTTGGCTTCCATGAAAACCCCTCGACGGTAAAGCATCTCAAAGGTATTCCGTGCACTATGTCCTGGGGCTATCAGAACATGGTCAGATTCAATGGTTCTCCCGTCGTTCAGGATAACACCCTTTATGTGTCCATTTTCAACCAATAGGTCATTAACCCGGCTTTCAAAATGGAATTCGCCACCAAGCGCAATGATTTCTTCCCGCATCTGCTCAACCATCTTGACCAGCTTGAAGGTGCCGATATGGGGTTTCCCGATATAAAGGATTTCTTCAGGTGCACCTGCCTTGACGAATTCTTCCAGGACTTTCCGGCCATAATGTTTCGGATCCCGTATCTGAGTATGCAGTTTGCCGTCAGAAAAAGTGCCGGCCCCCCCTTCTCCGAACTGGACATTGGATTCAGGATCCAATTCGCGCTTACGCCAGAACCCAAAAGTATCCTGTGTCCGTTCCCGGACTTTCTTTCCCCGTTCGAGCACAATCGGCTTGAAACCACTTTGGGCTAAGATCAATGCGGCAAACATCCCACAAGGCCCAAATCCAACAACGATTGGCCGTTTGAAAGCGCTTGCTGGTGCCTGTGCAACAAAATGGTAGGTCATATCCGGTGCTTTACGGATATGAGGGTGTTTGCTGAATTTTGTCAGCAGGACTTCTTCACAGTCTGTTTCCACATCGACTGAATAAGAGAAGAAAATCGCAGATTTTTTCCGGGCATCATAGTTCCGACGATAGACTGTCATCCTCAAAAGATGGGATGCATCGATTTCCAGACGGTCAAGTACCGCCTGTTCCAATGCCTTTTCATCATGGTCAATCGGTAAACGGATTTCAGTCAGTCGTAACATGTGTTCTTTCAGATTGAAAATTTTACGGCACAGCCCTGATTGTTATTCTATAGCTTAAATGTTTCCGTTACGGTGCTATCCCAATGCGACGTCCAAGATCATCATTACCACAAACCCAATGGCAAACATCACCGTTGCCGTGTTGGAATGTTCACCAATAGACATTTCCGGAATAATTTCTTCAACCACAACATACATCATTGCTCCTGCTGAAAAACTCAGGATATAAGGCAGGACAGGGATGAAAAAGCTGACTGCCAACAGGGTCAGAAATGCACCAATCGGTTCAACGGCACCGGATAAGACGCCATAAAGGAACGCTTTGGATTTCTTCATTCCTTCGGCTTTCAGAGGCATGGAGATGATGGCACCTTCTGGGAAATTCTGGATAGCAATCCCGATTGCAAGGGCAAGGGCGCCTGCTGCTGTTATCTGGGTATGACCATATAGGTAACCCGCATAAACAACTCCAACTGCAATGCCTTCCGGGATGTTGTGCAAGGTCACTGCCAGTATCAGCATTGTGGTTTTCTTCAGGTTTGTTTTCATCCCTTCTGCTTTTTTTGCATGGAGGTGTAGGTGTGGGATATAGCTGTCAAGGAACAGCAGGAAGAAAATACCTGCCAGGAAACCAACAGCAGCAGGGAAGAATGCCATTTTTCCCAAAGCAGATGACTGTTCGATAGCTGGAATCAATAGGCTCCAGACAGAAGCCGCTGTCATGACTCCAGCAGCAAAGCCATTCAGCCCTTTCTGGATGGAAAGGTTGAGACCATTGTCTTTCATCAGGAAAACACAGGCGGCTCCCAATGAAGTACCGGCAAATGGAATGAGAAGCCCTTGAAGGATTTCGGTCATCTGCTTCCCATTCCCATTACCAGTGTTTTAAAGCTGTTCTTCCCGGCGCATATGTGGGAACAGGATGACATCGCGGATATTCGCTGAGTCTGTCAACAACATCACCAGACGGTCAATCCCGATACCGCAGCCACCTGCAGGAGGCATCCCGTATTCCAATGCACGGATATAGTCCGCATCGTAATACATCGCTTCTTCGTCACCGGCATCCTTCGCTTCAACCTGCTTGCGGAAGCGGGCAGCCTGGTCTTCAGGGTCATTCAGTTCAGAGAAACCATTTGCCAATTCGCGACCGACAATGAACAGTTCAAAACGTTCGGTAATGCCTGGACGTGTATCAGAAGCGCGGGCAAGCGGGGAAGTCTCAACTGGGTAATCGATGATATAGGTCGGTTCCCACAGCTGGGATTCTGCCGTTTCTTCAAACAATGCCAGCTGCATGGCACCGACACCAGCAGTTGGCAGCAACGTGACACCCCGTTTCTTCAGTTCAGCCTTGAGGAATTCTGCATCATTCAGTTGGGCTTCAGTGAACTGTGGTGCATATTTCAGGATGGCTTCGTTGATGGTCAGGCGTTGGAAAGGCTTTGACAGGTCCAGGTCACGTCCCTGATAGGAAATCTGTGCTGTGCCATAGGTATCCACAACCGCCTGTCGGATCAGGGTTTCGGTGAAATCCATCAGCCATTTATAGTCGGTATAGGCTGCGTAGAATTCCATCATCGTGAATTCAGGGTTATGGCGGGGAGAAATCCCTTCGTTGCGGAAATTGCGGTTCAGCTCAAACACCCGTTCAAAGCCACCGACAATCAACCGTTTCAGATACAGTTCAGGCGCAATGCGCATGAACATCTGCATGTCCAATGCATTGTGGTAAGTGATGAACGGCTTCGCAGCTGCACCGCCAGGAATCGGGTGCAGCATTGGTGTTTCCACTTCCATGAAACCATTTTCACCCATAAAACGGCGGATTGAGGCGATGGCTGTTGTACGCGCTTTGAAAGTCCGGCGGGTTTCCTCGTTCATGATCAGGTCAACATAACGTTGACGGTAGCGGATTTCCTGGTCTGCCAGACCGTGGAATTTATCACCCAGTGGCCGCAGGGATTTGGTAATCAGCCGGATGGAAGAAACCCGGACAGTCAATTCGCCGGTCTTGGTCTTGAACAGCGTACCTTCTGCCCCAACAATGTCACCGATATCCCAGCGCTTGAAAGTATCGTGGGCTTCTTTGCCGAGGTCGTTGTTTGACAGGAACAGTTGGATACGGCCAGAAGCCTGTGGACCAGAAGCGTCCATGACAGTGGCAAAAGAAGCCCGTCCCATCACACGCTTCAGCATCATCCTGCCACCAACGACCACTTTTACCGGGTTTGCTTCAAGTGCTTCATTATCCAAGGCATCATACTGACCATGCAGGTCATAAGCCTTATGGGTTGGACGGAAATCATTCGGGTAAGCGACTCCTGCTTCGCGCAGGGCAGCCAATTTTGCGCGGCGTTCCGCAATAATTGAATTTTCATCCTGTGCAGGCATTGCTGCATCGTTTT
This sequence comes from Oxalobacter sp., assembly GCA_018384065.1. Lineage (GTDB taxonomy): Bacteria > Pseudomonadota > Gammaproteobacteria > Burkholderiales > Burkholderiaceae_D > Oxalobacter. The sequence goes on from JAHAYL010000035.1 coordinate 51,905, forward strand.
GTTCTTTTTGGTTAGACATAATCTTTGTCCGGTAATCTTCAATAATGTCAGGGCAGGTATCAGACACCCTGTTTCAGGGATTCAGTGATGAAGGCATCCAGGTCTCCATCCAGCACAGCTTTCGTGTTTCCTGTTTCATAATTCGTCCGCAGGTCCTTGATGCGGGAATTGTCCAGCACATAGGAACGGATCTGGTGTCCCCAGCCGATGTCGGACTTTGAATCTTCCAGTTTCTGCTGTTCACTCATGCGTTTGCGCAGTTCCAGTTCATATAGGCGGGATTTCAGCATTTCCCAAGCCTCTGCACGGTTACGGTGCTGGCTGCGGTCATTCTGGCACTGGACGACAATGCCTGTCGGGATATGGGTCAGACGGACAGCCGAGTCAGTCTTGTTGATATGCTGGCCACCAGCACCTGAAGCCCGGTAAGTATCGATACGGACATCCGCAGGATTGATTTCAATGTCAATCGAGTCATCCACTTCAGGGTAAACAAAAAGGCTGCTGAAAGAGGTATGACGGCCATTGGCGGAATCAAAAGGCGATTTGCGGACCAAGCGATGGACACCAGTTTCCGTGCGCAGATAACCGTAAGCATAATCACCCTCGACCTTGATGGTTGCCGTCTTGATGCCGGCAACATCCCCTTCAGAGAGTTCAATCAGTGTTGTCTTGAAACCCTTGCGTTCACAGTAACGCAGGTATTGCCGCAGGAGCATGTTTGCCCAATCCTGAGCCTCAGTGCCACCAGCACCGGCCTGGATGTCGATGAAGCAGTTGCAGGGATCCATCCGGTTCGAGAACATCCGGCGGAATTCCAGTTCTTCAATCTGTTTCTGCAATCCCAAGACATCCTGTTCGATGGTCAGGATGGAATCGTCATCCTCTTCCATCTTCGCCATCTCAAACAGTTCTTCAGCGTCAGAAAGACCGGATTTGATGCTTCTGAGGGAAAGGACAACCGCCTCAAGCGATTTCTTTTCTTTGTTCAGGTCCTGAGCCTTCTTTGGGTCATTCCAGACATCAGGCTCCTCTAGTTCAGCGGTCACCTGCTCAAGTTTGTCGGACTTGGCAGCATAGTCAAAGATACCCCCGTAAAGCATTCTCGCGTTCAGACAGGTCCGCGATACGGTGGGCGATGGTGTTCAAGCGTTCAGCTTCCATAGGTATGATGGATAATTCGTAAGTTGATGAAAACAGATAATTATACTTGATATTTTTATCTCAAAATACGCATAAGTCAGTCTTGGATTGTCATGAAGTAAGAATAATATCTGTCAAGGTGGGACGTATGATTCATTCCCGCCGTTCTATAATTATCTGATTTTGGGACTATTGAGATTGTTGTAGAAAACAGAAAACAAAGGAAGTGATAGCCAGATGATTATCGCCATCATTCTTGCAGCAGGCAAAGGTTCCCGAATCGAGAGTGCTGATAGGCCTAAGCAATATTTGAATATTGATGATAAACCGATGCTCGTTCATACAGCTGAGAGGTTTCTTGTCTGTGAACAGATAGATCATATTGTCATCACTGTCCATAAAGATTGGATTCAATACACAGAAGGCCTTTTCAAAGATTATGGATATGAGCGTATCACTGTCTGTGAAGGTGGTGATAACCGTCAGGAATCGCTTTACAAAGCTCTGGTTTATTGTAAGGAACAGTTGAATGCACCAGATGAGGCAATTGTCCTCTCACATGATGCTGCCCGCCCGTTTGTGACGCAAGAAATCATCATTGCCAATATCCAGTCAATACAAGACGGCGAGGTTGTCACGACTGTTATCCCAGCAATCGATACCCTTATCCAGTCCGAAGATGGCTTGACAATGACAGCGGCAACCGACCGTTATCAGATGTTCCAAGTACAGACACCCCAGACATTCCGTCTGAAACAATATTTAGATGTTTATAAAGGGCTTGATGAAGTTGAAAAACTGAAGTCAACAGATGCTGCTGGTCTGTTGAATAGACATGGATTGACAATAAAACTTGTAAGAGGGGCCCAGAAGAATTTCAAGATTACGACAGATTTTGATCTGCGCGTAGCCGAAATGTTGTCAGGTGGTTTTTCTGTTTAGGTTTGATGCAGACAGCAGGATATGAAATATAATCCGATAGTTGTGATAGGGGAGCCTGTCGCTTTTTAAACTAGCTCTAGGATATCATCGGAAGGTGATGCCTAGAAAAATCATAGGTGGATTTGATGACAGTTCCTAAAGTATCAGTGCTGACACCAGTTTACAACACACAGGAAGATCATCTGAGGGCATGCATAGAAAGTATATTGAGCCAGTCATATACTGATTTCGAGTTCATCATCCTGAATGACGCGTCAACTGATCCAAATGTTGAGGCGGTTGTAAAGTCGTATGAGGATTCCCGTATCGTTTATATGGTCAATGAAAAGAATCTTGGCATCAGCCCAACACGTAACAAGTTGATTCAGTTGGCGAAGGGAGAATATCTTGCGGTCTTTGATCATGATGACATCTCTATGCCTGACCGTTTGGCAGAAGAGGTTGCCTATCTGGATGCGCATCCTGAAGTAGGCTGTGTCAGCTCACAGGCAGAAGTGTTTGGAGGGAAGAAGAGTTCCGGTATCTGGTCTGTTCCTGAGCATAATAAAGCTATCCAGGAAAAATTATTGACAGCGTCTTGCGTGATTCATCCCGCTTGTATGTTGCGGAAGTCTGTTTTGGAAAAACATGGTATCCAGTACGAAGAGGCCTATTCTCCTGCTGAAGACTATGCATTGTTCTGCCGTCTGGTTGGCAAGACACAATTTTATAATTTTCAGAAGAGTCTAATCCGTTATCGGAATCATGAGGGTAATACAACCCATAGGCGTCTTGAATTGATGCAGTTGCGTACACGGGCAATCACATCATTTGTTCAACGGGATAACCAAGAACTCTGGGATCTTGTCCGTTTTGAATGTTTCAGGAAGAGGCGGTTTAAGTTGTTTGGGTGTATCCCCATTTTGAAAATTGAGGAATATCCAAATAAAGCTGTCTATTATCTATTCAGTAAAATACCGTTGTGGTCTATTACAACAGAACCTTGGAGAGATGAATAATGAAAGGCATCATCTTGGCAGGTGGCAGTGGTAGCAGATTGTATCCACTGACCCAGGTCATCTCCAAGCAGCTGCTGCCGGTGTACGACAAGCCGATGATTTATTATCCGCTGTCGACGCTTCTACAGTTTGACATCACGGATATCCTTATCATTTCTACACCGCAGGACACCCCCAACATCGAGAGGCTGTTCGGTGACGGTTCCCAGTTTGGACTGAGTATCCAATACAAAGTACAGCCCGAACCGAACGGCATCGCCCAGGCATTCATCTATGGTGCTGAGTTTGTCGGCTGTGATGATGTCTGCCTGATCCTTGGCGACAACATCTTCGGCATCCAAGGTGAGTTACCCCGCTTCAAACAGCAGGTTGCAGATAACAAGGGTAAGGCCACCATCTTTGCCTATCATGTCAACGACCCTGAGCGTTTCGGCGTCGTTGAGTTTGATAAAGACTATAAAGTCCTGTCCATCGAAGAGAAGCCCAAGCAGCCTAAATCCAACTATGCCTCCGTTGGGCTTTATTTCTATCCAGGGGATGTCGTTGAGAAAACCAAACTGCTTAAACCATCAGCTCGGGGCGAGCTTGAAATCACTGACCTCAACAACCTCTATCTGAAAGAAGGGCGCATGAACGTTGTTACCATGCGGCGGGGCAACGTCTGGTTGGATGCTGGCACACCGACCTCCCTAATGGAAGCTTCCCAGTATATCGGGCTCATCGAACAGCGTCAGGGACTCAAGATTGCCTGCATTGAAGAAATCGTCTACAAGAAAGGGTTCATCGATGATGTTCAGATGCAGGCTCTCATCAACAAGATGAAGTCAGGTTCCACTTATCGTGCCTACCTTGAAAAAGTCTTGGGAGAAGCTCATGAGAATTATTAAGACCGCTATAGAAGGTGTTTACATCATCGAACCCAAGATTTTCAAAGATGCACGGGGGTACTTCTACGAAAGCTGGAACCAGAAAGCCTTTGAAGAAGCTGGACTCCATTACACCTGGGTTCAGGACAACCAATCCAAATCCGCTTATGGTACCGTCAGGGGCATCCATTTTCAGAAAGGTCAGGATGCCCAAGCCAAGCTTGTCCGTGCGTTACAGGGCAGGGTGCTTGATGTCGCTGTTGACCTTCGCAAAGGTTCCCCGACTTACGGCAGGCATGTCGCCGTGGAGCTCAGTGAAGACAACCATCGTCAGTTGCTCATCCCAAGGGGATTTGGTCATGGCTTTAGTGTCTTGAGTGACAGTGCCGTCTTTGCCTACAAATGCGACAACGGCTATGCACCGAAAAGCGAAGGCAGTGTCTATTTCAACGATGAAGGTCTCTCAATCGACTGGCAGATAGACAAAGACAAGGTCATGCTGTCCGAGAAAGACACCAAGGCACAAAGCTTCGCCGATTACAGTAGAAATCCCGATTTTATTTACGATGAATAATGGGAAGCCAAAGATGAAGAAAAGATTGGCTTTCTATGTTTTCTGGGAGCAGGAAGGGTTTGTCCGTGATTATGTTACCTACTACTTGGAAGGACTTAAAAAGGTCGCTGAAGACATTCTTGTTATTGCCAATGGCGGGATGAATCAAGAGGGTATATCCAAGTTAAAGGGTATAGGTATTGAAGTATTCCAACGGGAAAATCATGGGATTGATTTTGGTGCTTGGAAGGCTGCTTTTGAGTATAGAGGATGGGATAAAGTCTGTCACTATGACCAGGTGATTCTCTGTAACTGTTCAACGTATGGTCCTGTTTTTCCATTTCAGGAAATGTTTGATGAAATGGAAAAAAGGTCCTGTGATTTCTGGGGAATTAGCAGACATCCTGCTAAACAGAAATTTCTTGTTCCTGATAATCCAAATAGTTTGATTTTAGAGCATCTTCAGTCTTATTTTCTAGTTCTGAATGCAAATGTTGTGAATAGTGATTCGTTCAGAAAATGGTGGGAAACACTCATTCCAACAGATAGTTATGAAGAAGAAATAGGATTTCATGAGACAAAGTTCACAGATTATCTTGAGAAATCTGGTTTTAAGTCAGAATCATATATAAACTTAGAGAAATATAAACGGATTATTCATGATGGTGATGTTACACGGCAACTTTCAGCTGATATTTTGATAAACGATAAAAGCCCTCTTATAAAACGTAAAGCACTTATAGAATATATTGATTCAGGGAAAGGGGTGAAATTTGGGATATTTGACATCATTCCATTCCTTAAGAAAAACACTGGGTATCCAGTCGGTTATATTGAAAATGATTTATCTTTGGAAATTAATGAATATAATAAAAATTTTGATAATTTGATAAGTGGAAGTCCTGATATTGAGTTTCTAAAGTATAAGTTCCTTTCAAAAATAGCATTCGGAGACTTTAGGGGAAAGGTTAGAGAAAAATATTCTGCCATAAAGGTTGCGAAAAAGAGGATGAAAAATTTGAGAAACATATTAAATCAATTTTGAATTAATAACATTTTCTATCTTGGAAATATTTTTGATTGAAACTTTGGCCTATTAATTATTAGACCTGTTCTCTTCGAAATGAAAGAAAAAGCAATTGATAATCCTGATATTGGAAAGATACCAGCTCAGAAATCTTCTTTAGGTTGGCGTCCTGATATTGATGGGTTGAGAGCCTTTGCAGTCTTTGCAGTCTTTGCCTTCCATGCCTTTCCTAGGCTCAGTTTTCTCAAAGGTGGCTTTGTTGGTGTTGATGTCTTTTTCGTTATTTCTGGTTTCCTGATTTCCTCCATCATCTATACCCAACTTGCAAAAGGTACTTTCAGTTTTTGGAATTTCTATAGTAGGCGTATCCGGAGGATTTACCCGGTTCTTTTAACTGTCCTGATAGCTTGTCTGGGTTTTGGTGCATTCTTTCTTCTTGCTGACGAGTACCAGCAGCTGGGTAAACATGTTGCTGGCGGTGCAGGGTTTGTATCCAATATCATTCTTTTCCGTGAAAAAGGTTACTTTGATAATGCCTCTGCTACTAAGCCATTGCTCCATCTCTGGAGTCTTGGGATTGAAGAGCAGTTTTACATCTTTTGGCCATTGATTCTTTGGTTGACTTGGAAGTTCAAGAAGAACGCCATGTTCTGGGTGGCGTTTGTTATAGCAACCTCTTCTTTGGTGATGAATCTCTATTGGTTCAAAACGAAGCCTGATATGGATTTTTTCATGCCCCATACCAGGATTTGGGAGCTGTTATGTGGAGCCATGCTTGCGTGGGGGAACCTGCATTGGAAGGAAAGGGCAGGAATTGTCAAGGCAAGATTGGGGGGGGATAGGCTCAATCATTTTCTCTCAATCAATGGTTTTATCCTGCTTGTGGTTTCTATCGTTTTCATGCAGGAAAAGGGGTTTCCTGGGTGGCAGGCGATTCTGCCGATTGTGGCGACTGTCCTGATTATCATGGCGGGGAAGGATGCAATCCTGAACCGATGGATATTGTCCAACAAAGTGCTAGTCTGGTTTGGGTTGATCAGCTATCCGATGTATCTCTGGCATTGGCCACTTATCAGCATGAAGCGGGTTATTCATGGAGAACATCCATCAGTAGGTTATTGTATCAGTGCATTTGTTGTATGCACGGTATTGGCTTGGTTGACGACAAGGTTCATTGAGAATCCGCTCCGTTTTGGGGAACATGGTAAAGCCAAGACAGTTGGGTTGTTTCTTGCCATGATTGTATTGGGTTCGGTCGGATTGGCGATTTCTGCAAAAAAAGGGATACCTCAAAGGTATCTGGATTCTCAGACCATTGAGAAGAATAATTTCCTGGAAAAAGTCAAAAAAGAATCCCAGTTGAGATGCAATGCTTTTTTTTCGGAATGGAACAGCATAAAGGGTATTAATTGCCGTTTCCAGCATGAGCCTGGGAAAAACAATATTGCCGTTATTGGTGATTCTCATGCCAGCCATCTTTTTATAGGGATGACACAGTTTACAGGTAAGGGAGAAGGAGTTGCAGCGTTTCCTGCATCAGGAACACCGCCGTTTATTGGAGTACAGGAAAATAAGAAGTTTTACCGTTTTCATCAGAAGGCTTGGCAATACATCACGGAACATCCTGAAATCAAGGTTGTCGTGCTCGCTCATCGACCACATAAGACTTTCGGTGAGATTCTGGATACCAACCATCCAACTGAAAAGGATCCACGAAGAATCATGGAAAATGGTATGCGGCATACTTTCAGTTATCTGAGGGATCTTGGAAAACAGGTGCTTGTTGTTTTAGATAGTCCAGAATTGCCCTATCATGCAAAAGTCTTGGAGTACCGTCCTTTTATAGGGCGGCTGAAAGATGGTGTGTTTAATCGGAAGTTCTATGATGATACAGAATCTATCGCCATTTATAATCGGCAGATTTCAACAGTTGCAGAAGAATTCCCGAATGTCCATATCATTGATTTGGCAAAATATCTGTGTGATGAACACAAATGCTATGCTGTCAAGGATGGAAAGATTCTTTATAAGGATGGAGACCATTTGAGTAACGATGGGTCTCTATATGTTGCGCCATATCTTATGGAAAAAATCAGGGAAATCTCAAAGTGATTTCTATCTTGAAGATTAAAAAAATTGTATGAACATCCTGATAACCGGTTCCAAAGGTCAACTGGGCACCGAGCTGAAGGAACGTCTGGGTGAAAAAGAAAGCATCTTTTATACCGACCGTGATGAGCTCGACATCACCGATAAGCAGGCGGTCAAACGGTACATCGAACAGAACCAGATAGGCATGGTCATCAACTGTGCCGCCTATACCGCTGTTGACAGAGCCGAAGATGAACCAGAACAGGCGGATGCTGTCAACCACCTCGGTGCCAAGTATCTTGCCAAGTATGGAAAGAATATCATCCATATCAGCACCGACTACGTCTTCGATGGTACAGGTCATCTGCCTTATAAGCCAGAAGATGCCACAAACCCCGTCTCCGTCTACGGTAGTACTAAGCTGGCAGGCGAGAAGGCTGTCCTGCAAGCAGCTGAGACTGCCCTCATCATCCGTACGGCTTGGGTCTATGCAGCAGAAGGCAGGAACTTCGTCAGGACCATGCTGCGTCTTGGCAGAGAAAGAGACAGGCTTACCGTCGTCACTGACCAGATAGGCTCACCCACCCATGCCGGTGACTTGGCTGAAGCCATCATCAAACTGCTGCCAAAGCTAGAAAACGGTACAAAAGCCCTATACCACTTCACCAACGAAGGAGTCTGTTCCTGGTACGACTTCGCCACCGCTATCATGGAAGAATCAGGCTTGGATTGCCAGGTAGAGCCCATCGAGACCTGGCAGTACCCGACAAAAGCCAAGCGTCCCGCCTACAGCGTCCTGAACAAAACCAGCATCAAAAAAGATTTCAGCCTCAGCATCCGGCACTGGCGCGAAGCCCTTCGGGACTGCATAAGGGAAATACAGGTACAGATAGAAGAAAAAGAACAAGGAAAACAGAGCAGGGAGGCAGATAAATGAAAAGCATCCTCGTCACCGGTGGTGCCGGATTCATCGGCTCCAACTTCGTCCCGTACTTCGCGGAGAAATACCCAGACTACCATATCATCAACCTCGACAAGCTCACCTATGCCGGCAACCTGGACAATCTCAGGGAATGCGAAAGCATGGTCAACTACACCTTCGTTAGAGGCGACATCTGTGATGAAGCCCTGATAGACAATCTATTCAAAAAACACGATATCAGAGGCGTCGTCCACTTTGCGGCAGAAAGCCATGTCGACAACTCCATCAAAGGTCCCAAAGCCTTCATCCAGACCAACATCGTCGGCACCTTCACCCTCATCGAAGCAGCCAGGAAACACTGGATGGAATCCCCAAACAAGCCGAAACCCGGCTATGAGACCGCGAGGTTCCACCACATCAGTACCGATGAAGTCTATGGCACCCTGGGTGAAACAGGCTATTTCACCGAAGAAACCCCGTATGCACCAAACAGTCCGTACAGTGCCAGCAAAGCCTCCTCTGACCACATCGTCAGGGCATACCACCACACCTATGGGATGAACATCACCACCAGCAACTGCTCCAACAACTACGGACCCAAACAGCATGCTGAGAAACTCATCCCCACCATCATCCGGAAATGCCTGAATGAAGAGCTAATCCCCGTCTATGGGACAGGGAGCAACATCAGGGACTGGCTGTATGTGCTGGACCACTGCAAGGCCATCGACCTCATCTTCCACAAAGGAAAGAGTGGAGAAACCTATAATGTGGGAGGTCGCAACGAAAGGAACAATCTTGAGATTGTCAAGACAGTATGCAGATTGCTTGACGAAAAACAGCCGAGAAAAAACAACCGGGAATACGAAGGGCTGATCAGCTTCGTGAGCGACCGTCCTGGGCATGACTTCCGTTACGCGATAGATGCTTCAAAGCTCGAGAGGGAGCTCAGGTGGCAGGCAGACGAGAACTTCGAGACGGGCATTGTTAAAACCTTGGACTGGTATTTGAGACACAGATACGTTCCATGAATATGGCTATTTCAATCCATGTCTGGCAAAATCCATAAATTCAAAGATGGAAAATAGATAACTGTAAAATCAGGATATTCTGATTTTTGGAAACACTGCATGTCCGATACGCTGATCTTAGAAGAACCTTTCCGTACCTTGTGGGAGGGCAAAGACCCGTTTGAAGAGGTCGAGAAAATCACAGGGGATGTCAAGCGTGCCCTGGAGACCCGCCGTACGTTGCGTTTTGTCGTGGATAAGAAAGGCTATTACCTGAAACTTCATCATGGAACAAAGATGAAGGAAGTGATGAAAAGCCTGATCCGGCTGAGAGCGCCTGTGCTTGGGGCAGACCGTGAATGGCATGCCATCCATCGTCTGGCAGAGAATGGTGTGGACACGATGGAAGGGGTTGCCTATGGGGAAAAAGGCGGGAATCCCTTATCAAAAACCTCATTCATCATCACCAAGGATATCGGTCGGTCTTGGGATGCACGTGTCGTTCTTCAGGATCTAAAAGTGTCAGTTCCTGTCAAGAGAATCATTATTAAACGCTTGGCACAGATGATACGGAAGATGCACCAATGTGGTGTCAATCATCGGGATTGCTATCTGGCGCATTTTCTGGTGCATCGTCCCTTTGACTTGCAGAAAGGCAAGAACGAGGATTTAAAAATATCGGTCATCGACCTGCACAGGGCGCAGTTGAGGGATGCAGTACCAACCAGATGGCGGGATAAGGACTTGGTTGGGTTGCTGTTCTCCGCGCGGGATGTGGCACTCACCAGCCGTGACATCTACCGGTTCATGAAAGAATATTTCCAGATGCCTTTGAGGGAAATCCTGAATAAGGAAAAGTCACTGATTGCCTCTGCCAAGACAAGGATTGAACGGATGAAGCATCATCAAGAAAACCTGAAGAAAATCAGGCATGAATAAAGGCTGGATAGGTTAATGTCTTCTCAGCAAACAGACAATAAATGGGTAAAGCCGATTTTTCCGTTGGTTGAAGCGGAACTGCAGCCCAATTTCAAATCGATGCTGCGCATCGCAGGCATGCCTGTCTATTCTATGCGCCGTTCTCCTTTGACCAGTGAGCGGGCTGCAAAAACTTTTCAGACAAGGCCTGATAATGGGAAGTCTCGTATTTTTCTCAATCTGGGGGCAGTCGCCTATCTGGACAACCGTTCAGGGATTCCCCGGGTTGTCAAAAATCTGTCAAGGGAAGGGTTGCTTGCTGATGGTATTGAATTGATTCCTGTCTATGCAGATTTGGATACTGGCGTGTTCCATGTTGCCAAAGAATTTGCCCAGAAGCTGACAGGAAAATCCCTGGATACTTATGAGGATATCATGGCCGTTGCTTCAGGAGATACCTTCCTGAATGTCACTGTCAACCCGAATGAGCTGGAGTTTGAGCACGAGACCTTCAATTTATTGCGGCAGAAGGGTGTCAGGGTGCTCTGCATGGTCCATGACCTGATTCCGGAACTGCAGCCGGAGTTTTTTCGGAAACGTGACAGCCGTCTGTTCAGGATCTGGTTGAACCGCATCATCCAATATGATGGTGTTGTTGCAGTTTCACAGACCACGTTGTCTGCTTTTGAAGGATGGGTGAAAACAAATAACATCCAGTTGCCGAGGGGGTTCCAGAAACACTGGTTTCATCTTGGTGCGGATATCCAGTCAGACATCATTGGCAGCGATACGTGCGATGATCCGGAAGCCAAAGTCATCACAGCAGAAGGGAATTCACCCTATTTCTTGCAAGTTGGTACCGTTGAGCCACGTAAAGGTCACGATGACCTGCTGAATGGTTTTGAAAGGCTCTGGGCTGAAGATTATGACTTGAATCTGGTCATTGTTGGACGCCGTGGATGGAATGTCCATCAATTGTCACGGAAAATCCAGAACCATCCACAGTTTGGGAAGAAGCTTTTCTGGCTGCGTAATGCAGATGACCAGACACTCCATTATCTCTATCGTCATGCCGAGGCGGTTGTGCTTGCATCCAAAGCTGAGGGATATGGGTTGCCTGTCGCAGAAGGGGCATGGTTCAAGCGGCCATTGCTTTTACGTGATATCCCGATATTCCGTGAAATCGCACAGGATGGTGCCAGCTATTTCTCGGATGATGGGAAAGGTCTTGCAGAAGCCGTCAAGCTGTTGCATGGGAAAATCCTGAACCATGAGCCTGTCCCAATGCCAAGACCGGATCAGTTCTTGGATTGGAAGCAGAGCTTTACCTTGTTGCAGAAGGTCTTGATGTCAGTAGAGCCTGTTCTGAAGGCAGATACTATTATTGAGACAGAAACAGTTCCTGAGATGAAATGTTATTTCATCAATCTGGACCATTCCTTAGACCGGCGGCATCTCATGGAAGAGCAGCTGAACCGTTTACAGGGAATGATGCCAGAAGGGAAGATGGCGTTTATCCGGATCAGTGCAATAGATGCTGAAAAACTGGATGAGGAGACCATCAATGCGCATTATGAGAAAAACCATTATTCATTCAATGCACGTTTTTTCCCGAATGTCCTTTCTGGAGGCGGCATGTCTCAAGGGGAAATCGCCTGTTTCCTCAGTCATCGTAAATGTTGGGAACAGATTGTCCAGTCCGATGATGAATATGCTGCTGTATTTGAAGACGACGTCATCTTTTCTGAAAAAGCCGGAGAGTTCCTCTGCGGGACTTCTTGGATACCGAAAGATGCAGACATCGTGAAGCTAGAGGTGCTGACCCGGAAAATCGTAACAGGCATCAGCCCCGAGACGGTCATCGATGGTAAAGAAGTTCTGCGCTTGTATTCTTCGAGTTTAGGAACGGCAGCCTACGTGATTTCCCGGAAAGCAGCACAGAGATTTCTGCAGATGTCTGAAAAGTTCTTTGTTCCAGTCGATCATTTCATGTTCAGCACGCTTTTTCCGTATTTCAGCAAATTCTGCTGTTATCAGGTTGTGCCGGCAGTTTGTATCCAGGATACAGAGTTCCGTGGAAAGAACTCTGTCTATAAAAGCACCATACATGCGAAAAAAGAAAAGTTCGCACGTCGGATGCGTAGGTTGATGGGCTTGGGAACAAAGACAAAGCGCGAGCTAATCCGTGCTTTTCTCCGGATGAAAAGCCGCTTCGGCATCAGGAAGCAGATTATGAATTCTTTTGATGCTAAGGAGGCTTTTATTCTTAAAAAGAAGGATAACGCACAGCCTAGCTGATGGAATGGTTTTCCTTTTCCCGCATATGCTTCTGCTGGAGATAGGCAAATCGCCCAGCAAGCCTGGCTTTACCGAAACTTAACACCGATTGTAGTTTTGCCTTGCGCATGGTGCTTTTTGAGAAGGGGATGATACTTGCCTGATAGAAACCCTCTGGGTCATCGATGATCCAGCGAAGGACAAATTTCTCAAGATCTGTCAGATACGGGTTATTCCAAAGAGCTTCCCCCTCAAGCAGATACTCTTTGCGGAACTGTTGCAGGAATTCCTGACGTAAAGCGTCTTCAAGCCGCCAGAAATTCCAGTTGTACTTGTCAAACTTGAACTTATTCTTCAACTGCCATAGCTGCTGGTTGTCGGCGTAATCGGTTTTCAGGAGCCGTTCCACTTCAGCGCACTCATCACAGACACAGAACACCTTGCCTTTGCTGTTGATGGAAGAAGTTTCATTGTCCTGTCGGTAGTAGAGGAAAGCGTCATCTAGGAACACAGCGCGTTCGGCATGCAACCAGATTTTAAAGGTGAAAGCAGCATCCTGATAGGAAGCACCAGGGGTTTCCAGAAAATCGATTTTATGCTGACGGATGAAACTGGTCTTGTAAATGGCAGACCAGACCGTTGGCATTGTGGTGTATAGGTCAGGATATTCCTTGGCATTGACGGCGGTGTTTTTGGTAAACCGCTTCAGCAGGTTCGCTTTCTCAGACCGTTCAGTCGGGATTGACCAATACCGATAGAAATTCGATTTGACAATATCCGCATCATGCTGGACAGCAGTCAGATACAGCTTTTCGAACATCTCAGGTTTGATGAAATCATCTGATTCAATGATGCCAAGATACTCACCCTGAGCTAGGGAGAAACCATGGTTCATTGCTTTCCCGTACCCGCCGTTAGACTGATGCACAGCCTTGACACGTGGGTCTTTCATCGCATAAGCATCACAGATGGAACCTGAAGAATCCTTTGAACCGTCATCGACAAGAATAATTTCAATATCCGACAACGTCTGGGCGAGAATGCTGTCCAGACATTGTTCAAGATACTGTTCCACATTGTAGATTGGAACAACAATTGAAACCTTAGGTTTAACCATCAGTAAAGAATCATGAAAAAGGGCGGGGAAACCGCCCTATTATAACAGTAGAGAAAACTTAAACATTCACTGAGTCTGCACATCCTGAAGGACAATATCACGGATATAGTCATAATAGCCGTTGTTCTTGAAGCCCTGCAGGTAATCCAGTAATTGGCTGGCAGAAATGAACCCTTGTTCGTAAGCGATTTCTTCCAGACAGGCGATTTTCCGGCCGGTGTTCAGTTCCATTGCCTGAACAAAAACGCCTGCCTGCAGCATAGAGTCATGTGTCCCAGTATCCAACCAGGCAACACCGCGTTCCAGCCTCTCTACGCGCAGGGTTTTCTGTTCCAGATAGATTCTATTCAGGTCCGTGATTTCCAATTCACCGCGTGCAGATGGCAGTAACGTCTTGGCGTATTCACAGGCATGCCCATCATAGAAATACAGTCCTGTAACAGCATAGTTTGATTTAGGATGTTTGGGTTTTTCTTCGAGGGAAATTGCTTTCTTGTTTTCGTCAAACTCAACCACCCCAAAGCGTTCAGGGTCTTTGACAGCATATCCAAAGATGGTTGCTCCGGTATTGGTTCGTATGGTCTTCTTCAGCAACTGGGGCATGCTGATACCATAGAATAGATTATCACCAAGCACAAGGGCACAGGGGGCTCCAGCAATGAATTCCTCTGCGACCAATAAAGCATCAGCAATTCCCCGTTGAGACATCTGGATTTTATAAGAAAGCCGGATGCCATATTGCGAGCCATTCCCTAAAACCTTTTTGAAATTGTCAATATCAGAGTCGTTCGTCACAATCAGGATATCCCGGATACCAGCTTGCATCAGCGTTGCTAATGGATAGTAAATCATCGGTTTGTCATAAACCGTCAGCAGGATTTTGGAAATCGGAAGTGAAGCCGGATAAAGCCGGGTACCTTTCCCAGCGGCAAGGATGATGCCTTTCATGGTTTTCAGATAGATGATGACGATAAACGATACGGATTATACAGGATTAGGCTTCAAAGAAGACGAATAGTACAGAAAGTGGCAAATATAAAATATAATCGCACTATTAGTTTCTAAATAGTAACGAAGTGCGAGCAGATAGTATCATTCAGTCAATGGTCGTCATCATCGGTGCTGGCATATCTGGCAACACTGCAGCACGCTTGCTTGCAGAGCAGGGGCATCATGTCACCATCATAGACAAGCGTTCCCACATCGGCGGCAACTGCTACGACCACTGGGATGACAACGGCATCTGCGTCCATGACTACGGCACCCACATCTTCCACACCGACAACAGGCAGGTCTGGGACTTCATCTCCCGCTTCACCAAATGGTACCCGTTCCAGCACAAAGTCCGTGGTCTCATCGATGGCCAGCTCGTGCCCATCCCCTTCAACCTCAACAGCATCCACCAGGTCTTCCCGGCAAAGCTCGCCCAAAGGCTTGAAGACAAACTGCTCGAGACCTTCGGCTACAACATCAAAGTCCCCATCCTGAAACTGCGGGAAACAGACGATGAAGACCTGAGGTTCCTGGCAGACTATATCTACAGGAACATCTTCAGCTTCTACACCCAGAAACAGTGGGACCTCAACCCCGAAGACCTGGATCCAGCCGTCACAGGCAGGGTGCCCGTCTACATCAGCAAAGACAACCGCTACTTCCAGAACCGCTACCAGGGCATCCCGTTGGAAGGCTACACCGCCATCTTCGAGAAAATGCTTGACCATCCCAACATCACCGTCAGGCTTAAAACAAAATTCGAAGACATCAGACACCTCATCAACAAGACCGATGGGACAGGTAATCTGGCATCTGACGCCCTCAAAGCCGATGCCATCCTCTACAGCGGCCCGATAGACGAATACTACAGCTATGAGTTCGGGGAACTCCCGTATAGGAGTGAACGATTCGACTTCCTCACCTTCGACCGTGAATACTTCCAGAGCGAAGCCGTCATCAACTACCCCAACAACTACACCTTCACCCGCATCGGGGAATACAAACACTTCCTGGGGACCAAGAGCGACAGGACAGTCGTTTCCTATGAATACCCAGAACCATTCATAAGAGGCAAGAACGAACGTTACTACCCCATCGTCAACGACACCAACCAGGCACTGTACAGCCAGTACAAGGCAAAAGCTGAAGCAGAGCTGGAAGCAGCCAAGGCAAATCCAGAAAACAAAATCCCTGTTTACTTCTTCGGCAGGTTGGGGGATTACAAATACTACGACATGGACAAAGCCATCGAACGGGCAATGGCGCTTGTGGAGGAGGTCGCATGAGTGCCATGGCAGAAACACCTGCCCAGAAAAAAACACGTCAGGCGGCAGGCAACCAGAAAACAGGGGAAGGCGCCATCCTCGTCACCGGTGGGGCAGGCTACATCGGCAGTCACTGTGCACTCGCACTGCTTGAGGCAGGCCGTGACATTGTCATCCTCGACAGCCTAGAACTCGGGCATCGCGAAACCGTTGAGACAATCCGGGCAGTTGGCAAGACAACCCATGGTCGCCTCAAGGGATTCTTCATCGGTGATCTCAACAGACGTGCTGACATCGAGGCAGTCCTTAATCAGAACATGGACATCACCGCCGTCATCCACTTCGCCGCCTACAGCCAAGTCGCAGAAAGCGTCAGGGATCCCGGGAAATACTACCGCAACAACATCGTCGGCAGTCTCAACCTCCTTGACGCCATGAGAAGTCACGGCATCAACAGAATCGTCTTCTCATCCACAGCGGCAACCTATGGGGAACCCCAGTACACCCCCATCGATGAAGAACATCCCAAGAACCCCGTCAATCCCTATGGCATGAGCAAACACATCGTCGAGACCATCATGGACGACTATGACAGGGCATACGGCATAAAAAGCGTGCGTCTCAGATACTTCAATGCAGCTGGGGCAGACTCAAAAGCCCGTATCGGTGAATGGCATGAACCCGAGACCCACCTGATACCGAACATCCTCAAGGCAGCGAAGCCATCCAAAAAGGAAGGCAAAGGACGGGACACAGAACAGAAAATCTTCCAGCTTTATGGCACCGACTACGACACGAGGGACGGCACCTGCGTCAGGGACTACATCCATGTCGAAGACCTGGCACAGGCGCACATCAGGGCACTTGAATACCTTGAACAGGATAACCCCACCACCGCCTTCAACCTAGGAACCAACGATGGCAGCACCGTCCGGGAAGTCTTCGCTGTCTGCGAGCAGGTCACCGGGCAGACCATTCCCCTAAAAGAACAGCCGAGGCGTCCAGGTGATCCGGCTGTGCTCATTGCAGACAACATCAGAGCGAAAAACACTCTCAGCTGGACACCGGAAAAGACCCTCATAGAGGCTGTGCAGAGTGCCTGGGGGTGGGAAAAGAACAGAACCTATTAAGACAGGAGCAGCAATCCATGATTTATGCAGTCATTCTGGCAGGGGGCAAAGGCACCCGCATGAAATCAGCCCAGTTTCCCAAACAGTTCCTCACCATAGGAGGAGAACCCATCCTGAGGATGACAGTCGATAAATTCCTCTGTTGTATGGCGATTGACAAAATTGTGGTTGCAGCTCCCGCTGTCTGGATGTCCCATACCGCAGACCTGCTGAAGGGCGTCAACTATTCACGTGTGCATGTCTGTGAAGGCGGGGCGACCCGTCAGGAATCCCTGTACAAGGCAGTCAAGTACATCCAGCAGGAATTCAATGCGGCAGATGATGCCATCATCGTTTCCCATGATGTCGCCCGGCCGTTCATCACCCTGAGAATTATTGAAGACAACATCAATGCCATGGCAAGTGCTGATGCAGTCGATACCGTCATCCCAGCGGTGGATACAATCGTTGAGTCCGATGATGGTGATGTTATCAGCAATATTCCAGACAGAAGCCGCATGTACCAAGGGCAGACCCCCCAGTCCTTCCGGCTGAAGAAATACATTGACATCTATGAGACCTTGGATAATGACTACCTGTCCCGGGTGACAGATGCTGCACGCATCCTGGCGGAACATGGCTGCCGGGTCAAACTGGTTGATGGTGAACTCTTTAACATGAAAATCACCACAGAGTTCGACTTCGGGCTTGCCGAATACATGCTGGGGCAGAGCCATGATTAAGCAGAAAATCCGGCTGACAAAACCCTACTCCTTTGTCCCAGTCTTTGAGATAGAGCCGCCCCAACCGGGCAAAGCCCTTGTCAGACCTACCGTCATGTCCATCTGTGCGGCAGACCAGCGTTATTTCACGGGTAACCGTCCTAAAGACGTCTTGGCACGGAAACTGCCGATGTCGCTCATCCATGAAGCCATCGGTGTCGTCATCTCAGACGATACCGGCACCTTCAAGCCAAACCAGCACGTCATCCTGCTGCCGGGAGGGGAAGAACATGGTGATAAGGAAAGCAACTATGTGAAAAACGCCTTTTTCCGTTCCAGCAATGCAGATGGCTTCTGTCAGGAAATGCTTTACCTCTCGCCGGAAGAACTGATTGCCATCCCAGAAAAAGGCTCTGAATACTATGTCTTTACTGAACTCATGTCTGTCTGCTGCCATGCGCTCCGGCGGACGGTGGAAAGAGGGCTTCTGAAAGAAAAAGGGCAGCGCATCGGCATCTGGGGAGACGGTGCCATGGGATATATGATGGCGCTTGTCGCCAAAGAACTCTATCCCTGCAATCTTCTCACCATTTTCGGCAAGCATGATGACAAGCTCATGCTGTTTTCCTTCGCTGACCACAGCACCAATATCCTTTATGAATCCGATATGCCTGAGGTTGATGTGGCGTTTGAATGTGTCGGAGGGCAGGGAGCTGTCGATGCCATCGAGCAGATTATTGCCGCATTACGTCCGTGTGGTGCTGCGACATTGATGGGTGTTTCAGAGATACCGCCTGCTATCAATACCCGGATGATTCTGGAGAAGGGGCTGCTGTTCCAAGGAAGCAGCCGGAGCCAACGGCGGGATTTTGAGCAGGCCAAGGAACTGATTGACCGGCCGCATGTACATGGGTCATTGGAAAAGATTGTCTCGGAGCATATCAGCATCAAGAATCATATGGACCTCTTTGATGCATTCATGTCGGATATCAGGAATCCGTTCAAAACAGTATTGCACATAGGAATCTAAGTAAAAATGCGGGAACTTTCATTCATAGAAAAAATATTCTCATTGGTAACAGTTTTTCCAAATACAAAACAGCTGACTATTTTAGGTATGTCATGGAGATGGGAGAAGAAGCATCCTTTTGCTGGACAGCCTATTCAGAAAGATAAGGTTGTTTTCTGGGCATATTCAAATTCTTTCACATGCAGTCCGAAATATATCGCATTGAAACTGGTTGAATTGACAGATAAGTATGATGTGGTATGGGTCTCTAACAGAAGGGTTGTGCATGACAGCGGGCTTGAGGGGAAAATCAGGTTTGTACACGGTATTGAAGATTCAGTGAAAGAACTTTCAACCGCAAGGGTGATTGTATCCAATGAAAGGATGAACTATTGGATGCATCGGAAGTTCCTGAAAAGAGACGGCCAGTTTGTCATCAATACCTGGCATGGTTCACTGGGTATCAAGAAGACAGGGGAAGACCGCGGAGATGTTCCTGAAGATGCGCTGGCACGGGCGGAAATCGATTCACGGGCAGTTGATTTGATTACATCAAATGGAGGTTATTCAACAGACCTATATAAACGGATTTTCTGGAATCACGGCACAGTTGTAGAGACAGGATTGCCAAGGAACGATATATTTTTTAAACCAAAGAGAAATAAAGTCCATGAATACCTTGCAGTTCCAGACGATATCCATTTTTCCCTATATGCGCCGACATGGCGTGAAACAGGCGATATTACTTGGTTTGATATAGAACCAAATAAAGTCATCGAAGCGCTAGAGAAACGGTTTGGCGGTAAATGGCTGTTTCTTTCCAGAACACACCATATGATGAAGTCAAAAGCGGCAGTGGCGGTCAAAGGTATTGATGTCTCATCTTATCCAGATATCCAAGAAATCATGGCAGAAAGTGATGTTGTGATTACTGATTATTCAAGCTGCATCTATGATTTTGTATTAAGTAAGAAACCAGGGTTCATCTATGCGCCGGACCGCCGTCTTTATGAAGATGGTAGGGGACTCTATTATCCCTTAAGTGAAACACCGTTTCCAATCGCAGAGAATATGGATCAGTTTGTCCATGCAATAATGGATTTTGATGATGATGTTTATCAACGTAAGGTCACAGAATTTTTAAAAGGCAAGAACTGTCGTGAAGATGGTCATGCATCAGAAAAGATTGCAGAATTTATTATTGATGTGATGAAGAATCAAGATGATTTTAACAGAGATATTGAAATCATATCCGCAGAAGAATATTGCTGATTCTATAGTAAAAATTAAAGGTTGGTTTTGATGGAACTGTTTAGAAAAATTCTAGAAATTGAAGAATTTACTCCTGAGAGTCTTAATGAGCTTATTAAGGAGTTGCAAAAACGGTATGCTAACAATGAGATTGGTCTTTCACAGTATATTGAGGAATTTGCTCCATCATTAAGGATTGTTCCTCGAAAAATAAAGACAATAGGTATTCTTCACACCAGTTATGCATATGGTGGTGCGCAAAGAGTGATGAGTCTTCAAATTCCTATGTTTTTGGAAATGGGATATAGGGTTGTACTTATAACAGAAAGAATCCAACCAGCGAAAGAGTATGGACTAAGTCCAGAGGTTGCTCGTGTATTGTTACCAAAAAATACCCAAGAAGATAGACCATTGGTTATAGCACGGGCAATCGTAGAACATTCTATTGATTATCTGCTACATTTAAGTCTTAACCGAAATCTTATTTATGATTTATTGACAGCAAAAAAATATAAGATACCTGTTTCTATATATAGGCATTCAACAACTGTTGCTTTAGCAAGGAATTTGGATAGACGACTAAGTTATATCCATAAAATATGTATGTTGGCGGAAAGGGTCTTTGTTCTCTCTACAGCTACTGAAGCTTATTACCGTTTTATGGGATGTCGTGCTGTTTATGTCCAGAATCCATTTGAATATAACTCGTATGAAATCAATGATGTAACAAAAAACAAGACAGTTCTTTGGATAGGCCGTCCTGCAATGGAGAAGCAGTTTAATGATGCATTAAGGATTATGAAAGCCGTTGTTGAAAAAATTCCAGATGCAAAGATGATTATATTGGGTGGCGATAAAGAACATAAAAATGTTAAAAGTATTCAGAAATTTATAACTGATAATAATCTTTCTAATAATATTGAATGGCATGCCCATACAAAAAATCCAGAGGAGTTTTATAAGAATGCACGTGTCCATTTGTTGACATCAAGAGTTGAATCATTTTGTCTGGTAATCGCTGAGTCAAAGTCGTATGGTGTCCCATTAGTGACATATGACTTGTCTTATTTGGAATTGTTGCGTGACGGAAAGGGTTATATTTCAGTTCCTCATAATGATATTAATAAAGCAGTAGATGCTGTTGTAAGGCTTCTAACAGATGATGATTTATGTAAGAGAATGTCTAGGGATGCTCATGCATCAGTTGCCCCTTTCCTGAATTTTGATATGAGAAAAAAATGGCATGGAATAATTAACGATATAGAGAATAATTGTTACAATTTCGATTATAGTTTTGATAAGGATTCCCTGAAAGTATTTATTTCTTCAATGTTGGATAATTTTCAATTGGGTGTAAGAAGCAAGTCAAGAGCATTAGCATCATCTGCTTCTTCTAATAAGGTATCAATTGGTGTTAATGAGAAAGTTATTCCAGTATATAAAGAAAAGTTTTCCTTTTCGAAATATTTAAAATATGCCTTTTTTTCAAAGATTACGTTTGGAAATAAGAAAAGAAGATATTTAGAAAAATATAATCGTCAAAAAGAACTTTATCAGGCTATAAGTCAATAATAGTCTAATCGATGTCGAGTATGTGTGGAATAGTAGGTGGTGTATCCAATAGGGACTTGGTTCCCGTGTTGCTGGAAGGGCTGAAACGCCTTGAGTACCGGGGTTATGACTCCTGTGGCATCGCCGTCAATCGGAAAGGGCGCCTCCAGCGCTCCCGCAGCACCGCCCGTGTCGCCGAACTCGAGAAACAGGTCAACATCCAGTCCTTCAGCGGGGCACTCGGCATTGCCCACACCCGCTGGGCGACCCATGGCGCACCGACCACCGACAACGCCCACCCGCATT
>JAHAYL010000036.1 GCA_018384065.1 Oxalobacter sp.
CCGAATTTGTCAACGCCCCAGCCTTCGAGAGGAACCAGCCAGGTTTCGAAAATCAGGAAAATCGTAAAAGACAACTGAATTGCAGCACGAGCCCAATGGTATTTATCTTCGATTGGGGCAACGAACAGGGTCCAGCCATACTGACAGTTTGCCACGGTAGCCATACAGGTGATACCGAGGAAAAGCTGTATTACCCGGTTAGGGTACTTTTCTTCTGTAGCCATAGATCTACTCTCCTTAAGAACTATTCTCACGAAGAAATTTCTGTCTGTTGCTTTATTTAGCCATTCAACAACACACAGCCCCTCTTTGCAGATGCAAAGATCATTGATATGTGAAGCAAATGCTGTGCCAGTTCAGGTTTTTTCTTATAAACCCTTCAATAAAACAGAAAATGAATTTGTGGCACGGAAAATGCTACTCACAGAAGCGGACTGAAATATCAGATCTATTCTCTTATTTGAGGAAGACTCCTGTAGTCAGGAGCCTTCCTTTTTTTTTTCGTTTTTCCGGCCAGGCAATATCGATTTTGCTGTCAAACAGCCTTCCCGTTTTTTCTTTGAAAACAGATAATTCAAAAAAGAATCTCGAACCTTTCTAGGAAGATGTCCATTGCCATTCCTGTGCCAGATAAGGCATCTGGGAGAAAAAAGACAGTGTCTGACATGGCAGTCAGTCCATATGTGTGGATGCTTCAGTATAAGCCTGGCTGCATTCTTCAAAAGACAGGAACAGGAATCCAGCACGTTCCCCAGAGTATCAGCCAGGAGTCAATGTTGTGTCAATTTAGCGTCAAACAAGTGTCAATGACACGTCATTGACACTTGTTTGGGTGAAATTAGAAGAACTTATATCAGAACTTATGGGTGATGCCGAATTGGACACCTGTCATAGAATCCTGTTCTGTACCATTACTGTTGTACAGTCTGCCGACAGCATCGTTGGAATTGTCAACATAGACGATATGGCCGTAAAGGGATGTACGCTTTGAGAAGGAATAGACATATCCCAAGGCATATTTGTTGGAATGGCCGTCATAGTCACCGTTGCTTTCTGCGCGCTGCCAATTGTAAGAGAATTTGAAGGCGTGGGGTCCCGTTGCATAGTTGATAGCGGCGATGGCGTTTTTCTGCTTCAGCGCATTGTCATCATCAATCAGGACATCTACGGCAGCGCGTTTAACAGTTACCGCATGGTAACCGGCAGAGAAAGTCAGGCCGTTATAGGTATATGCCGCACCGGCATCCCAGCTCCAGGATTTATCGGAATCCGGCAGGCGTTCATAGTCTGCGAGAAGCAGCAGACCGCCGTTTTCATAGACGAGACCTGCCGCAAAACCGTCATTGCCATAAGAATGGTAATTGATGGCGTTTTCTTCGGTGTTGCGTTTATGGCTTTCTTTGCCCAGGGAATAACTGCCGGAAAAACTGAAGCCCTGCCATTGCGGACTGTCATAGCGGACAGAATTGGCAATCTGGCCAGAATAGGTGATGTCAAAAGCACCGCCGGAAGCCGCGATGCCGTCATAGCCGAAAGGGTCGACCTTGCTGTAGTTGCTGACGGTAATGCTACTGGTCCTGCCGAACAGCACAGACCCCATGTCACTGTCCCGGAAGCCGACATTGGCGGCTCCCTGCCAGTCAACGCCCGGTGTGCCATGCAGTTTGTCGACAGCATTGTTGCCCGAACAGCGGGTGCCGTCGTTCGGGTTCAGGCGGTTTTCAAGATTGAAGACAGCCTTGACACCATTGCCAAGGTCTTCACTGCCTTTGAACCGGATCAGGTTATCGTGGTTCCGCCACATACGGGCATCAGAACCGTTTTCCTTGATGAAGCCATTGTCAAGCTGACCGGTGATGGTCACATTGGACTGTGCCAGTGCGGTGCCTGCGGAAAGCCCGGCAATCAAAACTGCAAGAGAAAGTTTCTTCATAAGCTTATTTTTAAAGTGTAAAAACGGCATCAGATCCATTACCCCTTCTTGCCAGATGGGTGGTGTCCAGCAAAAAAACAACGCTTCAGACCTGCCCTTTGGCTTGCATGGTATCTAGTGAAGGACATCAGGCTGTCGAAAAAGCCTGTCCATGAAAAAACCATTACGGTTCGTGTCTTTAAGTTGGATTTCAATATCCACTTTCAATTGACTGTTTTTAAATAGAAAATAAGAAACCAAAAAACAGTCTCTGCCAATCGGTGGATTTTTCAGTCCATTGGAACCCATGGAAAAACGGTAGGCATTTTAGTGAAAAAAGGAGTGTCTGGAAAGGGGCATCCTGTAGGACCTGGTCCAGGAATCCTGATGGTCCCGCAGGATGGCAGCAGGTCAAGCGATGCCCTTGACCTCGAAACCCGCATCGGTGACGGCGGCTGTCAACGTCTCATTGGTGACAGTATCCACTGTCTCGATGACCGCGTTCCTGTTTTCAAGGCTGACCTCGACCCTGCTGACACCTGGGATGGCGGAGAGTGCCTTTTCAACAGCGGCACGGCAGTGGTTGCAGTTCATGCCTTCAATCTGGATGTTTTTCTGCATCGTCTTTTTCCTTTCGATGGTTTTGATGGATAGTGTAGAGGTTTTTCCTGTAGCGTCCCTGCGATGGTCTTTGGCAGGCGGCAAGGGAACAGCAGGATTGAAAAAACGGAGTCTCAGCGCATTCAGGACAACAGAAACTGAACTGAAGCTCATGGCTGCTGCTGCAATCATGGGATTCAAGGTCATCCCGTTGACCAGGTACAGTGCACCTGCAGCAACCGGAATACCGATGATGTTGTAGAAAAAAGCCCAGAAGAGGTTCTGCCTGATAGTCCGCATTACGGCCCTGCTCAGATGGATGGCTGAGACAGCATCCATCAGGCTGCCTTTCATCAGGACGATATCCGCTGACTCGATTGCAATATCTGTCCCTGCGCCGATGGCAATCCCGACATCGGCACGGGCAAGGGCAGGGGCATCGTTCACACCGTCACCGACCATCACCGTGCGGTGTCCTTCTTCCATCAGCCGCCGGATTTCCTTTTCCTTATCCTGTGGCAGTACATCGGCCCGGACTGACTGGACACCGGTCTGATGCTGGACTGCCTTGGCAGTCTTGAGGGTGTCTCCGGTCAGCATGATGACATGGATGCCCATGGACTGCATCGCATGGACCGCATCGGGTGTTGACGGCTTGATCTTGTCTGCAACAGCCAGGATGCCGGTCAGGTTACTGCCGGATACAAAGAAAAGGACTGTCTTGCCTTCATCTGAGAGGTGGCCTGCAGTCTGTTGGATTTCATCA
The DNA here is from genome assembly GCA_018384065.1 of Oxalobacter sp. Taxonomy (GTDB): domain Bacteria; phylum Pseudomonadota; class Gammaproteobacteria; order Burkholderiales; family Burkholderiaceae_D; genus Oxalobacter. The sequence continues at coordinate 3,279 of JAHAYL010000036.1, forward strand.
GAGCTGCTGATGCCAAGATGTGCCAAAAGACGGCTGTTCCCGATGGCACAGGGCTGTCCCTCGACAAGACCAGTGATTCCCTTGCCAGGGAACTGGCTGAAACGGGAAACAGGTTCAAGGCTGGCATCCTGTTCCCGGGCGGCTTCGACAACCGCCTTGCCGAGCGGATGTTCAGAACAGTTTTCCAGGGAGGCTGCCTGTTTCAGCAGCAGATGCCGGTCATATCCTTCGACTGTGATGATATCTGTCAGGACGGGTTTTCCCTGAGTCATGGTGCCGGTTTTGTCCAAGATGACAGTGTCGGCGCTGCCCAGCAGTTCAATGGCGCTGGCGGATTTGAACAGGATGCCTTCCGCTGCGCCACGGCCAGTCCCCACCATGATGGCAGTCGGTGTGGCGAGTCCCAACGAACAGGGGCAGGAAATCACCAGGACAGAGATGGCGGTGGAGAGGGCAAACGCAACCGGATACCCGAGCATCAGCCAGGTACCCGCTGCTATCAGGGATATGATGATGACAGCCGGTACGAAAAAACCGCTGACGCGGTCAGCAAGCTGGGAAACCGGCGCTTTGGAAGAAGTCGCTTCATCGACAAGACGGATAATCTGCGCAAGGGTGGTGTCTTCACCGACATGGACCGCGCGCATCTGGAAATGGCCGGAGAGGTTGATGCAGGCACCGGAAACACCATCCCCAGGCAGCTTTTCAACGGGGATGCTTTCACCCGTCAAGGCTGACGTGTCAACCGAGCCCCAGCCATCCACAATTACGCCATCGACAGGAATGCTTTCTCCGGTACGGACAACCAGGATATCCCCTGGCTTGACCTGTTCGACAGGAACAGCAGTCTCAACACCGTTCTCCAGCCTGACGGCTGTTTTCGGGGCAAGGTCCAGCAGCCGGGAAACCGCTTCAGATGTCCTGCCTTTTGCGCGTGCCTCAAGGTACCGTCCCAGCGTAATCAGGGTCAGGATCATGGCGGCAGATTCGAGGTACATATGTGATGCGGCATCCTGTGCGGCTGTCATATTCCCCAGCCCAAGTGCATGGGCGATTTGGTAAAGCGAGCAGATTCCAGAGACAAAAGCTGCGCCTGACCCGATTGCAATCAGCGCATCCATATTCGGGGAAAGGGCAACCAAAGTTTTGAATCCGTTGGTGAAAAACCTGAAATTGATGAAAATGACAGGTACCGTCAACAGGAACTGCGTGAGGGCGGTGACCATCACATTCTGTGGATCTGTCAGAAAGCCAGGCAAAGGCAGTCCTATCATATGCCCCATGCCAAGGTAGGACAGGGGCACCAGGAACAGTACCGAGAAAAGCAGCCTGAGGCGGATCTGCTTGATTTCAGTCTCAGCGGCTGATGGCTGCTGGGATGTTTCTGGGGTTACCTGCTGGAATGGGGCGGTTTTTAATGAAGCGCCATAGCCTGCCTTGGTGACGGCATCCACAATGGTCGGGATATCTGTTTTCTGTTCATCGAAAGTGACTGTCATGCTGTTTTTCAGCAGATTGACACTGACATCACCAATCCCGTCAAGGACGGAAACAGCCTTGTCCACACGGCTGGAGCAGGCAGCGCAGGACATACCGGTGATGTCAAACAGTTCTTTCCTCATGGTTGCCAGTGTATTGATAAGAAGGACAGCTTTTCCTGCCAGCCATTCTATCTGACAATATATTTTCCGCAAGAATGTACTGTTTTGATATATAGTATCTAAAAAGATAGTATCTTTCCCTGAAGGCATCAAGATGACCGTTACCCGAAAAGGCACAGCTGCCATACCGCAGTCCCCGGTATTCTGTCCGGTGGAAACCACCATCAACCTGATCGGTGGCAAATACAAGCCCCTGATCCTCTGGAAACTGGCTGGCAAGACACTCCGTTTTTCCCAGCTTCAGAAAGAAGTCAGCACGGCGACTCCCAAGATGCTGACCCAGCAGCTCCGTGAACTGGAGCATGCGGGGCTTGTCAACCGCAAGGTTTTTCCGGTTGTGCCGCCCAAAGTCGAATACTCCCTGACAGCATTGGGCAGGAGCATCCATCCTGTACTTGAGGCGATGTACCGGTGGGGCACTGGTTATCTTGAGGGCAATGGGCATACCGTCAACTGCAATATGCATCCTCCCGCATCTGGTATGGGAGACAGCTGTTGCTGCTGTCAGGGGCAGTCTGCAAGGGAATGACCGCTGCAGGAAAGGAATGCTGATATGACAGGGCAGGAAAAAGAAATCCGCATGGTCTATGCAGACGATATCCAGCGTTATGACGATGAGCTTGACCGGCTAATGGGGGAGAGAGGCCCCTTTGCGGAGACTGTTGACGGGTACACCCTGCGTCCGATGCAGGTGGAAATGGCGAAATCCGTCACCCGTGCCATCACAGGGCGCGAGACATTCCTCGCAGAAGCCGGGACAGGGACCGGCAAGACTTATGCGTACCTGATCCCTGCCTTGCTGTGGGGCGGGAAAGTCATCATCTCCACCGGCACCAAGAACCTTCAGGACCAGCTCTATTTCAAGGACATCCAGACCGTCAGGAAAACGCTCAATGTCCCGGTGACTACGGCACTCCTGAAAGGGCGGAGCAACTATCTCTGCCGTTACAGGCTTGAGAAAACCAATGCCGAGGGGCTTCTACAGACACGGCGGGATGTGGCTTTCCTGAAAAAAATCGTCAAGTTCGATAAAGCCACCGCGACCGGTGACCGTTCTGACCTGCCCACCGTGCCTGAAAACGCATCTGTCTGGGATTATGTAACCTCCACCAAAGAAAACTGCCTGGGTTCAGACTGTCCTTATTTCAAGGAATGCTTTGTGATGAAAGCCCGTCAGGAGGCGATGAAAGCCGATGTCGTGGTCGTCAACCATCATCTGTTTTTTGCTGACATCGCCTTGAAAGACAATGGGGTCTCAGAACTCCTGCCAACGGCAAACACCGTGATTTTCGATGAAGCCCATCAATTGCCTGATGTGGCGACGGTATTCTTCGGACAGTTCATCTCAACCCGGCAGCTGCAGGAACTTTGCCGCGAAGTCCAGGTCGAAGGGCTTGCCCACGCCCGTGAAGGGGGGGATTGGGTTTCATTGGTTTCAGCAGTTGACCGGTCGGTGAAAGAACTGCGTCTGGCATTGCCTGAAAAGTCTGCGCGTATGGCAGTCCATCAGATTCCCGAAAGCCAGGCGTTCCTGAAAGGACTTGAGGCACTGGTCACTGCATTGGATGGACTGGCGGATGCGCTGGAATCCCAGGCGGAACGTTCAGAACTTCTGCAGAAACAATTTGAACAGGCTGTTGAAGTCATCGACTTTGCAAAATACTGGCTTTCCCTTGCGAGAGGGGAGTCCAAGACAGAAGATGTCCTGTGGGTTGAGACATTCGGCCAGACTTTCCAGCTGCATCTGACACCCCTGTCTGTCGCTGATGTTTTCAGTAAGCAGCTGGATGCCAGCCCGTGTGCCTGGATATTCACCTCGGCAACATTGGCAGTCAGGCAGGATTTCTCTTATTTCAGCTCAAGGATGGGGTTGGAGAAAGCCAGGACTCAGACATGGCCAAGCCCTTTCCCGTACAGCGACAATGCCCTGCTGTATGTCCCTCAGAAAATGCCGATGCCCCAGTCCCAGGGCTACAGCGATGCGGTCGTGGATGCTGCCTTGCCATTGATAGAATCCTGTGGCGGTGGCGTCTTCATCCTCTGCACGACCCTCCGTGCGGTCGACCGGATTGCTGAGAGGTTGGGGGAATGGTTGGATGGGAAACAGCTGGAAATCCCCCTGTTTGTCCAAGGGACTGCCAGCCGGCATGAACTCCTGGAGCAGTTCCGCCGGGCGGGGAACGGCATCCTGATCGGCAGCCAGAGTTTCTGGGAAGGCGTCGATGTCAAGGGCAGGGCGCTCTCTTTGGTCATCGTGGACAAACTGCCGTTTGCACCGCCAGATGATCCTGTGCTTGCCGCGCGGCTGAAAGTCCTTGAACGGAATGGTGGGAACGGTTTCATGGATTATCAGGTGCCGGAAACCATCATCAGCCTGAAGCAGGGGGCAGGCAGGCTGATCCGTGATGACAGGGACATCGGTGTCCTGATGATCTGTGATACCCGTCTGGTTGACAGGCCCTATGGTGGCAGGATCTGGCGGAGCATGCCGCCGTTCGCCAGGACACGGGATGAAGCTGTCGCCTGTGCATTCCTGAAAGAGAAAGTGCCTGTGCTTTAAAGGATGTCCGCCCTGCAGCCTTGCGCGGACAGGCGGCTTTCCATCATCCGTGTCCTGCTAAGGAAGCGGAACAGGAACATCAGCCCAGCGCTGGTCAAGCCAAACGGGAAAGCCATCCAGATACCCACCAGGCCGAACCCGAATGTGAAGCCGAAGAGATAGCTCAGCGGGAGGGAAATGACAAAGTAGGCGATGAAGGACGAGAACATCAGGAACTTCACATCCATGATACCGCGGAGCGCATTGGCGAAAGTAATCTGCAGGCAGTCACCGAACTGATAGACCACCATCGGCAGGAAAAGCCCTGATATCATCCACAGGACCGCAGCATTATCCGTGAACAGCCCACCAATCAGGAACCTGACCTGCCAGAAAGCGGCATTCAGGATAAGCGCCATGACCAGGGTCAGATGGAAACCGCTGGATGCCGTCCGTCTGGCTTCCGTGATATCCAGCCTGCCGAGGAAATAGCTGACCCTGACAGATGTTGCCGCCCCCATCCCATAATACAGCATGAAAAACACTGTACTGATGGTCAGCATCACCTGATGTGCCGCCAAGGCTTCTGTACCCAACCATCCGACCATGACAGCTGAAAGGCAGAATGCGGAAGTTTCCATCGTCATCTGCAGTGCCAACGGCCAGCCCAGACGGTTCAGCATGAGGAAATCCCTGCCATTGACCGGAGAACGGAAAAAGCCTCTCAGGTACACCCGGTAACGGGTACGCATCAGGAAAACTGCAATAAAAACCACCAGCATCGCGATGCGTGAGAAAAGTGTCGCAACACCTGCGCCCAGCAATCCCATTTCAGGGAATCCCCATTCTCCATAGATCAGCAGCCAGTTGCAGAAGATGTTCAGCGCATTGCCGAAAGCCAGTATCCACATCGATGTTTTCGTATCTGTGATGCCATCCGCGAACTGGCGGAAAGCATTGAACAGCAGGACAGGGACCAAAGAAGCCAGCAGGACAAGGTAATACGGCTTGATCAGCGGCATCAGCTCTTCAGGCTGGCCAAACCGCCCGATGTTGCGGTAAACGCCCCCCATGATGACCGTGAAGACAACTGCCACTGAAAAATTGACCCACAGTGCATTCTTCAGCAGCCGTCCGATAGCCTGATGCCTGCCTTGCCCATGATTGGAGCTGACCAACGGTGTCAGCCCATAGGCAAACCCTGTACTGCCGATGATGACCAGGTTGAATAGATTGTTGACAAACCCAGAAGCCCCCAACGCTTCCGTACTGTACCTGCCGATCATGATGGTGTCAGCAAACCCCAGCACAATCATCCCGAGCTGGCCGACCATGATGGGGATGCCTAATACCATCAGTGGCTTGTAGTGCTTGAAATAAGGACGGAAACGGCTCATCGGGAAAAATTGGAAACAATATCCGGACTATAGCTGCCAGACAAACCACTGAATCATAGACATTCCTGACGGTTGCGTCAAAATGTTGCTGCCTGTACATGAGAGGATTGAAGAATCCGAAAATATGCCATAATCCCTTCTATCTGCCACCAATCAGGAACAAGGAAACATCATGAGCAGGACCATCAACGAAGCAGGGAAAAAAGCCATTGCGGACTTTGTCCGGGAAAACCTGGCGGGGAACGTCACCGACCAGACCATCCAATCCTATATCGATATGGCGGAAAGCCGGATGAAAATCCATGGCGGACTGCCCAGCCTTGAAATCACCATGTGCTGTTCCCTGTCAGGGGACACTGAATACCTGGAACTGACTGAAGAAGATGTCACTGAAACCAGTGACTGACAGGCATGGCATAAAACGGGGCAAGGCGCAGTGGTTCCAAGCAAGCTGGCTTTCCTTTTTTTGTGTGATTGAATCCAATGTAGGCAGACCATGCTCAATATCGTTTACAGCAACCGCTATGAGGTGCTCAGGCAGTGCCTGATTGAGAACCTGAGACTGGATTACAGCAATACCACCATTGATCCGTTGTTTTCGCCGTTGCAGGTGATTGTGCCAAGCGATGCAGTGTCGGATGACCTGATGCGGACGTTTGTCAACCATCCAGATGCCAAGGGTGTCTGCATGGGGTTGAAGATGGAGTGGATCAGCAGCTGGATGCGGCCTTATGGCAGTCTTTGGCTGGGCAAGGGGGAAATCGGCAAGACGCTGGAATGGATTATCTGGGATATCCTGGATAAAGCGGAACTGGACCTGGCGGTATCCGGAAGGTTGGTCCATTTCCTTAAAACCGCAGAGAACCGCCCGACTCAAGTCTATGAACTTGCCATCCGGATTGCAGCGGTTTTCACGAAATACATCAATTACCGTTTTGACTGGGTATTGGAATGGCTTGGTGAGAAAACGGTGGAGAGTGTTCCTTCCACAGAGAGGCTGAAGGTCCAGCGGATGCTTCGTGACAGGCATCCTGACGCAGGATGGCAGAAGGCGTTATGGGAAAAGGTCAAGGTCCGGCTTGACGGATTGGTTTCAGGAAAACTGGATACTGCACAATCCCAGGAAGAGGCGAAAGGGCATAGCCTGATTGACTTGGTCAGGAAGATTCCTGACAGTCTGGAAAAATCAGCAGTCCTGTTTTCAGATGACCGCCGGGCATTGCATTTTTTCATGCCTCAGGTTTTGCCACCTCTGGCTTTACCTTTCCTTGCGAAAGAAGCCGGTCAGCGGGATGTCTGGCTATATCTGATGAATCCCTGTCAAGAATATTGGTTTGGGGCAGATGGCAGATGGTTCGGTTCCCGCTCTGAAGAAGGGGTGTCCGGCAATGCTTTCCTGCACCGCAATGCCGCCAGTACGCGGGCATTGATTGACCGTATCTGGCGTTTTGCGCCGGAGGAAGCCAGTCAGTCGATTCCACTCCTTGAAGAGGCGGTTACAGCAAAACAGCTTTCTGTCCATAAAAAGGCGCATCTTATTCCCTGGAATGACTTGACGGAAACGAAGGTGTCTTCAGTCTGTAATCTGGATCAGGCTGAGATGCCATCTGTCAATTCACATCTGATCTGTGTTGAACGGAAAGGGAAGACACTGCTCGACAGGATGGCCGACAGCCTTCTTGCTGATGAACCGTTGAAGGTGGAAGGTTTCAGGGCTGAAGATGACAGGAGCTTCCGTATCCTGAAAGCATCGGGCTTTGTCCGGCAGGTGGAGGCTGTTGTTGACTGGATCCAAGCATGCAGGCGCGATGACCCGACACTGAAGCCTGAGGATGTCTTGGTGGTAACGCCCCAGATTGATGAGCGGGCACCGTTGATCAGGGGGGTAATGGCATCCCAACCTGAAGACCAGCAGCTGGCTTACCGGATTGTCGGCAGGACGGAACTGGCAGTGAATACAGCGGCATCCGCTATCCTGAAAACCGGCAGGATGGTCCATTCGATGCTGTCTGCCGCCGCATTTTCTGAAATGCTGGCGCTGCCCTTGCTGACAGTCAGTTGGGCGGTTTCACTGGATGATGTCCAGGTCATGCAGCGGTGGCTGGAGACTGCCGGGTTCCGTTTTGGCATTGACGGGGAGCATCTCAGGCTTCTTGCAGGGCAGGGATTGGTTGAAGGGGAAACAGAGACATCAGATGGGACGCTTGAACGGGCGATGGAACGCCTTGTTATGGGGCGCTTGACGGAAGAGGGGCATTACCAGCCTTATGGGGATGTGCTGCCGGTCTATGGCACAGAAAATTCAGGGTTTGACCGGGTATCAGATGCGGAAGGTCTGGTGCGTCTGGATGTGTTGACCAATATCTATATGGCTTTGAAGGGGCTTTATGCCCGTACTTTTGAGAACCTGACGCCTGATGGATGGAATCAATGGACGGTTGACCTTCTGGAGACGCTGTTCCCGGTAGGGATTGAACAGAAGGCAGTTCTGGAAGATATCGGTACTTTCCGGAAAACGCTTTCTATGGAAACTGAGATCCTGTCTGCTACCCTAGGTCAGAGGGGAATGCCGTTTGAGGTTTTCTGGATGGCTTTGGAGAAGGGATTTGTGGAAACCCGGGGACGGCAGCATGCGGATGGTTGTATTGTCTTTGCAGGGATGCAGGATTTCCGGGGACTGCCATTCAAGGCTATTGCCATGATTGGCATGGATGACGGACCGGTTTTCCCAGGGGTGAACAGGGCGGAGGAATTTGACCTGACACAGCCTCAAGACGGGATGGATGAGGTGCAGAAAGGGCTCATTCGACGGAAAGGTGACCGGGATTCACGGGAGGATAACCGGAATGTGTTCCTTGACCTGCTATTGGCAGCGCAGGACAGACTTTTGATTGCTTATGATGCTGGTCCAGAACCGACGGTTGCCTCAAAGGCGCTGAATCCCTCGATTGTGGTCCAGGACCTGATGTTCTGGCTCCAGGAATCAGGTGTTGACTTGGGGCAGGTGGTGTCTGTCCTGCCGTTGACCCGTTATTCAGCGGGCAATCTCTGGCGCATCGGTGATGATGGCAAACCCGAGAAAACGGATGCCCGCTATTTCCGGACCTGCGATGAAAGGGTGCTGAGGTCGGTTGAGGCAGTCGAGTCCGGGTATGGAGAGACCGGTGACAGGAAGTTGGGAGCTGAGCCTGCATTCATTGACAGCGATTCAAGGCCGCTTGAGATAGTGTCGCCGGTCACTTCTTCAGGGATTGTTACAATCCCTTTCCCGCAACTGGTTGAGGTCTGGAACAGTCCGGATACTGTTGTCAGGAAAGCGATCGGTATGGCAGAAGTCGGATGGTCTGATACGGACAGGACACCACAGGTACAGATGCCGGAGGACAGGCTTTTCCAGTCTATGCTGGAACGGCGGATACTGGCCTGCCTCAGGAAAGAGGAGTCTGTGGATTTCCTGGCAGATGATCCTCGGATAGGCTGCCAGTCTATCCGGGAGGGTTTACTGGCTCCTGTCAAGGAGCGGATGATGGCAGTCAATGCGCTTATCCAGATGTTAATGCCAGATGGGTTTGAGAAACAGGTTCCACCTGTGCAGCTTGAGGTTGACGGCATCACGGTCCAGATACCGGTTCCCGAGGTTGAGCAGTGCCTGGGAGGCAGCTATGGTGGGGCAGGTTATCTGCAGGTGGTGTCCGGCACACGGGGGAGGACTTCTGCATGGCTGCTGCATCTGCTGCTCAGTGCTTCTGAAAAGCCTCTGTCGATGTATCTGGTCAACTGGACGAAAGATGGTCCTGAACTTAAACGGTTGGCTGTCTTGCCCGCCGTGGAGGTAAAACAGGTACTTGTTGCCATCTGCCAGCTTTTCATGCGGGTCATGAAAGACAAGACGGTTTTCCCGAATCATTATTCAAATGGGTTCGGTGGTATGGAAAGACCCCGCTTCAATCCGTTCTGGCGGCATGATGAAGCATGGCAGGATATGAAAAACCAGCAGAAGGCGACGGTTGACAAGACCTTGGAAGCATTCCTGTCCATTGAAACGGTTCAATTGGATGGTATGAAAAAGAAAAGGAAATCCAGCAAGGTGCCGCCAACCGCATCAGAACTGTGCAGCCAGATTCGGATTTTGATGGAAACAGAACCGATGGAGGGGGAAAAACATGCCTGAGTCTAAAGAAAGCCGTCCTTCCTCCGCGGGAAACAGTCCAGTCCGGTTTGATGTGGTCAATGAAACCCTTGTCAGGGAGGCGATGCTGATTGAGGCCAGTGCTGGAACAGGCAAGACATATTCGTTGGAACGGTTGGTTGCCCGCCTTGTTGTCGAGAAAGCTGTTCCAATCCAGTCGCTGTTGATTATGACCTTCACCCGGGCTGCGACAGCAGAGCTGTCTGCCCGTATCCGGAAGATACTGATGAAGTACCGGGATGCCTTGAAGGATGCCAAGTCTGCTGAGGAGAACCGGTTTGAGGCAGGGGACTATGATGAGACTGACAGGAAGCTGTTGGCAGGGTGGCTTCGTTTGCCAGAAGAGGAAATATCAAAGTGCATCGACCGTCTGTCTGAAGCGGTGAACCGTTTTGATGATGCGGCGGTTTTCACAATCCATTCTTTCTGCCAGAGAATGCTGGTGGATTACGTTTTTTCCCGGGGAGGTTCTTTCGAGATGACGCTGGGCAATGATGATGCCTTGGTTGCCCAAGCACTGGATGAAGTGCTCCGTACTACTTATGCTATCCGGAAAGATGATAAGGCTTTCATTCAGGAACTGCAGCGGTGGAAAGGATGGGATGAGAAACTGGGAAGGCTGAAAGCCCAGTCAATGGCAGATATCGACCTGGATGTGCTTGCTGCGAAGGCGGAAAGTCCCATCAGCGATGGTATGAAGGCTTGGATCCAGGAAACGTTCAAGGTGGTGCCTGACCGTATCCGTGCATTGAAGCAGGTTTCCAAGACCTTGACATTTGATGACCTGTTGCTGGAATTCTGGCTGGCACTCAGGGATGGTGAAAACCGTTCATTGGTGGACAATATCCGTCAGCGCTTCAAGGCAGTCTTGGTGGATGAGTTCCAGGATACCGACCCGATCCAGTTCAATATCCTGAAGAGACTTTTCTTGGACACATCATCATCCCCAGAGGCTGACAGGCCATATGTCTTTTTTGTCGGGGATCCGAAACAGGCGATTTATGGGTTCCGCTCAGCGGAACTAGAGACTTATCTTCAGGCAAAGCAGGGAATTAACCATATCAGGATGCTGGAAACAAATTTCCGTTCAACACCGGCATTGGTCCAGGCAGTCAATACATTTTTCTGTCAAAAGGGGGAACAATCCCGTTTCTTGAACGATGCCATCCAATATGAGTCAGTGGGCGCCAACCCGAAGAAACTGCCATTGATGCGGAAGGAAGAAAGGGATGTCTGGTCGCCTGTCCCGGCTTTTGAGTTTTGGACGAATACGTTTGATGAGGATACCTTTTTCACAGAAGGTGAAATCAATCAATGGCTGGCAAAAGCCATTGCCACGGATATTGTTTCCCTGCTGGATGGAACGGTCTATTACAGCGGGAAACCTTTGGAAGCGAAGGATATCGCCATCCTGGTCAAGCGGCGTGCTGGGGCAGATGCTGTCATCAGGGAACTGGCGGAACGGGGTATCCGTACCCGTCTGAATAGCAATGAGAGCGTTTTCCAGAGTACTGAGGCGATTGAAATCCTTGCAGTTTTGGATGCGATGATTGCCCCGGACCGGCTTGATGTTGTGACAGCGGCAAGGGCGACCCGGTTGGTCGGTCATTCGCTGAAAGCGGTACAGGAAGATGAATCTGGCCTGCAGGTGTTCAGGGAGTTCATCAAAGCTGCTTCGCAAAAGGTGATGAAAGAGGGCGTTTATCCCGTGTTCATGGATCTGATGCGCCGGTATGACACCGATGAACGGCTGCTGCCTTTGCTGAAAGGGGCAAGGATGCTTGCCAATTACCATCATGTGCTGGAACTGATGCAGGTTGCCCAACAGGCATATGGAGACCTGATGGGCATCACGCACTGGTTGCGGAAGACCATTTCGGATGATGCAGGGGTGTCAGATGATGATGTAGCAAGGCTCAGGATTGAAAGTGATGACAATCTGGTCAATATTGTGACCATCCATGCCAGTAAAGGACTGGAATATCCGGTGGTCTATCTTTGTGATGCAGTAGGAACCCGTATCGGGGGACAGCAGCGTTCGATTTTCCGTGAAGACCGCAATGGCAGGAAATGCTATGTCCTGACCGATGAACCGATATCGGTCAGCAGGCATCCGCAGACCCGCGAGCGGGAGGAACAGGAGCTGGTCCGTCTGGCATATGTCGGTATGACCCGGGCTTCAGCAAGGCTGGTCCTGCCGCTGGTATTGGGTGTCCCCCATCAATCCAAGAAAAAGAAAGACTTTTCAAGTTTCTCGGCAGACAGCATTGCGAGTGCTTACGTCAGGGCTTTGTATGCAGAACCTGTGCCCTATTCAGAAAAGACAGGCAAGAAAGCGCTTTCATCTGAAGAACGGTTACGGAAAACTTTCGGGGCTGCTGTCCAGGCATGGCGAAACAGTCTTGAAAAGGCGGCGGAACCGGTTGAGGGGGCTGTCCTGTCAAAAGCAGAGGAAGCCATCCATATCTTTCAGGAAAGTTTCCATCAGGACAAGGATTATCAGCAATATCCAGGTGTTCCACTGAAACCGGATTTGACAGCCGGTGATTTCTATCGCTGGCGGCATGTCAGTGGTCAGGATGATGACCGTGAAATCCCTGTCAGTGAAAGGACTTTGGTGCATCAGACGAGCCGGTATCAAGCGGATATTGGTCATGGCATGCCAAAGACATGGGGCAGGACCAGTTTTTCCGGCATCAACCGGAAACTTGCCTCAGAGAAGATGTTTCCCTATAGGCAGAATGGTTATGCTGCTTTCCCGAAAGGGACTGTGGCAGGGGATTTCCTACATAAACTGATAGAAAAAGCTGTCAATCAACGTATTTCCGTTTCAGGAACCTCGACTGACAGTCTTCAGACATTCATTGACAGCCAGATGAAAGGAAAGTCTTTCTTTGCTGTGGCAAACGGAGGCTCCTATCAGAGAGCCTGTCTGGAGAGACTGGGATACAGGAACCAAGAAGGACCAGCTTCTTTTTCAGAATACTGCGCCAGATGGATAGGGAATTGCCTGCGGATCCTGTTTACAAAACCGATGGCTGTTGAAGGGACTCAGATTGATTTTGGTGCACTTATCCGTGGCCGGCAGGTGGTGCCCGAAATCGATTTCATGCTGACGGTGCCGGGAAAGGCGGACTATGCACTGGATGTCGAAAGTTTTGTCAGTGGATTGGATGACCTGTCACTGAAAGCTGATCCTTCTGCGGCTAAGGATTCCCTCAAGGGGTATCTGACGGGACAGATTGACCTGCTGCTGAAAAATGATGATGGCAGGTACTGGGTGATTGATTGGAAGAGCAATGCCATCGATACGGAAACAGATTCCTGTGACAATCCTGGAAACTATACACAGGAGGCGATGGAGATGGTCATGGATGAGCACCATTATCGTTTGCAGGCGCTCTGTTATACGGTGGCGTTGTTCCGTTACCTGCAACAGCGTCATCCTGAACGGTCTGAAGAAGAGGTCATGGATATGATCGGAGGGGCTGTTTATGTCTTCCTGAGAGGTGTTGATGACAAATCTGGCAACAATGGGATTTACAGTATGCCAATTGGGACAATCCGGAAGCAGGTTCAAACCCTGAACAGTATCCTGTCAGGGCAATCAGGAGGTGTCTGAAGGAGCGGGCGATGGAGACAGATATCAAGAATATGGAGCTGTCCGAAGAAACCGGCGACCGAAGGACTTCTGATGACAGGCAGGCTGACAATACCAGGCAGGCAGTTGACAGCTATGCTGCCATCCATTTGGCGATGATGAAACGCCAGCCAGACTGGTGGTGTCAATGGTCTTCCCATGAAGCCGCTATCAGCCAAGCGCTCGGATATGTTTACCGTGCATTGTCGAAGGCAGGTGCAGCAGGCAGTCTCTGTGTGACGCTGCAGAGGGTAGTTGAGACTGTATCAACACGGGAAAGGACTGTTTCATTGGAATCAGTCAGTGAAGCGGTTGATTTGCTGATGGCATGTGGCCTGATAGTGGACCAGTCATCAGCGGAAAATGGCAATGTTCCGTTGGTTTATGATCCTGAACCTGTCAAGGCATCATCGCGGATTTATTTCCGGCGGTATTGGTGGATGGAAAAGCGGCTGGCACAGTTATTGGTGTCTTTTGCCAAGGCAGGAACGGCAGGGAAAGCATCATTTTCAAAACTGGACCAGCTGGAACCCTCCTCAAGTGAACGTCGGAAAGCGATTGAAAGAGCGTTGGATAACAGGCTTTCAATCATTTCTGGTGGTCCAGGCACCGGTAAGACAACGGCAGTCGCCAGGATTTTGGAATGCCTGCTGGCATCAGACCCAACACTCAGGATTGTTTTGGCGGCACCGACTGGCAAGGCGGCAGGGCGGATGCTGGAATCTGTCAGGCATTCGATTGCCGGTAAAACGGCGTTTGAATGCCTTGCAGAAAGGGAATCAAAACTTGTTGCGCATACGATGCACAAGTGGCTGGCTGACCCGCAGGCAAATGGGCTGAGGCCCTCAGCGGAAAAGCCGTTGGACTGCGATGTCTTGGTCATTGATGAATCATCGATGGTTGATATTGAATTGGCTGTGCGTTTCCTGTCAGTGATTGATGCTGGACGGACACGGGTCATCCTGCTGGGCGATCCCTATCAGCTTGAAGCTGTGGGACCAGGTTCCATCCTGGCGGATATCTGTGATGACGACAGCCCACTCAAGAAAGGCTATGTCTCTGAATTGACTGTCAGCCACCGTTTCCCAGAAAGCAGTCCTTTGGGACAGTTGGCGGGAAACATCAAAATGGTCAGGGAAGATAAGGATATCTTCATACCACCGGATTCAGGGATTCTCAACCATCTTTCATCCAGTGGTCCATTGAAAGGTTTACTGTCATCTTCTGCCCAGAATTGGTTGGATGGACATATTGCAGCCTATGCTGATGCAGTCAAGGCTTATCTCAGTCATCAGGATGTCTCAGCATTATGGGATTCAGCCAAAAGGTTCCAGGCATTGGCTGCTACACGACATGGGAAGATGAGTGTGGATGCCATCAATGATTATGCGCAGGAACGCTTGGGGGATGCCTTGAAAGGCTTGAAGCTGGATGCCCAGTCAGGTCAGATAATCATTGTCCGGAAAAACAATAGCGTACTGGATATCTACAACGGTGATGTCGGGATTGTCCTGCCGCAGTCAGCATCTGATACATCGAATTCCATAGTTTATTTTGGAGACCGTCAGAAAACATTGGCATTGGGCAGGTTGCCGCAGTATGAACCGGCTTTTGCCATCACCATCCATCAGTCCCAGGGTTCAGAGTATGAAGATGTCGCCGTTTTTCTGCCGTCTGGTGAGGAAAACCAGCTAGCGACAAAGGAACTGCTTTATACCGCAGTCACCCGGGTAAAAGTGGATTCAGAGCAGGAACGTGGGACACTGGCGCTTTTCGGGGAGCAGTTTGTCTATAACCGTGCTGTGAAAAGGGCGACAGAGCGGACAAGCGGTCTGAAGGCAAGGCTGGAAGAAGCTTTTCAGTGGAAGGGCAGCTAAGGATTTCATTTTCCCGAAAACATTGAAGGATTGACCATGTTTTCAGCTATTCAAAGCTAGGGGTAATCCTATGATAGGACGCTTGTTTGTGATGCTTACCGGTTTGTTTGCTGTGGGAAGTGCCTGTGTTGCTTCTCCACCATTGGAAAACCTGCTGATTGGAAACCATGATTCAAGGTTTGATAAGCTGGCTGCCAGTATCATGCGGAATACCCACAGCCATTATGACCGGAAAGAAAACTGCTGGACGATGGAGGGAAACACCGATGAATGCTGGCGGCCTGTTTCCTTGAATGCACCGGCGGCAGGCGCATCAGGGAAACGGAAACCTTTCTATTACCTGCTGGCAGTTGATGTGATGGAAGGGGCTTCTGCCAAGATGTTTGTGGTCGAGCATCTGAAAACCGGAGGAATCTATTTCCATGGTGTCAAGACGGCAAAAAGCCATGGTGGCCATATCAGTATTGAAGACAATGGCTTTGGCAGAAGCGGATTTGTCCAGGTCGGTCGGGAACTCTATGGCTGGAAAATCCATGAAGACCCGCTATGGGCAGATGCCAATGGCGGTGACAGTTATTATGTTTTTCCTGCCAGGCACACTTCCAGTGTGTACCAAAGCCGCATCAGGAAGATGGGGGAGGCTTTTACGGTATATACCGACTATATCAGCACAAAGCTGGATGAAGGCATGCCCATCAGCCGGGTGAACGACTATGTTGGCAGGACAGGTCTGGACAGCAGTAACCCTGAAGCAGAAATCTATCCGTTGAAAATCACTTACAAGGGCATTTTGGATGGTGTCAAGGCATGCGGTGGCTGCGAGGTGACCGGTGGCAGGAAACTGTCGGAACAGACCTGCATTGCCCATGCAGAACCGAAAACCCTGCAATACCGGATACCTGACAGCTGCCCGATGAAAGTCAGTGGAACCGGCAGTGCTTCCCGTACATCAGCGGATTAGTTGAGGATATGGCTGCTGTTTGAATTTGCAGTATACTGATGAAGTCAACTCAAGGTTTTTGAAAAGGAATTTTGATGCTGTCATCCTTCAAAGTCTCTAATTTCCGGTCTATCCAGAACCTGGAACTCAATCTTTCCTTCGCTGAGAAACGTGCACCGACCGGTTATCAGGATTCAGATTTCCTGTATTTCCTTGAACCCCGGAAAAAGGTCCGGCTGATACCGGTCCTGGCGGTTTACGGGGCGAATGCATCTGGTAAGTCCAATGTCCTGAAGGCATTGCGGGTCTTTGCCGACAGTGTCTTGACAGGTATTGAAGGACAGTTCCAGCCAGACAAGCTGAACAATCGGGGAAAACCGACCAGTTTCATCACGGAATTCATCATCAATGGGCAGGATTATTCTTATGAGCTGGCGTATAACAGACAGACCATCCTCAGTGAGGTGCTGAAGGTGGATGGGGAAGAGATTTACCGGATTGGTCCAGATGCGAAAAATTTCTCCGGTCTTTCTTCCATGTCCTATCCGGAAGAGCGTCTTCAGGAAATCCATCGGGTTGAATGCTGTACGCCGCAGAGGCAGCAGACAATGACATTCCTGTCTATCATCGGTAAACGCTATCAAGGGCTTCATGCCGGCATCACCGCTCTCTGTGAATATCTGGCTGAACGGTTTGTTTTCCTGAATGACAACAGCATCCACCTGTCCCGGGGGGTCAATACATTGGCGGCGGTCTTGGCGAATGACCACGATCCTGAACCGTTGAAGAATGCTTTCGAGCAGATTACTTCATTGCTTGAAACGCTTGACATCCATATCAGCCGCATGTCTATTGACCGGACACGTGTGCTGCTTGAACATGACCATAAGCATGCCCAGGAATATCTCGATGCTCCGCCTGAGTTCTATAACCGGATTACCAGTGTCGAGAAAGAAGGGAGCAATATTGTCTTGAATGCTGATAGTATCCGTTCTTTCCATCAGGATGCTGAGGGCAACGAGGTGGAGTTTGATTTCACGACGGAAGAATCCAGCGGGACACAGATTGTTGCAGGATTGCTGGGGATTTTCCTGGCAGCCCTGAAGACTGGCGGAACGGTGATTGTCGATGAACTTGACCGTTCGCTGCATCCGCTACTGCTGATTGAGCTGGTCAGGCTCTTCAAGGAAAAACGTTACAATGAGCATAATGCCCAACTGATTTTTACAGTCCACAATACGGAAATCCTGGATGTTGACATCTTGCGGGTATCAGAGGTCGGCATCGTGAGGAAAACCCAGCAGGAAGGCACCGAGCTGGTCCGACTGTCTGACTTCGAAGGGGTCAGCAATCTTGCCAGTTTCAGGGAACTCTACCTGAATGGGCAGTTTGCCGGAATACCTTTCCCATATATCTGAACGGGATGTGACGATGATGGATATACGAAAAGGTCCTTCCCTGTCACGGGCTGTAACCGTTGTCTGTGAAGGCCAATCTGAACAGATGTACCTTCAGGAACTGAACCGTTTTTTCCGGGAATACCGGATTCCCCTGACATTCATACCGCGCACTGTCGGGAACGGTGCCTACAAAGCGGTTGTCGGGCATTACCGGAGTATCCGCAAGTATCTGCGGTACGAGGAAATCATCATCTGGGTTGACTTGGATATCTATACACACAGTGAAGCCAACAATTATGCTGCCAAGCCTGCTTCAATTCCGGACTTCCTTTTCTCGGAAATGAATTTCGAGGATTTCTTGATGCTCCATATGAATCCGCAACAGGTGTTCAAATGGCAGGCTGCTGCTGAAAGCCATGACCATTTCCTGCATCCAATGCCGGCTTCGATTTATGTACCGATTTTCAAGACTTACGGTTTCCATCATTACCGGAAAGGCAGGATGCCCTTCAAGTTGAATGCCAAGACGCTGGGGCAGCTGTTCATCAATCTCCATAACAGGAAAATCCGCTTCAAAAACGACTTTGGTTCTTTCCTTGAGCACCGCCTTAGGGAAATGGGATGGCTTGTCGATGATGAAGAGGAGAATGCGGCTGATGACAGCACAGCCTGATGATAGTGCAGATTGAGGGTTGATTGACCTGTTACCAGAAAAAATGCCGGTTTTGGAAATTCCAGAACCGGCATTCAGCAATGAAAGGTATTATCAGTTTCTTTTCTGCACCAGTGCTTTTTCAAGCTGTTCCAATGCCTTGACCAGGGTTGTGGCAGGGCAGGCGATGTTGATGCGTTCAAAGGTTTCTCCGCCAGGACCGAAGATTTCACCGTGGTCCAGCCAAAGCCGCGCATCATTGACAATGAAATCATCCAAGTCTTTGCCGGAAAGTCCGGTACCTGAGAAATCAAGCCATATCAGGTAAGTGCCTTCCGGTTCAATCAACCTGACGCCTGGCAGGCGCTCAGCAACAAACTTGCGGAGGATACCGAGGTTCACCGTCAGGTAAGCCAACAGGGCATCCAGCCAGGCTTCACCGCCTTCATAAGCCGCTTGTGCGGCGGCAAGTCCCATGGCATTCATCTGGTCATAGCCGGTGGCGTTCAGTGCCTGCTGGAATTTTGCCTTGATTCCAGCATTGGGGATGAAGATGTTTGAAACCTGAAGCCCGGCAATATTGAAGGTCTTGCTGGGGGCAGTACAGATGACAGCGCTGTCCTGATAAGCATCCCCCAGTGTGCCGTAAGGTGTATAGGCATAACCGGGGAAAGCGAAGTCTGCATGGATTTCATCGGAAATCACCAGGACTTGATGTTTCAGGCAGATATCCGCCATGGCTTTCAGCTCATCACGCGTCCAGATGCGTCCGACAGGATTATGTGGGTTGCAGAGGATGAACAGTTTAACGTTGTTTTCAATGATTTTCTGTTCAAAGTCTCCAAGGTCGATTTCATAATGCCCATCCTTGAGGACCAGTGGATTGTTGACCAGCCTGCGGTTGTTGTCACGGATGGACAGCGAGAAGGGATAATAGACCGGTTGCTGGATCAGTATGGCATCACCTGGTCCTGTCAATGCACGGATGGCAGTGCAGATGGCATAGACGACACCGGGTGTCTTGACCAGCCATTCTGGTTCCGGTACCCAGTGATGCCGTCTGGCAAACCAGCCCTGCACTGCCTCAAAGTACCCGGGTTTTGGCTCGGTATAGCCATATATGCCATGGGAAACGGCTTCTTGCAGGGCAGCTGTCACAGCAGGTGGAACCTTGAAGTCCATGTCTGCCACCCATAAGGGCAGGACATCGGCAGGTTTGCCTCGTTGGACGGCATAATCGTATTTCAGGGAACCTGTCCCTTTGCGGTCAGGGACGGTATCGAAACCAAAAGCATCTTTTACAGGCGGTTCATCACCGAAAGCCTGGGCAAGGTCTGCAATCAGGTCATCCGCATGTTCCAGACCGACTGACAGCCGTAAAAGGCTGTTGGTGATGCCCCTGGCGATGCGTTCCGCCTCAGGGATGGCGCCATGTGTCTGGGTAGTTGGGTAGGTAATCAGCGATTCGGTTCCGCCAAGGCTTTCGGCAAACTGAATCAGTTTGACACCTTCAAGGACCTGCCTGACTAGGGATTCCCCGCCGGCTTCCTCGGCGATTTCAAAGGAAATCATGCCACCGAAGCCGGAAGACTGTTTGATGGAGGTCTGATAGCCGGGATGGTCTTTGAGACCTGGGTAGAAGACTTTTGAGATTTTCGGGTTCTTCTCAAGCCATTCAGCGATTTTCAGGGCGGTTTCCTGCTGGCGTTTGACCCGGATGGGCAATGTCTGGATACCCCGGAGGACAAGCCAGCTGTCGAATGCTCCCAACGAAGCACCCACGGCGTTCTGGATGTAATGCAGGCGTTCAGACAGCTCTTCAGAATCACAGACAAGGATGCCGGCCAGGGTGTCGTTATGCCCGGCAAGGTATTTTGTCGCGCTGTGCAGGACGATGTTCGCGCCCAACAGGATCGGTTGCTGGTTGACTGGCGTCAGGAAGGTGTTGTCAACCATCAGCAGGATGCCGTGCCGTTTTGTGATTCCTGCGATTGCAGCGATATCGTTGACATGCATCAATGGGTTTGTCGGGGTCTCGATGAAAACAGCCTTGGTTTCTGGACGGATAGCTGCCTCGACATTGACCGGGTCAGAGGCATCGACCCAGTCGAATGTCAATCCATTTTTCATGGAGAAGTTCTGAAAGAGACGCCAAGTCCCTCCGTATAGGTCATCTGAGGAGATGATATGGTCCCCAGGTTGGAAGAGCTCCATCATCGCGGATGCTGCTGCCAGCCCGGAAGAGAAAGCATAGGCAGCCACACCGCCTTCCAGTTTCGCCATGGTTTCCTGCAGGACACCCCGGGTCGGGTTCATGCCCCGGCTGTAGTCAAAACCGGTGCTTTTGCCAAGACCTGGGTGGGCATAGGTTGCCGTCTGGTAAATCGGCGTGGAAATGGCACCGCTTGAATCGGTGCCAGCCTTTCCACCATGAATACAGAGGGATTCAATATCCATGAAGCATTTCTTTCAAAAATCGAAAACGCTATCTTATCCTAATCAATCAGCTGGGAACAGCGCAGTGGACAGGTAACGTTCACCATTGTCTGGCAGCAGGGCGACAATGACTTTGCCTTTGTTTTCAGGGCGTTTTGCCAGCTGGGTTGCTGCCCACAGGGAGGCACCAGAGGAAATGCCGACCAGGACACCTTGGGTATGTGCCAGCGCCTTGGCGGTTTCAAAGGCGGCTTCATTTGGAACAGGGATGATTTCATCATAAACCTTGGTGTCCAGGACAGCTGGGACAAAGCCTGCACCGATACCTTGGATCTTATGGGGACCGGATTTGCCGCCAGACAGGACAGGGGAGGTGGCTGGTTCAACGGCGACTACCTTGATGTTGGGGTTCTGTTCTTTCAGGTAGGCACCTGTGCCGGTCAGTGTGCCGCCGGTACCGACACCTGCAACGAAGATATCGACTTTGCCATCGGTGTCTTTCCAGATTTCTGGACCGGTTGTCTTTTTATGGATGGCTGGGTTTGCCGGATTGTCGAACTGCAGCGGGATGAAGCTGTCTGGAATGGTCTGCGCCAGTTCCTGTGCCTTGGCGATTGCCCCTTTCATGCCTTTTGCGCCTTCAGTCAGGACCAGTTCTGCGCCATAACCCTTGATGAGTTTGCGTCGTTCAATGCTCATGGTTTCGGGCATGGTGATGATGATACGGTAGCCACGTGCTGCTGCAACCGCTGCTAGACCGACGCCGGTGTTGCCGGAAGTCGGTTCGATGATGGTGGATTTGCCGGGAATCAGTTTGCCGTCTGCTTCAGCAGCGTCAATCATAGCCTTGGCGATACGGTCCTTGACGCTGCCGGCTGGGTTGAAATATTCCAGTTTTGCCAGGATTGTTGCTTCAAGCCCGTTGTTTGCCGCATAACGGGAGAGTTCGAGCAAAGGGGTGTTGCCAATCAGGTCGGTTGCGTTTTTTGCGATGTTAGCCATTTCAAGCTCCTTGATGATGATAAGTTTAAAATCAGATACTTACTAGATAATACTTCAGGTTTATTCTAAATATTTTTGACAAAAACATCCCACTGGTTGCCTATGCCAGGTAAACGGGGAAATGGTTTCCAGATGGGTGTCAGATTACATAAAAGCCGCCGTCTTCTGCCCCCCGCTCTAAAAGGTCACCCAATGTGGTTCCATCGAGATAGTCTGTGATGACCTTGTTCAGTCCTTCCCAAAAGTGGACTGTCGGACAGGTTTCATAGCGTCCACAGGCATTCGGTGAGGATTCCAGGCAGGCAACACAGGCAAAGTCACCTTCGATAGGGCGGAGGATGTCGCCGATGGTGTAGTCATGTGGCGCCCGTGCCAGGCGGTAGCCGCCCTGTGAACCCCGGACGCTCTGGATCAGACCGGCTTTACCGAGGGCTGATGCAATCTGCTCCAGGTATTTCAGGGAAACATCCTGACGGATTGAAACGTCTTTCAGGGAGATATACCGGTCCTTGCCATTCTTTGCCAGGTCAATCATGAATCTGAGGGCATAGCGGCCTTTGGTTGATATTTTCACGTGTCAGCTCCTTAACGGTCTGCAGGGTTTCATCAATGTTGTTGGAAGGATTATAACAATTTCCTACTGAAAAGATAGGGTATATTTCCCATAAATTCACTAGGAATGCAAAAAATGTTGCTTTTTTGTCATTTCCTAGGGGATTCGAGGGTAATTTTCCGTAATCTTGGAAAACTGTCAAGGAAGCAGGCTGTTCCTGTCAGGAGAAGAGAGGGGGAATGGAACGCAGTCCTTCTTTATCTGTTGATGGTTGGCAGTGGCTCAACGGTTGCATAGAGGTCCCTTTTCCGTTCAATTTCAAGGGCTTTGTCACGCCAGCTGTCAGCAAGCTGGATGTTCCTGCGTTGTCCCAGTTTCCCGTCACGGTAAACATCGGACAGGTATTCCATGGCAGCGGTGTTGCCGTTTCCAGCGCTTTTCTTCAGCCATTGCAGTGCCTGTGCTTCAGTTGCCTTGATACCGTTCCTGGCTAGTGCTTCAGGTTGCTGGATATACAGGATTGCCAGGTTGTATTGGGCAGAGACATTGCCTTTCTGCGCTGCTGTCAGGAAATAACGGGCAGCTTTGACGGGATCCATTTCGACACCCATGCCATCCAGGTATGCCATGCCCAAGCTGTTTGAAGCCTTGACCGAACCGTTCTCTGCCGCCACCCTGAACCATTTGGTGGCTATGCTGTAGTCTTGGGAAACACCGTGCCCCATCTGATAAAGCTGTCCCAGGTTGTACATCGCTTGGACGTTGCCCTGTGAGGCCGCGGCTTCATACCATTTCTTTGCGGTTGCATAATCCTGGATGACACCGTTACCCTGGTCATAGAGGTAGCCTAGGTTGTTCTGGGCAGGAGAGTAACCCTGTTCGGCTGCTTTTGTGTACCAGCTGGCGGCACGTGCCTCATCCCGCTGGACACCTTCGCCCATTTCATACAGCTGTGCAAGGGCTGCTTGGGCAGGGGCATAGCCTTGTTCAGCGGCATGGTAGAACCATTTAGCCGCCTCTGCCATGTCTTTCTTGCCACGTTTGCCTTCACTGTAACGCTGTCCCATGATCAGCTGGGCATTCGCACTGCCGTTTTCAGCTGCCTTGCGGTACCAGCTGTTGGCTTGGGATGGATTGGCGGCTGTACCAACCCCTTTTTCATAACAGTAGCCGACTTTGTATTGGGCGTTCGGGATGCCGGCATTGGCGGCACGGCTGTACCATGAAAAGGCTTCTTTGGCGTTTTTAGGAACCCCAAGGCCTTTTTCGTAGTAATAACCGACATAGAGCTGGGCAAAGGAATGCTGTGACCGGGCGGCTTTCAGATACCAGTCAAAGGCTTTTTTCTGGTCAGCTGTGACACCTAATCCCATGCTGTACATATTGCCAAGTGCCATCTGGGCATTGGCGTCATGCTTTTCCGCATCGGCAGTCAGGAGTGGAAGCGCCTCGGCATACTGCTTTTTCTTATAAAGGGCAATACCGGCGCTGTCGGTCTGAGTACCCTGCTGTGTAGCGGACTGTATGGTTTCTGGCTTTCCTTCCAGATCAGCGGCATAGGCGGGCAGTGCGGTGGCAGCTACTGTCAGTCCGATGGCACAGTATCTCAGCAATGAACGGTTAAAGGACCTCATAAGGCAATCAAGGATTACGCGGTTTCAATGCCGTTATCTTATCAGGCAATCCTTCAACCGTTCATAAAACTTTCTATCTGTCATGATGGAACGGTCGGTGTCCAATCATGACAGGGCGGTCATGCTTTCCAGACACTCACGCTGTCCTGATATACCGTTTGAGCCATTTCGGTTTCTTCCGGATGGGGAACGCCTCAATACCGGGTTCGACACCGTAGGCATGGTAATAATCATGCTCGTTGTCAGGCACGATGATGTAGTCGCCCCAGCCAGAGATGTACCCCCTTTTTGCCTTCAGGATTTTGTCCCGGAACTGTGGTTTGTAAATAATCCAATGTTTGGTCCTTTTCAGGATCATGATTTTATGACGTTCCATGAAACCACAACCGCCATGGAGTTCTTCACCACCGTAAACAACGTTTTCCTTGAATCTGTAAATCATTTTGTACTCCTTTTCATTGATTCTTTATCTGAATATCATTTCCCACGGAAGACCGCACATTCATGGAAGGCTTCCAGTGTAATCGGGGTGTTGGTGCTCCGGCACAGGCGGCTGGTCAGCTTCAGCAGCTCCTTGATGTCCCTGCCGCTGGAATTCGGGAAGTCCCGGACAAGCTTGTAAACCAGGTCCTCAGAAAGGTCGACGTTGAACTGGTCTGCTAGGGAGTGCCACAGGCGGATGGCAGCGTCACGGGACGGGGTTTCATAGCGGATGACCGCGATGCAGCGTGAGACAATCGCATCATCCACATCGTCTTCACGGTTCGTGGTCAGGAACAGCAGGCCGTTGAAATATTCCAGCGTCCGCAGGAATTCCGCCACGATTGCATTGTGTTCCAGGTTGTTGTCGCGTTTTCGGATATACAGGTCCGCTTCATCGAGCAGCAGGATGGAATCCCAGCGGGAGGCGCGTTTGAGGATATCCGCCAGTGCCGCTTCGACGGTCTGTGCAGTCGTGCCCAGCTGGCCGGAATGCACACGGTAGAGCGGTTTGCCGACCACTTCAGAATACACCTCGGCGGTCAGGGTCTTACCAAGGCCCGGTGCGCCCATGCAGAGGATGGTTGTGCCACCGGATTTACCTTCGATGATGTCATCCATCAGCACATCCATATGGGAAGTGAGGATGTCAATCAGACGGCGGTGTTCCGCCGGGAGGATCAGTTTGCTCTGGATTTCAGGGCGGTAGACATATTCCTGCAGGTTCTGGACATGGACCCAGCAGTTTTCATGCAGGTCGAGGTGGAACATATGCAGGTAGCAGTGGATGGGGATCAGGCCTTCTGTGCCTTGGATGAACACTTCTTTGCTGGAGGAATGGGTTTCGATGCGGCGTTCAATCTCTTCCTCATCGTTCACACATTTGAACATGCCGCCGGGCGGCAGCCGGAAGAATTCACTGGTGTTGAAGACTGAGCGGTCATCACGTTTGATGAGAAAAGCGGAGTTCGTTGCCCTGAACTGCTTGCCGAACTGTGGCTGGTAACGCCTAAAAAGGGCGACCTGCTTTTCATAGTCTTCCTTGAATTCAATGCATTCCTTATAGAAACCCTTGCGTGCCATAAGTTCTGGGATGGAAAACCTGCCCATCTCCCGTTCATAGAAGATGATGGAACTGGTCATGCCGGTATGCCACTGGTTGGGCTGTGACTTGCCGACCGGTGTTGTTGCCGCCTGTGTGTTGGCAAGCAGCTGGATAGCGACATAGAGAAGTCCCCCATGTTCATTGCTGCGGTTGTTGATGTATTCAATGCCGTTGATGTACCACGGCAGCATCACGCCATCACGGTTGCGGCGGTAAACCCAGCCGTCAATCGCATTCTCTGACAGGTAGGTCTTGATGTCTTTGAAGAAAGTCGCAAGGTCAGATGTTGGATAGCGTGGTGTTTCGAGACGTATCTGACGGGCGGCGATGACCTGGAACCGAAGGGCACGGTCTTCCGTTTCAATGGCAATCTGTTCGAGTGCATCAAGTTCCTCTGGGGTGAACAGGTTGTCAGGAACTAGGATACGGCCATTGGTGAAAGAATAAGTGGACAGACGCTCTGCAAGGGTTGAGTCCGCACTGATACGGGCAAGCAGGGCATTGATCATGGTCATGGAAAGGTCAAATTCCATTTTTCACTCCTAAAAAATCCGGTGAATGAACATCAAAAGCTAAAATGCGTCCGGTTTTTTCAGGGGTGTCTGTTTGCTGGTTGATGGATGCTTGGGAAAGTAGAAGCCACACTCAGACATGGAGACAGCCCCTTTGAACAGGGCACATTTCTGAGGGACGGTACAAAAAAGAGGAGGGCTACCGTCCAGTGGCTCCAATCAGCCGCATTTGGGGCTATAGTCAGCATGGAGTCGAGGGAATGCTTGTATTGTAGCACTTTTTTAAAAAATTGATATAGGTCAATTTAAAAAATTTTCTGTGCAGAGGAAACAATATCTGAATCAAGCGTTGAGGTATTCAATGCCTTTGATGAAAAAATATGGATAATCTACTTAAAATGATGCTTATATATAGATGTTTTTAATCAGAATTAATTGGAGAGATAATGTACCCAATCATATGACCAGTTTCTTGGAGCAGGAAGCGCAAAGACTGTGCAGTGCTTTCATAACGCGTGGTTGGTGTCGGGGAAGAATAGGCTTTGATACCCAGGTCTTCTGCGATGGACATCGCCCTTTTCATATGGAAAGGGTCACTGACAATGATGGCGGAACGCAAGTCATGTTTTTCCATCAATTCCTTGGCATTTGCAAGGTTTTCATAGGTGTTGTGTGATTCTTCCTCAATCAGGATGTCATCGGCAGGAATATGTTTCTTCAAGGCGAACCGGCGTGCGACATAAGCTTCGGAATAGGGAGCCCTCAGGGATTTTCCGCCCGTCATCACCAGTTTTTTGACATAGCCGTTTTCATAGAGCCAAAGACCATGCCGGATGCGTTCTTCAAAAACGGGTGAAGGACGTTTGTACCATGCCGCAGCACCAAGGATGATGGCGGCATCGGCTGGTCTTTTTTCATCAATGGTCGAATAGTAATAGATTGATCCGATGATATAGGCAAATACAATGGCAACAGTCCCTGCCACTGCTAGGGCTGCGATGCCCAGCCGTCTGAAAAGGAGGGGAAGATTCGACTGCATCCGGTTTTTCTGGAACCTCAGCGGTGTTTACCGTTCATGATGAACACACGTTCCATGTACATATCTTTGTCATAGACCTCATATTTGACATTTTCGCCATGGCTCTTGATATGTTCAATTTCCACTTCATGGTAATTCCTGTCCGCATAATCGAAGACCTCGACGGTTTCTCCCCGTTTGAATTTCTCAGGCCTGCTGGTTGACATGGAAATCGGGACATTGGTGCTTTCATCGACGCCGTCCCAACCGGCATAGGCGACTTGGCAGACAGCTAGGAAAAGAAGAGGCAGGAATTTTTTCATATTATTTAAAATGTTTATTATCAATAAATTGAGAGTTTTTTTGAAATTATATTATTAGGAATTTATAGACCTTACCTGAACGGGTTCTGGTCTTGGCTCTGTTCCCGTTTACGGCGGAGGATGGTGCGGTGGATGAACCATATGACCGCGATGCCAAGTGCAAAGAAGATGGCAATCACCTTGCGCCAGAAACTGCTCTTTGCGTTTTCTTTTTTCTCCGGCTGGTCAGCAGTGTCCCTGCTGTCATCGGCCTTTGTATCTGCTTCAGCCTTCATCTGGTCCTGTCCGGCCTTGGCGGCATCACTGCCTGCCGCGGCTTTATCGGCAAAATTCATGCCTTTAACCTGCCCCTTGTTCTGGCTCTCATAAATCTGGTCCAATGCCTCAATCGCCTTTTCATGTCCGTCATTGGCAGCCCGTTCCAGATAGGGAACCGCTTCCTTGTATTTTTTGGCACGGTACAGTTCAAGGCCTTCTGAGAGGTCATCAGCGGACGCTGGGGCAGGGATGCCTGATGCAAGCAGGAGCGGTACCAGGCAGAGTGATAGGAAAAAACGTCTAAACATGGGTGGAAGCCGGAAAATCAACACAGGTCAATATTGTATTCCTTGCCAGTCATTTTTGTCCGTCAAAATCATGACGGAAAACAGATTCTCTGCTGGAAAGCCAGTCGGAGAGGTCAGACAGCAATCGGCGCGGGAATAGCTGGATGCGGATCATACCCATCAATCCCGAAATCCTCGAAGGTGTAGTCAAAAATGGAGGGTTTCGGATTCAGCATCAGTCTCGGTGCCGGTCTTGGGTTGCGTGAAAGCTGCAGCTTTGCCTGTTCAAAATGGTTGCGGTAAAGGTGCAGGTCACCGATGCTGTGGATGACCTCCCCAGGCTCAAGGCCGCATTGCTGGGCAATCATATGTGTCAGGAATGCGGTGGATGCCGTGTTGTACGGGATGCCCAGGAAGATATCACCTGAACGCTGGGTCATCATGCAGGAAAGGCGTCCGTCAGCAACCTGGAACTGGTACATGACATGGCAGGGGGCAAGTGCCATCCTGCCGGCACGGACATTGTCCTGTGGTGATATTTTCTCATCGGGAAGCAGGGCAACGTTCCAGGCGCTGATGATATGGCGCCTGCTGTTGGGATTGCTTTTGATTGATTCAATGACTGAGGAAACCTGGTCATAAATCTTTCCATCGGAACCTTCCCAGCTGCGCCATTGTGCGCCATAAATCGGTCCCAGGTCGCCTGTTTCTGTCGCCCATTCATCCCAGATGGTCACTTTGTTCTTATGCAGGTAATCAATGTTGGTGCCGCCTTTCAGGAACCAGAGCAGTTCATGGACAATGGCACGGATATAAAGCCGTTTTGTCGTCAACAGCGGAAAGCCGCTTTTCAGGTCATGGCGGATCATCCTGCCAAAGACCGCACGGGTTCCGGTACCTGTCCGGTCTCCTTTATCAATCCCATGCTCCAGGATTTCAGACAAAAGCGCCAGATACTGCTGTTCGTACATATTCCAATCCTTCTAAAATGCGTTGCTTTCCCGGTTGGGTTACAGCCCACCAAGATGCAGGGTCTTCACTTCCAGGTATTCTTCAATGCCCAGGACAGAACCTTCCCGTCCCAGTCCGGATTCCTTGACACCGCCAAACGGCGCAACTGTCGAGGAAACCCCGGTATCGTTGATGCCGACCATCCCTGCCTCGAGCGCTTCAGAAACCCGGAAAACACGGGCAAGGTCTTTGGTGTAGAAATAGGCTGCCAGACCAAACGGGGTGTAATTGGCACGGTTGACAGCTTCATATTCATTTGCACACCGGAAACAGGCCGCCACCGGACCAAAGGTTTCTTCGTGTGCAATCACCATGTCATCTGAACAATGCGAGAGGACTGTCGGTTCATAGAATGTCCCGCCAAGTCCGCTCCGCTTGCCGCCTATGACGGTCTTTGCGCCTTTTTCAACAGCATCCTTGACATGGCGTTCGACCTTCGCCAGTCCTTTTCCGTTGATCAATGGACCGATTGTGGTTCCTTCTTCCATGCCGTTGCCGACTTTCAGCTTGGCGACCGCATCGGCTAGTTTCCCGACAAATTCATCGTAAACCGCTTCTTCAATATAGATCCGGTTGATGGCGACACAGACTTGACCGGCATTCCTGAATTTATTGGCGATGACGCCTTTGACTGCAGCATCCAGGTCGGCATCTGCAAAAACAATCAGCGGCGCGTTGCCCCCAAGTTCCATCGAAACGTGTTTCATGGTCTCTGCGGCGTTCCTGACCAAGAGTTTCCCAACTGCCGTTGAACCAGTGAAAGAAATCTTGTGGACATCAGAAGATGACATGAAGGCGTCAGAAATGGCTTCGGTATCCCCACAGACCCCGTTCAGCACACCAGGCGGGACACCGGCTTCATCTGCCAAGGCAAGAAGGGCGTTCGCGCAGAGAGGGGTTTCATTGGCTGGCTTGATGATTGCCGTACAGCCTGCTGCCAAGGCAGGTCCCAGCTTGCGGGCAAGCATTGCCATCGGGAAGTTCCACGGTGTGATGGCGGCAACCACACCGACAGGTTCGCGTGTGGCAAAAACCCTTGAGTTTGGCTTGAATGGTGGAATGATTTCGCCGTTTATCCTGCGGGCTTCCTCTGAAAACCATTTGATGAAACTGGCGGCATAATCAACCTCACCCAAGGCTTCCTGAAAGGGTTTTCCCTGTTCAGCGGTCATCAGCCTGCCGAGGAAATCCCTGTTTTCCATCATCAGGTCATACCACCGTTCAAGGATGTCTGCACGCTCAGCCGCCAGGGTCTTCCGCCACGTTGCAAAAGCAGACTTTGCCGAGATGACAGCTGCTTCTGCCTCAAGTTTCCCGCTCCATCCTGCTTCTGCCAGCAGTTCACCGGTTGCTGGATTGACAACAGGGAAAGTTTTGCCAGTGGTAATCCATTTCCCATGGATGAAGGCACCGGTCTTGAAAAAACGGTTGGCTCTCAGGCTGTCATGCAATGTACTCATAGTGGTTCCTCAGGGAATATTAAGTGGAAATCTGATCCGTTTCTGTTTCCGTCAGTGTAAGCGATGTGTCTCAGGTACCTCGCCAGACTTTGCAGGAAGCCTATGGATTCTGCGTAATCCCTGCCAGCTGGGTGGACAGGAATGTCGCATGACGGTCGGTCAGTCCCGTGATGAAATCAATCACCCGCATATAGGCGGTATAGAGGTCATCTTTTTCAGTCGGTGCGTTCATACCCATCAACGTCAGGACCTGACCATCCCTGAAGGAAAGCGGCTGTCTGCTGATGAACTGATGGCAGGA
Source organism: Oxalobacter sp. (assembly GCA_018384065.1). Taxonomy (GTDB): domain Bacteria; phylum Pseudomonadota; class Gammaproteobacteria; order Burkholderiales; family Burkholderiaceae_D; genus Oxalobacter. The sequence continues at coordinate 33,954 of JAHAYL010000036.1, forward strand.
CGGAATCAGTGTATCCAGCATCCGTTTATACAATGTATAAGACCCGATTTCAATCGCAATCTTTGAGTGGTTTTTCAGGATGACGTCAAAGAACAGTTTGCGGGCATTGTCCATGTAGGCAGCAACATCAGGCTCGATATGGTCAAGCAGTGCATGGACATCTGGATCCCCTGCCATAATCTGTTCATAAAATGATTTGAACACATTGCAGGTGGCATCAATCATCAGGTCGATGACCCTTGCCCTGATCAGCCCCGCTTTCCGGCGGTTGGAATCAATGCTGTCCAAACGGGCAGCATCAATGCCCAGTTTTTCCCAGACAGGCTCGGTCACTGACATCAACGCATCGAACTGGACGATGTTCAGTTCCAATGCATCCTCGATATCGATGATGCAGTAACAGATATCATCGGCGGCTTCAGTCAGGTAAGACAGGGGATGGCGGATATAGCCGCTACCTGTCTTGAGCCCCAAGTGCGTGAAAACCTCATCAAAGATTCCACGTTCCGACTGGTAGAAATTGAATTTATTGGAATGCAGTTGGGTAGCATCTGAAGCCGAACGTGGATATTTGACCATTGAGGCCAATGTCGGGAAGGTCAACCGCAGTCCCCCTTGGTCTTTATGGTTTTCAAGGGCTGTCAGGACCCGGAAACCTTGGGCATTGCCATCAAAAGTCATGAAATCCAGTTTCTGTTCTTCCGTCAGCTCCGAAAGATACCGTTCATTATTGAGCGGATCTTTGAACCAGTCCTGCAGGGCGGATTCCCCACCATGCCCGAAAGGGGGGTTGCCGATGTCATGCGCAAGGCAGGCGGCTTGGACAATCTGTCCAAGGTGTTCCGGGGTATAGGTATCAGGCAGGTCGCCACGTTCTTTCAGGAAATAGCCGGTCATGATGCCCAAGGAACGCCCGACACTGGAAACTTCCAGGGAATGCATCTGCCGATGGTGCACATGGTCATTGCTGGCAAAGGGATGGACCTGGGTTTTCCGGGCAAGCATCCTGAAAGCGTTTGAGAAAAGGATGCGGTCATAGTCTTGGACGAAAGGGCTGCGTGCCGGATTGAATGCTGCAGTTTCGATATAGGAACCATTCCGTCTGACGGGAGCCAGCAGCAGATGCCACTGGGACTGACGGTTCTTTGTTGCAGGTTTTTCCATCATGATGCTGTCATATCTTATCAATTGGCTTCATGGTAACAGAATGCGAGATATATCGGCAAAGCCGTATCTACGTATTACAGCCTTTTCTGCCGGAACCTGCCAACAAGGCATACCAGGATGATAAGGAGGAGTGACAGGATGACGGTCGGGGTGTTCCCGAACAGGATGTAAGGCGTCATCCCTTGGGTACCTGTCACATGGAAGCTGATTTCTCCTTGGACGTAAGGTGGCAGCTGCTGGATAACCTCGCCATATTCATCAATGAAGGCGGTGGTACCGGTATTGGTCGCCCTCAGCATTGGACGACCGGTTTCCAGGGAACGCATCCTTGAAATCTGAAGATGCTGGGGAAGGGCGATTGTATCGCCGAACCATGCGATGTTTGAGATATTCAGCAGGATGGAGGCAACCGGTCTGCCTGAAGCGTGTTCGTCCCGTAGCCTTGCTGCGATTTCCTCACCGAAAATATCCTCATAACAGATGTTCGGCAGAATCCATTGGCCTTTGACCGGGAAAGGCTGTTGGATCAGGTCGCCGCGTTTGAAGTCGCCAAGCGGGATATGCATCATGTTGACAAACCAGCGGAAGCCCATAGGGACAAATTCCCCGAATGGGACCAGATGGTGTTTGTTGTAACGGTAAAGCCGGTCACTGCCACTGTCTTTGGGAGAAAGCACCACCAAGCTGTTGGTATAGACTGTCCTGCTGTCAGCCAGTGGAATGCCGAGGGCAAGACGGCTGCCGCTGGCATCAACGAAAGCCAGCAGGCTGTCAAGGTATCCTGCTGGAAGGTTCTGGGGGTAGATGGGGACAGCGGTCTCAGGTGTGACAATGACATCAGCTGGCTGGCGGGTAATCATACTGGCATATTGGTCAAGCATCGCATAAATCTGCCGGGGATTGAACTTCGCTTCTTGGGCAATGTTTCCCTGGAGCAGCCGGACCTTGATGGGTTCTCCTTGTACAGTTGTCCATTCAATCTGTCGTAAGGACTGACCGGCAGACAGCAGGAGGACAAAGACAACCACCATGACAAGCATCAGGTTTCTTGAACGGTCCTTGACCGCAATGGAAAGACAGGTCAGGGTTCCGGCAGCGAGCGAAACCATCAGGCTGATGCCGAAAACACCCAGGACAGGCGCATAGCCTGCCATAGGACTGTCTGTAAAGGCATATCCCGTTGTAAGCCAGGGGAGTCCAGAAAGGACCCATCCCCGGAGCCATTCAAAGACTGTCCAGAAAGCCGGGAAGAGCATCATTGCTGTCAGGTACCTGCCAGTCCTGAAACGTTTCATCAGAAGATGGGTCAACAGACAGGCGGAGGCTGGCAGGAGTCCCATGAACATGGCCAGCAGGGCAATCCCGGTAGCTGCTGGCAGGGCATTCATGCCGCCATAAACATGGAGACTGATGAACATCCAGTATAGACCTGCCCCGAAGCTTGCAGAACCGTAACACCAGCCACAGAAAAAAGCATGACGGGTTTTCTCCTGGCAGATGATGATGCCAGACAAGATGGCAAGGCAAAGGATCTGGAACCCCCATACACCGTAGGGTGCGAATGAGAATACCGTCAGGATGCCTGTCAGGAAGGCAATGACGGGAAAGAGCAGGGGGGCAAACCGTTTCATAATAAAAGGGTTGGATATATCCTTAGATGCCATCCAACCCGTTCCAGTGATGCTGTTGATAAACGGAGGCAGTCAAGGCTGCCGTCCCACACCACTGTCTTTGATGCCAATCCCTGTGGCAGGGTTGTCTTCCCCATCAGCAAGCAGGACACTCCTGCCACTGCAGTTGCTTTCCGTTTCAGGGTCGTACTCTTCCTCTAACCTGATGATGCTGCGTCCACTGCTGCTGATTTCAGTCTCGGGATCGTATTCGTCCTCTATCTGGATGATACTCCTGCCACTGCTGTTGATTTCCGTTTCTGGGTCTGCCAGCTGCATCGAGGCATCTGCATGGCTCAGACAGACACCCGTGAAATCAGGGGCTTCCTTTTCAAAGTCAGACAGCGGGTCACCGGAAGAAGCTTTGCCATCTGTCAGGACTGGCGGGGTCTTTTTCACGGTATCCTCATCAATGTCCGGTTCATTCTCAACCAGCAGGACACTCCTGCCACTGCAGTTGCTTTCTGTTTCAGGGTCGTACTCATCTTCAATCCGGATGATGCTACGCCCACTGCTGTTGATTTCAGTCTCAGGATCGTATTCATCCTCAATCTGGACGATGCTGCGTCCGCTGCAGTTGGTTTCTGTCATTGGATCACCGTCATCATCCATGGAAATGACGCTGACACCCGTCATGTCAACTTCTGTGACCGAATCATCTGGGTTGAAAACTGTATCTTTGGAAGTACTCATAACAATGCAACACGCAAAAAAAGAGAACAGGAAACTGCTGATTATCCATCTAAAAAATACATTATAGACAAGATAGCGGAAATGTTCATGTCACAAGATGGAACAGAAGAGAAGCTGTTCCTGTTTCCTGACATTGAGGGGTTTTATCGGGAAGCGCTGGGCTGCCGGCTGACAAGCAGTGTTTTCAGTTTCTGGGCATCAGCCCGGAGAACCTCAAAATGCAACCCATCCAGGTCAAAGCTCTCACCGGCATGGGGGACATAGCCCAGATGGCTGGTGACATAACCACCAATGGTATCAATCCGGCTGTCTTGGAGATCCAGTCCCAATTCAGCATTGAAATCTTCCATTTCGGTCCAGGCAGGGACACGCCACCGTACTGTCCCATCATCCTGTTTGGAAGCGGTGATGCGTCCGGCATCGTCATCTGCATACTCATCGACAATCTCACCGACAATCTCTTCAAGGACATCTTCGATTGTCACCAGTCCAGAGACGTTCCCGAATTCATCGATGACAATCGCCAGATGGTTGCGGGTGTTCTTGAAATCCCTGAGCAGGACATTCAGTTTCTTGGATTCCGGGATGAAAACTGCAGGTCGGAGGATGTCCCGGACAGATTCCCCGTTCTCATAATGCTTCAACAGGTTTTTGGCAAACAGGATGCCGACAACCTTTTCAGGATCGCCGTCAACAGCCGGATAACGGGAGTGTCCATACCGGATGACATCCTCAATCCAGGATTCAATCGGCTGGCTGACATCAACCGTCAGCATCCGTGTCCTGGGAATCATGATGTCACGGGCAGCCGAATCATAAACCTTGAAGACACCTTCAATCATTGAAAGGCATTCTGCATCAATGAGTTTCCGCTCATGTGCATCATGTATGACATCCAGCAGGTCAGATTGGGAATCTGGTTCTGGCGCAATCATAGAAGCCAGTTTTTCGAAAAGCGATTTTACAGAAGGTTTCTGTTTATGGTTGTCAGAAGGCTCAGGCATAGCGGGGCAAAAGGATTACAACAGATGAATATTAGCACAGTCTGAGTAGTTTGATTCCTGATTAAAATGGCTAAATCATGTAAGCTATTGCCATGGAACCATTGAAAAAAATATCTGTGAAACAACAGTTGAAAACCATTGCCTGTTCTGTCGCCTGCCTTCTGTTGCCGGTGACAATTGCCTTTGCTTCAGACCTTTCGGAAAAAGCCTTGATTGAAAAAGCACAGGCAGGTACTGCCCGTGACCGGATGCGTCTGGGTTTGCGGTATGCGATGGGGGATGGTGTCAAGGCAGACGATATCACTGCCCAGAAATGGTTCCTTCAGTCTGCTGAGGAAGGATATGCCCCTGCCCAGGTTGGCTTGGCTTCGATGAAAGCGTTTGAAAGTGATGTCCAGGATGTTCCGGGAGCCATTGATTGGCTGCGGAAAGCTGCGCAGCAGGACAACATCCAGGCGCAGACAGAGCTTGCCAGACTGCTGCAGTCAGGAACTGGTGCTGCCAACAATCCTGAAGAGGCGGAGGCATGGCAGAAAAAAGCTGAAGAGCTGACACAGCGGGAGCAGCTTGGATGGGCGTGGAAACTGGCAGCCTCAGGTTGCGAAGCATGGCAGATCCCATCTGATACGTCCCACGATGTTGTGAAAAGGCAGGCACACAACGTTGATTCACCCCTACATACAGGATTGACCTTGAACATCTCTAAGATCGGTTATGCTGTAGAAGCTGGGAACAACACTGCAAAAACTGTGGGAGCTATGCTGCTGGCAACAGGCAACGGCATCAAGGCAGACCAGAAACTCGCTGGTGAATGGTTGCGGGATGCTGCAAAGTCAGGTCATGCCCCAGCACAGGCGGCAATCGGTCAGTTGTACCGGATTGGCTGGGGTCCCTTCGAGAAAAACGACCAGGCTGCTGCAGGATGGATGAAACTGGCGGCAGAACAGGGAGTCCAGGAAGCCCAGATACAGTATGCGAAGATGCTTTCATCTGGACATGGCACCGGCGTTGACAAAGCACAAGCGGAAGCGTTGCTGGAAAAGGCCTGTGCATCGAACAATTCCCAGGCATTGATGATGCTGGGGCTGGAGAAGCTTTCGCAGGACAAACGGGCAGAATCCATTACACTGCTTTCCCGTGCTGCCGACTATGGGGATGAGCATGTCCTGTCAGTGCTCTCTGTCCTTTACGGATGGGGAACCGCACCGGTCGGCAATGAATCAGCCAAGATGACGGAAGTCCGGCGCTATGCACAGCGTGAAGATGCCGATGCCCAGTTGATGCTGGGACTTTTCTATGCAGAAGGATGGGGAACGCCACACAATATTGACGAATCAAAAACGTGGTACAGCACCGCCATCAGCCATGGGAACAGCGATGCTGTCCTGCCGTTGCTCCTGTTGCAGGTCGAAGCAGGGCAGGTCAAGGATGCTGACCGTTCATTGGCAAGTACTGTGAAACAGAAGACTTTCGGCTTCCTGCATGAAAAAGAGATGCTGAAAATGATGTTTGAAGAAACAGCGCCATCTTCGGAAATCCCTGAAATGCGTGATACATCGTCAGATGAAGCTGCTTTGGCTTATCGGGCATGGCGGCGTGAAAAAATCACCCGTCAACTGCAGTACCTTTCACAACATGCACAATCCGGCAATCCTGTCGCAGGCTATCTATATGGGATGCTGGTTATGGAAGGGGTTGAGCCTGCGATGGATAAGGCTTCAGGAGAAGCACTGATGTGGACATCCTTGGCGAAACTCTGTGCATTGTCTTCCAAGGGACTTGAAAAGGAATGCGCCTCTAGACCAACAGGTCATTGACCGGATACCTGCTGCCATTATGCAGCTGAGGACAGGATTCTGGAAAATCCTTGAAACAAAAGTGATTGCAGGGCTTGGATGAGGTGTAGAATTCAGGCTCATCCGTTTGATGCGGGCGTTCAGTTCAGTTACAGGAGGTTCCGTCTGTTTTCCATCAGGAAGACAGCGTTTTTTTATGGTTACATTCACCATCAGTATGCTTTTGCTGGTCATAGGCTATTTTGTCTATGGCAGGATTGTCGAGAAGGTCTTTGGCATCAAGCCGGAGCGGAAGACACCGGCTTATATCAGGGCTGATGGTGTTGATTACATCCCGCTGTCAGGTTGGCGTATCTTCCTGATCCAGTTCCTGAACATTGCCGGGTTGGGGCCGATTTTCGGGGCAATCATGGGGGCGAAATTCGGGACATCCGCCTATCTCTGGATTGTCCTTGGCTGTATCTTTGCGGGTAGTGCACATGACTATTTTTCAGGAATGCTTTCCCTGCGCCACCATGGTGAAAGCTATCCAGAAATCATCGGACGGTATATGGGCAAACCTTTCATGCAGTTTGTCCGGATTTTCTCATCTGTCATGATGATCCTGGTCGGCGCGGTATTTGTTGCAGGACCTGCCGGACTGCTGGCGAAACTGACACAGGATAATATCGGACTCCCGTTCAGTGTCTGGGCAGGCATCATCTTCCTGTATTTCATTGCGGCGACGGTATTACCGATTGACAAACTTATCGGCAGGCTTTACCCACTCTTTGGGGCTGCACTGCTTTTTATGGCGGTAGGTATCCTGTTCTGCCTGTATTTCCATATGCCGGACCTACCGGAAATCACCGATGGACTGATGAACACCCATCCGAAGGCTGAGACGACACCATTGTTCCCGATGCTGTTCATCACCATCGCCTGTGGGGCCATCTCAGGATTCCATGCCACCCAGTCACCGATGATGGCACGTTGCATGACCAATGAGCGGCAGGGCAGACCGATTTTTTTCGGTGCGATGATTGTCGAGGGCATGGTTGCCTTGATCTGGGCTGCTGCTGCGAACTTTGTTTTCCATACCCCGGAAGGGCAGGCTTTCTTCACCAGCGGCAACGCTGCACTCGTTGTCAATTTTGTTTCACAGAACTGGCTGGGGACTTTGGGTGGTGCCCTTGCAGTGCTGGGCGTTGTCGCTGCACCGATTACCTCAGGGGACACCGCTTTCCGTTCAGCACGCCTGATTATTGCGGATGCACTCCGGATAGACCAACGGAAACTGATGAAACGGCTTCTGGTTTCCCTGCCACTGTTCGCTGTCGGACTGCTGTTGATGTTCATTGACTTCAGTATTGTCTGGCGCTATTTCGCATGGACCAACCAGATTCTGGCGACCATCACGCTCTGGGCGGTCACCATCTACCTGACGATGCGGCGGAAAAACTATTGGTTCATGCTGATTCCTGCTCTGTTCATGACAACCGTTGTTTCTGCCTATTTCTTCATGGCACCAGAGACACTCGCCCTGTCTGAACGCTTGGCTTTGCCTTTGACCTTTGCAACTACTGCCATAATCCTGTTCCTTTATGTCCGGTGGAAATGGGCATTTGACAGGCGTTATCCGGTTGGCCGGCATCTTCAGGGGAATACCCAGTAAGCAAAAGGAGACAGATATCGATGAATCCAAAAGTGAGGGGGGCAATCTGTGGTATCGCATCAGCGGCGTTTTATGGATGCAATCCACTTGGTGCGTTGGGGCTTTATGAGCTGGGTATCAATGCCCATACCGTACTGTTTTTCCGCTTTGTACTGGCTTCATTGATATTGGCAGGCATGATGATGGTCAGAAGGGAATCTTTCTCACTCACGAAGAAAGAAACCATTCTGGTACTTATCCTCGGTGTCATCTTCTGCATGACATCCCTGTTGATGTTCATCAGTTTCCATTACATTGATGCTGGTGTCGCATCGACGCTGATTTTTGTCTATCCGGTCATGGTTGCCATCATCATGGCGGTCTGTTTCCGTGAAAAGATCACCTTATTGACCTGTGGCTCCATCGTGCTGTCCTTGGGTGGGATTGCACTGCTTTACCACGGTGATGGTGATACCCTGAACACTACCGGTGTCCTGCTTGTCATGCTGGCGGCATTCTTCAATGCACTCTATATCATCGTCATCAACCGCACAAAACTGAATATCCCGGCGGTGAAAATGACGTTCTATGTCTCCGTTGTTTCCATTTTCATGGTCTATGCCCATTCCCTGACTGGGGAAAACCAGCAGATACAGTGGCTGACAACTCCCGCCATGTGGAGCTATGCGCTGTTCATGGCCTTTGTGCCGACGGTGCTGGCACTGGTGATGATGGCAGTCGCTATCCGCGATATCGGTTCCACTCCGACAGCCATCATGGGCGCATTGGAACCCGTCAGCGCGGTCATGATCGGTGTCCTGATGTTCGGTGAGAAATTCACCCTCCAGATTATGTTTGGCATCATCCTCATCATGGCATCTGTCCTGGTGATTATCCTTGCCAAGAACCGGATTGAGAAAAACAAGGAAGATGGACAGGCTCCTCCTGCAGTAGCAAAGGGATAGGCAGGCAGGACTGTCATGGCGGTATCAGCAAAACTGAAAGGGTGTTTCTGTGGGGTTGCCTCGGCAATCTGCTATGGCACCAATCCATTCGGCGCATTGGGACTCCAAGCGGAAGGCATCACAGCCGGATCAATGCTGTTTTACCGGTTTGCGATTGCAACGGTCATCATTGCCATATTCCTGATATGCCAGCGAGAGTCCTTTGCCGTCACCCGGAAAGAACTGCTGATCCTGACCGTATTGGGCGTGCTTTTCGGGGTTTCCTCCTTGGGGCTTTTCCTGAGTTTCAATTACATGGAGGCAGGTGTCGCCTCGACCATCCTCTTTGTCTATCCTGTCATGGTGGCTGTCATCATGGCGGTTGTCTTCCGTGAACGGATATCAATAAGCACTTTTGTTGCCATCATCCTGTCCTTGGGGGGAATAGGGTTGCTGTACCAAGGGAATGGTGAAGCCAACCTGAGTCTGGTCGGTATGCTGTTTGTCCTGCAGGGGTCATTGACCTATGCCATTTACTTTGTCGTGACCAACAAGGCACCGCTCAACCTGCCACCGATGAAGGTTACTTTCTATGTGCTGATATTCTCGACTATCACCGTCTCCCTGTATTCGCTGATGGCGGAAGACAGCAAGATACAATGGTTGGAGACACCTGAGATGTGGGGCTATGCGCTTTCCCTTTCATTGGTCTCGACCATCATCTCGCTGGTCCTGCTGACCATTGCCATCAAGGAAATCGGTTCGACACCGACTGCCATCATGGGTGCCTTGGAACCCCTTACTGCTGTCCTCATCGGTGTCCTGCTTTTTGGCGAGAACTTCACATGGCGGCTGGTCGGCGGCATCATCCTGATTCTGGGAGCTGTCATGCTGATTATTCTTGGCAATGCCTTCTCATCTAAAAGCAAAGCCGATAATCCCAGCTGACCAGCTGGAAATCAGGATATTTTGGTCCAGCTTGGAAATACTTAGACAACCATGCTACGGTAAACCGACCGCAGGGTATCTTCAGTGATAGGGACAGGATTGTTCTTCAGGTTGGGGTGCTGGCTGCCGTGGACCAGCTGTTCAATCTGTCCATCTGTGAGGTTGAATTGGATCAGGTCATTCTTTAACCCGATGCGGAATTTCAGTTCGGTGATGGCATCTGCCACTGACTCGACATCTGGGTAACCCATTGCACGTGCAAGCCGCTTCAGCCGCCCATCATTGTCAGATTCCGCATTGATTTTCATGAAACGGTCAATCGTCAGTCCACAGGCTTCACCATGGGGCATGTCAAGCATAGCGCCAAGAGGGTAAGAACAGGCATGGACAGAAGTCGTTCCGGTCAGGGTGAACGCCATACCCGCCGTTAGCGAGGCTTCCGCCATTTTTTCACGGGCAATGGCAGAATTGGGTTCAAAGCATGCCTGCTCCAGATACCTGACCGCCAGGTTGGCGGCGTGGAAGGCGAACGCATCTGAAATGGGATGATGGTTGGTGTTCCAATAGGCTTCTATCGCATGACAGAGGGCATCCATGCCGGTACAGGCAGTGATGTACTTTGGCAGGGTATAGGTCAGCTCTGGATCGACGATTGCAATGGTTGGATAGAAAACGGGGGCTTTCAACGGCGCCTTGATGCCCTGTGCATGATCCATCAGGACGGTGACACGGGTCACTTCGCTGCCTGTCCCGGCAGTGGTAGGGATTGCAATCAATGGCAGCTTCCGGACAGGCAGGGAAACCTTACCCTCAAAATAGAGACTCGTCGGGAGCGTGTCGAGGCAGAATGCCGCTGCAGCTTTTGCACAGTCGATGACGCTGCCACCGCCCAAGGCAATCACAAAGTCGCATTGCTCCTTACGGATCATCTCTGAACATTCATCACATTCGCTGATGTCTGTGTTTGGGGAAACACCGCTGTAAACCGTACAGACAGTCTTGGGATTTTCTTCCAGCAGGCGTTTGACAAGCCCGTTTTCAATAAAAGAGGATGAGGTGACAAGTATGCCGCGCCTGCCACCGATTTTCTGGATCTGTTCGCCCAGACAAGCCAGCATCCCATTGCCGAAATGGATATCAACCGGTTGAATATAATGCCAATCCATCAATGAAAAGTCCTCTGTTGAAATTCAGACAGTACCTGAAGCCCAGGTTCATATGCCTGTATTCTATTATGCTTCAGCAGATTAAGAATTGACTGCGGTTAAGATATCGATGCAACAGACACCATCTTAACCGAAGAAGTCTTTTTTCAGGCGCCATGCCTGCCGCAGGTAATCACGTGCTTTCCGTTTTGCCTCAGTGCCATGGTTCATGTTGGCATCTGCCCGTGGCAGTTCTGATGTGCTGGCAAGCGAACAGGCATCTGCAATGAAGCCTTTGAGGACGGTTTCTGGATCTGACCGCATCCGGGAGCACAGTTCGAAGAACTCAAGGGGAACCGCAACCGGGACATCCTGGGTTGAAGAAGAGACAAACCGTCCATTCTGTCCAGGAATCAAGCCTTTCGGTGCCAGGAAACCTTCTGGATATTTGGCATTACGCCAGCCGATACTGTTGGAATTATGGGTTTCACGGGAGAACTCATAGACATCCAGGTCAAACGCACGGCGCAGTGTCTGGTCAATATAAGGATCGAAACGGTATCCAATCTTTGTGCGTGATACACCTGAAGATTTCCGCTGGATCAGGCGGGCAAGGCCAATCAACGGAGTACCGTCTGCCTGCTCTTCAAGCCGTTTCCTGCAGTTTGTTGCATTGGAAATCTCTCCCTGTAAAGTCATTTCCTGACCTTGGTATCTGATGGTCAACTGCGCATCATTTCCTGTCACAGAAACTGATACCAGTTCGGAATCATAGAATAGGGTCGGCTTCACAGAAATCTCCAAAGTCGGTCGAAAGATATAACAACTTTTCCATAACATCCTGAATTTATAGCAAAAACAGGATAACTGCAATGACCGGAAACATAAAACCGGCATGTTCAGGGAGATTCCAAGCAGTCTGATAGGGGCTCCGGTAGGAACAGCAAGGCGAAAAAGGTAAAATAATTATTTAATCGCCCATATGGGGAAACGGCTTTCAGGAGATGATCGAATGTATATTGTGACAGGTGGGGCAGGATTCATTGGCAGTGCCATGGTCTGGAAACTGAATCAGATGGGGATTGATGACATCCTTATTGTCGACAATCTGGCATCCACAGAAAAATGGAAAAACCTTGTCAACCGGCGGTTTACGGAATACCTCCACCGTGATGTCTTCCAGAAGATGATGGATGAGGACAGGCTGCCTGACCAGATAGAGGGCATCATCCATCTTGGCGCCTGTTCGTCTACCACAGAAAGGAATGTCGATTTCCTGATGGGCAACAATGTCAATTACAGCAAGACACTCTGCCGGCTTGCAATGGCTAAAGGCATCCGGTTCATCAATGCAAGCAGTGCAGCTACTTATGGTGCAGGTGAGCAGGGTTTTTCCGACAGTATTGAAACAGCGCTCAGACTCAAACCATTGAATGCCTATGGCTGGTCCAAACAGCTGTTTGACCTATGGGCAATCCGTGAAAACCGGATCAACAGCATTGCAAGCGTCAAGTTCTTCAATGTCTATGGTCCCAATGAGTACCATAAAGGCGATATGCGGAGCGTCATCTGTAAGGTCTTCGCTGATATCCGGAATGGCCTGCCTATCCGCCTCTTCAAGTCTGACCATCCTGACTACGGAGATGGGGAATCATTGCGTGACTTTGTTTATGTCAAGGACTGTGTCAATGTGCTCTGGTGGCTGCTTGAGCATCCTGATGTCAATGGCATCCTGAACATCGGTTCCGGCAAGGCCCGTTCCTGGAATGACCTTGCGAAAGCGGTTTATGCAGCGATGGAACTGCCGGTCAATATCGAATATTTCGAGATGCCGGCATCCCTGAAAGGCAAGTACCAGTATTTCACGGAAGCCGTCATGGACTGGAAAGCAAAGGCCGGCTGCGATGTGCAGTTCCATTCACTGGAAGAAGGCGTTGCCGATTATGTCAGGAACTATATGATGCAGGATGACCCGCATCTGGAACAGATTGCCTGAGGTTCCTGTCTGGCAGATTGCTGTATCACTGACTGACCATACCTGAAACAGGAGGGTGTCCTTGTGAAGAAGAACCTGCTTGAGGCAATGCGTATCTTTGTGAACATTGTCGAGACAGGAAGCCTCGCCAAGGCAGCTGAACGCCTTTCACTGCACCGTCCTGCGGTCACACTGGCATTGCAGCAGCTTGAACAGGCATTGGATGTCAGGCTGCTACACCGGACAACCCGGAAATTGGACCTATCCCCTGAAGGTAGGACTTTCTATCACCGTTGCAAGTCAATCCTGTCAGAGATTGATGAGACTTTCGACAGCTTCAAGGAAACAGACAGGTTGCATGGCACCATGCGTGTCGACCTGCCGGTTGTGCTTGCCAACAGCCTGGTTGTCCCGGCACTGCCATCGTTCTGTGAGCAGCATCCAGACCTGCAGCTGGTACTGACCAGCACTGACCGCCTGACGGACCTGGTTGCTGAAGGACTGGACTGTACGGTGCGTATCGGTGAGTTGGGCAATCTGGATTATGTTGCACGCCCATTGGGGTATGTCGAAATGGTGACCTGTGCCAGTCCGGTCTACCTGGCAGGTCACACCCCTTTACAGCAGGTCAGTGACCTGAATCAGCATGACATCGTCAATTTTTTCAATTCGCAGAACCGTCAGTTGATGGACTGGCAGTTCGAAAATGATGGACAGAAAGCGAAATATCAGTTCCCTTCCAAGATGCTTGTCGATGATTCTGATGTACTGCTGTCAGCGGCATTGGCTGGATTAGGCATCGTCCAGGGGCTGAGACTGTCTTTCCAACCCTATCTGGCTGATGGCAGGCTCATCGAGGTCCTGCCACAGTTCCCGGTTCCATCCAAAAAAGTCTCATTGCTTTACCCCTATCATCAGCATCCTCCCAGGAAAGTCCGGATCCTTGGCGACTGGCTCGAAGAATTATTACAGAATAAATAATTCTTGATAAATAAAATTGATATTTTTATTAACAATAGAAATTACTAGACTATCTTCCATTAATAACCAAACCTGAATGGAGGATGAAGATGGACTTGGGACTTTCTGGAAAAAATGCATTGGTCACTGGGGCAAGCCAGGGATTGGGACGTGCCATTGCCAAGACACTGGCGATGGAAGGGGTGAGAGTTTTTGCAACCGCCCGCAATGCGGGACTGCTGGATAGCCTGACAGAGGAAATCGTCAGTGAAGGTGGTATCAGACCTGTGACGTACCTCTGTGATTTCATGAGGTCCGATGCGCCTGAAGAGATTGCCCAGAAAGCATTGAAGGCATTGGGTAGCATTGATATCCTGATCAACAATGCTGGTGGCAGCCGTCCCATGGCAATCAATGCGCCGGAATCCGAATGGATTGAGGGAATGACCCTGAATTTCGACCGTCATCGGCAATTGACCCAGCAGCTCCTGGATCATTTTATTGAGCGCAGGACGGGATCCATTGTGAACCTGTCTGGCAATCTGGAACCTGAGGAAGTCAATGCCGCAATGGTGGCGAAGGCTGGATTGGTCGTCTGGGCGAAAGGCCTGTCTGAGCAGGTGGGGCAATATGGCATCCGCGTGAACTGTGTCCAGCCGGGACTGATTGACACAGCGCAGATCCGGCGTCTGTATCCCGGTGACGCCCGTAAGCAGTTTGCTGAACGTGAGATTGCGATGCGGGATTTCGGCGAAGCCCAGGATGTTGCCAATGCAGTCGTGTTCCTTGCCTCCCCAGCAGCGAAATACATCACGGGCACTACAGTGACAGTTGACGGTGGCATGCGCCGGTATTCTTTCTGAATACATTCATATCAGGAAGAGGGAGCAGGATGGCCTGTCTGGTCTCCTTGATTCTCCTTCCTGAGATTGAGTCTTCCTGACAGCGTTTACGGGATAAAGGGAGCAATCCATGAAAAAACTGTTTGAGCCAGCCAGGCTTGGCAACCTGACGTTGAAGAACCGCCTTGTCCGTTCTGCCACATGGGAAGGTCTCGCACAGCCGGATGGTGGCATCAAGGATGAAACATACACAATCTACCGGGAACTGGCGGAAGGTGGTGTTGGTGCAATCATCACCGGTTTCACCAGCGTTGCTGACAATGACCATTATTTCGGCGGGATGATGCGGCTTTCCCGTGATGACCTGATTCCCCAGTACAGGAAATTGACTGAACTGATCCATCAGGCGGGCTGTCCTGTCATTGCCCAGCTTGCATTGGGGGGATTCTATCGGGGAAACGGACTCGTTGAGCCAGACGGGATGTCAGTGGATGAAATCCAGGAAGTGGTTGGTCTTTTTGCCGATGCAGCACGCCGTGCCAAGGAGGCAGGCTTTGACGGCGTACAGATCCATGCCGCGCATTTTTTCTTTCTGAGCCGTTTCATCAGTCCTGCGGTCAATCACCGTACTGACGGTTATGGTGGGTCGACAGAAAAACGCATCCGTATCCTGCTGGATATCCTGAAGGCTGTCCGCCATGCTGGACCAGGGCTTCATCTGACAGCCAAAGTCAACAGCAATGACTTCACCCAGGGCGGTCTGGAAGAGCTGGAAAGCTTGGCTGTCTGCAAAGCGCTTGCCGAAGCAGGCATCGATTCCATCGAGGTCAGCGGCAACGGTACATCGGTGCAGGGAATCCGTGCCGGTATCAATGAAGGGTACTTCGCGGAGTTTGCGTCAGGGCTTGCAGGGCAGGTTGACATCCCGGTGATTGCTGTCGGGGGCTGGCGCAGCGTCAGATGCATGGAATCAGTGTTGAATGATACAGGAATCGCATTCCTGTCGCTTTCCCGTCCGTTGGTCAGGGAACCTGACCTGCCAAGGAAAATGCAGTATGGTGAAAGTACCGTATCCCAATGTGTTTCCTGCAATGCCTGTTATATGACACCATCCCATCGGTGCATCTGGCTTTCTGTCGAATAGGGCGCTGTGATGAAAGCTTGTCATGTAGCGACAGAACGAGGCATTGTGCTTGATGGTGTCTTGTTCCAATCTGGACAGCAGACCGATACCATCGTGATTGCCATCACAGGCATCCATGGGAATTTTTATTCCAATCCGTTTTACTACAACATCGGCTATACGCTGAACAGGAGTGGTATCGATTTCCTTTATGCACAGACCAACGACGCTTTCGACAGGATGCAGACAGACAATGTTGTGACAGGCAGGAAAGAATGGATTGGATCTTGGAACGAACGGTTCGCCTATACAGATGAAGATATCGGTGCGTACATCGGCTATGCTGAAAAAGCTGGGTACAGCCATATCATCCTTACGGGGCATTCATTGGGCGCAAACAAGGTGATTTATTATCTTGCCCATAACCATGACCCAAGGATTGCTCATTTCCTGCTGCTCAGCCCTGCGGATCTTGACTATATGATGTCGGGTGTTTCAGAGCAGGAGAAGCGTTTGGTCCGCAGGCAGGTTGAACAGGGATACGGGAATGAAATGCTGCCTTTCCCATTCATGGGATGGGTGTCATGCATTGCCTATACTGCCTGGGACTGGCTTTTTTCCGGGCTTCTCAACAATGTATCCACCGAACCGGATGCAGACTTTACCCAATGCTCGCATATCACGCATACAGGAGCATTGCTGATCGGTACCTATGACACCTTCACCGATGGTGATCCTGCGGGTTTCCTGCAGAATATCAATGACCATATGCCGACCGCTACAGAGAACAGGCTGATTTTCATTGAGAAGACAGGACACACCTATCAGATGAAACATCAGGAGGTCGCTGACCGTATCTTGGACCTTGTCCTGGATTGGCAGAAACAGAAGGGGACTGATGGATCCACCAGTTCCCCTGTCATATGAGATATATATTATGTTTCTGATGCGCTTATTCTTCGTCTTTCTTCTTTGCCCAGTATTCCTTGGTAATCTGGAACAGGATAGGGGAAAGCAGCAACAGGGCAATCAGGTTGGGGATTGCCATCAGGGCATTCAACAGGTCAGCGAGGGACCACAAAGCCTCAAGGTTGACAAACGGGAAAGTGCCAAACGGGACAATCAGCACCCAGATAATCCGGAACCACTTGATGGACCTGACACCGAAAAGGTACTGGGTGCATTTCTCACTGTACAGGCTCCAGCCGATGATGGTTGTCAGTGCAAAAAGGACAAGTCCGATACTGACGATATACTGTCCAAAACCCGGCAGGGCGTTTTCAAAAGCGGTCACAGACATGGCCGCCCCGTTATGACCGCTTTTCCAGGCACCGGTGATGACAATCGACAGGCCAGTGATGGAGCAGATGACGATGGTGTCAAGGAAAACCCCCAGCATGGCAATGACCCCTTGCTGCTGGGGACTGTCTGTCTGGGCAGTCGCATGGGCGATAGGAGAGGAACCCATACCGGCTTCGTTGGAGAAGATGCCTCGTGCAATCCCGTATCGGATGGCACTCCAGACTGTGGCGCCAAGGAAACCGCCTGATGCGGCTTGGGAAGTGAATGCGCTTTTAATGATTACTCCGATGGCGGCAGGGACTTCGGTGATGTTGAGGACCAGGATCAGTACGCCTGCCAGGAAATAGGCGATTGCCATAAACGGGACAAGGCGTCCGGCAAATTCCCCGATACGTTTGATGCCGCCGATCAAGACCAGTCCCACAATAACCATGACGACAATGCCGGAAATCATCGGATTGATCTGGAAAGTATGTTCAAGCGCCTGCCCGATGGAATTGGATTGGACGGTATTGCCGATGCCGGCACCTGCAAGCATCCCGAAGAGGGCGAACAGGAAAGCCAGCCATTTCCAACGTTCCCCCAGGCCTTTCCGGATATAGAACATCGGACCACCGATATAGTTGCCGTTCGGGTCCTTTTCACGGAACAGGACAGCCAGTGCGGCTTCAGAATAGCTGGTCGCCATGCCGATGATGGCAACCACCCACATCCAGAAAAGGGCACCGGGACCGCCCAGGTAGATTGCGGTTGCCACACCGGCGATGTTGCCTGTCCCCACAGCAGCGGACATTGAAGTCATCAGGGCATTGAAAGGGGAAAGGTCACCGGCCTTGTCGCTTTTTTTCCTTCCACGCAGCAGCATCTTGAACGCATGGAAAATATTGCGCTGCATGATGAAACGGTAACCGATTGAGAGGAAAAGACCTGTCCCCGCAAGCAAGGGTAAAAGGATAGGACCGCTGACAATGGTGTTCAGCTGCTGAATGATCTGTTGGAATAATTCCATTCTGAAAAATCCTGCGTTGCATGGTACAGGGCAGGCCTGTTCCACGCACCTTTATACTGATTCCTAGGCGAAATATTGAAATATACAGAAAAATTGAAGACAGGAAAAGCAAAAAGCCCAATAAATTCAGGGGTCAGGCATCTGATGGCTCAATCCGTGTGATTTTGACGGTTTCAATACGCTGGTCAACCATCTGCACCACCTCAAAGCGGAAACCATGATATTCAAAAGCCTGTCCAACAACCGGAACAGTTCCCAAGTGGTCCAGGATCAGACCGTTCAAGGTTGAATATTCCTGGCTGCCGTCCACTAGACCGTCGGTCTCCAAAGCATGTTCAATGCTGTACAGGTCTGTCGAACCATCGATTTCCCAGGTCCCGTCACTGATTTCCTTGATTTTAAGGGAATCATCCTCATCCGGGAAATCACCGGCGATGACTTCAAGTACATCAATATGCGTGACCAATCCCTCAATAGAGCCGTATTCATCAACAACCAATCCTACCTGCCCACGTTTAGACTTGAACAGGTCAATCGCCTGAAGGACTTCAACCGATTCAGGGATTACCACGGCATCGTGGATGCTGTCAGGCTGGATTTTTCCATAGAGATGGAGGTCATCGATGATATTCTGTGCTTTCGCAATGCCCTTGACGCTGTCCAGTTTTCCATCACAGACAGGGTAGTAGCTGTGGGAGATTTTCCTGAGCTGGTCCAAGAGGAGCTCAGGTTTTTTTGTCATATCCACCCAGACAATATCGTGCCTGGGGGTCATGATGGAGCGGATGGTCCTTTCGCCAAGTGTCAGGACACCGGATACCATGTCACGCTCTTTCTCTCCAAATGCCGACCTGTCTTCAATGATTGATTGAGCTTCAGGGGACAGTTCGGCAACCTCAGATTTGCCACCCAACAGGAAAAGGACAGCATTGGCAGTCCGCTCCCTGAGCGGGATTTTTGCCATCTGCTTTTTCATCTTGTACTGGCCGACCTGATTGAAGAACTCAATCATGACGGAGAAACCGATGGCTGCATACAGGTAACCTTTCGGAATCTCGAAGCTGAAGCTTTCGGCAATCAGGGAAACACCAATCATCAGAAGGAAAGCCAGGCACAGGATGACGACCGTCTTATGGGCGTTGACGAAATCAGTGATTGGCTTCTGCATCCACATCATGATGATGACGGCGATGACAATGGCTGCCATCATCACAGGCAGGTGGGATGCGATACCGACAGCTGTGACAACAGAGTCCAAGGAGAAGACAATATCCAGCACGATGATCTGTGCAACAACAACCCAGAAACCGGGAACGACTTTCTTCTGGGTGCTCTCGTGGTGGACAGTACCCTCAAGACGCTCATGCAATTCAGATGTCGCCTTGTAAAGCAGGAAACCGCCTCCGATGAAGAGGATGATGTCCCTGCCTGAGAACGGGTGTGAAAAAAGGGTGAAAAGGGGTTGGGTCAATGTGACCAACCATGACAGGGTGCACAGCATGGCAATCCGGACAAACATTGCCATACCAAGCCCTGTGACACGGGCTTTGTTCTGTTGGTGTTTAGGAAGCTTGCCTGCCAGAATTGCAATGAACACCAGGTTATCAATCCCCAAGACGATTTCCAGGATGGTCAGGGTAACCAGTGAAATCCATGCAGCGGGGTCAAATAGCCATTCCATAAATGTGTTTCATGAGTTATTGACTTTGCAATTATCGCAAAAAAGTGGATGGTGCAATAATACCGGCAGCTGAATCCTGCACAATACGATGCTTGAGAACAGGATTGGACTGGCTGGTCTTGCCAGGACATTGGATGTTCCAGCATAGGTGATTGAATCAGGATTCAAGCATCTGGTGTTTCAATCCGTGTAATCTTGACAGTTCCGATACGTTGACCATCCATCTGAACCACCTCGAACCTGAAACCGTCATATTCAAAAGATTGCCCCACAACAGGGACTGTGCCAAGCCGTTCCAGAATCAGACCGTTCAAGGTTGAGTATTCTTGGTTGTCATCTACCAGACCATCGGTTTCCAACGTGTGTTCGACACTGTAAAGGTCTGTTGAGCCATCGATTTCCCAGACACCATCTTTAATTTCCTTGACTTCAAGAGCCTCATCTTCACCCGGAAATTCGCCAGCAATGGCTTCCAGGATATCAATCGGGGTGACCAAGCCTTCAATGGAACCGTACTCATCAACGACTAAGCCGATTTGAGCACGTTCGGTCTTGAAAAGCTCCATAATCTGCAGCACACCAGTCGATTCAGGTACAACAACCGCATCATGCAGTGTGCCCTGTTGGATTTTCCCATGCTGGTGCAGGTCATTGAGGATATCCTGTGCACGGGCAATTCCCCGGACACTGTCGAGTTTGGCTTCACAGATAGGGTAATGGCTATGGGGATTTTCTTGGATGTACTTCAGGGAGGTTTCCGGACTGTCTGCCATATCGACCCAGGCAATATCATTCCTGGGTGTCATGATCGATCGGATATTGCGTTCCCCCAATGTCAGGACACCTGAAACCATATCACGTTCTGTTTCTCCGAAAACAGTCTTGCTTTGCTGGACTGACGGGGTCTCAGCAGACATTATGTCAGGCACTTGCGTATTGCCACCCAGAAGATAGAGGATGGCATTGGCCGTGCGGTCCCTGAACGGGATCTTAGCCATCTTTTCCATGTTTTTCTTCAACCGGTACTTGCCCAACTGGTTGAAGCACTCAATCATGACCGAGAAGCAGATTGCGGCATAGAGGTAGCTTTCTGGGATTTGGAAACCCAAGCTTTCGGCAATAAGGGAGAAACCAACCATCAAGAGGAACGCCAGGCACAGGATGACAACCGTTTTATGCGAGTTCACAAATCTCGTAATCGGTTTCTGCATCCAGATCATGATAATCACCGAAATGACGATACCTAACATCATCACGGCCAGGTACCGTGCAATACCCACGGCGGTGACTACGGAATCCAAGGAAAAAATAACATCCAACACAACAATCTGGATGAGCACCACACCGAAACTTGGAATGACTTTTTTTTGTCCATCATCATGAAGGACAGAGCCCTCCAAACGTTCATGTAATTCCATAGTCACCTTATAGAGCAAGAAAGCCCCCCCTGTAAAAAGGATGATGTCCCTGCCTGAAAACGGGTGGTTGAAAAGTACAAACAGTGGTTCAGTGAGTGTGGCCAGCCATGAGAGGAAACACAGCAGCACCAACCGGATGCACATGGCGATAATAAGACCCGTGACACGTGCTTTGTTCTGTTGATGCTGGGGGAGCCTGTTGGCTAAGATGGCAATAAAGACAAGGTTGTCAATTCCTAGGACGACTTCCAGGAAAGTCAAGGTAACCAGTGAGACCCAAGCGGAAGGATCAGACAGCCATTCCATAAACGTCTATCAAGAAGAGTGATTGAATTAAGATTATCGCAAAAAGAAAGACATCCTGCCTAGTCAGTTTAAAAGGCCGTTCTGGTCCTTTGCCTGATTGATGGAGCCTGGCAGTCTGACTCCATCCGATACCAGTATCAGGACGGCTTGACTGGGTACGAAGGGAAGGTCTGCGCAACCGTCTTTTCAATTGCCGCTATGAAGGCTGCCGAAACAGGAGCCATAACTTTTCAGTGATGAAACAATCACAAAATTGGAATTTGACTGATGGACAATCATAGCATAGCCTCTGTTTCAGAGATTTCTTTCAGGTCAAAGGGGATTATGGAAAAGAGAAAAATCAGGGTAGGTATTATCGGATTGCAGCCAAAACGGAGTTGGGCGGCTGTGGCGCATCTGCCTGGACTACGGAGACTGTCGGACAAGTTCGAGATTGTCGGCGTTGCCAACAGACGTTATGAAAGCACACTTGCAGCAGCCAGGGAATGCAAAATTCCACAAGCCTTCAAGAGTGTGGCGGAACTTGTCCAGTCACCCGATATCGACCTGGTGACCGTGACAGTCAGGGTACCGAACCATAAGGAAGTCCTTGAACAGGCACTTGCAGCAGGAAAGGCGATTTATTGTGAATGGCCGTTGGCTGTTGATTTTGCCGAAGCGGAAAGGCTGGTGGAAATGGCGAAGCAGAAAGGCGTCAGGACATTCATTGGCACACAGGTGATTGCCAATCCGCAGCTTGCGCTGATCCGTAAGGTCCTGTCTGAAGGAAAAATCGGTAGGGTACTCAGCCATTCATTGATTGGTTACGGCCGCATCAACGGTGCCGAAATCACTGATGAGGCGACAGAACGCTATCTGCTGGACAAGACAACAGGCGCAACGATGCTGACGATTTCTGTCATGCATACATTGGTTGCATTGCAGTATGTGAGCGGGAAGATCAACAGCTTCAATTCACTATTGGCAACAGCAAGACCGCAGATATATTCCAGGGAACGTCAGGGTTATGTACCGATGACAGCCGCCGATGAAGCCGGTATGCAGGGATTCCTGGCAGATGGCAGCGTCTTCTCGCTGCATTACAGTGGTGGGATGCCTTATGATGATAAAGGTTTTCTTTGGGAAATCATCGGTTCAGAAGGGACATTGCGGATTTCCGCCTTGTCTGGCGCTGTCCAGATTGAAAACCTGAAAATCACACTCTGCCGCAAAGGGGAAACCGCCTTTTCAGAGATAACCGTATCAGAACAATCATTGACAGGTTTCGGTCAGGATTTCATTGCCGGCAATCTCCATCGGATGTATGTAGGTGTCTGGCAGGATATACGTACAGGGTCACACATGGTTCCTGATTTTTCCGATGCGCTGGAACTGCATCGGACACTTGACCGGATCAAGGCAACAGCATTGAGGAAAGCCTGATTCAGTGGCTTGAACAAGGAAAGGAAGAACGGTATGGGCAGGAAATTGGCGGTTATTGTCGGGGCAGGGCCTGGAATGGGGGAAAGCCTTGCAAAAGAATTCGGCAGCCACGGATACCGGATAGTCTTGGTTTCAAGGAACCAAGGCAGGTTGGATGCCTTGAGGACCTCTGTCGAAAAAGCCGGGGTTGAGTGCTATACCCAGGTTGCAGATGCATCAGATGTCTCTTCACTGGACAATGCATTCACACAGATCAGGGAAAAATACGGCGCTGTGGAACTGTTGGTCTATAACGCTTTCATCCTGTCGCAGGATACGCCGACATCGCTGGACAATGAAGACCTGATGCATCATTTCCAAGTTGATGTGGCAAGCGCCCTCTATTGCGCGAAAAAAGTCCTGCCTGATATGCTGGCGGAAAAGACAGGTGGAATCCTGATAACCGGCGGTGGTTTTGCCTTGTATCCTAACGCGCAATATACTTGTATCTCTGTCAATAAAGCAGCCCTCCGGGCATTGGCTATGGTGCTTCATGACGAACTCAAGGAAAAAGGCATCTATGTCGGCACCGTGACCATCATGGGAGAAATCAAGCCTGGCACGCATTTTGACCCAGCAGACATCGCAGCAAAATATTGGGAACTCTATACCAAAAAAGATGCTGTTGAATACCTGTTCCTATAGAATAGCCACCTCAGGCAATATAAGAGAACCCTTGATGTTTGTTTGAATGGCTGACCAAGAAAAACCAACAGGTTACAGAAACCGTAAGACTTCTGTTGCGCCCATGCTCGATTGGACTGACAGGCACTGCCGGTATTTCCACCGGCTGATCAGCCGTCATACCTGGCTGTATACCGAGATGGTGACAACCGGGGCATTGATACATGGTGATGCCGCCCGGCATCTGGATTTCAGCGAGGAAGAGCATCCTGTCGCCCTGCAGCTGGGTGGAAGTGACCCACAGGAACTGGCCGTCTGCGCGAAGCTGGGCGAAAAATGGGGGTATGACGAAATCAACCTCAACTGTGGCTGTCCCTCTGAACGGGTTCAGAAAGGTGCTTTTGGAGCCTGTCTGATGAAGGAATCATCTTTGGTGGCTCAGTGTGTGAAAGCCATGCAGGATGCGGTTTCCATTGATGTGTCAGTCAAGCATCGGATTGGTGTGGATGATATCCATGCCTATGGGTTTGTCCGGGATTTCATGGGTGAACTGGTCGAGGCGGGTTGCCGTATTTTCATCGTCCATGCCCGGAATGCCATCCTGAAAGGATTGTCTCCAAAGGAAAACCGGGATATTCCACCATTGCACTATGAAACGGTCCATCAGCTGAAAAAGGATTTCCCTGACTGCCAGGTCATCCTGAATGGGGGCATTGAGACACCTGAACAGGTTGCTGGGCAGCTCGAACAGGTTGATGGTGTCATGATTGGCAGGGCAGCTTACCATTATCCCTACCGGATGGCTTCGTTTGATGCCCGTTTTTATGGCGATGATGCACCGGTCAGGACACCTGCACAGGTTGTCGAGGCGATGATTCCCTATATCGACCGCCAGCTGTCGCTTTATGGTGCAAAGGGACTGCGTCTTCAGGGCATCACCCGGCATATGCTTGGGTTGATGACAGGAATGCCGGGCGCAAGGCGTTTCCGTCAGATCCTGTCGGATGCTTCCAGGCTGTCAGCCAATGATTCTGCCATCCTGCTTGAGGCCTTACAGGCAGTCCGTTTCTGATTCAGGCTTTGATGCCTTGAATATTGGTGCCTGAAGCATCACAATGGACAGGAACATCTGAAACAGGTCTGCCATGAAAGAAAAAATCTCCAAGACAAATGCTGCAAGGATGCTGGACAAGGCAAAAATCGCCTACCGGCTGATTCCTTACCATGTTGATGAAGAAGACCTTTCTGCCACCCATGTGGCGGAAAGTCTCGGACAGGACATTGAACAGGTTTTCAAGACATTGGTCCTGCATGGTGACAGAACCGGACACCTTGTCTGCGTTGTGCCCGGAAACCATGAGATTGACCTGAAGAAAGCTGCCAAGGTATCCGGCAACAAGCGGTGCGAGATGATTGCCGTCAAGGAACTCTTCCCATTGACAGGATACATAAGGGGAGGGTGTTCACCGCTTGGAATGAAGAAAAAGTTCCCGACATATATCCATACCACACTGGAGAACTTTGAGAAAATCTATGTCAGTGCGGGGCTGCGCGGGCTTCAGATTGAAATCGCGCCCAAAGACCTTGTGGAAGCCTCAAACGCTGTCCTGGCGGACCTGACGGCATGACAGTACCCATGCATCGGATGGAATCGGTGTTCTTACAACAGAAAACGGGGGAAATTTTTCCAGTTGTATGAAAATAGGATAATTATTTCATGTCTGGGCATTTATAATGTCTGGAGGAAGGGCAGGGCTCTCTCTATGCAATGAGTGGCTGTCCATGCCCGTCTGACTTGTTCAAAGCTATTTGATGGGAGATCTGACGACATGGATCGTAAAAGTTGGATTGTTACATTGGCATCTGCAACAGCATTGCTTTCTGCTGTTGGCTACTTTGCATTCAGGAAATACCGTGCTTGGAAAAGAACGCCGATTGCCGTACTGGATGTCGATGCGGTCGTTGCCCGCTCGTTGC
Source organism: Oxalobacter sp. (assembly GCA_018384065.1). Classification (GTDB taxonomy): domain Bacteria; phylum Pseudomonadota; class Gammaproteobacteria; order Burkholderiales; family Burkholderiaceae_D; genus Oxalobacter. The sequence continues at coordinate 59,632 of JAHAYL010000036.1, forward strand.
CAGGACGTGCCGCTGCACAATACCTGAGAACGGCGAAAAACATCCTTGAACGCAATATAGATGAGGTCAGGAAACAGTATTCAGAGCGGGAAAACACCCCTGAAGCCGTCAAAGCCATCAAACAGGCAGAAGCGTTTGCCCAACAGCAGACATTGATATACCAGCGCAAGCTGGATGAGGAAATCCAGAAAACCATCGAACAGGCTGTCCGTGTCTGGCTGGCTGCCCATAAGAATGTCACCGCTGTCGTGCCCACAGACAAAACCCTGGGATACAACGAATCTTCAGACATCACCAATGACATCATGGCAGAAATCCGATGGTATAAGCCTTCTTTCCCACCGATGCCCCGTCCAAGAGGCGCTTCATAACCTATTGCCCCGGCAACACCGCCTTCCCTGTTTCATGATGGAGCAGGGAAGTTTTTTTAGGGCAAAAAGCAACACCCCCATCAAATCGGATGGATTCCCTTATAAATCCGCATCCGTCTATTTGAAAAGGGGAATGCTGCTGATAAACTTGCGTCTGTCCTGATGTGGCGACAAGCCCATGACCTGAATATGAAAAACTAGGAGTAACTATCAATGAATATCTGGCACGACCTTTCTGCTGACCGCGTCAAACCCAATGATTTCACTGCTGTCATCGAAATTGCAAAAGGTTCCAAAGTCAAATACGAACTCGACAAAGATACCGGCATGATTGTCATGGACCGCATCCTGCACACTTCCACCCAGTATCCAGCCAACTATGGTTTCATTCCAAAGACCTATGCCGATGACGGCGATCCACTGGATGTCCTGCTGATCTGTTCTGAAAACCTGATGCCGAACACCTTGGTCCGCTGCTTCCCGATCGGTGTCATCATGATGGAAGATGGCGGGGACAAGGACGAAAAAATCATTGCACTGCCATTCGGTGACCCTGTCTACAACGGCTACAAGGAACTCAGCGACATCCCTGAACATATCGTAAAGGAAATGGCACATTTCTTCTCCGTCTATAAAGCCCTTGAAGGCAAGAAGACCCTGATTGAAGGAGTCAAGGACCGTAAAGCCGCTGAAGAAATCATCACAGCATGCATCGAGAAATACAACAAGGCGTTCCCTGCCAAGTAATTGCAGGCGTCAATTGAACTGAAGACAGGAAATCCTTCAAAGGGGTTTCCTGTTTTTTTCTGGAATCACCGGAAAACATCATATCGGGCACCCAGGCATGTCAGAACAGGAACATCCGCTTGACAGTCAGACGGCAAAGGTCCTGCCATGGATTATTGCCGTGGCATTCTTCATGCAGATGCTTGATGGCACAGCCCTCAACACCGCATTGCCCTCCATGGCGGTTGACATGGAAACAACGCCGGTCCATATGCAGAGCGTTGTCATCTCCTATGCACTCACACTGGCTTTCATGATTCCGGCATCTGGCTGGATTGCAGAGCATTTCGGCGCAAAACGGGTGTTCATGGGGGCGATGCTCCTTTTCACTGTCAGTTCACTGGCATGTGGTGTATCGCAGTCCCTGCCGATGATTGTCCTTTTCCGTATCGTACAGGGCATTGGCGGTGCCTTGATGGTACCTGTCGGACGCCTGATCGCCCTCAAGGCCTATCCACGCGACCAGTTTGTCGATATCCTCAGTTTCATCACCATGCCAAGCCTGGTTGGTCCCCTGATCGGTCCGACACTCGGCGGCCTGATGGTGGAGTACCTTTCCTGGCACTGGATATTTTTCATCAACCTGCCTGTCGGGATCATAGGGTTGATTGCGACAGCCCGTTATATGCCTTCACTTGATAAATCCGATGACCAGGCACCATTTGACCTGTCGGGTTTCCTGCTGTTCGGCAGTTTCATGCTCAGCATCACCATTGGGCTCGAAGGCATCGGGGAATTCCATTTCCCAGTCAGCATCACGACGGCACTGCTGATTGCTGGGGTTGCCAGCATCCTGATTTACTTTCTCCATGCCCGCAGGAAAGCGGCTCCAATCTTTTCAATCAGCCTTTTCCAGGTCCGCAATTTCAGGATCGGTATCCTCGGCAACATCTGCGCAAGGCTTGGCAATGGTGCCATGCCGTTCCTGACACCCTTGCTGCTTCAGATGGGGCTTGGCTATTCCCCGATGCAGGCAGGGATGATGATGATTCCGATGACAGTCGGTGCAATCGCGGCGAAATGGGTTGTGACAAGGCTTGTCCACCGTTTCGGATTCAAGCCTGTGCTGGTCATCAACACCATGATGCTCGGAGTCATGATTGCGGTTTACAGCCTGATAACCCCTGAAATGGACTATTGGGTCATGCTTGGCATCTTCACCGTCTTTGGATTGGTCAATTCCACGCAGTTCACCGCCATGAACACTGTCACACTTGTTGACCTTTCCCAGCAGCAGGCAAGCAGTGGCAACAGCATGTTTGCGGCGGTGCAGCAGCTTTCCATGGGGATGGGGGTTGCTGTGGCAGCCTCCATCCTGGACTGGTTCATGAAACCATCAAGCCAGCAGGCAGGCGCCGTCATCCTCGATGCATTGTCATCGACTTACATCTGCCTGGGTACCATAGCCTTCATCTCAACCATCCTGTTTGTGCAGCTGGGCAAAAGCTCCGTCAAATAAGAAAAGAACCCTGGCAGTTGGCATATAATAGACAGCCTCATCAGGGTATCGGGCTGGTTTTCCAATGATTGTCTTTCTGACCATGCTTGCCATGGGCATGGTGATTGGTTTTGTCGGGGCAGGCGGGGCAGGTGTCGTCATCGCCGTGCTGACATTGATTTTCGAGATTCCCGTCCATACCGCTGTCGGCACATCCCTGGCAGCCATGATATTCACGACCATTTCCGGCACCTTCAGCCATTTCCGTGAAGGCAACATCAACTTCAAGGTCGGCCTGACTGTCGGTGCAGTCGGTTTTGTCGGCGCATTCATCGGCTCAAAAATCGCCACCAACTATCTTTCCGGCAGCAACCTGAGGCTCTGCACGGCATCCATGCTCGTTGCCTCAGCCGTACTCGTCTATTCACGCCTGACCTGGCCTGACCTGCCGATTTTCCATCCAAGGGGAGGCGGGCAGACAGAAAGCAATTTTTCAGGACCGAGTTTCTGGATACTTGCCGTCATCGGCGGTCTTGGCAATGGCCTGCTTTCCGGCACATTCGGCATTGGGGCTGCACAGTTCATCCAGCTGACCCTGCTGATTTTCTTTGGCCTGCCGCTTTTCCAGTCTGTCGGGACCACCATGCTCATCATCCTGCCGATGGCAGTCTCAGGTGGACTTGGGTACCTGCTGTCTGGTTTCCTGGATATCACGCTGTTCATCCAAGTGCTCCTGGGGCTGATGATCGGTGCCTATACCGGTGCGAAATTCACCCGCCATGCTCCCAGGTGGCTCCTGAAAACCGCCATGGTCATGATGCCGGGGCTTGCCGGTGTCCTGCTGCTTGTCCTGAAACACTGATCCAGCCGCCTGAAAGCAACAAAAAACCCGTCAGATGGAAAACCACCCAACGGGTTTGGCAACGCTCCAAGAAGCAGTGGAGCAGGTTGCCTATTCCTTCGGAGCCTGCTGTTTTTCTTTCAGCAGGTCACGGATTTCAGTCAGCAGCTGGATATCAGCTGGCGGTTCAGCCGGTGCTTCTTCAGCAGGGGCTTCCTCTTTGGCTTCTTCTTCCTTCTTACGCATTTCTGCAAGCCGCATCACAATCTTGACAATGATGAAAATGGAGATTGCGATGATGATGAAATCGATGATGACCTGGATGAAATTACCGTAAGAAATCGCCACTTCAGGTTTGATGACCTTGTCGCCTTCCTTGATGGCAGCCTTGATGATGTATTTCATATCCTTGAAATCCATGCCACCGATCATGTAACCGATGGCAGGCATCAGGATATCTTCAACCAGAGAGGTGACAATCTTGCCAAACGCACCGCCGATGATGACACCGACAGCCATATCCACAACATTGCCTTTAAGGGCGAATTCCTTGAATTCCTGTAAAAAAGATTTTTTTTCTTCCATGATGACCTTGATTGAAAAGTTGGGATGTTTTCGGATATTCAGTCTTCAGACCATGCGTCTTAGGCAGAGGATGAACCGATTGGATTATCCTAACATGCTGACCGTGAAAAATCCATCATCAGGCAGTGGGGAAAAACCGCCATTTCACCTGCCAGGAACTTTGTCAGGAAGTGCCTTGCAGAACACATCAACACCCTCTGAAATCTGCTGGCAGACTTCCCTGAAAAAACTGAAAGGATACCCATAAGGGTCTTCTACATCGCTCCCTTCGCAGAGGCGTCTGACCTCACCTTTGAAGCCAGGGAACCGGCGACGGACAATCCCGACCTGGTCCTGCTCCATCGTCAGGACAACATCAACACCTTCCAGCAGGGCTTCTGTCAGACGCTGCGCCCGATGGCTGCTGATATCGATACCGTGTTCCGCCATCGCCCTGACAGAACAGTCATCTGCGCTCCAGCCTTGGGTTGCCCATTCCAGTCCCGCTGACGCAACTTCCGCCTCAGGCAGCCTTGCCTTCAGGAAACCTTCTGCCATCGGACTCCGGCAGATATTCCCGAGGCAGATCACCATGATATGCCATGTCATAGCCATATCCTTTCCTTATCACCAAATACCCACAGAAAATTGATTCTGCATGAAAGCACAGAAAACATAATAACAAGTATAAAGGGGCTATAATCAAGAATAGAGAGACGATTATCTGCCAACCCTGAATGGAGGATACTATGCCAGGAAAACGCTACATTCTCACTGCAACAGATATGTCAGACTGGGCTAAATATGCAGAAACCAAAGGTGCAGAGCTCACAAAACATCTGGGAAACGCAGAAATGCTCCTCGTCAACATCCAGGAACAGAGTGGTCTGGATTTCTATGCCATGCTGATGGCAAGCCAGGCACCCACACAGGACCTCATCCGGAAAGAAGCCGAAACAACCCTTGCTGAAACAGCCAGGCAGTTGTCAGAGAAAGAGGGCATCACCGTTACGCCAATCATCCGCACAGGCACCGTTCCAAATGAAATCCAGGCACTGCTTGAAGAGAAAAAAGCTGCATTGCTGGTCATCGGTGCCCATGGACAGGGTTACCATTTCATGCCGATCATCGGGAATATCCCGGCAAAACTGATCCAAGGGAGCCCGTGTCCGGTACTCATTATCCGGCAGGAAGACATGCGCCCTTACAAACGGGTCCTGATACCGATTGACTTCACAGAAGTCTCCATCAACCAGGTCACCCAGTCCATGCCTTTCATTCCTGAAGATGCGGAAATCATCCTGATGAGTGTCTGTGAATCGCCATGCGCCAGCCGTCTCCGCTATGCCAATATCACGGTAGAAATCCTTGAGCAATACCGTAATAAGGTCAAGGGCGAAGCAGAGGAAAAAATCAATCAACTGATTGAAGCACTTGAAACGCCACGGAAATTGATTCCACATGTCGAGATAGGCATTCCCCATCAGACAATCCTTCAGTACGTCAAGAATAATGAAATCGACCTGCTTGTACTGGGCAAACACCCCAGGAACAGGCTTGAGGAATACCTGGTCGGCAGCACCGTCCACTATGCCATCAATGAGGCTGAATGCGATGTCATGATCACGACACCGGCATAATTTTCAGAAGCCTTTCCAAGAGAAGCCTTCCACTTGCGATGGGTGGCTTTTCTGTTACAGCACAATATGCCGCCAGACTGACAGCTTTTCCTCAAAGGTACGGCTGGCATAGGCAGGAGAGGAAGAGGGCAGCTGCAGTGTCTGATAACCCGCACCGGCAAGACGGGCGGCATAGGCACCGGCGACCTTCCCGTTGAAACAGACCTTGACCAGCAAAGGGCATTCCCGTTTCAGCCTGGCGAAATCATTGGGGACCGCCTTGCGGATCCTTGCATCAAGACTGCCTTCCCGCTCGCACATCGTAATCACATCCCATAGGCCGATGCGATGGGAAAGCAGCCGTTGCAGACGGCTTTCATAATCCAACGGAACCAGGTCATCATCCAAGACCTTGGAAAGCAGTGGCCAGAACTGGTTCCTCGGATGCGCATAATACTGACGCTGTGCCAAAGATTCCCTGCCCGGAAAACTGCCAAGGATCAGCGTATGGATATCCTTCGATAGGACCGGCGGGAAACCGTTCAGGGGTGGCAGGGGAATAGGTTTCTGTCGCATAACGGGTAGGGATCAGGGCGTTCCTTCAACACAGGAAACCATCTTATCAGAAAAGCCTTGGTGGAAAGGCAAAAGAAAAGCCGGCAATGCCGGCTTTGGACACCTTGGAAAACAGCTGATCACTTGATCTTGGTTTCCTTGTACAGGACGTGTTTCCTTGCCTTCGGGTCAAACTTCGTGATTTCCAGCTTGCCCGGGGTGGTGCGTTTGTTCTTGGTGGTCGTATAGAAATGACCGGTACCCGCTGTGGATTCCAGCTTGATTTTTTCTCTGCCTGCTTTAGCCATGTCAGAAACTCCTCAGAAATTCAGATGATGATCAGATTTTTTCGCCGCGTGCACGCATGTCGGCGAGGACAGCCTCGATGCCGAGCTTGTCGATGATGCGGAGCCCGGCATTGGAGATGCGCAGGGAGACCCAGCGGTTTTCAGATTCGACGAAGAAACGGCGGCGGTGCAGGTTGGGCATGAAACGCCGTTTGCTGACGTTGTGGGCGTGAGAGATCTTGTGACCGGATACAGGTTTTTTCCCGGTGACCTGACAGACACGAGCCATTGTAAATACCTCCAGAAAAGATTAAGAAGCCGCAATTCTATCGGCATGGATTCAAAAAAGCAAGAAAAATCCAATGAAAACATCATCTTGATTGAAATAATTGTCAATCAATTTCAGAAATAAAGACACATTTAACCGATAAAGAAGCCATCGTCGAAAAGTGGAAATAAAAAAAGGAAATCAGAAAGATATCCCTGCAATATCCTTTAGATATCAAAATATACCGCAGGGAAGGGTACAGGTATTACTGGAGGGTTTCCGGAGCAGGTGTTCTAAGGGTTGGTGGGGAGCAGAAAGATTTCAACTTGCGGATATCCTGTTCTGCTTCAGCAGTACGTTCTTCACTGACAAACATTGCCGCTTCAATAATCTCAGCCTCACTGCTTTCAAAACTGATGAAAAAAGATTCGCCTTTCTTCGTGATGATGAAAGCACTCAATGTCTTACCATCCGACATCTGGAAAACAGGCGGCAGATTGTATTTGTCCTCGAAATCCTTGAATGCGGCAGCGATATCCGTAGTACTCATTGTGAATCCCTTAAATGTCTTATCCAGTAATCAGCAGAGGCAGTTCCAATAATCCATGGGTCAAGGCTCAATCAGGTAGCCATCAGGATCCGTATAACCGGATTCCTTCAGCAATGCCAATTGCTCTTCTGAGAGGGGGAAGCGTTCTTCTTCATAAGAAACCTTGAAATTGCAGTCACTGACTTCCTCGAATACCTGGAGATTGAAAACAATATCCTGATTATCCACATAAAAGCTGCAGACCTCATCCGGCAGTTCAAACCCCAGTTTTTCCATAAAGTCCATGGAGACAGACTTTTCATCACGATTGGCAGGATCCGTCATAGTTTCCTCTCTAACATTGCATCTGTGCCCGGAAAGCCCCTGTGGGCAACGTGCGATATTGTACCCAATTGACAGGATTCTGACAGGTCATTTTTACCATATCCTGCTAAAAGGGAACCTTGACCGGACCATCCGTGAAAAATCCTGAAATTCCTTTCAAATTCCATCAACGTTTCGCCTTTTTAAACAAAAATAAGCTAATATTATGGATAAGCATAGCCGTCTGACTGCCAGGATGAAGACAAGGGCATCCTGATTGGTCAGGCTATGTGGAATAGACTGAGCAGGAGAGCAGGAAATGGGCGCTGGCGATGAGCTAAAAAGGCAGGAAAACCTTACAGGGAAATCAGGTTCAGCTGAAGACGTAGACACGTTCAAAGAATGGTCTGATTCCTACCGTAAAGGCAATATCGTTGACTTGTACCTGAACAAGTCAGGGTATGAACACGCCCAGCAGAAACCGCAGCAGGAAGATTCCCAGTCTTCCCAGAGCTGGCAGAAATGGTTTGACTCTGATGAGCAGAGCCATACCACTGCACCTGTCCGCTTCAAATCTGAAGAAGAAATCAAGAAGGAACAGACCCAGGCCAAGGAAATCAAGACCCGGCTGGGAGTCCGTGAGGAAGAGGCGCTGGCACTCAAGGCATGGCTTGAGTGGTATGAGGCAGGTGATTCCGAGCAGGCGCAGCAGTTACCGTCAATTGAACCGGCAACACCCCGTCCAGATATCCAGGCCAAGGAAATCAAGACCCGGGTTGGGGTGCGTGAAGAAGAGGCTCTGGCAGTCAAGACATGGCTCGATTGGTACGAAGCAGGTGACAATCCAGCCAACCAGATACCGGTCGAGAAAACCACACCCAAAAGACCTGATGTCATTGAGAAAGAAATCAAGACCCGTGTCGGTGTCCGTGAAGAAGAAGCCCTGGCAGTCAAGACATGGGTTGACTTCTACAATGCAGGGGATTTCCTGGACGCTTACCTGGAAAAATCCGGCTATTGAACAGTCTGGCATTCCGTCTGCCAAAAGCATATAATAGCCGTTCCTTTGCGGGCGTAGCTCAATGGTAGAGCAGAAGCTTCCCAAGCTTAAGACGAGGGTTCAATTCCCTTCGCCCGCTCCAGAACACCAAGCATAGCCGCCAAATGGCGGCTTTTCTGTTTAAAGACACCCCGTCCTTCTCATTTTGATATGCTCGATTGCATCAGACAGAAGGAAAGATGATGGTTCCCTTTGGAGACAGCCCAACCCATTCCGTAAATCATGTTGAGGCAGGGTATCCAGCCTTGATAGCGATACAGGAAAGGAACATCGATATCAATGTCGGTGACCTGATTGTGAAATGACATCTTCTGTTTTTATCCTGAAAACGAAAAACTGAGGGGTTCCCTGCAAGATTTTTAGGAATACCTTACAATAAAAGGGCATTAACACTGATTACCCTCAAATCTGAAAGGATAAGCTAATGGAAATCAAGGACCTGCCACAGGAAAAACGGACAAAATGTGAAGTCTGGACCCGCGTCATGGGATACCACCGCCCGATTTCCCAATGGAATGACGGCAAACAGTCGGAAGCCCGCGAACGCCGTTACTTCACCGAACAGGCATGCTCAGGAAAACTTGCCTGATTCCAGACCAGATTGACAGGCCGGGGGAATACCCCGGCTTTTTGTATCAAAACAAACAGCAGTCCAGTCAGGCAGAAGGTTCCGGTTCACGCCGGCACTTGCCACTGATGACCGCCACATCCATCCGCATGACCTTGACCCGGTTGAACATCCGTTCATCGATGAACTTTGTGCCGGGCTGGGATTCATCTGAAAACCGGTTGATCAGAACAGCCAGGCCATGCCATTTTTCTTCATCTGACAGTTCAGTTTCCAGCGTTCCCTCAAGGATCAGGCTTTCATATGCCATGGAAGCCAGCTCATACAGGACCTTGGTTTTCCCGACAATGCAGAACGAAACCTGGTTCTTTTTCGCCAGCAGGTCCAGCTTGCGCCCCTTATGGGCACAGTGGAAATAAAGCCTTGAGCCGCCATCCCAGGCATAAGTGATCGGCACACCGTAAGCACCGTCTTCTGAAGGGATGGACAGCACCCCGAACGTTGCCTCACGCAGCAGCCTTAAGGCATCCCCGTCATCCATAATCCTGTCTTTCCGGCGGATGGTTTTACTGACAAACTCCATAAACTGTCCTTTGATCCTATTGATAAGCCATGAAACTGGCTGGATTATGATAACTGAGAAAAGCATCCGATACGAGGGCAGAGGGTACCCAGACAGATGTTTCCAAGAAAACACAATCCTGTTAGGAGAACCGAACGGATTCCTTCCTAAAACCTTTCTGTGTGATATAATCTACATGTGCTTAATGCACATTTTGGAAGGTCTTACAAGTAGAGATCTACTTTGTGCGCACCGCGCATCACCAACTTAAATTTCCCCGTCGGCAACGGCGGGGATTTTTTGAGAACACACCTTATTCAAATCCCCACAAAAATACCTGGCCTGTGCAAGGCTGTGCTATCGTATCCAGAATGCCTTTCATACAAGGAGCAACCATGTTCTGGAATTATGCGCAACCCGTCAGTATCCGTTTCGGCAACGGCCGTATCGCTGAACTTGGCAGGGAAATCAACGCACTCGGTGGAAAGACCGGTATTCTCATCACATCCCCATCCTTTGAGAAACGCGGTTTTGTCCAGAAAATCATCGCTGACAGCAACCAGCTGGTCAAAGCCGTTTACAGCAACGTCAATCCAAACCCGGACATCACCGAGTGCGAAGACTGCATCGCGCTCATCCAGAAACATCAATGCGATTTCGTTGTCGCATTGGGTGGGGGCAGTGTGCTCGACTGCGCCAAGGCGGCAGCACTGATGGCAACCGCCGGTTTACCGGTCTCCGCCTATATGGACGATGCCAGCCTATTGCCTGCCAAGGGACTGCCATTGATAGCGGTTCCGACCACAGCCGGTACCGGCAGTGAAATCAGCAGTGTTTCCGTGCTCTCAGACTATCAGAAAAAGGTCAAGAAACCCCTGGCGACCCCGGCATTCTTCCCGACCCTTGCCATCATCGACCCGGAACTCACCTTGACCGTACCACGGCATACCACCGCCTGTACGGGCATGGATGTACTCTGCCATGCGCTGGAAGCCTTCTGGAGCCGTCAGCATCAACCCATCTGTGATTCATTCGCCATCAATGCGACCCGGCTGGTCATGCAGAACCTGCGCACCGCCTGTGATGAACCTGGCAACCTGACAGCGCGTGAACGCATGGCAGAAGCCTCAGTCTTGGCAGGATTGGCATTCACCGTGCCAAGAACCAACTGCTCCCATGCCTGTTCCTATCCGCTGACCAATGACCTTGGAATACCCCATGGCGAAGCCTGTGCCCTGACCATCGACCATTTCATGCGCATCAACGCAGAAAACGACGATGGCAGGCTCAAGATGCTCGCCAATATGCTCGGTTATCCATCAGCCTTTGACCTGGCAGATGCCATCACGCAGCTCAAGAAAGACATCGGTATCATGCCAGACCTGAAAGCCTTCGACCTGACCGATGAACAGGTTGAATCGCTGGTGCAGAACAGCCAGAACCCCATCCTTAAACTGAACCCTGTTGAAATCACCCCCGACATGCTACGCGACATGTACAGCCAGATGCGGTGACAGAACAGACGGGCAAGAAACAAGGTATCATTCAGGAACAGCAGGCAAATCAGGAAAGGGGAAGGACAGTCATCAGCCAGCCAGTAAGGCAGCTGGAAAACATCCCTGTATTCCATACATCTGAAAGAGAGGAAACATCATGAAAAGTTCAAAATGGGTCTGTTTCACCGCTATCGCCCTGTGTGCCGGCATGCTGGTCGGCTGTGGCAAGCCAAGCAAAGAGAAACTTGTAGAGATGGCAGCAGAAAATTTACAAAAGAATGTCCCTCAAAAGTTGGATTCCATCACCACCCTGACCAAGGCAGAAGCCAACAACGGCACACTGAACCTCTATTACACCATTTCCCATCCAGAAGCCCAGTTGCATGCAGCAGAAGCTGAAATGGGCATCCGCAGCAACATCATTGAACAGTACTGCTACAACGACCAGAACAAACAGCTGCGTGAAATGGGGATTGAAGTCAACCACAACTACACCGACTCGACCGGTGCTTCGCTGTTCATCATCAAGGCAGACCCAAGCCAGTGCACCGCCAAATAACCTGACTTCAAGGGAAGGCCGTTATGAAAAAGCTTGCAACCGCATTGCTGCTGGCAGCTGGGGGCTTGATTCCGGTCTATGCCGATACCCTGTCTGTTGACAAGACAGATTTTGCTGAAATCAGCACCGTCATCGATGATGCCGCCTATGACATCCGTTACTATTCCTCAAACAACTTCACAGGCAACCGCATACAGGGCTACCACGCTCCCAGGGCGTATATGACCAAAGAGGCGCTGACGGCCCTCTCAAAAGCGGCTGATGACTTAAGAAGCCAAGGGTACAGGCTCCTGATCTGGGACTCCTACAGACCCCAGAAAGCCGTGGACAACTTTGTCACCTGGATCAATGACCCGAAAGACCCCGGTGACAAGACCTTTTACCCAAACCTGCAGAAACAGGACCTGGTCAAAGGCAATTATGTCGCCACAAAATCCTCCCATACCCGGGGCAGTACCGTTGACCTGACCATCATCCGGAAAGACGGCACCGCGGTTGATATGGGTGGCACATTCGACCTGTTCTCAGAAATATCGCATCCCGATTATCCAAAAATCACCGAAGCCCAGAAACAGAACCGTCAGATCCTGAGGGATGCGATGCTGAAAGCGGGATTCAAGGGCATCGACTCTGAATGGTGGCATTTCACCTATAAGGACGAACCTTATAAAGACACCTATTTTGACTTTGATGTCGAATGATACTGGACAGTTACGGTCAAAGATGGCTTAGCGGCAGTGTAGAACAGAAAGGAACATAAATGAAACGTAAGGACTGGAAAGCACTGTTGGCAATTCCGCTCATGGCTGTCTGTCTATCAGCCTGTGGAGAAAACACCGTGCAGGACAAGAAACCCCAAGAAACCGCAGGTTCCCCAGCTACTGGTGCAGGCTCTGTCTGCAAGACCTTTGCAGCATGTGAACCACTGGCAATCAAAGGAGATGCCCAGGCCCAGTACGAGCTGGCTTCGATGTTCCACGAAGGCAGGGGCACTGCCAAAAGCAGGATCAGCGCCATTTACTGGTTTGGCAATTCAGCCCAAAAGGGCTATGCAGATGCCAGTGCCCGACGTGAAGCCATCCTGAAAGACCTGGAAAAATCAGCCGGGCAGGGTGATGCAGAAGCACAGTGCGACCTTGCCTGGATGTATTGGCATGGTTATGGACTGCCCCGCGACAATGCCAAGGCAGTCGCCTGGTTTGAAAAATCAGCTGGAAAAGGCAATATCAAGGCTCAGTACAGCCTTGGCGAAATCTATACCGATGACCGCTGGGTCCAGCAGGACCTTGCCAAGGCGGCACATTGGTTTGAAGAAGCCGCCAAGCAGGGTGATGCCAAGGCACAGAACAAGCTGAGCACCATCTATTACCTTGGCAAAGGCGTGCCCCAGGACTACGCCAAAGCCAGATACTGGGCAGAGAAATCCGCAGGACAGGGGAATGATGAAGGGCAGGTGCTGCTCGGCTGGCTTTATGAGAAAGGCTACAGCGTTCCGCAGGACTATGCGAAAGCGAAAGACCTGTATGAAAAAGCCGCCTTACAGGGAAACCAGAAAGGGCAGGACAAGCTCGCCGTATTCTACCGCCTCGGCAAGGGCACGCCTAAAGACCCTGCAAAGGCAAATTACTGGGCTGACAAAGCCATGCAGCAGGGCGACTGCGGCAGTGCTGGGGGATGCTGAACAGGTCCTTTGAAAAGTATCCCTGCATGCCAGAAACTTGGAAAGCCAGTTGATGGACATAGGAGAGGTGACCATGAAATCAAACCGGTTTTGGTCCCATCCATGTCGGTGACCCAATCGAAAAACTGACCATCCTTGGCATTGAAAAACCCCAGGATGCCAACGGTGAAGTGACCACAGGTACAGAGGAATACCGTTTCCGCTTCACATACCATGACGGGAAAATAACCACCATGAGCTACTGTTACCGCGACAGGGGTTTCATGGATGCGCCTTGAATAAAGCCCCCTGACCGTCCCCCATGCCTGATGCCTCTGGATTGAGGCATATTTTTCATTGGATTTTATCTTCAAAAAGAAACCCAAAAGAGAAATGGATGGGCTATAATGGGGCAAAGGAAGAAATAGTTTTATCAAGGTCAATCTACCAACCCCTTAATGGAGGATACCATGTCAGAAAAAAGCTATATTCTTACTGCGACAGACATGTCAGACTGGGCGAAACATGCAGAAGCCAAAGGTGCTGCGCTCACAAGGCTCGTTGGCAATGCAACCATGCTCCTTGTCCATGTCCAGGAACCAAGGGGTGGCGTATTTGCCATGGATTCGGCAAACGCAGTCCTCAACAAAGAGCTTTACCGTGTCGAAGCGGAAAAAGCCCTTGAGGAAACCGCCCGTCAGTTGGCAGTCAAAAAAGGCATCACCGTCATGCCGATTGTCCGGACCGGGAAAGTCACCGATGAAATCAAGACCGTCATCAAAGACAAAAAGGCAGACCTGCTTGTCATTGGTGCCCATGGACTGGGATACCATTTCCTGCCGATCATCGGGAATATCCCGATAAAACTGCTCCAGGGCAGCGAGTGCCCGACACTCATCATCAGGCAGGAAGATGAACGGCCGTATAAAAAAGTCCTGATGCCGGTTGACTTCTCCAATGTCACCATCAATCAGGTCAAGCAGTCGCTGAAATTCATTCCTGAAAATGCAGAAGTCATCCTGATGGGTGTCTGCGAATCACCGAATTCCGACCTCAACTTCTATTCGAACGTTGAGCCGGCAGTCCTTGAGGCATACCGCAAAACCATCAAGGACAAAGAACAGGAAAAAATGGACCAGCTGTTACAGAAAGTTGGTTCCCTGCGGCAGTTCAAGACACATATCGAAATCGGTGTCCCGCACAAGGCAATCCTCAGTTATGCCAAGATGAACGGGGTTGACCTGCTGGTATTGGGTAAACATCACCGGCTCAGGATTGAAGACTACCTGATCGGCAGCACCATCCATTACGCAATCAATGAAGCAGAATGTGATGTCCTGATCACAACATCTGCCTGACCGGAAAGGAGCTGTCCTCTACCGCTATGGCAGGGGACAGCTGCAAGACTACTTCACCAGCTTCTCCAACCTGTCCTCAATCTTATGGGACAGGTTCTTCAAGTGCTCATTGGTTTCTTCTAGGTCAGAGCCGTTCGGCAGATAGACATGCTTGGCGATACGTTCTCCGAACGCCTCATCAGAAAAGAAATCCGGTGGGGTCTCAATCTCAAGCATCTGGCGCACATCTGCATCCACCGTCCTTGCCGTGTAATCGTAGTAAAGACAGTAAAGCTTGTTGGTGGAAGGGGAGTCATAACAGTCGGCAATCTTCGCAATCGCCCCAGCCATGCCGGTTTCGCCTTTTTCCATATGCTGCCAGAAATCCTGAACCGCCTGGTCCAGCAGCTTCTCATCATCCGTCAGAGGCTTTGCCTGCGCAGACAGGCACGATAAAGCCAAGACACCCACACAAAACCCTTTAAACAAATTCCATCGTTTCATTGTCATCCTGATCAGATAGTCATTTTCTGAAAGCATACCCCTAGAAAGCAGGTATGTGTTAAAATGCATCCCTGACTTCTGGCAAAATAGAACATACCACAAAGACCTGAAGTATTGATGATGAAAAAAATCCTCCTCTCTGCAATGATGGTTGCAGCCACAGTTACGGTGTCATCCATTAGACCTGTTTCGGCTGATTCCATTTCGGAAACAGGCTCACAGGGAAGCGGTTACCAGCATTATGTCAACAGCCGTTTTGGGGTTTCTATCGATGTTCCCAAAAGTTTCAAAGCCAATCCACCTGCTGAAGAACGCAATGCCCGTTCATTCTTTGACAGGCGTAACGATTCGGTTGTTGTCTGGGGAAACTACAACTTCACAGGTGAAACTCTCCTGAGTGCCTACCGGGAAGCATTGAGGCAACATCCTTATGCGACTTACAAGGCACATGGCAAGAACTGGTATGTAATCGCCTACCGTGAAACACGCGGAGGTGTCTATGAAAAGTATTTCATCAATGACCAGTATAAGAATGGTCTGATTATCCGGTATCCTGCTTCCCGTACCAAAGCCATGAAACCGCTATGCACTTCAATTGCCAAGTCCTTCAAGCCTGGGTGGACAAATCCTGACAGGGAAGAATGAGCCGGAAACCCGTGAAGAACATTGTCCCTGCCAGAGTGAAAAACCATGCACAAAACCGACCGAACCCTCTATCTGCTTTGCGGCATACCCTATTCAGGCAAATCAACCTTTGCCGGTAAAGACCCTGTCCTTTCAGGACTGCCATGCCTTTCCTCTGATGCCATCATCCTTGCAAAGGCAGAGCAGCAGGGTACCACCTATGACCGGATTTTCTTCGAATCCATCAAAGATGCTGAGAAAACCTTCCAGAAGCAGGTCACGGTGCATTTCGAGGCAGGCAAGTCATTCATCATCGACCGGACAAACGGCAACCCAGACACCCGCAGGAAACTCTGCCAGACAGCCAGGGAATATGATTTCCGGACAGTCTGCATCTATTTTGAACCGCCATCAGACGATGAAATCAGAAAACGGATTGCCACGAGAAAGAACCAAACCCTCTCACTGCAACGGGTCCTGTCTTTCAAGAACAGCTTTGTCCTGCCAACCCTGGATGAAGGATTTGATGCCTATTTTGTGGTCAGGTAATAGGGCAATCTGCTAATAAGATTAAGCATTACAAAAACAGAGATGTATAAAGACATTGCAATAACAGAAACAGGATATTTTTAAATACATCAGATATTTTTATAATTTCAATAGCATGGAGAATGCATAGTTAATGTTATTTCATGAAAATCACATCGGTTCAGGTTCTGATGACAAAAGTAATAAAAATCTGGATGCCATGCCAAAAGTGACGTAATCAGCAAAATTTTTGGGAGTGAATATGGATTGGGAAAAAGGGGATGATGTAAGGCGTATAGACAATCCAGGGAAAGTCGGAACACTTACTGGGAAAATTCGAGAAAGGAATGGACAAAAGTATTTTTTTGTAAAATGGCCTAATGGAACAAAGGACTGGGTTGCACAGAACATTCTTGAGCTCGTCGAAGAGAAAGAAGACGATGATGATTGGACTTCCTTGCTTGCTAATAGAAGGTTTGGACGATCGAAGGATTTAAGACGGAATCTTACTCATATCCATCTGTCTGGCAAGCTTGCGAATCTTGTCTATTCTATGGGCATCACAAATACAGACTTCTATCCACATCAATATAAACCGTTACTTACACTGCTTAATTCCTCATCCGACGGACTTTTGATTGCAGATGAGGTCGGTCTTGGTAAAACCATTGAGGCAGGTCTTATCTGGACTGAATTGAGAGCACGTGATGATCTTCAGAAACTGTTGATTGTTTGTCCAGCAGTACTTCGTGAGAAGTGGCGTGACGAACTTAAAAACAGGTTTGGCATTGAATCACAAATTGTCGATTCAAAGACGCTTGTCTATGAACTTGAGTCAATCCGCGAATCAAGAGGTCAAAAAGCTTGGATTACCAGTTATCAGGCAATCAGACCACCAAAAGGATGGAACCCAGATAATCCTGACCCCGTGAATCCAAATGGGACAGAAAGATTGGCAAGGCTTTTATATGACAACGAGGATGACAGAGAACTCATCGACCTTGTTATTTTCGATGAAGCTCATTACATGCGTAATATTTCAAGTGCTGCTAACAGATTGGGGCAAATGCTCCAGAAGGTTTCACGGTATCGAATTTTGCTTTCCGCTACTCCAATAAACCTCAAAAATGATGATTTATTTCACCTTTTAAAAATTTGCAATCCAGAACAGTTTCAATACAAGGCTATTTTCGATGAGATGATTAGTTCTAATGCGCCATTGAAGGCTGCACATGATGCTGTGCTCAATCCTTCCACAAGTGCAGGAACAATTCTTCAAAACATCCGACAAGCAAAGGCGACACCATTGTTCAGTGATTCACGTCAACTTGCTCTGATTCTTGAGAATCCGCCTAATGACAAGCAACTTGAAGACAAACGTTTTAGAGCAGAGCTGGCAGCTGATCTTGAGAAAGTCGATCTTCTAGGGCATGTTCTTACTAGAACTTTGAAAAGGGAAGTAGATGGAAAACGACCAGAGAGAAAAGTTCTACCTGAGAAAGTTCCTTTTACTGAAGCGGAACAGGCGCTTTACAAATATGTGACAGATATTGTTATCGACTATGCAGAGAAAAATGACTTGTTGGAAGGTTTTTTGCTGGTAATGCCACAGCGTCAGGTTTGCAGTTGTCCGAGTGCTTTTTTGACTGACTGGCTGAAGGCTGGCGAACAGACCGATTTTGAGGGTTATCAGGATGATGATGACGTTATAACAGATGATGTGAAAGTTTCCGGTCTTAAACAATATATCTATAGCCACTTCCCACGCTCGATTGATATTGATGAAATCATGCGTCATGACTCAAAGTTTCTAAGGACTCATGAGATTCTTGGTGAATTTTTTTCAAATAATCCACAGGAGAAGGTCATCATCTTCACATCGTTCAGAAACACCGCAAATTATCTCTGTACCAAGTTGAATCAATCAGGTTTCGCAACGATTTCGATTATGGGGGGGATGCAGGAATCAAAGCAAGAAATCATCAAACGATTCAAAAATGATTCTCATATGCGAGTTCTTGTCGCAACCGAAGTTGCTTCTGAAGGCGTTGACCTTCAGTTTTGTAGATTCCTAATCAATTATGATTTACCTTGGAATCCTATGCGCATTGAGCAACGCATTGGTCGTATAGATAGACTAGGTCAACATTCACCTGTACTCAATATATGGAATATTTTATACAAGGATTCTATTGATGACAGAATCTTTACTCGTCTTTTGACAAGGTTGGAAATCTTCAAAGAAGCCTTAGGCGAATTGGAGCCGATTGTAGGAAAGACTGTCAGTCGGCTTGAGATTGAGTTGTTGACGAAGAAACTAACAGAAGGGGAAATACGAGAAAAGATTGAGAAAGCTGCTCTAGCACTTGAAAACGTCCGCAAAAAACGCGAGGAACTTGAAAAAAACGCATCACAGATGATGGCACATGGGAAGATGGTTCTCGAACGAATTGCTGCCGCAGATGAATTGTCACGCCGTGTTACAGAAAGTGATCTTATCATATATGTGCAGGATTATTTGAATCAATATGCGCCAGGACATCAGTTCATCCAGAAGCAAGGCTATGAATATGATATCAAACTGCCTCTTGATATCGCGGGAGAACTTGATGATTTCTGTAGGGAGCGCAATATTGTTAACCAGACAAAATTGAGCAAAGGAAATCTTCTGTCTTGCCGCTTTGCAAACAAGCTTACTTCACAAGGCAAGATGGGACAGGAAATCATCCATCAATTCCATCCACTAATCCGTTTCATAGGCAAAGAACTTCTTGAAAAGAATGAGACATTTTATCCATTGGTCTCATTAAGAGTGAAAAGGACAGAAGAAAGGTTACCATTAGGAATTTATGCTTTTGCTATCAGAAAATGGACGTTTACAGGAATCAAGATTGAAGAATGGCTTCAAACTGCAATGAGACCACTTGAAGGAGGAACCGCATTGAAGGAGGATGATGCGGATTTCTTAATTAACCAGGCAAGACTCAATGGAGAGGACTGGATTGAAGCTCCGAATCTTATAGAAAGTACTAGAGTCGAAAATGTTCTCTTCACCCTCGAAGAGGATCTTGCCAGCGCATTTCAGACAGCAAAGGGGAAAAAACAGATAGAGAATGAGGATAGGAAGAATTTTCAGCTTAAAGGACTTGAACAGTATTCTGGGATGCAGCTCGAACATTACAGTGAAGTACTTCATAAACATATTGCAAGTGGCAATAAAGGGCTTACAGCTTCTGTCCAGCAAAAGATTGATAGATTACAACTGAACGTTCGCAAAAGAAGAGAAGAAATACTGAATAATTCAAAAGTGATACCCGATGACCATTGTGTCTGTGTCGGAATCATTGAACTTTATGCCTGATTGACAGATACCTGAATATGGGAAGGAACATGATAACCGATACATATTTCAAGCTACCTGATAATTGGGTAGACGCTGGACGTGAGACATATTGCAATAAAGACGGTGAGCCAGTCTTTATTGGTCTGGACTTTGGGACATGCTTTACAAAGGCAGCAGTCAGACTACACGACCAATTGCATGTGGTTACATGGGAAGGTGTCACCCAGTTTCCAAAGAACTATCTGTTGCCAAGTGAAGTCAGTTACATCAATGGGGATTTTGTCCTTGGAAAAACGCAAAGATTCAGGACAAATTTGAAGACTGGACTGTTTTACAAGAAGTTCAAAAAAGATTCAGTTGAGGCTGGGGCGGTCTGTATATTTCTAGCACTTGTGTTACGTTACATTCGAGCATGGGTTTACAGGCATCTTGGAAAACATTTCAGGTCAAGAAAGATTAAATGGGGGGTCAATGTAGGACTTCCGGCTGAAGTGTTGGAGTTCTCTGTAATGACAAAAACCTATGAGACGATTACAAGAACAGCATGGTTAATGAGTCAGGAAAAAATTATTGACTGGCACAAGGTCATGGATTATCTGCAGAAAATTTCCCCATCTGAGATTGACAGATTTTTACCTCTTGATGCTATCAAATTGGATTTCTGCGAAGCTAAACCAGAATTCGTTGCACAGCTTGCTGGTTACATCCAGTCTCCTCAACGTCAGAACGGCCTACATCTGCTGGTTGATATCGGTGGAGGTACCCTCGATGTCGTTTCTTTTATCATCTGGGAAGCAAATCAGGATAGTGATGATGAGTACAATATCCTTTGGCCATCGGTCACACGCAATGGGACACAGGCTTTAAACGATTATAGATGTAGAGGAACCAAAGTAGTGGCAGACATTTTTCAGCATGTATTGGATGCTACTAGTTTTGCAACCCAATATAGACTTCCCCCATTTGAAATCAGAAAACGTGATTCAGAATTCCAAGAACATATAAGAAGAAGAATTTTTAAAGTCTTGCATATGACAAAGCAAAAAAGATACATACGCGCTCCCGAGTGGCAAAATGGGCTCAAGGTTTTCATTTCAGGCGGTGGAAGTCATGTTGGACTTTACAGGAATGCCAGCCTGGACGCAGCCAATGGCAAAACAAAACAATCTTCTCAATTGGTTGATTTGCCAGTGCATCCCGATTTGATGGATTTCAATGATTTCAGGAACTATTCAAGGGTTTCTGTAGCATGTGGACTTGCACAGGATCCTTTCAACTTCGGAATAATACGGAATGCAAAAGATATTACTGATGATGATGACCTGAATACGCAAGAAAAATTTGAATCTGTTACAAAAGATATGGTATGAGGTCTTTATTTCGTATTTTGTTCACTACATCTCAAGTTATCTGTTTACCCATACTGGTAAGAAAGAGTTCTTACCACTAAATGGATTGTCATGTTCCTTCTAATCTAGAAACTTAAGAATCTGGCGAAAGAAGAAACAGGGTAGGATTAACCAGAGTATTCATCACACCGCCTTTGCCCGTTGAACCAGGACAATGCCGGAAAGAATCAGCACCATGCCAATTCCCATGGTGAGGGTCAGTGGTTCACCCAGGCAAAGGCAGCCGGAAAGCACGCCGACTGCTGGGACGGCAAGGACTGAGACTGCTGCTTTTCCCGCTTCCATATGTGTCAGGACATAGCACCATAAGAGGAATGCCACGGCTGAGGCGAGGATGCCGTTGTAGGCAACACAGCCGATGGATAGAAGCGTCCACTCTGCCTCGAAAGAACCGGTTGCCACGGTGTAGCCAATGAGGGTTACAGCAGCTGCCGTCATCTGCCAGGCTGTCAGTGACATCATGTCACATTCCATGAGCTTGGCTTTCATGATGATGCTTGAGATTGCCCAGATGACTGCGACTGAAATGCCAAGGAGTATCGCCCACAGGTTGCCGGAAAGTTCGATGTTCATCAGGATGGCTATGCCGGTGATGCTGATGGCTATCCCGGCGACTTTCTGCAGGGTCAGGCTTTCTTTCAGGAATATCCTTGCGAGGATGGCGACCCATATCTGCATCGCACCGGTCAGGATAATCCATTGTAAACCTCCCCATTTTAGGCACAACTTAAATTAGAGACTTTCCCGCTGTTTTTCATCAAAAATGCCCGTGGAGGCAGGTTCCCAAGCGATTCATGTGGGCGGATTTCATTGTATTCCGCCATC
>JAHAYL010000040.1 GCA_018384065.1 Oxalobacter sp.
GGATGGCGGAATACAATGAAATCCGCCCACATGAATCGCTTGGGAACCTGCCTCCACGGGCATTTTTGATGAAAAACAGCGGGAAAGTCTCTAATTTAAGTTGTGCCTAAAATGGGGAGGTTTACAGTAGAAGTTGGTTCGAGACTTATAATTTTGCTGTCCGCCGCATTGATTGTGTAGGTAGTGGGAAGTGCATTCTTTTTTGTTGTTCCTTCAATATTTGGAATATCTGCCTTCTCAGTAATGTAATCCGCAGCAACCTGGGGATTGCCATTCTCCTTAAGTAACGGTTTACCGTCTACATCAAGATAAACCCCCTTAACTACTTCTTTTTTATTTTCCGCGTTTGTGATGGTTATATCCGCCTGCAGATATTCGCTTCCAGGCTGAATTCCCACATTCTGCCCTGCATGCAGGTTCTGCCCCATTGTCTGCACAACCTTGGTATCCAGAACAGAAGTGAATTGACCAGTTGCCTGAGTCTTGATAAGGTCAAAATAATAATCGTAATCAGGATTCTGTTTTTTTACAGTCGCCACAAGATTTTCAGCATCTTGTTGTGACAACCCATAGGTATCTCTTAAAAGAGGCAACAAAACATTGTTATAGTCCGCTTCACTTCTCACCCGCACAGCATTATCACTAGACTTGTTCTTATCGGCACGAAGAACGCCCATACCGATATCTCCCTCTACCGAAGTCAAGATAATCGCTGCGTCAAATGACCGACCATAGTCAAGAGCCATCGCAGAGGACGAAAACCCCAGCCCCGACAGCACTATGGCAGCCACCATAACTGCCTTGCATGCGCCTCTCTGTATGGCACTCGCCACCTCGCTGACTACCACATGCCTGCCCAGCACCTTGCTGAAAACAACCTTGAATATCCGATTCATTCCCTTTACTCCATTCAGATAAGATACCTGCAACTTGAAGTTGCCCCTCCAATGTCTTTTAATACTCATTATCGGACGTAAAAAAATCAGATAATTCATTGATTTATAAAGTAAAAAATATTTACACCCTAGATAACTTCCAGAAACATAATTTTTGATGCTGTAACGTTCTGTCAACAACATTTCTCTATCAATCTATTTACATTTAGAATTTTTTGATATACTCATGAGAGTCTATTAATGAGTATTAACAGACATTTTCGTCTGTTGTAAGCACACAAAAATACCCTCAAATAAAATGCCAGAACATACTGTTTCAGATTATTCCGGTAACGTTCTGGCATCTTGGGAGAGGTATTTATGAATCATTCAGGTAATTATCAGAACGCCCGTATGTTTTTACGATTTCTGTCAGAATCGGATCTCAAGCCCCGCTCACGCCGGACGTTCCTGGCGGGAGTCCGGTCTTTCGCCTCATGGTGCATGACGCAGGAAGTGAGTGTCCCCGACACGACGCATCTGAACCATTGGAAGACTTTCCTGCTGCTGCATTACGAGACCGCCACCGCGAGGACGTATCTGGCGGTGGTGAAGCTGTTTTTCCGCTGGATTGCGAGGAAAGGCTGGGGATCCGATATCGGGGCAACGGTGAAGGGTATCAAGTCCGATAAAACCTTCCGGAAAGACTGTCTGTCTGCAAAGCAGATACGTTCGGTACTGGCGTATCTTAAGAAGAAGATTCCTGAGTCGGTACTGACTGATGCCATCAGCAGAAAACACATGCCCTCCCCCAAAGAACGGGCTTCCCTCAGGAATTACGTGATTGTGCTGCTGCTGGTTTCCTGCGGTCTGCGGGTCTCAGAGGTTTCGCTGCTGGACTGCGGTGACCTGGACAAGGTGGACGGCAGACCGGTCATCTGGGTGCATGGCAAGGGACGGGATGGTAAATCAGACTTCGTCCGTATCTCAACAGAACTGGAAAAACTGCTTTTCCAGTATCTGAAGGCACGGCAGACGGTTTCACAGGATAGTCCAGTGTTCATTTCATATGCACCGAACAGTATTGGACAGCGGTTGACGGCCCGCAGCATCAGCCGCTTTGTGAAACAGGCATTGGTTGCTGTCGGACTGGATTCCCCGCGCTTGACGGCCCATTCATTACGCCATACAGCGGTGACACTGGCACTCAAAGGCGGAGCTTCATTGCAGGAAGTCCAGCAGTTTGCACGGCACCGGCTCATCGAGACAACGATGCGTTATGCCCACAATCTTGAAATCCTTGAGAATCCCTGTTCACATCTGGTGACCGGCCAGTTGGGCAAAACTTTATTGAAGTAGCACCATCTATACTTATAAATGGTCGATTGAGATAAATGGCTTGAGGTTTACCGGAGCGGGAACCGCTGCTGGCTGCTGTCCCCGATAATCTGGCTATGGCGGGAAAACGGCAAGGAATCAACAGGCTTAAGGACTGTTCAGCAGTCTTGAAACAACCGATGCAGCGGGCATGACAGCCCTGAGCTGGAATAACTGATATCCTGTCTGTATCTTCTGTTGTTTGCTATACTTCATCCGTTTGTATTGCCTCTCATTCCGGCTTGCCATCATGTTTAAAAACGCCAAGGTAAAGCGTTACTCGATAATCGCCATCTGCGCACTGGTTATGATTGCCATCATCTGGGCAATCTATTGGGCAATGACAAGGAACAAGGGCGCATATCCCCGTGGTGGCGCAGTCGCCGTGAAAGTGGCAACCGTCACACAGGCTGATGCGCCTCTGGAAATCACTGCGTTGGGAACGGTCAATTCAACCTATTCCGTGACGGTCCACAGCCGGGTTGACGGACAGCTGATGCGACTCCATTTCACAGAAGGTCAGTTTGTCCGTCAGGGACAGCTGCTTGCTGAACTGGATGACCGCCCTTTCAAGGCGCAGCTGCTCCAGGCTGAAGGTCAGCTGATACGCGACAAGGCCCTGTTGGAGAATGCCCGCCTTGACCTGCAACGCTACCGTCAGCTTCTCAGCCAGAACTCCATCGCACGCCAGCAGGTTGACACCCAGGCGGCATTGGTCAGGCAGTATGAGGGCTCTGTCAAAATTGACCAGGGAGCGGTTGACAATGCCCGCCTGCAGATTACCTACAGCCGCATCACTGCACCGGTATCAGGACGCGTAGGCCTGAGGAAAGTCGATCTGGGCAACATCGTCCACGCTTCGGATGCGGAGGGCATCGTCACCATCACCCAGGAGCAGCCGATCAATGTGGTTTTCTCGATTCCAGAAGTGGACCTTACGAAAGTGCTTGAAGCCTATTCGGCAGACAACCGGCTGGCGGTCGAGGCATGGGACAGGGATGACAAGAACCTGCTCTCGCATGGTGTGATCCTCGCGCTCGACAACCAGTTGAACACCGAAACCGGAACCATCGGCATCAAGGCAAAATTCGAAAACACCGACCGGAAGCTGTACCCGAACCAGTTTGTCAACGTCCATATGCATCTCGGCGCTGTCCAGAATGCGGTGCTGGTCCCGACGGTTGCTGTCCAACTGGGCAAGCAGGGACATACTGTCTATAAGGTCAACAGCGACAATAAAGTCAGTCTGGTGAAAGTGAAGATTGGCGCGGTCTCCGGTGAGAACACCATCATCGAATCCGGGCTCGAAGTCGGGGATACTGTCGTCACCGATGGTGTTGACAAACTCCGTGACGGCTCACAGGTCAAGGTTGTCGAGCAGATGGAACAGCCGGAACCCCATTCAGGCAAACCTGATGAACAGACCGTTGGAAAAGCAAAACCAGCCCCTTGACGGAAACAGGGACGGGGGGCTGAACCCTTCCCGCCCATTCATTCTCCGTCCAGTCGCCACCATCCTGCTGATGGTGGCCCTCTTCCTTTCCGGGCTGGTCTCATGGCGGATGCTGCCAGTCTCTTCGTTACCGGAAGTCGATTATCCCACCATCCAGGTCGTGACCTATTATCCGGGAGCCAGCCCTGAAGTCGTGACATCCACCATCACCGCCCCATTGGAAAGGCAACTGGGACAGATGCCAGGGCTTTCGCAGATGTCCTCTTCAAGCTCTGAAGGGGTTTCGGTCATTACCCTGCAGTTTTCACTGTCCCTGACGCTGGATGTCGCTGAGCAGGAAGTCCAGGCTGCCATCAATGCAGCGAACATGCTGCTGCCGCAGGACCTGCCGAATCCACCTATCTATAATAAGGTGAATCCTGCCGATACGCCTATCCTGACAATCGCGGTGACTTCACCGACGATGACCATCACGGAACTGGAAGACCTCGCAGACACCCGTATCGCGCAGAAACTGTCGCAGGTTCCCGGTGTCGGTCTGGTTTCCATCAGCGGCGGGCAACGCCCGGCTGTCCGTGTTCATGCCAATTCAAAGGCCCTTGCCGCACGGAACATCACACTGGAAAAAGTCCGTTCCGCCATCAAGACCGCCAACGTCAATCAGGCAAAGGGCAGTTTTGACGGTCAACTGCAGTCTTCAACCATTGACGGCAACGACCAGCTGAAATCCGCCAAGGAATATGAAGAGGTCATCATCACTTACCAAGGCGGTGCTCCCATCCGCCTGAAAGATATCGCATCGGTCTTTGATGGGGCTGAGAACGAGAACCTCGCAGCATGGTCTGGCAACAAGCCCGCCGTCATCCTGACAGTCCAGCGGCAGCCAGGTGCCAATGTGATTGAAGTCGCTGACAGAATCAAGCAGACCCTGCCTGTCCTGAAAAGCGCCCTTCCTGCAGCGGTCGATGTGGAAGTCCTTTCAGACAGGACAGTCTCCATCCGTTCCTCTGTCGGTGATGTGGAACATGAGCTGGTCATGTCCGTCGCTTTGGTGGTGTTGGTGGTCTTCCTCTTCCTACGGAACCTGACCGCCACCATCATCCCCGCCATCGCAGTCCCCCTTTCGCTTATCGGCACATTCGGTGTCATGTACCTGTCCGGCTTCTCGTTGAACAACCTGTCCCTGATGGCGCTGACCATCGCTACCGGTTTTGTGGTTGATGATGCGATTGTGATGATTGAGAACATCTCCCGCTTCATCGAGGCGGGCGATTCACCGATGGAAGCAGCATTGAAGGGGTCCAAGCAGATCGGTTTCACCATCATCTCCCTGACAGTTTCCCTGATTGCCGTCCTGATTCCCCTGCTGTTCATGGGCGATGTCATCGGCAGGCTCTTCCGGGAATTTGCGGTCACCCTGGCTGTCTCCATCCTGATTTCAGCTGTCATCTCCCTGACACTGACACCGATGATGAGCGCCCGCCTGCTGAAATCCAGCAGCCAGGAAAAAAAACAGGAATCCAGGTTTTTCCAGAAGGTGAACAGTTTTTGGGAAAAAACCATCGAGAAGTATGCAGTCGGGCTGAAATGGGTGCTGTCCCATCAGCGGTTGACACTGCTGACAACTGTCGGGACGGTTGTCTTCACCGCATTGCTCTATCTGCTTATCCCAAAGGGCTTTTTCCCGCTGCAGGACTCCGGTGTCATCCAAGTGGTTTCTGAAATCCGGCAGTCCACGTCATTCAAGTCGATGGCTGCCCAGCAGGAAAAACTGATCAATAGGGTGCTTGAAGACCCTGATGTCGAGAACCTCTCTTCTTTCATCGGGGTTGACGGTACAAACCCTGCCCTGAACAACGGACATATGCAGATCAACCTGAAACCCAAAGGCGACCGTGATGATATCCATACCATCATGAACCGACTTCAGGAACGTGCCAGTGACATCCCCGGCATGACGCTGTATATGCAGCCTGTCCAAGACATCAGCATCGACAGCCGCACCAGCTATGCGCAATACCAGTTCACGCTCCAAGCCACCAGCCAGCAGCAGCTTTCTGAATGGACAACCAGGCTGGTTGACCGTCTGAAAGCAGTCCCGGAACTGACTGATGTGACTTCCGACCTGCTGGAAAATGGACTGAAGGCCTATGTCAACATCAACCGCGACACCGCCTCACGGCTGGGCGTCTCTGTCCAGGACATCGACGATGCCCTCTATGATGCATTTGGCCAGCGGCTTGTCTCGACCATCTACACGCAGACCAACCAGTACCGTGTCGTCCTGCAGGTCGCGCCTGAAGAACGCCAGAATCCTCTGTCCATCCGGAACATCTATGTCGCTTCCGCCAACGGTGGCATGGTACCGCTCGATGCCATCGCGTCCATCGAAGAGAAACCTGCAACCCTGGTCATCAACCATATGGGACAGTTCCCGACGGCAACAGTTTCCTTCAACCTGGCGGACGGTGTCTCATTGTCACAGGCGGTTGACATCATCCATGATGTTGAAGAAGAGATGGACATGCCCCAGAGCATCCAGACCGAATTCCAAGGGGCTGCGATGGCGTTCAAGTCATCGCTGTCCTCCACCCTCTGGCTGATTCTTGCCGCCTTGGTCGTGATGTACATCGTACTGGGCATCCTCTATGAAAGCTATATCCATCCTGTCACCATCCTTTCCACGCTGCCTTCCGCCGGCATCGGGGCACTGCTGGCATTGATGGTCACCGGCAAAGACCTGACTGTCATCGCCATCATCGGCATCATCCTGCTGATTGGCATCGTGAAGAAGAACGCCATCATGATGATTGACTTTGCCCTGGCGGCTGAACGTGACGAAGGTCTGCCGCCAGAAGAAGCCATCTATCAGGCATGCCTGCTACGTTTCCGTCCCATCATGATGACAACCATGGCGGCACTGCTGGGCGCTGTCCCGCTGATGCTGGCAACCGGCATCGGTTCAGAACTCCGCAATCCGCTCGGCATCACCATGGTAGGCGGCCTGCTGCTCAGCCAAGTCCTGACCCTGTTCACAACCCCCGTCATCTATCTTTATTTCGACAGGCTTTCCAGACGGTTCAGGAAAGAAACGCCGCCTGATACCGAAAAGGCGCATGCCAACTGATGGGGAACCGGCATGAACTTTTCTGAGACCTTCATACGCAGACCTGTCGCAACGGTCCTTGTGACCCTGGCAATCCTGCTGTCCGGCATTGTCGCTTTCCGGTTCCTGCCGGTCGCCCCCCTGCCCCAGGTTGATTTCCCGACCATCCGTGTCCGCGCCCAACTACCAGGTGCCAGCCCGGAAACCATGGCTGCAACCGTCGCCACACCACTCGAACGCACTCTGGGCAGGATTGCCGGCATCAGCGAAATCACCTCCACCAGCACATTGGGACAGACTGAAATCACCCTGCAGTTCGACCTGTCACGCGACATCAACGGTGCCGCACGGGATGTCCAGTCAGCCATCAACGCTGCCCGTGCGTTGCTGCCAACCATGCCCCGCAACCCGACTTACCGCAAATTGAACCCGGCAGATGCCCCGATCATGCTGCTGTCGCTGACATCAGACAGCCTGCCCTTCAGCCAGATGTACGATGCGGCAGATACCATCATCGCCCAGAAGCTGATGCAGGTTGAGGGGGTCGGAGATGTGTTTGTCGGCGGGGGATCCCAGCCGGCTGTCCGTATCGACCTGAACCCCCAGCAGCTTGCCCGCTACGGCATCAACCTCGAGCAGGCACGCTCAGTCATCTCAAACATGAACGTCGCCCGTCCGAAAGGCTCTGTCGGGAACGACCATACAAAATGGCAGATCGAAGCCAATGACCAGGTCAAGACCGCCCGGGATTACAAACCGATGATCATCCATCATACCAACGGCGCAGTCATCCGTTTGCAGGATGTTGCCGAAGTCACGGACGGTGTCCAGAACATCTACAACAAAGGCATCATAAACGGCAAGCAGAGCATCGTCCTGATCATCTTCCGGGAACCGGGTGCCAACATCATCGAAACCGTTGACCGCATCTACCATGTCCTACCCAAACTGACAGCGTCTGTCCCCGGTGATGTCGACCTGGGTGTTGTCATGGACCGCACCCCAACCATCCGTGCCTCCCTGGCGGATGTTGAATTCACGCTGATGGTCTCAGTCGGACTGGTCATTCTTGTTGTCTTCCTTTTCCTGCGCAATCTCCGCGCCACTTTCATTTCTGCCGTCACAGTCCCAGTATCCCTGATTGGTACATTCACCGTCATGTACCTGGCAGGTTTTTCCCTGAACAACCTGTCATTGATGGCGATGACCATCGCCACCGGCTTTGTGGTGGACGATACCATCGTTGTGCTTGAGAACATCATGCGCTATATCGAGGATGGCATGAAACCTATCGATGCCGCCATGAAAGGTGCCAAGGAAGTCGGCTTCACTGTTATCTCCATCAGCCTATCCCTGATTGCCGTCTTCATCCCGATCCTGCTGATGGGCGGCATCATCGGCAGGCTGTTCCGCGAATTCGCCGTCACACTTTCCATCACCATCCTGGTCTCGCTGTTCATCTCCCTGACCACCACCCCGATGCTCTGTGCCCTTCTGCTGAAACAGAGAAAACAGCAACCCCAAGGAACCGTCGGTAGGATTTTCGGTAGGAGTGAACATTTCTTCGCATGGCTGCAGAGCGGTTATGAAAAGACCCTAAGCTGGGCAATCAACCACCGGCGGCTGACACTGATGATCCTGCTGGCGACCATCGCCTTCAACATCTTCCTGTACATCATCGTCCCCAAAGGCTTCTTCCCACAACAGGACACCGGCAGGATGTTCGGTGCTATCCGGGCAGACCAGAGCATCTCATCCAAAGCCATGGAAAAGAAGATGAAAAATTTTGTCGAAAAAATCCAGCAGGACCCTGCGGTTGACAAAGTCGCCGGCTACACCAGCAATGCGCAGACCAATTCAGCACACATGTTCCTGAGCCTGAAACCCAAGGCGGAACGGGATGCCAGTTCCGACCAGGTCATGGCACGCCTCCGTGCAAAACTCTCATCTGAACCCGGCGCAACGATGTTCCTGCAGTCTGTCCAGGACATCCGCATGGGCGGACGTCCCGCCAATGCCCAGTTCCAGTTCACCCTGATGAGCGACGACCTTGAAGAACTGCGTGAATGGACGCCCAAAGCCATGCAGGCAATGGCGAAACTGCCGATGATTGCCGACCTGAACACCGACCAGGAACTGCATGGCAGGCAGACCATGCTCACCTTCAACCGTGACCAGATGGCACGGTTCGGCATCACCCAGAAAGATGTCGACAACGCCCTGTACAACGCTTTCGGCCAACGGCAGATATCCAACATCTACAACGACCTGAACCAGTACAAGGTTGTCCTGGAAATCGGTCTGCAGCATCTGGAAAACCCTGAATCCCTGAATGACATCTATATCCAGACCCGTGACGGTCCGACACCACTTTCATCCATCGCCACCTGGGAACCGGTGAATACCTCACTGACCGTCAACCATCAGAGCCAGTTTGCCGCTTCGACCTTGTCATTCAACCTGCTGCCTGGGCACTCCCTCTCAGAAGCTACCCATGCCATCGAGCAGACACTGTCTGATATCGGTATGCCGAAATCCGTTATCGGCAGTTTCCAAGGCACCGCCAAAACCTTCAAGGAATCGCTCTCCAACCAACCGCTGCTCATTGCCCTCGCACTGGTGGCGGTCTATATCGTGCTGGGTATGCTGTATGAAAGCTTCATCCATCCCATCACCATCATCTCGACATTGCCATCCGCCGGGGTCGGGGCACTGCTGGCACTGCTGCTTGCCCGGACAGAATTCTCCATCATCGCCTTGATCGGGGTGCTCCTGCTGATTGGCATCGTCAAGAAAAACGCCATCATGATGATTGACTTCGCCATCGTTGCAGAGCGTGAAGACGGACTGACACCGGAAAAAGCCATCTATCAGGCTTGCTCGCTCCGTTTCCGTCCCATTATGATGACAACAGCGGCAGCTCTGTTCGGTGCCCTGCCGCTTGCTTTGGGACACGGCGATGGCGCTGAACTCCGTATTCCGCTGGGCATCTCAATCGTGGGCGGCCTGATCCTCAGCCAGCTGCTGACGCTGTACACCACCCCGATTGTCTATCTGTATATGAACCGCTTCCAGAAGAAGAAACTGAAAAAGGCAGAATCCGATGAAGCTGAAAACAATGCTTGATAAAGCCATGCCATCCATCCCATCGCACCTCGTGCAGAAAACCGCTTTGGCGCTCGTCTGTTCCACCGCTTTCCTGACAGGCTGTGCAGTCGGTCCTGACTATGTCCGCCCTGAAGTGGATGTCCCTGCCGCCTATAAGGAAGATGCGCTCTGGAAACTGGCAAAACCTGCTGATGAAATGCCCAAAGGTGAATGGTGGAAAGTCTTTAAGGATCCCGTCCTCAATCAGCTGATGGACCAGCTGAACCGGCAGAACCTGACCATCATCCAAGCAGAAGCCCAATACCGTCAGGCAGCCGCCTACCTGCGGCAGGCAGAATCCGGGCTTTTCCCGACACTCGATGTTGGTGCTTCCCGCATCCGGGGCATCCATAACAGCAACAGCCGTGCCATCACCAACCAGCATGAGGTCTCAGGCACCATCAGCTGGGAAATCGATATCTGGGGTGAAATCAGACGTAGCATCGAAGCCGGTGAAACCGGTGCCGCCGCCAGCCTTGCCAACGTGGCGGCAACCCGCCTTTCCGCCCAGGCACAGCTTGCCAAAGCCTATCTGGAACTGCGGGTCACTGATTGCCAGATTGCCCGCCTGAAAGAAAGCGAGAAACTACTCGAAGAATCTCTGCGGCTCACCCGCAACCAATACAACGTCGGCATCATTTCCGATGCCGATGTCGCCCAGGCTGAAAGCCTCTGGAAAAACGCCCAAGCTGCTACACTCGATGCCGAACTCGCCCGTGCCCAGCTCGAACATGCGATTGCCGTCAGCATCGGGCAGACACCCGCCACTTTTGCGCTTGAATCCGTTGCCGATGCCCCAGACCTGCCAACCATCCCAGCGGGCATTCCTTCGCTGATGCTCCAACGCAGACCCGATATCGCCGTCGCAGAACGGCGTGTCGCCCAGGCAAACGCTGAAATTGGTGTTGCCAAAGCCGCCTTCTTCCCTGCCCTCACCCTCTCCGCAGACGGTGGCTGGCGGCATACCTCATTCAACGACCTGTTCACCGTGCCCAACCGCATCTGGTCCATCGGCCCTTCAATCGCCCTGAACATCTTTGATGCTGGCCTGAGACGGGCACGGAGCGATGAAGCCATCGCCGCCTATGATGAAAAAGTCGCCGCTTACCGCCAACAGGTACTGACCGCCTTCCAGGAAGTCGAAGACAGCCTTGCCGCACAGAACTACCTGCACCACGAAGCCGACCACCAGATGGCAGCTGTCAATGCCGCCAAACGTGCCGAACGCATCATGATGAACCGCTACCGGGCAGGCACCGCCAGCTATATTGAAGTCTTGACCGCCCAGAACACCCGCATCAATGCCGAGAACACCTGGTGGAGCATCCGCAAACGCCAGTTCACCAGTGCGGCGTCACTTATCGCAGCACTTGGCGGAGGGTGGGAACAAACTCAGCCAACGCCAGCAACACCTGATGGGAAAGTTCCTTCGACTAATCCATAGTCAGAACAGGAACCATCAAAAAATCCACCTAATGAGACTGTTCATTTCATTGGATGATATAGCCAACAGACACATATCCATTACGGTTTATAAGCGCCTGCCGAACCTAGCATTAAGGACTGTTCTGATAAGCCAAGACAGCCCTTCTGACAAATCAATAAAGACTGTTTAGAAGGAACTCCGCCGTTTAGCAGCTTTTTCACGTGCCTTACGCAGTTCTTCTTTCTTCTTCGCTTCTTTTTCTTTGCGTTTTTCCGCATCCTGGCGGCGCTTTGCCGTCTTGGCGCGGTTTTCCTCGACTTCTTTCAGGCGTTTTTCTTTGACTTTCTGCTTCTCTTCGTAAGCTTTGACATTCTCTGCCTTTTCTTTCGGGGTCATCAGGTTACCGCGATGTTTTTCTTTCGGATTATCTGTGATGCCACGGGCAGCAAGTTCACGTTTCTTTTCTTTTTCCTGAACCCGTTTCAGCTTTTCATTATGTGCTTTGATATTTTCATAACGGTCAGGGGCATCAACAATCTCGTCCATTTCATTGATGTCCCGCTGGAGGTCACTCTGGCGGACATCATTTGCGCGTTTGTAACGTTTTGCCTCGACTTCAAGGAAACTCAGCGCCCTGGCATCGGTACGTTTCCGGGCCTCTGCCTCTTCATAGCACGAATAAACAAGAAACTTGTCATTACAGATCAACTTTTCGTTATAAAGCCTTGCTTCAATATTCTTTTTTTCCTGATCGACAACCTCAAGAACCTCATCGGCTTTTTCTAAGGAACCGATGGCATTGGCAGGATAATGGTCAAGGATCCGCTGGACTTCTTCTCGTGGCTGTTCTTTCGGCAGCATACTGTCTTCCAGTACACTCTTTGACGCGCATCCTGAAAGGCAAACCGCCAATGGCAGAAGCAGGACTGCCGATATACGCACCTTGGCAGCTGCATAAGCAGCTGCCTGCATCAATATCTTTTTCACTGTCTTGACTGCAACTGCTTTGTATTCTGACAGCTTCACACTCTGCTCCTGCACCATTGATCCAATTTTTCTGTCTGTAGGCGAAAAATTTGATTTTACCGCAATTACCTGCTTTCCTGTCTGACCTGTTACAGATTCAGTGCCCTGGACTGCACATTCAGGGCAGACTCACGGACTGCTTCGGAAAGTGTTGGATGGGCATGGCAGATACAGGCGATGTCTTCTGACGAGGCATGGAAAGCCATTGCCATCGCTGCTTCCGCCACCAGTTCAGAAACATTGGGACCAATCATATGGACACCCAATACCTCACCAGTCCTGGCATCTGCAATGGTTTTGACAAACCCTTCGGTGCTGCCCATCGTCCTTGCCCGTCCGTTTGCCATGAACGGGAATTTCCCAACCTTGATATCCCTGCCTGCCGCTTTGAGGACCTCTTCTGTCTGACCAACCCAGGCGATTTCCGGATGGGTATAGACCACCCAAGGTATCAGGTTGAAACCGACTTTGGCAAATTTCCCAGCAATGCGTTCAGCAACGGCAACGCCTTCTTCTTCTGCCTTATGTGCCAGCATCGGTCCCCTGACAACATCACCGATAGCCCAGACATTCTTGACATTGGTCCGGCACTGGTCATCAACCTGGATAAATCCCTTGTCATTTGCGGCCAGACCGATGGACTCGATGTCCAAGCCTTCTGTGTTGGGCACCCTGCCAATGGAGATAAGTACTTTGTCAAAGGTATCTTTCTTCATTTCCCCCTGAGAGGTACTGTATCGGATCACCACATCATCTACTGTTTTCTGGACAGACTGCACAGAAACCCCTGTCTGCAGGTTCAGTCCTTGCCGGACAAGCTGTTTCTGGGCTTCTGCTGCAACTTCCCTGTCTGCACCAGACAGGATGGCAGGCAATGATTCAAACAGGGTCACTTCAGCGCCAAGCCGCCGCCAGACAGAACCCAGCTCCAGTCCGACGACACCGGCTCCGATGACCGCCAGTGTTTTGGGCACGGTTTCCAATGCCAGTACTCCGGTATTGGAAAGGATGACTGATTCATCGAAAGGCAGGTTCTGCCAAGCCTTGGGCTTGGAACCGGTCGCGATGATCAGATGGGTAGCCATCAACTGCTGTGGTGTGTCCGAAGCAACTTTCAGGCAGTAGCCGGTTCCCTCCCTGCCGGCAATCTGGGCTTTACCGGAAATAAAGGTGATGCGGTTTTTCCGGAACAGCCAGAGGATACCTTCATTCGTCTGTTTGACGATGGCGGCACGGCGGGACTGCATCTGTGGCATATCCAGACGGATATCGCCAACCTGGATGCCGAATGATGGGAAAACCGTCTTTGTTTCTTCATATCTGGCAGATGCCTCAAGCATCGCCTTGGAAGGGATGCAACCGACATTGGTGCAGGTTCCCCCGGGTGCTGGCTTGCCATCAATCTGCCAGTCATCTATGCAGACAGTCTTCAACCCAAGCTGTGCACACCGGATGGCAGCAGTATAACCACCAGGTCCTGCACCGATTACTGCGACATCATATACTGGTTCCATGCGCGTCCTTTCAGAGGTCAAGCAGCAGTTTTGCTGGATCTTCCAGTGTTTCTTTAATGGTCCGCAATGCCAAGACGGCTTCCCTGCCATCAATCAGACGATGGTCATAAGACAATGCCAGATAATTCATCGGACGGATGACAATCTCTCCGTCCTCGACAACTGGACGGTCCTTGGTCGCATGGATGCCCAAGATAGCAGACTGCGGTGGATTGATGATGGGTGTCGAGAGCATCGAACCGAAAACCCCTCCGTTGGAGATGGAGAAGGTTCCGCCTGTCAGGTCCTCAATGGTCAACTGGTTGTTCTGCGCCTTGTCGGACAGTTCATGGATTTTCTGCTCAATCTCGGCGATTGTCATCAGGTCAGCATCACGCAGGATCGGTACAACCAGTCCCCGCGGTGAGCTGACGGCAATCCCGATATCGAAATAACCATGATAGACGATATCGTTGCCATCAATCGAGGCATTGACAATCGGATACCGCTTCAGGGCAGCAACCACCGCTTTCACAAAGAAGGACATGATTCCCAACCGCACCCCATGTTCTTTCTCAAAAGCCTCCCCGAATTTCCTGCGGAGGTCCAGCACCGGTTTCATGCTGACTTCATTGAATGTGGTCAGGGACGCGGTTGACTGCTGCGACTGAATCAGGCGTTCTGCGATACGGGCGCGCAGCCGGGTCATCGGAACCCGGTTCTCAATCCTGTTGGAAGTCCCATAAAAAGTCTGCTGGTCAACTGTACCCGATGGCTGCTGGGACTGCAGTGCAGGCGATACGACCGATGGCGCCGGTGTCTGTGCCACTGAGTCCTCAAGGACACGTTGGACGTCGGCAACCGTTATCCTGCCCCCCTTACCGGTCCCCTTCAGCTGGGAAGGGTCAAGGGCATTCTCTGCAATCATCTTTTCAGCTGCCGGCATTACAATCCCTGCTGGATAATCATCAGATGGCGGGATTTCAACTGAAACCGGTTCTTGGGTGCCGCCAACAGCAACCGGTTGAACAGGCTCAGGCAGATCAATGACCACAGAGGTATCTACGGTTGCAATCACTTCACCAGAATGCACGATAGAACCGTTTTCCTTGAGGATTTCAGCCAACACACCATTTCCCGGACAAGGCAGTTCCAACACCACCTTGTCTGTTTCGATATCGACCAGGTTCTCATCCAGACGGACAGGTTCTCCGGCTTTCTTATGCCATTCCAACAGGGATGCCTCAGTAACGGACTCTGAGAGCTGGGGGACTTTCACTTCCAATAATGCCATCTGTTTCTCCACGATTCTGGTTGTTCAGCGGGTTATCACAAATTGTTTCACCGGACCAAAGGCCGCCTCAACAAGGTCTTTCTGCTGCTGAAGGTGTTTCTGGAAATAGCCGACCGCAGGGGATGATGAGGCGGGACGGCTGGAGCAGGACAGTTTCTGTCCTGCCTGCATACAATCATAGACTGGTTTCACCATCTGTAACCATGCCCCCTGGTTCCTCGGCTCATCCTGCACCCAGATGATTTCCGTCAGTGCCTTGTGTTTCTGAAGTTCTGCCACGAGGCCATCATGCGGGAAAGGATACAGTTCTTCCAGCCGGACAATGGCAACGTCTTTCCGTTTCAACTCTTCCCGTTTATGCAGCAGGTCATAATAGACTCGGCCAGTGCAGAGCAGTATCCTTGTGACACCGATGTCCTGGATACTGGCATCCGTTTCTCCCAAGACCGGCATGAACCGCCCTTCCGCAAGTTCAGACAGGGAAGATGTGGCATCCTTACTTCGGAGCAGGGATTTCGGTGTCATAACAATCAACGGCCTGCGCTGCATCCTGAGCATCTGGCGCCGGAGGACATGGAAAATCTGTGCCGCCGTCGTCGGCTGGACAATCTGGACATTGTTGTCTGCGCAAAGCTGCAGGTAACGTTCAAGGCGGGCAGAAGAATGTTCTGGCCCCTGCCCTTCAAAACCATGCGGCAGCAGCATGACCAGACCGCACATCCGTCCCCATTTCGCTTCACCGGATGTGATGAACTGGTCAATGACCACTTGGGCACCGTTGGCGAAATCACCGAACTGGGCTTCCCATAATGTCAGGGTATTCGGCGATGAAGTGGCATAACCATATTCAAATGCCAGGACAGCCTCTTCTGAAAGGACTGAGTTGATGACGGTGAAATCTGGCTGGTCAGGGGCAATATGCTGCAACGGGACATAAACCAGGCTGTTGATTTCATCCGGTTCCTGGTCATGCAGCTCTGCATGGCGATGGACGAAGGTTCCCCTGCCCGAATCTTCCCCAGTCAGCCTGACTGCATAACCGGCAGTCAGTAACGAGGCATATGCCAGATGCTCCGCCATCCCCCAATCGACCGGCATGTTGCCTTTCCCCATCTCAATCCGGTTCCTGATGACCCGCTCGACCAGAGGATGAAGCTGCAGCCAGTCAGGCATATCGGTGATACGTTCCGCCAACCGCTGCAGTTCGCTGACCGGGACAGCTGTCACGATATCACCGCCCTCGGTGCCCTGATGCTGGAGGATGGACTGCCACTGCAATGCAGACTGTGTCTGGGCATTGGTCAGGACTGGATTGACAACTGGTTCACCGGCATCCATCTTCGCCCGGTAAGCGGCAATCATCGCCTCCTCTTCTGCTTTCTGGATGATGCCCTGTTCAATGAGTTTTTCCGCATAAAGCCTGCGGACGCCAGGATGTGCATCAATCCGCCTGTACATCAATGGCTGGGTCATAGCAGGCGTATCCTGTTCGTTGTGCCCCAATTTGCGGAAACAGACGATGTCAAGGAAAACATCCTTCCGGAAAGCCATCCTGAAATCGAGTGCTATCTGGGCAGCGAGGACAACCGCCTCTGGATCATCCCCATTGACGTGCAGGACCGGTGCCTCAATCATCTTTGCAATGTCGGTGCAGTACAGTGAAGAACGGGCATCACGGGGATCGGATGTTGTGAAACCAATCTGATTGTTGACCACGATATGCACGGTTCCACCAGTGCCATAACCGCGTGTCTGCGCCATGTTCAGGGTTTCCTGTATCACCCCCTGTCCTGCCATGGCAGCATCACCATGGATCAGGACTGCCATCGTCTGGGTACCGTCAGCATCCCTGCGGTGCATCATACGGGCTTTGGTTGAACCTTCAACAACAGGATTGACAATCTCAAGATGGGATGGATTGAATGCCAATGACAGATGGATGGGACCACCCGGTGTGGAGATATCCCTGACAAACCCCTGATGGTACTTGACATCACCGGCCGACAGGTCACTGCCCTGCTGGATGCCTTCAAACTCGGCGAAAAGCTCTGTAGGCTGCTTCCCCATCACATTGACCAGGACATTCAGGCGCCCCCGGTGCGCCATCCCCAAGACGATTTCCTGGATGCCTTTCTGTCCCGCGCGCTGGACAACCTCATCCAACGCGGGAATCAGGCTCTCGCCTCCTTCCAACGAAAAACGCTTCTGACCGACATAACGGGTATTCAGGTAATGCTCCAACCCTTCAGCCGCTGTCAGGTCTTCCAGGATATGGCGCTTCTGCGGAACCGTGAACTCAGGGTTGGTACGGATGGATTCCAACCGTTCCAGCAACCAGCGTTTCTGGGCATGGTCACTGATGTACATGAATTCAGCACCGATGGTCTGGCAGTAGGTTTCCTTCAGGTAGCGGATCAAGTCTCCAAGCGTGGCGTTTTCTGGTCCGAACCAGGTGTTGCTGATATTGAACGTCATGTCCATGTCTGCATCGGTCAGTCCATAGAAGGCAGGATCAAGTTCTTCAATCTCAGGCAAGGGATGCCGTTCAAGCGGATCAAGCTTCGCCCTGAAAGTCCCCAGGAAGCGGTAAGCCGATATCAGGCGCTGGACAGCGATGCGCTTACGTGCCAGTTCCGGATTCCCTGATGAGGCGACAATCCTGACAGGCGAATGTTTTCCCCGTTCCAGATACGCCGCCAGTACCGGTGCATGGTTGATATCAGCCCTGGAACTGCCGTCTGATGCAGGGGACGCCTGCATGCTGCTGAAATAATCGCGCCA
This sequence comes from Oxalobacter sp., assembly GCA_018384065.1. Lineage (GTDB taxonomy): Bacteria > Pseudomonadota > Gammaproteobacteria > Burkholderiales > Burkholderiaceae_D > Oxalobacter. The sequence goes on from JAHAYL010000040.1 coordinate 17,979, forward strand.
GTTCTCTGGCACAGAGGCGGGATTTTCAAGCCACGATTCATACAGGGCTTCAATATAGGGGGCATTGCCTGCAAAGAGATAAGAATTCTGTCGATATGCCTGCATCATCTCATCGCCTTTCTCTTCTGGTAATGGGAGCTTTCCTGACAGGATGTGCCATCAGGAAACATCTTTTGATTATACCCTGTCCAGTTGATGAATCTGCATCAGGTTCTCCGAGACTGCCAGAAAAAACGCCAGGACCATTGCTGGCTCTGGCGTATTTCCAAGTATCAGCTTCTACCCCAGATCATGGGACAAACTTCTGGACTTCAGCAGTCAGCCTCTCAAGCCGCTGTGCTGTACAGCTCAGATAAACGGTTTTCTGGGTCATGCCATCAGAGGTCCCGGTTGCCGCTTTCTTGCAGAATTCACTGATCTGTTTGCCAGCATTCTGAACCTTGGATATCAGGACAGCTTTCTTTTCAGCTGGCACCTGCTTCCAGGTGTTTGTGAATTTTTCATTTGCCATCTTGTTGAGACGGATGGCAGCCTCAAGGTCTGACTGCTGTGCCACCTTGCCTTGTGGAGCAGCCAGGGAATTGACTTTGGCATCATTGCTGTTCGTCGAAGGAGCAATCTTGGCTGGTCTTGGCTTGACCACAGCAGGCGCATGCTTGGTCGGGAAAGCATTCTGCAACCCGCATGAAATCCCAAAACACGCCAGTGGCAATACCGGCAGGATAATCAGGTCAAAAGCCGTCAACGACAGCAGGAGCGGCTTATCCGGTGCTTTCAGATGCTGCGATATCGACTCGGCATCCTCATTGGAAATGTTGTTCGATATCTGGTAATTGGTCAGGCTGCGCTGTTTCAGCTTGCGGGAATAGCTTTTGATGCTGGCACGGCGCAGGATCCAGAACAGGAACATGACCACAATCGGAATCACGAATGCCCACCAGGTATAGGTTTCCTTGAAAAGGAAATAACCGGCAATGGCACCGATGACTGTACCAATCCATGGGATATGCCCCATATGGATTTTCTTGCTGCGTTCCGTATCCACAGGCAGGGCATCGCCTGAGTACACACCATCATCAGTCCCATCACACCAGACAGTGTATTCATTGCCCTTGTATTCAAAGGTCATTTCACCGACAGGGACAAGGATAGGCACGGATTCTTTCTGGACCTCACTCTTCCACCGCCAGTCACGCTGACGGTCACCTTGGGCATGTTTATAGATGTTCTGCTCAATGATGGCATTGACTTTGTTCTCGCCATCCTGCCGATAGATTTCCTCTGCTGTTGCTGCAAACTCGCTGACCTCAGAGTTGATGAGATACGCTGGGTCATAGTTTTTCAAATTCTCAAGTCCGGAAGAGCTTTCGACCATCGCGACAACCTGTCCAGGAAGCGGCTCCCCAGCATAGGACATGACCCTGAAGTCCCCGAAATCCTGACCATTGGCAGGCCGCCAGTCTGTCACAGTCCGGCTCTGTACCTTTCCGTTGACCATATAGCGTTCTGTCCGGTCATAGCCGAATGATGCCGTCCAGACAGCCTGGTAATGTCCATCAAAGACATAGCAGGGAACATACCGGAGCCTGGTCTTGGTGAAAGTCGCATAGTCAAGGATGTCGTCAGGCGCATCCTCTTGGGAGAACATATACTTGTAAGCCGCATTCTGAAGCTGTTGCCGGTCAATCGTCATCGGAACGATATACCGGGAATCATTGGAATGCGGCGTTTCCCTGCCGGTTGCGATATCAACCTGGGCACCACAATACGGACACTGCAAAGCCTGTGCGCCAGGGGCATATTCAAGTTTTGCTCCACAGGCGGTACAGGTATATTGTGGTTTCTGGGATGTTTCCATAAGCTCTTCCTTTTTCTCTCAGCAGCATGCAGGGACACCGCCCGGCATGACTGTCAGAATTTTGAACGCGCAATCTGCAGTTTCTGGTTCCTGATCAACAGCAGTTCCTCGATTTTGCCAATCAGGGAATCTGCCAAGGATGTTTCAGCAGGTTTGCCGATTTCACCCGGCAATGTATTGTAGATGATGGTTTCAATCTCTGTTTCTTCCGTCTTGGCTACATTATCAATGCTGGATGCACTGAAACGGATTTTCTCTGCCAACCGGTTCAGGTTCAGCTTAAGCCCATCATCGGTGGAACGCTGCTGGAGAAGCAGGCACATGCTGCGCCATTCAATCCGGCTGTCTGGATTCTGCTTCGCATCACTGTTGGCACGGGAAACTGCCGCATTGATGGCCAACAAGCCCCAGATACCGATGGCAACCGTCACAATATTACCTGCCCAGACCCATTGGACAGGCAGAACCGTAACGCCGGCAATCAGGATGCCAAAAGACCAAACACTCATCAGGACAATCAGCATGAATGAAGGTCCAATGGCAGCGATGCCACCAGCATTACCCCGGCTGCCGAACAGAACCGGTGTAATGAAAATCAACGATGTCGATACCGCCAGCAGGACGACACTGGCGTAGATTGCTGTATTCCATATATCGGTTGGAATGACCAGCCATGGAATCAGGACAGATGCCGCAAAAGCGACAGCTGCGGCAATAAACATAGGGATACGGTTACGCATTTTTTGTTCCTCAAGGATGTCGAGTTAATCAGAAACTTGAAAGATAAAAAAGTTTCAAACGGTATCTGTTGAGGGTGGTACCCTCTGGTTTAAATACGTTTCAAGAATATTTGTCACAGTTCTGCCTGCATATTCTTTAATCAAATCACCCACATTATATAGACCATTCACCTGTTATTTTTCCTAAACCCTCCACAGTCTATCATAACGGAATCCAATGTTACTCAAAGGAACTTCGGCTTCCAGGGATGATGTCTTTTCCACATAGTCCCCGTTAGCACTCAAAGATATATTATCCCGTATGGAAAGCAATTCCTGATACAGTCTTTTACATTTTATTTGCCACCTGACAACAGTCTTGTAGAGAAGGGGCGAGTACGGGCAGTGTAACCCTGCAGACTGGGGCTGAATCCCTTCATCTGGAAGCCCATTTCCAGCTTGGCCTACTGACAGACAAAGGGATATCCTGATGCCCTCACCTGCCACTGGTGCCTGGCATGCAATTCTGAAGATTTCCCCCGACCAATCCAGTCAGGACCAGTCAAAAAGTTATAGAATGGATACATGGACTATATAGGGCTTATCAAACAGCCCCTTATAAACGTTGAAATCAGCCATTCAGGAGAAGTTATGAGAAAACTGATGCTCGCCTTATCCTCTTTTATCATCACCGCCTCATCTGTTGCATATGCTGCGGACTGTGAGGGTCTGAAATCAGACGAAATAAGGAAAGACTGTGAGATCTTTGGCAGGCAGAAGGCAATAGAAATTGACCAATGCAGGGATGAAGGCAATGTTGCCGCCTATACTTACGATTTCAAAACCGCTGAAACCTACAGTCCCCAAGATACCTATAAGGCTGTTTCACAGCTTAACCTGAGCATCCAGGACGGTAGGGTAAAAGAACTGATCAACGAGGTTTACTTTGGCAAGTACAACAAGACCTACCCTTTGCCGGGAAGGCTGTATTACATCGTCCAGGATTCATGCCTGAACAAGATTGGGCTGCAGAACTCGAACAACTACGAAAACATCGTCAAGAAGTACGAAGCATCACAGGCGAAAAAAGCTGAAGCTGCCAGCACCGCATCAAAAACAGTGAAAACAACTGATGCAGGCAAGAATCCCCATAACTGGGAACCGCTGAAGTAACCGTGTCTGTCAAAGCCTTGTTGACAGGAAAACTTCCTGACGCCCTGCCCTGGTCAGCACAATGGTTTTATTCTCATAAAGGGCGGGCTAGGCGTATAATTGCAAACGGTACATATCAGTCCTTGCATGGACAGGGTCAATAAATGATATGGCAATCCTTGAAAGTCCCTGTCTGCCTCAAAGACAGTCATGCTGGCATAGCTCAGTTGGCAGAGCGTCGCCATCACACGGCGAAGGTCGCAAGTTCGATCCTTGCTGCCAGCACCATCCCCTTCATCATCGATACCGTTGACGACGGTTCAATAACCCTGCATTAAAGGGAGCTTCTTATAAGAAGCCAAGATTATTAAAGAAGGATTTTTCCTAAAAACCGAGCTTTTGACCGCAGAAAAAATTTTGGCGTGCCTTTTCAGGAGGCACGCCATAGGCAGGAACGGTTCTTATCAACCTAAAATCTGTTTCTTCTGGGCAGCAAACTCTTCTTCTGTCAGGATGCCCTGCGCCTTCAGTTCTGCCAGTTCCTTGAGCATCTGGATCTTGTCCTGATAGCTCGCAGCGGCAGGAGCAGCCTGCTGGGGAGCCTGCTGTTGTGGCGGCATCTGCTGCTGAGGCATCTGTCCCATCTGCTGTTGCGGCGGCATCTGCTGCCCCATCTGCTGCTGATTACCCATGTTCATCTGACCAGCCATGTTGCCCATCATGTTGCCCATCGGTATGCCCATGCCCATACCCATGCCCATGCCCATGCCGGCCCCCATCATGCCACCTGCACTGCCTTCGTTGCCAGCAGCGGTCTGCATGACATCGAACGAACGTTCCTGCTGGTAATTGAATCCGATGATGTCCATTTCTGTCTTCTTGGCAAGCGCTTCCTGCAGTTTCTTGTATCCAGGATTGTCCTCTGGGACATTAATGGAGATGATGTTGAAGTTGGACAGTGCAACACCATATTCATCCATATTCGGCAACAGGGAAGTCTTCAGCATCTCGGAAAGATCTTCCAGCCGTGTCGAAACGGTCAGGATGGATTCACCCTGTTTGACAATCGCATTGGCGATTTCCGTCTTGATACGGGTCATGAAGATACCCTTGAAGTAATTGGCGATGGTCTCCGTGTCAAATGCCGGCAATGTACCAACCAATTTCATCAAGAATTTCTTGGCATCTGAAATCCGGATACCATACTGACCGAATGCGCGGACAGGCACCAGAATCTTGTACTGAGGATCCTGAAGCTGGATCGGGTCAGGGGTACCCCAGCGGATATCCATGTTGGTCTGTTTGTTCACATACCAGACTTCTGCTGAGAATGGGGACTGCCCACCAAATGGCAACCCAATCAGGGTTGTCAGCAGCGGGATGTTCTTGGTGCTCAATGTATGACGCCCAGCCAGGAACGGTCCTTCATAGACCCCGCCCTTGACCAGATAGGCTTCCTGTGTTTCATTGACAATGAGCTGTGTCCAAGTGGACAGTTCTTCAGAAGGGAACTTCCAAGCCATCAGGTTTGGATTGCCATTCCATTTAACCAGATCGATGATTGCCATTTTTCCTTATTCCTTTGAGAAAAAATTACACGGATTCCAATTCAATAACTGTACGGAAAAGATTATGTCTTTTCAATAGTTCAACCGAATTATTACTTTTTATTACGTTTTTTCCTTTAGAAAAAAACCCCTGTCATCGCTGAACAGAGGTTTTTGAACATCATAGCTTCCCGCCGCCTTTCACTTGACACTGCGGTCCGGCACACTACGGCGTGGTGCACCGGTATAAAGCTGGCGCGGACGCCCGATACGCATATCAGGGTCAGAACACATCTCTTTCCACTGGGAAATCCAACCTACGCTCCTTGCCAGTGCAAAGATGCCTGTAAAGAAAGATGATGGGATACCCAATGCAGACTGGACAATCCCGGAATAGAAATCGACATTCGGATACAGGCGGCGCTTGACGAAATAATCGTCTTCCAGGGCGACCCTTTCAATTTCAAGGGCAATCTTGAACAGCGGGTCATCCTTCAGTCCCAGCTCTTCAAGGACCTCATGGCAGGTTTCGCGCATCAGGGTCGCCCGGGGATCATAATTCTTGTAAACGCGGTGACCAAAACCCATCAGGCGGTTGCCAGCCGTCCCATCCTTCACCGATTTGACATAAGGTGCGACATTTTCAACTGAACCAATCCGCTTGATCATCGCCAATGATGCCTCATTCGCACCACCATGTGCCGGTCCCCACAAAGCTGCAATCCCTGCTGCAATGCAGGCGAACGGATTTGCACCTGAAGAACCTGCCAGACGGACGGTCGATGTCGAGGCGTTCTGTTCATGGTCTGCATGCAGGATAAAGATACGGTCCAATGCCCGGACCAGGACATCATTGACCTTGTAATCCTCCATCGGCGTGGAGAACATCATCCGCATGAAGTTCGCTGTGTAGTACAGGTCCTTGCGTGGATAGACGAACGGCTGTCCCACCGTATATTTATAAGACATAGCGACCAATGTCGGAATCTTCGCCAACAGACGGATTGCCACCTGGTTGCGGTCTTCTGGATTGTTCAGGTCAACCTGTTCGTGATAGAAAGAGGACAATGCGCCGACAATCGCCACAAGCAGGGACATCGGATGTGAATCCCTACGGAACCCCCTGAAGAAGAAGTGCATCTGCTCGTGGACCATCGAATATTCAGCGATATCCTTGGTGAAACGGTCATATTCTTCCTGGGTCGGCAGTTCCCCATGCAGCAACAGGTAACTGGTTTCCATGAAATTGCATTTCATCGCCAGTTCCTCAATCGGATAGCCACAGTAAAGCAGCTCGCCCTTGTCCCCATCGATATAAGACAGGGCTGAACGGCAGGATGCAGTCGCCATAAAGCCAGGATCGTAAGAAAGCTTGCCAGTACTCTGGAAAAGGGAACGCATATCAATGCTGTCAGGTCCCATTGTGCCTTTATAGACAGGCAGCTCGACGGGAGGGGTGCCGTCTTCGAATGTCAATGTTGCTTTCATTACCGAATCGCTCATTTCAATATCCATCAAGTCAACCACACAGGATTCCAAGGGAAACCCTGCCCATATAAACATAAGATTATAGCGTAAACAGTGACTTTTTATCGCCTTTTGCATCAAAAAAGGCTGCTGGATATTTTTCAGTCGGATAAGGGATATTGATGCATTACAGGACACCAAAATGGTGAAGGGCTTTTGCGATGCCATCTTCATCCACAGAAGCTGTGACATAATCCGCCTGGTCTTTGACCGCCTGCTCCGCAGACCCCATCGCCACACCGATGCCAGCAAATTTCAGCATCCCGATGTCATTATGGCCATCGCCAAACGCCATCGTCTCCTCAGGCATGATGTTCTCGTATTCAAGGACAGCCTTGATACCGGCATCCTTGCCTCCTCCTTCCGGTATTGCATCGAAACAGATTGGCAGGAAGCGGGTCATCTGGATATGCCGGAGTTCATTGATAATGAGATTTTCCTTACCCTCAGGCATGAATGTGACAAACTGAAGCACCTCGTCTTCCGGAAAAGCATCCAGGTCAGAAGGTTCCGGCAACGGATGGTTGATGATGCTGTAGAGATCCCTGACACGTTCGTCGATGATATTGAGGCTTCCCCCCTTCTCATGGACAAACAGGCATGGGAAACGGTATTCCCGGATCAACGCCTTCAGCCTGCGGATATCGCTTGCATCAATCGTCTGTTTCCGGATGACGCCTGATGGTCCATAACAGTACTGGCCATTCAGGGTCAGGTAAGCATCAAACCTGAAGTACTGGTCCATGAACGGCATCATGTTCGGCGAACGTCCTGTGGCAATATAAAGACGGATGCCCTTCTCCCTTAAAGCCTGAAGTGCCTGCCGTGTTGAATCTGGCATCGAATGCGTCTTGAAACTGATCAATGTGCCGTCAATATCAAAAAATACCGCCTTGATTTTTCCTGATGCCATTCTTGAGACTTTCCTTCAACTGTTTTTCAACTGTTCTTCCGCGATGGATGACCAAACCACATGCCACAGCGATACCATTAAAGATACTGGTGCCGGAACACCATCAATCATGGGAACCCAGCAACGAGGATATCAAGATGCAGGCTGTGTGGCTTTGGATACAGGTTTTGGCACAAATGCCGGTGCAGGAGACGTTGTCTGGACCTGCGGTGTTTCAGGCTGCACCGTATCAACCGTTTTTTCTGCCTGGACCTGACGGGCTGCCGCCCTTCTCATAGGTCTCCTGACCGGTTTCTTTTTCTTGCGGACAACCGTTTTTTTCTTCACAGCCTGCGTTGTCTTCCAATTCCATGGCGGAACGGGGTTGGCGCTTGCCCATAAACCATATTCGGCATCCCTTGCCTGCGTTTCCATGGATTGCCATCTGACACAGATATCTTCTTTGCAGGCTGCATTATGGACCCATGCCAGCCCTGCTCCAGTCAGATAAGCCTGGACACTGTACTGGTCATGGACATAGACGATGGCAACATCGACATTGCCATCTGCATAGATACGCTGGACATCAACGGAACGTCCCATCACAAGATTGCTGGTGGCTTCTTTTGCCGCCGCCCCATAAGGTTGGTTCAGTTTCGGTGCCTCCACCCCATAAAGCCGGACATAATAGAGCCCTCCTTCATAATTGACCTTCATGGTATCGCCTGAAACCACTTCTTCAACGACACCTGACCATTCGGCAAAAGCCATAGGCATCTGCAAAGCCAGAAAACAGGCTAAAAGGAACGCTCTCACGCAAAGTCTCCCATTCAATCAAATCCCGGACCAGACAACGATAGTATGACGGCATCTTCAAACAGTGTACAGAGGGAAAGCCCAGCGGTTACAATTATTTATGACATATCGTTTTTCTGTTAGGAAAAAACAGCATCATTTCCTTGGAAAAATGTTTTTCTGCTTCTATCAGGGATTCTAGGAAAGCTTATGCAGCTGCACGATTCAGGCCTGGTGGGGAATTCCCGGACCAGTGCCATCATTGACAGCAACGGACGGATTGTCTGGTGGTGTTTCCCAGTGTTTGACAGCCATCCTTTATGCCATGCCATGGCTTCGCCCTGCTGCTGCACTAAAAAAACCGATGATGCCGGTTTCATTGATGTGCTGTTCGGGAAAGTCCGCAGCAAAGACCAGTACTACATCCGGAACACACCTGTCTTGGTCACACGCTTTGCTGATAATGCCCATAATGTCATTGAGACGGTGGACTTCTCCCCCTGCTATATCCAGTATGGCCGCCTGTTCACGCCACCAGTCATTGTCCGCATCATCCGGCGGATTGCCGGCAGACCACGTATCGCCATCCGCATCCGCCCATGCTTACCAGCTGACGGGCCATCGCAGAAAACCATCGGGGCGAACCATGTCACATTCAAGGGCGGTGAACAGGACTTCAGGGTCACGACCGATGCATCCATAACCGCCCTGCTGGAAGAACAGGCCTTTTATCTCGAAGACAGCATCACCTTGGTCATGGGCATGGACCAAGCCCTGGAGACAGCGCCGAAAACCTTTGGCCAGTCAGCTTATGAAGCCACCATCGCCTACTGGCATGGCTGGATCCATAACATCTCGATTCCCCTTGAATGGCAGGATGAAGTTATCCGTGCCGCCATCACCCTGCGCCTGAACACGTTTTATGATACGGGCGCAATTGTTGCCGGTCATGGTTCCCTGGATGAAAGCTGCCAACAGCCATCAGGAAACATCGCTTCCCTGAGCTGGGTACGTGATGCCTGTTCTGTGACAGGTGCATTGAACCGTCTTGGCGCAACAGGCACGATGGAACGGTATCTAAGGTACCTGCTCAATGTCATCGCTGATTCAAACGGGCTGCCTTTCCAGGCAGTTTATGATATCCATCACCGGACGGTTGTCTCTAAGAATGATTCAGGCATCTGGGAAATCCCTGAACACCATGACAGTTACGGTGCCGCCGTCCTGGCATGCACCCAGGCTTTCTTTGATGGACGGCTTTACCACCCTGCTGACAGGGTGGTTTTTGAACAGCTTGAACGGTTGGGTGAAACCGCTTTTGAAAAATTCCGCCAGCCCGACCTAGATATCTGGGGATACGGGGAAACCGCCATCCATACCTATTCCAGCATGATGTGCTGGGCAGCCTGTGACCGCCTTTCACGCATAGCCGCGAAACTTGACCTTCCAACACAGGCAAAAGAATGGGCGGAACGCGCCGGCATCATCCATGGACGGATCATTGAAAATGCCTGGAACCAAGAACTCAAGACATTCACTGCCACCTGGGAAGGCGATGCCGTGGATGCCTCCCTGCTGCGGATGATTGACCTGCATTTCCTGCCTGCCGACGATGAACGTGTCATCAAGACCGTTAACAGGATTACGGAAAAACTCCTGCAGGGCGATTTCCTGCTGTGCAGTGAGAAAGCCGTTGAAGCTCATCAGGAAAACCTGCCCTTCATCAGCACTTTCTGGTGGATATTGGCAATCAATGCCCTAGGCAGGAAAGAACAGGCACGGGATGCTTTTGAACGGATCCTCTCATACCAGAATTATCTAGGGATGTTTTCTTCCTGTGTTTCCTGCGAAGACCGCTCTTTGTCCGGCGTCTTCCCATCGACATCAGCGATGGTCGGTGTCATTCAATGTGCTGTTGCATTGTCCAAGCCTTGGGACAACCTGTACTGACTGTCTTGACAGGCTTTTGGCTATACAGCTAAATGGGTTAAACTTGATGGCAGACAACCCTTTTCTGGAATCCTTTCATTGACATGCAGAAAAAAGTATTCATCAAGACCTTCGGCTGCCAGATGAACGAATACGATTCGTCCAAGATGGTAGCCCTGCTCGAAGCAGATGGCGGTTATGTCTGTACAGACACGCCAGAGGAAGCTGACCTGATCCTGTTGAATACCTGTTCTGTCCGTGAAAAAGCGCAGGAAAAGGTTTTTTCAGATCTCGGACGCTTCAAACGTATCCAGAAAGAACGGCCTGAGGTGGTGATTGCGGTATCCGGCTGTGTAGCATCCCAAGAAGGCCAAGCAATCGTAAAACGGGCTCCCTATGTGAACCTGGTTTTCGGACCACAGACACTGCACCGCCTTCCCCAGATGATCCGGGATTATGAAAAGACCGGTGACCCGCAGGTTGACATCAGCTTTCCGGAAATTGAGAAATTCGATCATCTGCCTCCCGCCAGGATTGAGGGGGTGACAGCGTATGTCTCCATCATGGAAGGCTGCAGCAAATACTGCAGTTACTGCATCGTGCCCTATACCCGGGGAGCAGAAGTTTCCCGTGGGTTTGAGGATGTCCTGACCGAAGTGGCGGAAGCCGCAGAACAGGGTGTCCGGGAAATCACGCTGCTGGGACAGAACGTGAACGCCTACCGGGGAGCCATGGAAGATGGTGGAACTGCAGATTTTGCCATGCTGTTGGAATATATCGCAGAAATCCCCGGCATCGAGCGTATCCGTTTTGTGACCAGCCATCCACGCGAATTCACCAAGCGGTTGATCGATGCCTATGCCCATATCCCGCAGCTGGTCAGCCATCTGTACCTGCCTGCCCAGCATGGTTCTGACCGCATCCTGGCCGCGATGAAACGGGGCTATACAGCCCTCGAATACAAATCCATCATCAGAAGGCTGAAAGCCATCCGCCCTGACCTGCTGGTTTCCAGCGATTTCATTGTGGGCTTCCCCGGTGAAACGGATGAAGACTTCAACAACCTGATGAAACTGATTGATGATATCGGCTTCGACAACAGCTACAGTTTCCTGTACAGCCCACGTCCTGGTACCCCTGCCGCTTCCATGCCGATTGACATTCCATTGGATGTCCGGAAAGAACGGCTGGCAACCTTGCAGGCAAAGATTGACGCAAACACCCGGCATTACAACCAGATGATGGTCGGCGGTATCCAGAAAGTGTTGATTGAACACGTCTCACACCGGAACGCCCAGGCTGTCCAAGGGAAAACAGACAATAACCGCGTTGTCCATATCCCTGTAACAGGCAATCCAGCTGACCTCATCGGGCAGATGCGCAATGTGCGGATTACTGAATCCGTCAATTTCTCGCTTCGGGGAGAATTCACTGATTAAAATCTATTTATAACAATTACTTAAAATAATAATTTATTGTTTTACTTGAAGTCTTGAAAAGAAAGGGAAACAGTGAGCAGTCCATCTCAAGATCCTCTGAATACCTTGCACTATTCTCCCGAGCCACCTGACAATGGACGGCTTTCCAATCTTTGTGGTCCACTTGATGAAAACCTCCGCCAGATTTCATCGGCACTGGATGTGGACATCATCCGCCGGGGCAGCAATTTTATCCTTAAAGGGAAAAATGCCAGCATCGCCCAACAGATCCTAGAAGATTTCTACGCAGCCTCGGACCAACCTATCCAGCTCAATGATATCCAACTGGCTCTGGTGGAACACCGTGCGATGACGAAGCATCTCGCTGCTGGGATGTCTGCCACAGAACTGGTCGAAGCAGAAATGACCAATCCGGTTCTTAAAACCCGCCGTACAGACCTGCGTGGACGGACTCCCCGGCAGGTTGGATACCTGAAAGCCATCCTGGAACACGACATCACTTTTGGCATCGGACCCGCTGGTACCGGCAAAACTTACCTGGCAGTTGCCTGTGCAGTGGATGCGATGGAAAGGGATGCTGTCCAACGCATCATCCTCACCCGCCCTGCCGTTGAAGCCGGGGAACGCTTGGGTTTCCTGCCTGGCGACCTTGCACAGAAAGTCGATCCTTACCTGCGACCGCTTTATGATGCGCTGTATGACCTGCTGGGTTTTGAACGGACCCAGAAATGCTTCGAAAAGCAGACGATTGAAATCGCTCCGCTCGCCTATATGCGTGGCAGGACCTTGAACCATGCTTTCATCATCTTGGATGAAGCGCAGAATACCACGCCTGAACAGATGAAAATGTTCCTGACCCGGATTGGGTTCGGCAGCCGGGCGGTCGTGACAGGCGATGTCACCCAGATCGACCTTCAACATAACCAACGGAGCGGCTTGGTTGATGCGATGCATATCCTGAAAGATGTCCGTGGCATCGCCTTCTCGACATTCAACAGTGCAGATGTGGTCCGGCATCCTCTGGTAGCTCGGATTGTCGATGCCTACGAACATGCAGAGAAACGGCAGGCTACAGGCAAATCAAAAATGGACCAGAAACTACCGTCTGATCCAACGGCTGGTCATACTGACGACAGCAATGCCGTAGAAGGAAAAGCCGTTTGATTCCTGAAAGTGAAATGATGGATAAATACAAACTCTCCTTGTCCGTGCAATATCCAGATGACCGTCTGAAAGATACCCTGCCCCGCTGGCGTCTCAGACGCTGGGTAAAATCTGCGCTGCTGATGGATGCGGCCATCACCCTGCGTTTTGTCGATACTGAAGAAGGATTGGCATTGAACAGTGCTTACCGGGGCAAAGATTATGCCACCAATGTCCTGACTTTCCCTTATGAAGAACCGGTTGATTTCATGCCGGATGCCTGTAATGCAGTTCCTTCCAACAACGGAACAGGAACAACCGCCTATGCAGATATTGTATTGTGTACGGATGTCCTGATCCGCGAAGCCGAAGAACAGCATAAAACCCTGATTGAACATGCTGCCCATCTCGTCATCCATGGTACTTTGCATGCCCAAGGCTATGACCATATCGATGATGATGAAGCAGAAACCATGGAAGCCCTGGAAACTGAAATCCTGGCTAAGTTGGGATTTGAAGACCCTTACAAAGTGATTGATTGAAAAATCTGCGCTATTGACGCTACTTATCGCTTATCCCTCAAACACCACGCTGACCTGAATTCCCACATTTCTGGCTGTTCTCAGATTCCAATCTTCCAGAATTGACCTATGTCAAGACATCCTGTTTTTTGGGTATGTCAATGATTTAAAAACAAAACATAGGTCAAGGAATAGTTCCATATTTTCAGCATATGATATGCCCTTACAGTCTGATTCTTGGGGTTTATGGGTAAGGTCATCATCAGGGCAACCCTTGCGGTTTTCGTCTGTTGCCTGCTGTATGAGTTTTTTGATATCGGAACGGGGATTCCTTTCTATGCGGGAATCGCCGCAGTCATCTGTCTGCAATCCGAAATCAAGAGTACTGTACGTGTCGGCTTGAACCGTACAGTGGGCACGCTGTTCGGCGGGTTCACAGGCATGGGCATCCTGTATCTGACCCATAACTATTACATCCTGAGCCGCCCTATCCTGCGCTATGCCCTGATCACCCTCTGCATCATTCCGCTGATGTATATTGCGAACGTCATCCGCAAAGTCAGGATTCCCATCGGCTGGGATGAGACCAGCCTGTTCCCAGGGACAAAGGTTCTCATCGACTTCCTGAAAAAAAGCACGCTGACCAACATCACCTGCATCGCCTTCCTCAGTGTGACCATCACACATGGCGGCGACGTGAGCATCACGGAATTTGCCACCAACCGTATCATCGATACGCTGATTGGCGTCGCCTCTTCATTCTTCATCAATCTGATTCCCTCCTTCCCGCTCCATAAAGCAGCAGTCCAGAATAAGCCTGAATCGCAGGGAAACCGGAGTGATGAACCGGAGTGATGAATGCATGTGATTGCCAGACGGCAGGCAGATAGATTATCCTTTATATTTTTGATGGTGGCTTCTGTCCATCATGAATCGTTTCAATCTGTTTTCTCATGACTGGTATTGATTTTTCAACTTGGCGGCTTATTGGAGAAGGTTCCGAGCGCAAGTGCTATCAGGATCCAAATAATCCTGCACATCTCATCAAAATCAGTCCCAAGGAAAACGCAAAACAGTCATTACGTGAGATTGAATACTTTCAACACCTGATAGATCACAAAGTTCCTTTTGACCACTTTCCTCTTTTTTATGGCAGATTTGAACAGGATGGCTTCATCGGAGTCGAACAGGAGCTGATCTTGGCTTCGCCTGACTCATCGGACCGGGCTCCACGACTTGGGGAATATCTGGACAGGGCTTTATCAGAAACGGAAATCGCTGAACTCCATATTGCCCTGGACAAACTCAAAGACTATCTGATGAAATGGGATATTGTGGTCAATGACCTTCAGATATCCAATATTGTTGTCCAGAAAAAAGACAATGGCATCCGCTTGGTCATCATTGATGGTCTTGGCGGGACAGAACTGATTCCGCTCTCCCATTGGTTCAAAAGCATCTGCCAACAGAAAATTACCAGGCATTGGGCAAAGCTTTGCCGGAAAATCACCCGCCGGAACCCAAATGTGACTTTCTGACTTGAATACCGGGTATTCTGGCATCATATCTATTGCTGGGGTTGGTATTTTCCCCTTTCCACAAACCTCATGGGGAAAGCGCTTATGGATTTTCTGCATCACCGTCAATCAAGACTGCTACTGTCCGTGGCAGTGATGGGATGCTTGTGCCTGTCAGCCTTCCAGACCGCTTCCGCAAAAGGACGGAGACAGGCCGTTTCCTCCGCTGCCCAGCGGAAATCCCATCGTCTTCCAGCGGGGAAAAAACAGGATAAGCCTGCCGCTGCCCATGAAGAATGGACAAAACGTGCCCCCGTCCCTGATGAATTTGAAGCAGCAGCAAATAACCAATCTGATAAACAAGACCAGATTGCCCTTCAAGGCAAAACACTGTCAAAAGCTGGCATACAAGGCGGCACCATGACTTCTGTTGGAACACCTTCAGTCTTCAGACAGGCAGGAGAACACCACCAAATCATCCAGCAGCAGACGGCCAAGCCAGAGGATGAAGCATTACAGCCTTTATATGACGGTCCGGTCAGTCCCTACGTTTTCGGCCCTGCCAGCTTTGAACTGAATTACGAAAGGCAGAATGACCGTTCACTGGAAACAACACGCGACCTGCTTACTGGCAAGCGGCAGTTCGGCATCAATCAGAACCGTTTCATTGAATCACCGATGGACCGTGATGCCTGGCATGTCGGGATGAATTATGCTGTCGGCAAAGGCAGTTTCAATGCCGCTGTCGATTACACACGTATGCGGGATGACAGTGAGTCTGCTGGTTCCAACAATAGTCCCTCTGACCTGCGGTCGGTCACTTTCGGGTATACCCATAACATTTCAGAGAACACTTCGTTTTATGGTTCTGTCACCCACACCGAATATGACATGAACAACAGCAATGGCAATACTGATTCAGTACCTTCGGAAGAGGGCAATATCAACCAGGTCAATGTCGGTATCAAGCACCGGTTCTGACTGTCTAGCCGCCATGCAACCCATGCTGTTTCTCCAGGATTCCCGCCAACTGTTGTTTTAGTGTTCAAGCATGGAAAAATTCCGCTCTCCCTGATACGGTATCAGGTCTATAAAACGTATAATCCCTTCAACTTTCCCGGATTATCCGGTTTTCCTTTTTTCATGATTCCAATAGGGAGGATTGAACCATGAAGTTCCGTTTTCCTATCGTCATCATTGACGAAGATTACCGTTCTGAGAATTCTTCAGGTCTGGGTATCCGGGCATTGGCTCAGGCAATTGAAGATGAGGGCATGGAAGTCTTGGGTGTCACCAGCTATGGTGACCTGTCACAGTTTGCACAGCAGCAGTCCAGGGCATCTGCTTTTGTCCTTTCAATCGATGATGAGGAATTCGGTGAAGGGACAGATGCTGAAGTCGATGAGGCACTGAAAGCCCTGCGTGCTTTCGTCACGGAAATCCGCGCAAAAAATGCCGATATCCCCATTTATCTCTATGGCGAGACCCGTACTTCACGTCATATCCCCAATGACCTGCTCCGTGAGCTGCATGGATTCATCCATATGTTTGAGGACACACCAGAATTTGTCGCAAGGCATATCATCCGTGAGGCACGGACATATCTGGATGGTCTTGCACCACCTTTTTTCCGCGCATTGATGCACTATGCACAGGACGGCTCCTACTCCTGGCATTGTCCGGGGCACTCCGGCGGTGTCGCCTTCCTGAAATCCCCGATTGGGCAGATGTTCCACCAGTTCTTCGGGGAGAACATGTTACGGGCGGATGTCTGCAATGCTGTCGAAGAGCTGGGACAGCTGCTTGACCATACGGGACCCGTTGCAAAAAGCGAGCTGAATGCCGCGCGCATCTTCAACGCAGACCACTGCTACTTCGTGACAAACGGGACTTCGACCTCCAACAAGATTGTCTGGCACTCGATGATTGCCGACAACGATATCGTGGTCGTTGACCGCAACTGCCATAAGTCCATCCTGCATGCCATTATCATGACTGGCGCCATCCCGGTCTTCCTGATGCCGACACGGAACCACTACGGAATCATCGGTCCTATCCCGAAATCAGAATTTGATTTTGATGCCATCCAGCAGAAAATCGAGGCGAATCCCTTCGCCAGGGAAGTTTCCAACAAGAAGCCCCGTATCCTGACCATCACCCAGTCAACCTATGATGGCATTGTCTACAACGATGAGACCATCAAATCGATGCTGGACGGCAAGATCGATGCCCTGCATTTCGATGAGGCATGGCTGCCACATGCCTGCTTCCATGACTTCTACCGGGACATGCATGCCATCAGCGAACAGGGTAAGCGCGCCCAGAAATCATTGGTGTTCTCCACCCAGTCCACCCACAAGCTGCTGGCAGGGCTTTCGCAGGCATCACAGATTCTGGTCAAGGAATCAGAAGAAGTGAAACTGGACCAGAATTCCTTCAATGAATCTTTCCTGATGCATACTTCAACCTCACCACAGTATGCAATCATCGCTTCCTGTGATGTCGCTGCTGCGATGATGGAACCGCCGGGCGGTACGGCTCTGGTTGAGGAATCCATTCTTGAAGCACTGGATTTCCGGCGTGCGATGAAAAAAATCGACAACGAATTTGCCGATGACTGGTGGTTCCAGGTCTGGGGACCGGAAAATTTCGCTGAGAACGATATCGGCGAACGGGCTGACTGGATCCTGAAGGCGGAAGACAACTGGCATGGATTCGGTGACATTGCACCGGATTTCAATATGCTTGACCCAATCAAGGCGACTGTCATCACACCTGGACTGTCGTTGACAGGTGATTTTGAGGAAACCGGCATCCCTGCATCCATTGTGAAAACCTTCCTGGCAGAAGACGGCATCATCGTTGAAAAATGCGGACTGTACAGTTTCTTCATCATGTTCACCATCGGTATCACAAAAGGCCGTTGGAACACACTGGTCGCATCCCTGCAGCAGTTCAAGGACGATTACGACAAGAACCAACCGATCTGGCGTGTCCTACCTGAATTTGCAGCAGCAAACCCACGTTATGAGCGGATGGGGCTGAAAGACCTGTGCCAGCAGATCCATGACTTCTACCGTGAAAACAATGTAGCAAAACTGACCACCGAGATGTACCTGTCAGACATGAGCCCTGCGATGAAACCGTCTGACGCTTATGCAAAACTGGTCCACCGTGAAGTGGAACGGGTGCCAATTGACAATCTGGAAGGACGTGTCACTTCCATCCTGCTGACCCCTTACCCACCAGGCATCCCCCTGCTGATTCCCGGAGAACGGTTCAATAAGACAATTGTCGATTACCTGAAATTCGCCCGTGACTTCAACAGCCGCTTCCCAGGATTTGATACAGATGTCCATGGCCTGATCAGAACAGAGAACGACGGGAAAACAGAATACTTTGTGGACTGTGTCAAGACGGAATGTGTTGACTGACCATTTAAACCACAATTGGGCACACTGACGGAAAGCAGGAAAACAGAAACGCTGTTTCACCTGCTTTCCCCTTTTCTGATACGCCCATTCCTGTGCATAGGAGCCATGAAATAGTGCAGGCATGACCTGATATGGTGCAGGTCTTGTCAAAAGATAGACTGTTGTCCCAAAGGATGCTACATTTCAAGGCTGTCAAACCTTGCGTCTATGGGGGACGCATTTTCATTCAAACTAATGGGGAACTTTAAAAATGACAACCAGAGTTGGTATTTTAGGCTATGGCAATCTTGGACGGGGCGTAGAATGTGCCGTCAATGATGCTGAAGACATGGAACTGGCCGCTGTCTTCACAAGACGCGACCCAGCCTCCTTGAAAATCTTATCGAAGGATGTGGCTGTTGTCAGCGTCAATGATGCAGCCAGCTATCAGGACAAAATCGATGTCATGATCCTTTGTGGTGGCAGTGCAACCGACCTGCCGGAACAGACACCTGAATATGCAAAACTGTTCAATGTGGTTGACAGTTTCGATACACACGCAAAAATCCCGGAACACTTCAGCAATGTTGATGCGTCTGCCAAGGCGGGCAACAAGGTTGCATTGATTTCTGCGGGCTGGGATCCGGGCATGTTTTCCCTGAACCGCCTGTATGCCAATGCCATCCTGCCTCAGGGCAATGACTACACCTTCTGGGGGAAAGGGGTCAGCCAAGGGCATTCCGATGCCATCCGCCGTGTAAAAGGCGTCAAGGATGCCAGACAGTACACCTGCCCGATCGACAGTGCTTTGGAAGCGGTCAGGTCAGGTTCCAACCCTCAACTGAGCACCCGTCAGAAACATACGCGTCTGTGCTATGTTGTGTTGGAAGAAGGCGCTGATGCTGCGGCAGTTGAAAACGAAATCAAGACCATGCCGAATTATTTCTCGGACTATGACACCACAGTCAACTTCATCTCCCAGGAAGAACTGATCAGGGACCATGGTGGCATCCCACATGGGGGCTTCGTCTTCCGGACCGGTGTCACTGGTGCGGGCAAGGAAAACAAGCATATCATTGAATACAGCCTGAAACTGGATTCCAACCCAGAATTCACTGCAAATGTCCTCGTTGCCTATGCACGCGCAGTTGTCCGGTTGAACAGGGAAGGCGTATCCGGTTGCAAGACAGTATTTGATATCGCGCCGGCCTATCTGTCACCGCTGTCAGGCGATGTCCTGCGGGCAACCATGCTTTAAGTCTTAGCAGACAGGCATAGACAAAACCAGCAGCAAAGAAACACTGCTGGTTTTTTTGTCTCCATGATTTCTGGCATGGCATTTGCGTCTAGTTGGATAACTCCTAAAAGAACCGACAGAGACATTCCTGTCCATTTGATATGGGAACCTTACTGACATGAACCCGTTACTTGACCGTCTGCAACCCTATCCATTTGAAAAGCTGCGCAGGCTGTTTGCCGGTGTCAAGCCTGATCCTTCCTATACTCCAATCAATCTGGGTATCGGTGAACCCAAGCATCCGACACCTGGATTCATCCAGCAGGCTGTGACAGGCCATCTACAAGGACTCCAGAAATACCCTGCAACCATAGGGACACTGCCCCTTCGAGAAACCATTGCTGACTGGACCGCCAACCGTTATGGTATTCCCAGATTGGATGCAAACCAGCAGATCCTACCGACATTGGGATCCCGGGAAGCCCTTTTCTCACTTGCCCAGACAGTACTGGATCCATCAGAAGGAGGATATGTCATCTGCCCCAACCCGTTCTATCAGATTTATGAAGGCGCTGCCTATCTAGGCGGTGCTGAACCCTATTTTGTCAATGCAGACCCGAATCAGGATTTCGCCTGCGATTATGATGCGGTTCCAGAAAATGTCTGGACAAAAACCAAGATGGTTTACGTCTGCTCACCTGCCAACCCAACAGGTGCCGTCATGCAGCAGGAACAATGGAAAAAACTGTTTACGCTTTCCGACAAGTACGGCTTTGTGATTGCTTCGGATGAATGCTACTCAGAAATCTATTTCGACGAACCGCCCTTAGGTGGCCTTCAGGCAGCACACCTGCTGGGACGCAACGGTTATCCGCGTCTGATTATGCTGTCCTCCCTCTCGAAACGGTCCAATGTCCCAGGGATGCGCTCCGGTTTTGTCGCTGGGGATGCCTCCATCATCCAGAAATTCCTGCTTTACCGCACTTATCATGGCACGGCCATGAGTGAAACCATCCAGGCTGCCTCTATTGCTGCATGGCAGGATGAACAGCATGTCATCACGAACCGGGAAAAATACCAAAGCAAATTCCATGAAGCACTGCCACTCCTTCAGCAGGTCACCGATGTCAGCTTGCCTGATGCCAGCTTCTACCTTTGGGCGGAAGTCTTCAAGAAATCAGGGCTGACCGACACCGTTTTTGCACAGAAACTTTATGAACAGTTCAATGTGACTGTCCTGCCGGGCAGTTACCTTGCTAGGGAAGCACATGGCATCAATCCCGGTACAGACCGTATCCGTATTGCGCTGGTCGCAGAGCCGGCAGAATGCCTCGAAGGCATCCAGCGCATCGTCCAGTTTGTCCAAGGACTGCAACGATAAACAAACATCCTAAAGGAACCCAAAATGTCCAATGAAGCTTTGAAACAGGTTATTGAAACCGCTTGGGAAACACGCAATGCCTTCACCGCAGCAACCGTTTCCCCTGAAATCCGTGATGCTGTGAATGAAGTCATCCATATGCTGGATACTGGTGCATTAAGGGTTGCAGAAAAAACCAACGGAACCTGGACAGTCAACCAATGGGCGAAAATGGCCTGCCTCCTGTCTTTCCGGTTACAGGAAAACACGGTCATGCCTGTCGGTGAAAACTGCTCCAATGCCCTTCACTTCTATGACAAATGCACCAGCAAATTCACCAATTGGACACAGGAAGACTTCTCGGCAGCCAGCATCCGGGTCGTCCCGCCTGCCATCGCCCGTCAAGGCAGCTATATCGGCAAAAATGTCGTCATGATGCCCTCTTTCGTGAACATCGGTGCCTATGTGGATGAAGGCACGATGATTGATACCTGGGCAACAGTCGGTTCCTGCGCCCAGATTGGCAAGCATGTCCATCTATCTGGCGGTGCTGGAATCGGTGGTGTCCTTGAACCGATGCAGGCGAATCCCACCATCATCGAAGACAACTGCTTCATCGGCGCACGTTCAGAAATCGTGGAAGGCGTCATCGTTGAAGAAAACAGCGTCATCGCAATGGGTGTTTTCATCAGCCAGTCCACCCGCATCTATGACCGTGAAAATGATAAGATTCTCTATGGACGTGTCCCTGCGGGCTCTGTGGTCGTTCCAGGCAGCTTGCCTTCACCGGATGGCAGATACAACCTGAACTGTGCTGTCATCGTGAAACGGGTATCTGCTGAGACACGCGCTAAGACTTCACTGAATGACCTGCTCCGGGACAACTGACCATGGAAGACATCATGAATCCGACCACCTTTGACCTTGCCTGCGACCTGATTGGACGGCAATCGGTTTCTCCTGCTGACGGAGGATGCATCCCCCGTATCGCCAAGTTACTGGAACCATTGGGATTCACCTGTGAAACCATCATGTCCAATGGGGTCACAAACCTCTGGGCACGTCACGGGACAGCAGGTCCATTGATGGTTTTCGCCGGACACATCGATGTCGTCCCCGCCGGTCCTATTGAGAAATGGGCAACGGATCCTTTCACACCGACTGTCTGTGATGGACGGCTGTATGGACGCGGTGCCGCTGACATGAAAACTTCCGTCGCTGCAATGGTGATAGCCGCCCGCGACTTCATCAAGATTTACCCCGACTATAAAGGATCGATTGGATTCATCATCACCAGCGATGAAGAAGATATCGGCATCGATGGCACCAAGGTGGTTGTGCGTATCCTTGAAGAGCGGAATATCCTGCCTGACTGGTGCATCGTCGGGGAACCCAGTTCCATTGAAACATTGGGCGACACCATCAAGAACGGCCGCCGTGGCTCCCTGCTTGGATACCTGACCGTCTTTGGGAAACAAGGGCATATCGCCTACCCTGCCCGGGCATCCAATCCCATCAACAAAGCCATGCAGGCGCTGGCAGACCTTGCCGCTGAAACATGGGATACCGGTAACGAATACTACGAACCGACATCCTGGCAGATGTCGAACATCCATGCCGGCACAGGTGCCAACAATGTTATTCCCGGTGAAATGAAAGTGGATTTCAACTTCCGCTTCAGCACTGCCTGCACCGCAGAGAACCTGCAGAAACGTGTCCATGACATCTTGGACAGCCATGGACTGGATTATGAAATCAACTGGCGGCTCTCCGGTGAACCGTTCCTGACACCCAAAGGCAGCCTGACCGATGCTTTGTCAGATGCCATTGCTTCTGTCACCCATACCACACCAGCCCTCTCGACAACCGGTGGTACATCGGATGGCCGTTTCATCGCAAAAATCTGCCCGCAGGTAGTCGAATTCGGTCCCATCAACCAGACCATCCATCAAATCGATGAAAATGTCCTGATAGCAGATATTGAACCATTGACGGAGATTTACCGCAGGACATTGGAAAACCTGTTCCTGCTCAATAAACCTGGCGAAATACGGTAAAATCCAAGCTTTAAAAATAGATACATCCAGCCCATTTTTGGGGCTGTTACCATCAAAGGACCACGCCATGACCGCACTGCCACAGGAACCCGCACAGGGAACCCTGCCATTCACAACTGTCAGGGACCTCTTAAGGTATGCCGTATCCCGGTTCAATAAGGAAAAACTGTTCTTCGGGCATGGCTCGGACAATGCCTATGATGAAGCAGCCTATCTGATCCTGCATACCCTTTCCCTGCCGCTTGACCGTCTGGAACCTTTCCTTGATGCCAAGCTGCTGCCTGATGAGGTTTCGGAGGTCATGGATATTATCGAAAGGCGTGTCACAGAACGGGTACCAGCCGCCTACCTGACCCATGAAGCCTGGCTGCAAGGGTATTCCTTCTATGTTGACCGGGGTGTCATCGTGCCACGTTCTTTCATTGCTGAACTCATTGTTGACCGGTTTGCCCCTTGGGTCAGTGACCCAGACGGTATTGTGGACATCCTTGAACTCTGTACCGGTTCCGGCTGCCTCGCGATTATGATGGCGGACCAGTTCCCGAATGCCCATGTCGATGCAGTTGAACTCTCTCCGGCAGCATTGGGCATTGCCCAGACCAATATCAGCAATTATCAGATGGAAAACCGGGTCAAACTGTACCATGCCGACCTTTATGATGGCATCCCTGAAAAACGCTATCAGCTGATTGTCACCAACCCTCCATATGTCAACCAAGACTCCATGGGCAGGCTGCCCTTGGAATACAAGGCAGAACCTTCGATGGCGCTTGCTGGTGGTTTTGATGGCATGGACATCGTCAGGCGCATCGTCAGGACAGCAGGCAAACGCCTCACTGATGACGGTCTGCTGATTGTTGAAATCGGCAATGAGGCGGAACATGCGATGGCGGCATTCCCAGAACTTGAACTGATATGGTTGACCACCTCCGGCGGTGACGACCGTGTCTTCCTCCTGACAGCCCAGCAGCTGAAGGAGCTTGACAAGGCATGATCCGCTTCTCGCATCTTTCCCTGATGCGGGGAACTAAAATCCTCTTTGACCAAGCGGATGCCACACTGAACCCTGGCGAGAAAATCGGATTGGTCGGTCCCAACGGGACAGGCAAATCCACCCTGTTTTCCTTGCTCCAGGGTGACCTGCATCCTGATGCCGGTGATGTTGATTTCCCAGCTTCATGGCGGATTTCCCATGTCGCCCAGGAGACCCCTGCATTGCAGCGAACAGCCTTGGATTACACCATCGACGGAGATACCCATCTACGCCAACTTGAAGCAGAACTGGCAGGACTCGAATCCAAGCCACAGGATGCCCAATCCGGCATCCGGATGGCAGAACTGCACACCGCCCTGGCGGATGCAGGTGCCTATACCGTCCATTCCCGTGCAGAACAGCTGCTGCTTGGGCTGGGCTTTTCCATGGAAGACATGCAACGCCCAGTTGCAGGGTTTTCCGGTGGCTGGCGGATGCGCCTGAACCTGGCCCAGGCATTGATATGCCCTTCTGACCTGCTGCTGCTCGATGAACCGACCAACCATCTCGACCTGGATGCCATCCTTTGGCTGGAAGACTGGCTGAAACATTATCGTGGCACACTCATCATCATTTCACATGACCGTGACTTTCTCGATGGTGCTGTCAATATCATCCTGCATATCGATGGCAGGAAACTGAGACGTTATACCGGCAATTACTCTGCCTTTGAACGCCAGCGGGCGGAACAGGTCACATTGATGCAGGCGATGATTGAAAAACAGGCAAAACGCCGTGCCCACCTTGAAGCCTACATCAACCGTTTCCGTTATAAAGCCACAAAGGCCAGACAGGCGCAGAGCCGCCTGAAAATGCTTGAGAAAATGGAAGAGCTGGCTCCCCTCCGTGCAACAGCCGAATTCTCCTTTGACTTCCTGGAACCTGAGTCCTCCCCCAATCCACTGCTGGTGATGGAAGACCTCACCGCAGGCTATACCGACACCGACCAATGGGGAAACATCACTGCCACGCACCCGATCCTGTCCACCAAACGCTTTGCATTGCAGACCGGTGAGCGGATCGGCATCCTCGGGGTGAACGGTGCCGGCAAGTCTACATTCATCCGGACTGTCGCAGGTGAACTCCCCCCGCTCGCCGGTGTCTTCACCACCGGCAAGGGCTTGAAAATCGGCTATTTCGCCCAGCATCAGGTGGAAATGCTCCGTGATGCCGAATCCCCGTTATGGCACCTTGCCAGACTGGCACCAGATACCCGTGAACAGGACCTGCGGGATTACCTCGGCAGCTTCAACTTCCATGGGGATATGGCAACCAGTCCAGTCGCTCCCTTTTCCGGCGGGGAAAAAGCCCGCCTGGCATTGGCGCTCATTGTCTGGCAGCGCCCCAACCTGCTGCTGCTCGACGAACCGACCAACCACCTTGACCTTGCAATGCGTGAGGCATTGACAGAAGCCCTTGCCCAGTATGAAGGCACCCTGCTGCTCGTATCCCATGACCGCCACCTGCTCCGCGCCACCACTGACCGTTTCTTCATCGTTGCCGACCACCAGCTGAAAGAATTTGACGGTGACTTGGATGACTACCGCAACTGGCTGTTTGATACCCGTCTGAAACAACAGGCGGAAACCGATACTGCACCAGCCAATACAGACAAGACACCCCGCCCTTCGGTTGACCGGAAAGAGCAGAAACGTCAGGAAGCACAGGAACGCCAGCGGCTTTCCGCCTTGAAAAAACCACTGGAGAAACGGATTGCCCAGCTTGAAAAAGAGATGGAACAGCTGAACAACACGCTGTCAGCCATCGACCGCCAGATGAACGACACGGCACTCTATGACTTTGCCAATAAAGACAAATTGAAATCCATCCTCGCCCAGCAAGCTGAATGCAGGAAACGGCTTTCTGTCATCGAAGAAGAATGGATGGAAAAACAGGAAGCCCTCGAAGCGGTACTGTCAGCTTAAGCATCAGGCATCATCCCTGACACTTTCAACCCCCTTGTTCGCCAGCATGTCGGCCTTCTCATTGCCTTCATCCCCGGCATGTCCCTTGACCCAGTGCCAGTCAATCTGATGGCGTTGGACTGCTACATCCAATGCCTGCCAAAGCTCGGCATTCTTGACAGGCTTCTTGTTTGCGGTTTTCCAGTTATGCAGTTTCCAACTGTGAATCCACTCGGTAATCCCGTTTTTCACATACTGGCTGTCAGTATGCAGATCAACATGGCAGGAGCGTTTAAGCGCATTCAACGCCTCAATGACGGCTGTCAGTTCCATGCGGTTGTTGGTCGTCTCCCGCTCCCCCCCGAAAAGTTCCCGTTCATGCCCCCGGCAGGTCAGCCATGCCCCCCATCCACCAAGACCGGGATTACCCTTGCATGCGCCGTCGGTATAGATGGTAACGTTGTCCATTGTCTGCTTTTCCATGGTTGTGCCAGTCCAGTTGGGTTTGTGTTTATAATAGCTTTTCAAGCTTATTCTCAGGGGAATATCATGCCAACACCTAAAGTCAGCTTTATCCGCGCGTTCAGGGATAATTATATCTGGATGATTGAATCTGGTTCACAGGCCGTTCTGGTCGATCCCGGTGATGCCACACCTGTGCTGAACGCCTTTAAGCAGCGCAAGCTGAAACTTGCCGGCATCCTGCTGACCCATAAGCACAATGACCATACCGGTGGCGTTGCCAACCTGCTGAAAAAAAATGATGTCCCTGTCTATGGACCAGCAAACGACGGAATCCCAACCGTCACCCATCCATTGAAAGAAGGCGACACTGTGACATTCGATGCATTGGGCGGGCTCAAGTTTTCCGTACTGGATGTCCCTGGACATACCTTGGGACACATCGCCTACTATGCGGAATCCCAGAAATGGCTGTTCTGCGGTGACCTGCTTTTTGGCGCTGGCTGCGGCAGGATCTTTGAAGGCACGCCTGCCCAGATGTTTGAATCCATCAACAAAGCTGCCGCACTCCCAGATGACACGCTCGTCTATGCCGGCCATGAATACACCATCCCGAACCTGAAATTCGCCGCTGCCGTTGAACCTGACAATCCGGCAATCCCCGAACGGGTCAAGACCTGCATGGAAAAACGCAGGAAATATATGCCCACCCTGCCATCCACAATCGCCGAAGAGAAAGCCACCAACCCCTTCATGCGGGCAGACCAGACAACCGTCATCGACAGGATGGTTTCGTTGGAAAAACTCTCCGAGAAGACACCTGTCGCAGCATTCACGGCAATCCGTGAATGGAAAGACAACTTTGTGGGCTGATACCTGATGAAACCTGCCCAGACAATGCATGACTGGCTGGTCTCACCAACCGGACAGTACATGCTGCGCTGGGAAGAAACCTATTTCCGGACACTTTCCGAGGATATTTTTGGATTCAACGCCGTCCAGATCGGGCTGACTGAACTCGATACCCTGAAAGAAAACCGCATCACCCACCACTGGTATTCAAACCCGTTCCTGCCGGCTGATGACATGGCAGATCCCCACCAGCACAACCATGATGCGCTCAAAGGACTGAACGGCCATTCCATCCCTGTTTCCCTGACCCATACCGATGGACAACTGCCGTTTGACACAGAATCCATAGACCTCGTGACACTGCCCCATACCTTTGACCTGGCTAAATCCCCCCATCAGCTCCTGCGTGAAATCCACAGGATCCTGATACCGGAAGGCCAGGTCATCATCAGCGGTTTCAACCCGACCAGCCTCTGGGGAATCCGGCAACGCTGGGGACGGATGACCGGCAACCATTTCCTGCCCGTGGATGCCGCATTCATCAGCCTGCCCCGGATGAAAGACTGGCTTGCCCTGCTGGGCTTTGAAACAAGCCGGGGATATATCGGCTGCTACTGCCCGCCCTGCAAATCGTGGAAAAGCCTGGACCGTTTTGCCTTTATGGAAAAAGCCGGCAATCGCTGGTGGCCATACTGCGGTGCGGTCTATCTGCTCTGTGCCATCAAACAGGTACCCGGCATGCACCTGATTGGTCCCGCCTTCAAGAAAGAAACCCGCCGGTTTTTCAATGCTGCCCCTGCCCAGAACAAGGTCAGCCAGATGGATGCGTATCCCTCAGATAAACATCAGTAATCTTTCCAGATACAAAAGACATATATTCTGGCAACAGGAAACTTTTGATGGAAAGCTGATCTGATTTACTTATTCAGATAAGATGCTGCTGTCAACTGCATCCGTTTGGCGATGTCGTTGCGCTTGAAGACCTTGAAAGTGCCCATGGCCTTGGCGACCAAGGCATCACCGTTCATGATTTCTGCTTCGCAGTAGTACAGGGTCGTTGAACGGTGGAGTACCCTGCCGGTGGCAACGACATACTGACCGACTTTGCCGCCCGGCTGGAAAAAGCTGGTTTTCATCTCGACAGTCGCCGCCGAGGTCACATCAGGCAGCACCAGTGAACGTGCCGCCCGTGACATCGTGCAGTCCAGCAGGGTCATAGTGATGCCGCCATGCATGACAGCCCAGCTGTTGCCATGTTCCGGCTTGAGTCTGATACCGACCTGCGCCTCACCGTTTTCCATCTTCAGCAGTTCAGCACCCAGATGCATCAGATAAGGATTCTCGGTAATCAGTTCTCCTGGCATTTGAAACCCCTGTCCTGTTTATTTCTTGTCTTCTTCGCCCGGTTTCTTGATCAGGAACTCGACACCCGCCAGTTTTCTCAGGTATTCAACATAGGCATAAAGTTCCTGGGCACTGCTGGTACCGGTCATCTGACGGTTCATGGCTTCTTCCATCCGTGGATCGATTTTCTCAGGGATGATGACTTTCGTGACGCGGTAGATGATATAGCCTTCTTCTGGACGTTCAACGCCGACATAAGCCGGCAGCTTGGAAGCATCGGCTTTCATGACAGGTGCCAGGTCAAGACGGCCGGACTGTGCGATCTTCGGACGTGAAACCTTTTCCGGTGCAGAGAAGCCTGTCACCGCACCGCCTGCTTTCAGGTTTGCCAGTTCTGCCTCACCGGCTTCTTTTGCCAGTACCAGCGCTTTCTGGTTGGTGACAGCTGTCTGGATGCCGGCACGGACTTTCTCAAACGGTATCAAAGCAGCTGGATAATGCTGGGCGATACGGGCGGAAACCAGCACCTGCGGTGCAATCTCGACCGATTCAGTATTGTGCTTGCCCTTGACACAGTCATCCGAGAAAATCTTTTCAAGCAGTGTTGGGTTGGCAAGCATCGGGTTCTGCTTGGCGGCTGCTTCCGGATCACGCTGTAGGTCCTTGAATGTATGGATCTGCAGTCCCATCGCATCAGCAACCGGTTTCAGGCTGTCAGACTTCTCATAGACCATATTGGAGAATGCTTCGGACATCTCAGCATATTTCTTGGCGACCTGTGCCCGTTTGAGTTCCTGCATGACAGACTCACGGACCTGTGCCAGTGTCTTCGGTACAGCTGGCTTGATATCCGTGACCATGATGATATGGAAGCCATATTCTGTCTGGACGATATCGCTGACATCCCCCTTCTGCAGGGCAAAGGTGGCGTCACTGAATTCCTTGACCATCTTGCCCCGGGCAAAATAACCGAGGTCGCCGCCATTCTTCGCAGAGCCGGGATCCTGTGAGTAGGTCTTCGCCAGTTCACCGAAGCGTGACGGATTTGCCCGTGCCTGTGCCAGGATTTCTTCTGCTTTCTTCCGGGCTTCTTCCTTGTCTGCATCCTTGGCATTGCGCGGTGTCAGGATCAGGATATGCTGCGCACGGCGCTGTTCCGGTGTCGCAAAGCGGTCTTTGTTCTGGTTGTAATAGTTCTGCAGGTCGCTGTCAGTGATCTTGACACTTTTTTCTGCGGCAGATTGGTCAAGGACAACGATTTCAATATCAGCATGTTCCGGGATAGTGAACTGCTTGGCGTGGTCGTTGTAATAGTTGGTCAGGTCTTCATCGGTCACAGACACCTGGTTCTTATAAGATGCGAGGCTGAAGACACGCTTCTGGACTTCACGTTCCTGGGTGAACAGGTTGATTACGCGGCGGCCGACTGTCTTGGAAGGGATGACGCTGAACTGGATCGGCGCCGGAACCTGCTGCATCGACATTTCCTGCCCCATGATGGCGACATGCCCTTCTGGGGTCAGGCCACGTCCTGCAAGAATCTGCTCATATTTTTTCTGGTCAAAGTTCCCTTCATTGTCAACCAGACCGGGAATCTGACGGATCTTGTCAATGACCACCTGTTCCGGCACAGACAGGTTTTCTTTCGAGACCGCGTACTGCAACGCATATTTGTTGACAAGCTGCTGGAGGACCTGCCATTTGAATTCCTTTGAGTCAGCCAGCTTCGCATCGAACGGCCGTCCTTGGGCTGCCGCCTGCTGACGCATCATTTCCACCTGCTTGCGGACAGCATTGTCCCATTCCTGCTGGGTGATGACGTAATCTTTCTGGAGAAAGCTGAAAGGACCTGTGTCCCGCTTGATCTTCACAACACCATCTGCGTTGTTGAAACGTTTATAACCTTCGATACCGACAAAGATGAAAGAAGGAATGATGAATATCAGAAGGATAATCTGGGTAAGGCGTTTATGGTTGCGGATAAAATCAAGCATAGCGCTTCAAAATTCGTGGCAATATCAATAGAAATAAGCCGTCTTAAGACGGCTTATGAGAATCCTTAGCGGCTGTACGGTGGCGGAACGGACGGGACTCGAACCCGCGACCCCCGGCGTGACAGGCCGGTATTCTAACCAACTGAACTACCGCTCCTAAACTCTTAAAACCGCTTTATATCAACGGGAAGTGCCATTATAGCGGTTTTTCAAGATTCTGTAGCAAAACCACTGATTTTTTCAGTCAAATGATATGAATCTGTTATTTATTGTAACGGTGTTAAGTACCAAAAACTTTTCAGGTATGCTTTCAGCTTGGCGGTAAAACAGCCTTTTTCATCAGGGTGGTTAAGGAAATGGCAGCACAGAAATACCATGGCTTGACAGAAGGCAGCATCCCGAAACAGATGCTGCTTTTTGCCCTGCCTATGTTCATCAGCAGCCTCTTCCAGCAGCTTTACAATGCCGTGGATTCGCTGATTGTCGGCAATATCCTCGGTGACCAGGAACTTGCTTCGGTGGCATCCGGCGGCAGCCTGATTTTCCTGATGACCGGCTTTGTCTTCGGCATCTCGGCAGGCGCCGGTGTCGTGATTGCCCGTTACTTCGGTGCCCAGGATAAGGAACGCCTGCATAAGGCCGTCCACACAACAGTTGCCATCGGTATTGTCTGCGGCATTTTCCTGACTGCTTTCGGTTTCTTCTTCACACCATGGCTTTTGGAATTGATGGCGACACCGGATGATGTGATGCCGCATTCTGTGCTGTACTTCAGGATTTATTCTTTAGGCTGCATTACGGTGGTGCTCTACAATTTCGGCGCCTGCATCCTGCAATCCATCGGTGACAGCCGCAGCCCGATGATTTTCCTGATTGTCTCTGCTGTCAGCAATGTCATCCTGGACCTTGTTTTCATCTGGGGGCTGGGCGGCGGTGTCAGCAGTGCCGCCTTGGCAACGGTGCTTTCCCAAGGGCTTTCAGCATTCCTGGTTTTCAGCAAACTGATCCGTCTTGGCAGGCAGGGTCATGAATACGGTGTCTCAATCAGATCGATCCGGATTGATTTTCCGATGCTGAAAAATGTCATTACGCAGGGCATCCCATCAGGTATCCAGAACTCTGTCACTTCTATTTCGCATATTGTCGTCCAAGGCAATATCAACCTGTTCGGTGCCATGGCGATGGCAGGCTGTGGAACACATATGAAGATTGAGGGATTCGCCTTCCTGTCCATCATGTGTTTCTCAATGGCATTGGCGACTTTTGTCAGCCAGAACCTCGGTGCAAACAAACCTGAACGCGTGATGGGTGGTATCAAGTTTGGATTGACCTGCTCCATCATCTCTGCCCAGATTGTCGGTGTCATCCTCTTTTTCGGGGCGCCTTTTTTCATCGGGCTGTTCAGTGCCAATCCAGAGGTCATCTATTATGGTTCTTCCCAGCTGAAAATTGCTGCCCTCTTTGCATTTGTCCTGGCTATCGACCACTGCTCCATCGGCATTTTGAGGGGATTTGGCAGACCCATCATCGCAATGGGTATTGTCCTCGCCATCTGGTGTCTTTTCCGCATCGTCTTCATCACAGGGATGCTGCATTTCATCCATGACATCTTTGTGATTTTCTGGACATTCCCGCTGACATGGAGCATGACGGCGGTTCTTTTCGTCTATTTCCTGTACCGTGAGACAAGAAGGCTTCAACGCAATGCAATACCGGATGGAATGGTGTAATCAACTGAGTCCGATGAATGTGCATCCCCCGTTAATGAGGTAGAGCCGAAAAAAGGAAATCCCGTAGGTTCTCGAAACCTACGGGATTATCGGTTGGCGGAACGGACGGGACTCGAACCCGCGACCCCCGGCGTGACAGGCCGGTATTCTAACCAACTGAACTACCGCTCCTAAAATCTGTCTGTTGACTGTCTGGTGGGTGCTGAGAGGGTCGAACTCCCGACATTCGCCTTGTAAGGGCGACGCTCTACCAACTGAGCTAAGCACCCTTCCACTCTTCAGTCAACTGCAACACAGTCCGTGTCAGCAGAAGACGCTATTCTATTATCCCTTCTATGAGATTGCAAGTGGTTTTTTGATAATCTTCTGCAATTCTATCGCCCACACGCTCAGTGAATCCGTGCAGACCGTGGCATTCAGCGGTTAAGGCTGTCTTTCAGGATTTTCCCAGGCTTGAATTTCGGCAGTCTGGCTGACTCAATCTGGATGGTTTCGCCGGTACGGGGGTTGCGGCCTGTCCTTGAGGCACGTTCGCTGACGCTGAATGTCCCGAAACCGACCAGGGTCACGGTCCCTCCTGCCTGCAGGGTTCCTGCAATCGCTTCCAAGGCGGCATCAAGTGAACGGGTTGCAGATGCTTTGGAAATATCGGCTTTCTTCGCAATATATTCGACCAGTTCATTTTTGTTCACGGGAAGCCTCCTTTTATCGTTTTACAGTGCAGTCCTGACAGGAAAGGTTTTTATTAAACCGTCCTGAATCCTGTCTTGTCAAGCGTATCTTTCCAGTAACAGAAAAGGGAGCCGAAGCTCCCTCTCCTGCCCTTCTTTACTGGCAATCAGCTACGGCGTTCGCGGCGGCGCTCGATATCCGTCAACAGACGTTTGCGGATACGGATGCTGCTTGGCGTGATTTCCACCAATTCATCGTCCTCAATGAATTCAACAGCATATTCCAAGGACATCTGGACGGGCGGGACAAGCCGGATGGCTTCATCAGTGCCAGAAGCACGGATATTAGTGAGCTGCTTGCCCTTGATTGGATTGACGACGATATCGTTGTCATGGGAATGGATACCGATGATCATACCTTCATAGACAGGGTCATTATGGCTGACGAACATCTTGCCACGGTCCTGGAGCTTCCAGATGGCATAGGCGACAGCAGCACCGCCAACACCGGAAATCAGCACCCCGTTGCGGCGTCTGCCTGCCTTGTCATTGCCAGGATCGACCGGATAATAACCATCAAACACATGACTCATGATGCCAGTGCCACGGGTCAATGTCATGAATTCACTCTGGAAACCAATCAACCCACGGGCAGGGACACGGTATTCAAGACGGACACGGCCTTTACCATCCGGCTGCATATCCTGCAGTTCACCACGGCGCTGTCCAAGTTCTTCCATGACACCGCCTTGGTTTTCTTCATCGATATCCACCGTCAATGCTTCATAAGGTTCATGCTTGACACCATCAATGGTCTTATAGACAACCCGGGGGCGCGACACCGCAAGTTCATAGCCTTCACGGCGCATGTTCTCAATCAGGATGGTGAGATGCAGTTCACCACGTCCAGACACTTCGAAGACGGTGTCATCATCTGTCGGGGAAACCCGCAGCGCCACATTGGATTTCAGTTCACGTTCAAGCCGTTCACGGATCTGGCGGCTTGTGACGAACTTGCCTTCACGTCCAGCAAACGGGGATGTATTGACCATGAAATTCATGGTCAGGGTCGGTTCATCGATATTGAGCATCGGCAGGGCATCCGGGGTTTCCGGATCACAGAGTGTGGAACCGATATCAATATCCTCAATACCGTTGATCAGGACGATGTCACCAGCTGACGCCTCATCAATGACTGTGCGCTCCAAGCCCTTGAAAGACAGCACCTGATTGATACGCGCCTTGACCGGTGTTGATCCAGGACCATTCATGACAACGACTTCCTGATTGCCCCGGACACGGCCACGGTTGATGCGGCCGATACCAATCTTGCCGACATAAGTCGAATAATCCAACGAAGAAATCTGCATCTGGAAAGGACCATCCACATCCGCATCACGGACAGGGACATATTTCAGGATGGCATCGAACAATGGGCGCATGTCACCTGACCTGACATCTTCATCAAGCCCAGCATAACCATTGAGCGCAGAGGCATAGACAACGGGGAAATCCAACTGCTCTTCATTGGCACCCAGCTTGTCGAAAAGGTCGAATGTTGCGTTGATGACCCAATCCGCACGGGCGCCAGGACGGTCAATCTTGTTGATGACGACAATCGGTTTCAATCCAAGCCCCAGTGCCTTCCGGGTCACAAAACGGGTCTGTGGCATCGGTCCCTCAACGGCATCCACCAGCAACAGGACACTGTCAACCATTGACAGGACACGTTCAACTTCACCGCCGAAATCTGCATGCCCAGGGGTATCGACGATATTGATATGGGTGCCCTCATATTCAACGGCACAGTTCTTGGCTAGGATGGTGATGCCGCGTTCTTTTTCCAGGTCATTGGAATCCATCACCCGTTCTGCAACAGACTGGTTTTCCCGGAATGTCCCGGATTGACGCAGAAGCTGGTCAACCAATGTGGTTTTGCCATGGTCAACATGGGCGATGATCGCAACATTGCGGATAGCACGTTTTGTGTCAGACATAGAAATAGAAATCTTTTTTGAAAAATTTGGATAACTGATTATTTTAACCTGAATGCTGTATGGCTTAAAACCATTCCAGCAGAAGAAAAGCAGTTTCAGGACTGTCTCAATGCCACCAGACGTTCTGGTGCCAGCACGCCATCGTCACGCAGTTGTGCTGTTCCCAAGAAAGTCCCTGCA
Source organism: Oxalobacter sp. (assembly GCA_018384065.1). GTDB lineage: Bacteria > Pseudomonadota > Gammaproteobacteria > Burkholderiales > Burkholderiaceae_D > Oxalobacter. The sequence continues at coordinate 53,252 of JAHAYL010000040.1, forward strand.
GCATCATAGATCCGGTATCGCCCTTCACCACCAGGCATCGGGATGTTTTCCTTGATGACGGAAAGGCGCTGCCCATGACGGTAACGTCCACTCAACGCATCAGGCAGCGTCAATGCAGGGGAATCAGAAAGCAGCCAGTCAACCGGCTTCAGATGACGGTTCTTGACTTCTTGGGAAGCATCTGATGTCTCCATCAAAACAGGCAAGCCAACCGACTGTTCCAATGTCAGGACACCTACCTGTGTACGGCGCAGCATCCTGAGATGGGCACCGCAGCCGATGGCTTTCCCGATATCTTCCCCCAACACCCTGACATATGTCCCCTTGCTGCAGGTCACTGACAGTGTCAGGTATGGGGAACGCCAATCAATGAGTTCCAGTTTATGGATGACAACTTCCCGGGCTGCCCGGTCAAGTTCAATCCCCTGGCGGGCATATTCATAGAGCGGACGGCCTTCCCGCTTCAAGGCGGAATACATCGGAGGAACCTGCTGGATAGTGCCCCGGAAACGTTCCAGAACCTGTTCTACTGCCTTGTCTGTCAGTACGGGGACCCGGACCTGTGAAATGACCTTTCCTTCCGTATCGCCCGTATCGGTGGAAACACCCAGTTGGACAACGGTCTGGTAGGTTTTGTCGGCGTTAAGCAGGTCTTGGGAAAATTTTGTCGCTTCCCCAAAACACAATGGCAGCAACCCTGTCGCAAAAGGATCCAATGTTCCGGTATGCCCGGCTTTCTTGGCGTTGAAATAACGTTTCGCCTTTATCAAGGCATCATTGCTCGAGATTCCAGCTGGTTTATCCAATAAAAGAACCCCGTCTATATCCAGACGGGGGGTGCGGTGAGCCTGACCTTCTCTCATATACCTCTTGGCTGCCTGAAGAAGATTATGCCTGACCGTCATCAGGCACATGCGTGGCATTTGCCTTTTCAATCAGTTTCATCAACGCCAGACCATCCTTGATGGTGCTGTCATAGACAAAAGTGAGGGTCGGCAGCGTATGGATATGCAGCCGTTTCCCCAATTCATTGCGAAGGAATCCCGAGGCACGCTGCAGGCTCTTCTGGGTGAGTTCCAGCCTTTCAGCACTGTCATCCAGCATGGTATAGAAGACCTTCGCATTGGCGTAATCCGGTGTCACCTTGACCTCTGTGATGGTGATCATGCCGACATCCGGATCTTTCAATTCTGAAAAGATGATATCTGACAGGTCGCGCTGGATCTGGTCCGCGACCCGGAGCGCACGGTCAGGAATGGATCGGTTGCGTCTTGCCATAATTGCCCTCCTTCCAGGATTGTTTCCCTAGTTTACAATGTACGGGCGATTTCCTGGATTTCAAAGACTTCAATCTGGTCGCCTTCCTGGATATCGTTGTACCCTTTCAGGGTAAGACCGCATTCAAAACCAGCCTTGACTTCCTTCATATCGTCTTTGAAACGTTTCAGGGAATCGATTTCACCCGTCCAAATCACGACGTGGTCACGCAGCAGATGGACAGGAGCCCCTCGACGGACCAGGCCTTCCATAACGAAGCAGCCGGCGATGGAACCCACCTTGCTGAGATGGATGACCTGACGGATTTCAAGCAGACCCAATGTGTTTTCACGTTTTTCAGGTGCCAGCATACCAGACATTGCAGCTTTCACATCATCGATTGCATCATAGATGATGTTGTAGTAGCGGATATCAATGCCATTGGCCTCAGCCAGGTTGCGTGCCTGTGCATCTGCACGGGTATTGAAACCGATGATGACTGCCTTGGATGCCACCGCGAGGTTGACGTCGGTTTCAGTGATGCCACCGACTGCCGCATGGATGACCTGGACACGGACTTCATCATTGGACAGCTTGAGCAGGGATGCTGACAACGCTTCCTGGGACCCCTGGACATCTGTCTTGATGATCAATGGCAGGGTCTTGACTTCACCCTCGGCAATCTGGTCGAACATGTTTTCCAGTTTTGCCGCCTGCTGTTTCGCCAGTTTGACGTCACGGAATTTGCCCTGGCGGAACAGGGCAATCTCACGGGCCTTGCGTTCATCGTTGAGCGCGATAAGTTCCTCACCGGCAGATGGCACACCTGACAGCCCCTGGATTTCGACAGGGATACTTGGACCGGCTCCGGTGATGCTCCTGCCATTTTCATCCAGCATCGCCCGGACACGGCCATATTCTGGACCTGCCAGCACAACATCCCCACGGTGCAGGGTACCGGACTGGACAAGGACAGTCGCAACAGGACCACGCCCCTTATCCAAGCGGGCTTCAATGACAATCCCCTGTGCCATGGCTTCGACAGGCGCCTGGAGTTCCAGGATTTCTGCCTGGAGAAGGACATTTTCCAGAAGGTCATCAATGCCCTGTCCTGTCTTTGCAGAGACATGGATGAATGGTGAATCACCACCGTATTCTTCCGGCAGCACATTTTCTGCAACCAGTTCCTGTGTCACCCGGTCAGGGTTCGCACCTGGTTTATCAATCTTGTTGATGGCGACTACAATCGGGACATTCGCAGCCCTTGCGTGGGCAATCGCTTCTTTGGTCTGTGGCATGACACCATCATCCGCTGCAACGACCAGGATGACGATATCCGTCGCCTGCGCACCACGGGCACGCATCGCTGTAAACGCCTCATGCCCTGGGGTATCAAGGAATGTGACAATGCCACGTTTTGTCTTGACATGGTAAGCACCGATATGCTGGGTGATGCCGCCTGCCTCACCGGAAGCAATCTTTGTCCGGCGGATGTAATCCAACAGGGATGTCTTACCGTGGTCAACATGCCCCATGACAGTAACAACAGGGGCACGGGGCAGTTTCTCTGCATTCTTGCCCATGTCCATATCTTCAAGGGCAGATTCCGCATCCTGGATCTTGGCGGCAAACGCACGGTGTCCCATTTCTTCTACCAGGATCATCGCGGTTTCCTGGTCAAGGACCTGATTGATGGTGACCATCTGCCCCAGTTTCATCATCTGCTTGATGACTTCAGAAGCCTTGACCGCCATCTTATGGGCAAGCTCACCGACTGTAATGGTTTCAGGCACATGGACATCATGGATGATTGCTTCTGTCGGCTGATGGAAATTGCTTTCACGTTCCTGCTGGCCATGACGGCGGTTCTTGCCGGATTTACCCCTGCCTCCTTCCCTGTCACTGGACATATCCCCGCCACGGGTCTTCATGCCTGAACCTCGTTTCCGGGAAGGTTCATCCTGCCAGCTACCATTACCACGGCCACCCTTGCGGTCACCGTTCCGTTTATCACCTTTCTCGCCCTTTTCCGCCTTTTCATTCCGGGCATCAGCCTGATTGCCTTGGACCTGCTTCCTGTCTGATGCCTTGGCAGCCTGTGCACCTTTCGCCGGGTGACCAGCCTTCTTGTTTTCCTGGGCAGAAGCGGGAGCCTTGGATGCTGGCTGCTGCGGTTTCTGCTCTGCAGGAGCCTTTGCCGGTTTCCTGACTGTTCCGTTCATCATCGCCTTGATCTGGGCAACTTCATCTTCAACAGCCTTGCGGGCGCGTTCTGTCTCAGCCAGGCGTTTCGCCTTTTCTGCTTCGGTTTCCTGAGGGGCTTTCCCCGCTTCTACCGATACAGTCTTTTTGGTTGCCCCTACAGTATCCTTGCTGGAAACCGATTCCTTTGAAGGTTCCTGCACTGGCTGTACCTGACCAATGGTTTTCTTTTCTGGTTCTGCAGCTGCAGCTTCCCGGGTTTTGTTCCGTTCCGCCTCTGCTTTGGCCTTCTCCCGTTTTTCACGGGCATCAGCTTCCTGACGGGCAATCAGCTCTGCCTGACGGCGGGCTTCTTCCTTACGCCGCTGCTTTTCAGCTTCATCAATGACAGGCGCCGCTTTACGACGGGCGATTTCAGCACGGACCTCCGCCTGTTCATCACGTCTGACAATGGTGCGTTTCTTGCGGACTTCTACCTGAATCGTCCTTGAACGGCCAGCAGCATCTGCCTGACGGATTTCACTGGTTTCCTTCCTTGAGATGGAGATTTTGCGTTTTTCACCTGGAGTATTGATTGCCATGGTTCCCCTTTTCTTTATTTTCCCGATAGGTGTTCCTGAACCTTATGGGTCCTGTCCCTGTTTATCTGGATTCCATCAGTGCACGGGCTGTTTCCTGCAGAGCCCTCGCTGTATCATCATATTCATCATCAATCATCTGCTGTTCTTCGTCGGTAACGTCTGCAAGCTCGTTATCCAGCAGCTGCCGGGCACGTTCAACAGGCAGTGCCAGGATTGCCCCAAACTCGTCATATGCCAAGCCAGCGAAACGTTCAACAGTCAGGATGCCTGCATTGCCCAACTTTGTCGCAACGGCAGTCGTCATCCCATCAAGATCCCTGAGTGCCGGTTCCATATCCTTCGTGGCTTCCTCATAAGCAATCTCTTCACTGACGAAAATATCCCGTGCACGCTTGCGGAGTTCCTTGACGGTTTCCTCATCAAAAGCTTCAATCTCAAGCATTTCATTCATCGGGACATACGCGATTTCTTCAATGGTGGAGAATCCTTCGTCAATCAGGACATCGGCAACATCCTGTTCGATATCCAGCTTTTTCATGAAAAGGTCCTGAAGCTCTGCCCTTTCCTGGGCATTCTTGTCATCAGCTTCCTCTTCCGTCATGATGTTGATTTTCCAGCCAGTCAGGTCGGTTGCCAGACGGACATTCTGACCGTTCCTGCCAATGGCGATTGCAAGGTTTTCCTCATCAACGATGACATCCATCGCATGCTTGTCTTCATCAACGACAATCGAGCTCACAGAAGCCGGCGCCAATGCACCGATGACAAACTGGGCTGGATCTTCCGACCAAGGCACAATATCCACACGTTCACCGGAAAGTTCACCGGTAACCGCCTGGACACGGGAACCACGCATCCCGACACAGGTGCCGATAGGGTCAATCCGTCTGTCAAGCGCATGGACAGCAATCTTGGCACGGATGCCAGGATCACGGGCAGCCGACTTGATTTCAAGCTGACCATCTTCGATTTCCGGCACTTCACGGGCAAACAGCTGTTTGATGAATTCCGGGGAAGTCCGTGACAGCAGGACCTGTGTTCCCCTTGGACCACGGTCAACCCGGTAGATGCAGGCACTGACACGGTCACCGACACGCAGGTTTTCTTTCGGGATCATCTGGTCGCGTGGCAGACGGCTTTCCACCTTGCTGAATTCAATGATGGCATCTCCCTTCTCCATCCTTTTGATGACACCATTGACAATGGACTCACCACGGTCAAGGAAATCGTTCAGGTTCTGTTCACGTTCTGCATCGCGGATACGCTGCAGGACAATCTGCTTGGTATCCTGCGCAAAACGGCGCCCCAGGAAGTCACTGGTGTTTTCAATCGGTTCTTCGATGTACTCACCAACCTCGATATCCGGGAACTGTTCCCTTGCCTCAAAGAAGAGGATTTCCTGGTCAGGCTGCTGGAGCCCCGCTTCATCAGGAACCACTTTCCAGCGGCGGAAAGATTCGCGCTCGCCGGTTTCCCTGTCAATCGCAACACGGATATCCACATCACCCGGATAACGTTTCTTGGTTGCCAAGGCCATTGCGTGTTCCAAGGCTTCCAGGACGATTTCCTTGCTGACATTTTTTTCGCGCGCCAGCGCATCCACTAACTGAAGAATTTCAAGACTCATGCTTTGCGGCTCCTAAAATCCACCTGGGGTACCAGGTGTGCCCGGTCTATATCCGGAATTGTGAAATGTAATACGGAACTGGTCTTTCCATCTGGATTGTCGAACTCAAGACCAATCTCATCCCCTTCTGGCTGCTGCAGGATTCCCTGGAATGTCTTCCGGTTCAATCCTTCTACCGGGCGGCGGAGCCTGACCCACGCTTCAGCACCAGTGAAACGGACAAAGTCCTGAAACTTCTTCAGGGGTCTATCCAAGCCTGGAGACGATACCTCCAGCCGCTCATAATCAGCATCCTCAACCATCAGGACATGGGACAGCTGACGGCTGACGGTTTCACAGTCATCCAACGAAATACCGTTACTGCTGCCCGCCTGGTCAGGCAGGCAGTCGATGTAGACACGCAGGATTCCGCCTGGCGCACGCTCGATATCCACGAGTTCGTAGCCACAGCCTGTCACCGTCTTTTCAATCAGTTCTTCCAACAAACAATGCTCCTGTTCCAATTGCAGCCCCGCCTGTTACCAGCCACCATGCCAGTCATGGCAAGATGAAAAAAAAAATGGGCTAAAGCCCATCTGTTTCTTCCTTCTGCCCCATAAAACAACGGGCGAAACCTGTAGTGAAATGAGATTATATACGAATCATGCTGGAACATCAATGTTATTGGCGGAATAAATCCAATAATATCAACAACCTTGATGCGTTCCAGCACCAAGAACCGCCTGAAAATCCCCTGAAAATACTGACCACGTCATGAAAGTCATTGTTTTTTATAGGAAAAACCTGTAAAAAGCACCTGCAAACCCTGCTGTTTTATCGGAACAGTATCTTGGGTTATCTTCCGGACCGTTGTAAAATCCGCAGTTTATCATCCATCTGAACCGGCAGCTTGCCCGTTCCTGAACCTTTATGGCAGAAAAAAACACCGGATACAGTGAAGATTCAATCAAGGTGCTGAAAGGCCTAGAGCCTGTCCGGCAGCGCCCGGGCATGTACACCCGAACGGAAAATCCCCTGCATATCATCACTGAAGTCATTGACAATGCCTCAGACGAGGCAATCGGTGGCTGGTGTACAGACATCCAGGTCACCCTGAATGCTGATGGCAGTGTCACCGTTGAGGACAATGGACGGGGCATCCCTGTCGGCATCCATCCTGAGGAAGGCGTTCCTACAGTCCAGATTGTTTTCACCCAGTTGCATTCCGGCGGTAAATTCACCAAAGGGACTGACAGTGCATACGCCTTTTCCGGGGGACTGCACGGTGTCGGTGTTTCCGTGACAAACGCCCTTTCCAAACGGATTGACGTCACTGTCTGGCGTGACAGGCAGGAACATCATATTGCATTCACTGATGGCGAAGTGTCTGTCCCGCTTTCTTCAACACTCTTGCCACGCAAGGAAAAACGGACCGGTACGAAAATCACTGTCTGGCCAGATGGCACTTATTTCGATGACCTTGCCATTCCCTTGGCAGACCTCCGCCATCTTCTTCGGTCCAAGGCAATCCTGCTGCCGGGCCTGAAAGTCTCCCTGACCCAACCTGACGGCAAGGAAGAGACCTGGTATTACGCTGATGGCCTGAAAGGTTACCTGTCAGAATCCTTGGGACTGGTTTCTGAAGAGGATACGGTGATACCCCTCTTTACCGGGGAACACTATGCCACAGCAGAAGAGGAAGACTTCGCTGACGGTGAAGGCGCTGCCTGGGTCATCGCATGGACAGCTGAAGGAACACCTGTCAGGGAATCTTTCGTCAACCTGATTCCAACCCCGGCAGGCGGTACCCATGAAAACGGGCTGCGTGATGGCCTTTTCAATGCAGTGAAGAATTTCACTGAAATCCATTCATTGATGCCCAAAGGCGTCCGGTTGCTCCCGGAAGATGTCTTTGTCCGGGTTTCTTTCCTGCTGTCTGCCCGTGTACTGGATCCCCAGTTCCAAGGACAGATCAAGGAAAAACTCAATTCCCGTGATGCTGTCCGCTTGGTTTCGCACTGCATCCGCCCTGTCTTCGAGCAATGGCTGCACCAGAATGTGGAATATGGCAGGAAGCTGGCAGAACTGGTCATCCGCCAGGCACAGGCACGGATGCGCCAGTTGCAGAAAATTGAAAAGAAAAAATCCTCTTCAGTAGCTGTGCTGCCCGGCAAGCTGACTGACTGTGAATCCCATGACACCTCCCGCAATGAACTGTTCCTGGTCGAAGGCGACTCTGCGGGCGGATCCGCAAAAATGGGACGTGACAAAGAATACCAAGCCATCCTGCCCTTACGGGGTAAGGTCCTGAACTCCTGGGAAACCGACCGTGACAGGCTGTTTGCCAACCAGGAAATCCACGATATCTCTGTTGCCATCGGGGTTGATCCGCACGGTCCGGACGATAACCCCGACCTGTCCGGACTGCGTTACGGCAAAATCTGCATCCTGTCTGACGCTGATGTCGATGGTTCCCATATCCAGGTTTTATTGTTGACACTTTTCTTTAAGCATTTTCCGAAACTCATTGAAAACGGAAATATTTTTGTTGCAAGACCACCGCTTTTCCGTATTGATGCACCAGCAAGGGGCAGGAAACCCGTGCAGAAACTTTATGCACTGGATGATGCAGAACTGACCAAGATCCTTGAACGCCTGCATAAAGAAGGCCATAAAGATACCGTGCTTGGCATCTCCCGTTTCAAAGGGCTTGGTGAAATGAGTGCTGAACAGCTCTGGGAAACCACCTTGAATCCTGACACCCGCCGGCTCCTGCCTGTCATGCTGGGGGATATCGGAAAAGACGAATCAGTAAAACGCTTCCAGATGCTGATGGGCAAAGGAGAAGCCGCTGCCCGGCGTTCGTGGATGGAAGAGCATGGCAATGAAGCCGAGACAGATATCTGAAACACCGAATTTGATGCTGGGAAACTGATGATATGAGTGAGCAACCTTCCCTGTTTGACACTGCGCCAAAAACTGAGGAACCGGTAGCGGAGCACCAGGAATCCCTGATGCTTGCCCGCTTTGCGGAACAGGCATATCTTGACTATGCCATCTCTGTTGTCAAAGGCAGAGCCCTACCGGATGTCTGTGATGGACAGAAGCCTGTTCAGCGAAGAATCCTCTATGCAATGAATGAGTTACGGCTGTCTTCTGAAGCAAAACCTCGGAAATCAGCTGCTGTGGTCGGCGATGTCTTGGGCAAACTGCATCCTCATGGCGACCAGTCTGTCTATGATGCCCTGGTCCGCATGGCACAGGATTTCACCATGCGTTATCCATTGGTGGATGGTCATGGGAATTTCGGTTCCCGTGACGGGGACGGTGCTGCTGCCATGCGGTACACGGAAGCCAGACTGACACCGGTTTCCCAGCTTCTGCTGTCTGAAATCAACCAAGGAACCGTTGAATTCCAAGACAATTATGACGGTTCATCCCTTGAACCTGCCATGCTCCCTGCCCGTCTGCCGATAACACTGATGAATGGGGCATCGGGCATTGCTGTCGGCATGGCAACAGAAATCCCTTCCCATAACCTGAATGAAGTGGCGGATGCCGCCATAGCCTTGATCCGGGATCCCAACCTGTCCCATGAGGAACTGATGCGCATCCTGCCAGGACCAGACTTCCCGGGTGGTGGGCAAATCATTTCCAACGCTGATACGATTTCCGATGTTTATGCATCTGGCCGTGGCAGCCTTAAAGTCCGGGCAAGGTGGAAAATCGAAGAACTGGCACGTGGTCAATGGCAGGCGGTCATCACTGAACTTCCTCCAGTGACATCAACCCAGAAAGTCCTTCAGGAAATCGAAGAACTGACCAATCCTAAAGTCCGGTCAGGGAAAAAATCGCTTTCCCCCGACCAGGCAGCGTTGAAACAGCAGTTCCTGAGCCTGCTGGATACGGTCCGCGACGAATCAGGACGCGATGCACCGGTACGCATCGTCCTGGAACCAAAATCCCGACGCCAGGATCCAGAATCCTTCATGCAGACACTGCTTGCCCATACATCGCTTGAAGGCAACACCACCATCAACCTGGTGATGATCGGCATAGATGGCCGTCCCCAGCAGAAAGGGCTTGTGCAGATCCTGAAAGAATGGATTGAATTCCGTTTCGACACCGTCAGGCGGCGGACCCGCTGGCGCTTAGGTAAAGTCAACGAACGCATCCATATCCTGGAAGGCCGGATAACCGTCCTGCTGAATATCGATGAGGTCATCCACATCATCCGTGAATCCGATGAACCGAAAATGGCCCTGATGTCCCGGTTCAACCTGTCAGACACCCAAGCAGAAGACATTCTTGAAATCCGTCTCCGTCAGCTGGCACGGCTTGAGAAAATCAAGATTGAACAGGAACTGGCTGACCTTCAGAAAGAAAAAGGCAGACTGCAGGATGTATTGGAAAAACCCGCTACCCTGCGGCGCCTGATTGTCCGTGAAATCGAAGCAGACCGGAAACAGTTCGGTGATGTGCGCCGTACATTGATCCAGGAAGAAGAGAAAGCATCGGTCGAACAGCAGATTGCAGACGGTCCTGTCACAGTCATCGTCTCCAAGAATGGTTGGCTGCGGTTACGCCAAGGACATGCTTTGAACCTCTCTGCCCTGACCTTCAAGCAGGGAGACAGCCTTTACAGTACCTTTGAATGCCGCACAACAGATGTCCTGCTGGCTTTCTCGAACAAAGGCCGGATCTATTCAATCCCTGTCCATCAATTGCCAGGCGGCAGAGGGGACGGTACACCGGTCACAACCTTCGCAGAAGTCGGTATCGAAGAGGAAATCGTCCATTATTACGCTGGGAAAGCAGATACCCAGATGATGCTGGCCATGTCATCCGGTTACGGCTTTACCACAACGGTCAATGACATGACCAGCCGGACCCGGAACGGCAAATCATTCATCACCTTGGAAGAAAATGATACCTTGCTCCAACCTGCTGTCCTGAATGACAGCCAGCAATGGATTGCTGTCCTGTCTGGACATGGCCGCATCTTGGTATTTGAACGCCATGAACTGCGCTCACTGGCTTCAGGGGGACGTGGGACAACGCTCATTTCCCTGGAGCCTGATGAAAAAATCCTGGCTTTCCTGCCTATGGATGAACGTGGAGGTATGGTTGTCTGCCAATCAGGAAACGGGAAACTGTATCAAGTGAAAGTCTCTGTCGGCAAGGATATACCATACAACGGCAGACGCGGACGAAAAGGCAGGAATGTGGAATCCCGGTTCAAACCGGTAGGACTGGAGCTGCCTCCAGTAGATACAGTGGATTCCAAATAAGTCTGAAACCGATGCAGGAAATGCCCTGAAAAACCGTTTTCCAGGGCATTTCCATATTCAGTGAAGCTGGTTATTCAATTTCTGCAATCAGCTCAATTTCGAGGCAGGCACCTGTCGGAATCTGTGCGACACCAAAAGCAGAACGGGCATGCTTCCCGATTTCGCCAAAAACTTCCACCAACAGGTCAGAAGCACCATTGGTCACCAGATGGTGGTCAGTGAAATCAGGGGTGGAATTGACAAGCGCAAGCACCTTGACGATACGTTTGACCTTGGTCAGGTCACCGCCACACGCATCCTGCAGAGTCCCAATCATGTCAATGGCCGCCTGACGGGCAACCTTCTGCCCTTCTGCCACAGTGATATCCTTGCCGAACTGACCGACACGGGGCTTGCCGTCCTGTTTTCCAAGATGACCGGAAAGAAAAACCAGATTGCCAGACTGGACATACATGACATAGGAAGCCACAGGCTTGGCAACAGGCGGTAACGTGATATTGAGTTTCTTCAGATTTTCGTAAACGGACATAATGCACCTTGATGATTAAATACTTTCAGGAAACAGGGATTCCTATAAACCCGGTCGCAGCGATGCTGTTCAGATAAACAGAGATGGATATGATACACCACGCTTATCCAGCGTGCAGTTGCATCATCCAAGATGAATCATCAGTATCGGAAGAATGTCCAGCAACAAAAAAGCCAGGCGGCTGCCTGGCTTGGATAATGCCCTGACCTGCAGAGGGAACCTGACAGATACCCTGCCCGTCACCTCATGCCATCTTGAGTGATGCCATATCGATGACAAAACGGTATTTGACATCAGATTTCTCAAGCCGTTTATAGGCTTCATTGACCTGGTCGATAGAAATCATCTCGCAATCAGGCAATACATTTTTCTTCGCACAGAAATTCAGCATTTCCTGGGTTTCTGCAATCCCGCCAATCGGGGAACCTGCAATACGCCGCCGTCCGAAGAGCATTGGTGCAGAATCAAATTCAGGCATCGGTCCAACCTGTCCGACGATACAGAGGGTGCCATCAATATCAAGCAACGGGATATATGGGTTGATATCATGCTTGACGGGTACCGTGTCAATAATGAGGTCAAGACTGTTGAGTGCCTGTTCCATCGCCGCCTTGTCGGTGGAAACCAACAGACGGTCAGCCCCAAGGCGTTTGGCTTCAGCTTCACGGGATGCAGAACGGCTGATGACCGTGACATCGGCTCCCATAGCGGACGCCAGCTTGACAGCCATATGCCCCAGACCACCAAGACCGACAACCCCTACACGGGAACCCGGACCGATATGCCATGTACGCAGTGGCGAATAAGTGGTGATGCCCGCACACAACAATGGTGCAGCCCTGGACAGGTCAAGACCATCTGGCACCTTCAGGGTGAATTCTTCCCGGACAACAAGATGCTTGGAATAACCGCCCTGCGTGATACTGCCATCAATCCTGTCACAGCTACAGTACGTCAATGTAGACATTTCGCGGCAAAGCTGTTCTTCCCCTTTCCGGCACTGGTCACAGACCATACAGCTGTCCACCATACAGCCCACTGCAACATTGTCACCCACCTTGTATTTCTTCACATCTGAACCTACAGCAATGACACGCCCGATAATCTCATGCCCCGGTACCATGGGGAAAACCGCCATTCCCCAGTCATCATTGACCATATGCAAATCGGAATGGCAGATACCACAATACAGGATTTCCATGCAGACATCATTCGGACGGGGTTCCCGGCGTTCAAAGACATGGGGCTTGAGCGGCGATGATTTTGCATTGGCGGCGTAGCCGATGGTTCTCATGATATTTCTCCTTTCTCAGTACATCATTGGACAGGCAACCCATCCAGTTTATCCATCTTTCCTCCCGTCATCAGGGAAAAGGCTGGATCAGTCCGTATGTTTCAGCGTTTTCATATCGATGACATAACGGAACTTGACCTCACCTGCCTGGACTTTCTTATAGGCTTCATTGATGGCAGCTGCATCCGCCTTGATGACCTCCACTTCAGGGTAAAGGTTATGGGCGACCGAATAGTCCAGCATTTCCTGCGTTTCCTTGATGCCACCAATCTGGGAACCAAACACTTTCCGGTTGCCATGGATGACAAAGGAAAGCACGCTGATGGAAGGCATGTTCTTGATGGCAGGCAGCCCGACAATCGCCATCTGCCCATTGATTTTCAGCATCTTCATATACATGGCTGGATCATATTTTGCTGGAACCGTGCTCAGGACATAGTTCAGGGAATTGTCCAGCCCCTTCAGTTCCTCAGGATTCGTGACATTGACATAACGGACAGCACCCATCCGTCTGGCATCTTCCCGTTTTGCTTCAGTGATATCAAAAACCGTGACTTCCGCACCCAAGGCAACTGCATATTTCACCGCCATATGCCCCAAGCCACCAAAACCGGCGATACCGATCTTGTCACCTTTCTTGACATTCATATAGTGGATAGGTGACCAAGTAGTGATGCCAGCACACAGCAATGGGGCAATTTTTTCAATATCGGCATTCTCTGGCACCTTGATGGCAAAATTCTGTGAAACAACCAGGGTATCGGAATAACCACCCTGTGTCTGCTCGTTGTCATGGTACTTGTCATGGTCATGGTAAGTCAGCACCCTGTTCGGACAATACTGTTCCAGCCCCATCAGGCAGAACTCACATTCACCGCAGGCGTTGACAAGGCATCCAACACCTGCGATATCACCAACCTTGAATTTCGTCACATCCTTACCTGTCTTGACAACCCGGCCGACGATTTCATGACCGGGCACCAATGGATATTCCTCTTTGCCCCAGTCGCTGGCGGCATGGTGCAGGTCGCTGTGGCAGATGCCTGCATAGAGGATTTCAATCTGGATTTCATTGTCCCCGACAGCATGCCGGGAAAACGTATAGGGTTGGAACTCCCCTCCTTCAGCCATGACAGCAAAACCATGCGCTGGGATACGCGCATGGTCTTCGACAGTATGGGCTGATGCCGTGAACAGTCCCAACCAGAACAGCAGGAAAGCTAAAAAGATATTACGTTTCATAATGACTCCTGTTGAATGATTTGTTTAAGATTGAAAAAGAATTTGTTTAAGATTGAAAAAGAACTTCCCTGTCAGGACCGTTTTTTCCCCAAGGCAACAATGCGGACTTAACTTGTTCCTATGACCAATCAATTCACTACAATACCTGATTTTCCTTGACGGCTCCGACAACTTCATGAGCCCTGTAAGGTTCTTCAAGATAGGAAAGCGCCTCCTCATCCAAAGTCAGGTCAACAGCTTTCAAGGCAGCATCAAAATGCCTGACCTTCGTGGCACCGACAATAGGGGAACAGACTCCCCTGTTGAGCAGCCAGGCCAAGGCGACTTCTGCCATGCTGGCATCCAGCTTTTCTGCCAGGGAAGCGACACGTGCAATAATCTGAAGGTCATTTTCTTTCGACTGGTCATATTTCTTACGCACCACCTGGTCTGTCTGACCCCGCATGGTTGTGCTTTCCCATTCCATCCTGGAGAGATGGCCGCCTGCAAGCGGGGAATATGGAATCAGGGATACACCATACTGACGGCAGATGGGAATCAGCTCACGTTCATCCTCACGGTAGATGAGGTTGTAATGGTTCTGCATGGTTGAGAATTTTGTAAAGCCATTCCTTTCTGCCGCCAGCTGCATATTGTGGAATTGGTAGCCATACATTGCAGAGGCACCTATTGCCCTGACCTTCCCAGCCTTGACAAGCATATCCAATGCTTCCATGGTTTCTTCAGCCGGTGTACCGTAATCGAACCTGTGGATCTGGTAAAGGTCAAGGTAATCCGTTCCAAGACGTTTCAGGGTACCGTCGATTTCGCGGGCGATGGCTTCCTTTGAAAGGAATCCTTCGTTGAAATACACCTTTGAGGCAAGAACAACCTTGTCCCTTGGCACATGCAGGTTCTTGAGTGACCTCCCAAGATATTCCTCACTGGTGCCGAAGGAATAGATGTTGGCGGTATCGAAGAAATTGATGCCATTGCCTACCGCATAGGCAATCATCTCCTGAGTGTCTTTCTGGTTCAATGTCCATTTATGGAATTTATCCGATGCCTCTCCATAAGACATGCACCCTACACAGATGCGTGATACTTCGATATCTGTATTTCCCAGTTTCTGATATTTCATTTTTATCCCAACTCAATAATTAAAGGGGTGGCTGTCCGAATTGGTGGAAAGGTCACAACCCACATGACCACCCATTAATCCCTATCAGTAAAGGATAGATTCAAACGCTTCTGGTGTACAATGAAAAATTGCTATAACACTATACGTCAGACGCATAGCAAAAGGAGGAATATGGCATGAGCCGCCATATAGAACTGAATCTGCTGGAACAACTCTTGGCACTGGAGGAATACGGGACACTCTCTTCCGCAGCCAAGCATATCCATCTGACGCAGCCTACCTTATCCCGTTCCATGGCAAGGCTTGAGGAACTGATCGGTGTTTCCCTCTTCCATCATGAAAAGAACCGTATAACACTCAATGAAAATGGGAAGGTCGCAGCTTTGTATGCAAAAGAAGTCCTGCAGTCAGAAAAGGATATGATTGAAAGAGTACGTGCATTCGAGCACAGCAGACATACCATCTCCATAGGGTTCATCGGTCCAGGACCTTCATTCGAAATACTTCCGGATTTATCGGCACTTTACCCAGATATGACCATAGTTTCCCGTATTGCAGATGACGGGGAAGCATTGATAGAGGACCTCATAAATGACCACTACAGCCTGATTGTTTTAAACAAGAAGGGAAAAGGGTTTGACAGGCTGGCTTCTGATGACAATCTGTATGCGCAGAAATGCTCCTTTGAAAGGCTTTATGCCTCACTTCCAAAAGAACATCCACTGTCATCAGCGAGAGAAGTCAGTTTCTCCATGCTGGACGGCCAGACATTCCTTATGGTGGCCAAAGTGGGCTTCTGGGCTGACATTGTCAAAGAGAAAATGCCTGATTCCAAATTCCTGCTTCAGAACGATATCGACTCCTTGGATGAACTTGTCAGGTCAAGCTCCCTGCTTTCTTTTGCAAGCAATATCACCATGAGGACATTCCATACAGAAGACGGAAGAATCAGGGTCCCCTTCTCTGACCCAGAGGCAGCTCATGAGTTCTATCTGATCTGTAAACAGGAGAACTATCCCCGCTTTGAGAAAATATTCCAATCGATTATTGCAGGATCCCTTCCATAAAACGGTATCCACCTTGGTCTACAATACTGCTGTTTCCCGGAGAAAGATATGAATAAACCGCAGAAAAGCCCACCTGATGACCCAACCGCCCTGCTGGACGGCCATCTCTACAAGCTGGTTGGGAAAAAACCTGTTCCCTGCCAGTTGGCTGAATGGATGACCTTCATGAAATCCGCCACCAACCGCATCATCGAACAGAAACAGATCGGCAACCTGCAGGTTTCCACCATTTTCACCGGGATGGACCGGCATTTCGGCAAAGGAGAGAAACTGCTGTTTGAAACCACGGTATTCGGTATCGCAGGTGACCTGCAGCCCTGCTGGCGCTCATCGACCTGGAACCAGGCTGTCAAGCAGCACCGCCACCTGGTCCTGCTGCTTGAGACAAAAGGCATCGATGCCCTGATGGCGGAAATCAACAAAGCCACAGAAGCATGAATGTCCTCGAAAACAGTTCTGTGATATTTATCCTTTATTCCTGAATAAACCGTCCCCAATCAATCCAGAACATATGAACACCCAAGATACCGTGCCATCAGCTGTTTTTGACACAAATATCTGTCTGGATTTTTTCATCTTCCATGATTCCCTTTCCTGTCAACTGCTGGATGCTGTAAAAAACGGTAAACTCCTTGCAATAACGCGGAGTGATTGCCGTGATGAATTCCTGAAAGTCTTGGATTATCCAAAATTGGCTTTGACTGAAAATGACCGGAAACAGGCAATTGCCAGTTTCGACAGTTTTATAAGTGTGATAGAACCCGAAATAAAAAGCCGTTTTTTATTGCCGGTCTGCACAGATCCCGATGACCAGAAATTCCTAGAAACCGCTTTTGATGCCAATGCCCAGTTCCTTTTTTCAAAAGACAAGGCATTACTGAGGCTGGCAAGGCATAACAGGAAACGGGGTCTCTTCAGGATAATGTCTCCCGCCCGCTGGCTGTCCGAAATGGAAAAGGCATTGTCCTGATTCCATTGGTTTGAATCATGTTATTGCATCCGTTCCATCACCAAATCAGGGATAATCCATTAACACATTGATTCAAAACAAGTTTTAAAACAATACCGAAAATATAAAAAATAATGCCTTATCACTGAAAAAACTTTATTTATTGAAATAAAGTGGTATATAATATTTTCCGTTATTTATTCAATCCGAAATCCTTATCCCAATAACAGGAGAACATTATGGCAACATATCAGGAACTGCAGGCACAGATTGCTGAATTGAAAATCCAGGCTGAAAAGGCCCGTAAACAGGAAATTGCCAGTGCTGTTGCACAGATTAAATCTTTGATGGAAGAATATGGCATCACTATCAAAGACTTGGGCAAATCCTCAAAATCCTCTGCATCAAAACGTGAAACAGTTCCACCGAAATACCGTGACCCAGCAACCGGTAAAACTTGGACTGGCCGTGGTAAGCCACCAAAATGGATTGCTGATGCCAAAAACCGTGAGCAGTATCTGATCAAGAAATAAGCATCATCTGTTCTGATTTCCAAAGGACCTCTATGCCGCTGATGGCATAGAGGTTTTCTTATTCATATCCCTTTAAACCAATTCCAAGCATCTGTCCTGATATCATTGTCTGTTCCTTTGTCCTTTTATCCGTGGAACAGTTTTAACTGTCTGCCTTGACCTGGCAACCTCCAAACACCATCTGCCCTTCCCTGCTGATTTGATGGATAATGTTGACCATTGCTGATGGCGGCGGACCTGATGCCGCCTGTATATTTTTTATCCTGATAGAAACAATGACTGCTTCCAATAACCAGACGGTTTACCGTCTTGACTATAAGGCTCCTGCCTTCCTGACAGACCATGTTGACCTTGACTTCGAACTGGTTCCTGCTGACACCATCGTGACAGCAGCAACCACACTTCACCGTAATCCTGATTCCAAAGAACGTGACCTGGTACTGCTGGGTTCCGAACCGGAACTGCTCAGTATCTCGATGAACGGCGAAACACTGGACAATACCCATTATGACCTAGGCAACGGGGAGCTGCGCATCAAGGATGCGCCCGATACGGTGAAACTGGTCATCAAGACCCGCATCCACCCAGACAAGAACACCTCGCTGATGGGACTGTATGTCTCCAACGGCAACTTCTTCACCCAATGTGAAGCAGAAGGTTTCCGGAAAATCACCTATTTCCAAGACCGCCCTGATGTCATGGCGACCTATACGGTCAGGTTGGCGGCTGACAAGACCCATTTTCCTGTCCTGCTTTCAAACGGCAACCTGATCGACAGTGGTGACTTGCCTGAAAACCGCCATTATGCAGTCTTTGAAGATCCGTTCCGCAAACCCTCTTACCTGTTTGCCTTGGTTGCCGGTGACCTTGTCTGCCAAGAAGAAACTTTCCGCCTGGCAGACGGCAGGGATGTCCTGCTTCAGGTCTGGGTGGAACATGGCAACCTGGATAAGACTGCCCATGCGATGGCATCCCTGAAACACAGTATCCGTTGGGATGAAAGCCGGTTTGGCCTTGAGCTGGACCTTGACCGTTTCAGCATTGTCGCAGTCAGCGATTTCAATATGGGGGCGATGGAAAACAAAGGGCTGAACATCTTCAACACGAAATGCGTGCTGGCAAACCCACGCATCGCCACTGACACCGACTTTGCCAATATCGAATCGGTTGTCGGACATGAATACTTCCACAACTGGACCGGTGACCGGGTCACCTGCCGGGACTGGTTCCAACTGTCCCTGAAAGAAGGCTTGACAGTTTTCCGTGACCAGGAATTCTCTGCCGACCGCACCGGTTCAACGACAGGACGTTCAGTCAAACGGATCAAGGATGTCCGTATCCTGCGTCAAGCACAATTCCCGGAAGATGCCGGTCCAATGGCACATCCTGTCCGCCCTGACTCTTATCAGGAAATCAACAATTTCTATACAGTCACCGTCTATGAGAAAGGCGCGGAGGTCGTCCGCATGTACCAAACGCTTCTTGGACGGGATGGCTTCCGTAAAGGCATGGACCTGTATTTCCAACGGCACGACGGTCATGCGGTGACCTGCAGTGATTTCCTGGCAGCCATGGCAGATGCGAATGGCAAAGACCTGTCCCAGTTTGAACGCTGGTACAGCCAGGCAGGCACACCCCGTGTAAAACTTGAAAGCCGTTACGATGCCGCTAAACAGGAACTTGCCATCACATTGACACAATCCTGCCCTGCCACCCCTGGCCAGCCGGAAAAACAACCTTACCTGATTCCTGTTGCAGTCGGCCTGTTGGACCACAATGGCAAAGACATGCCATTGGATCTGGGTAACGGTGAATCCGGCTCAACCCGTATCCTGGAACTCACAGAAACCACTCAGACATTCATATTCCAGAACATTCCTGAAAAACCTGTCATCTCGGCACTGCGGGATTTCTCAGCACCGGTCATCTTGGAATTCGACCAATCCGATGAAGAACTCCTGCTGCGGCTTGCGCATGACAGTGACCCATTCAACCGTTGGGAAGCTGGCCAACAGTTGGCTTTGAACCGCCTGCTTGCCTTGACGGATACCGCACAGAATGGACTGCGCATGAACCTGGATGACGGTTTCATCCAAGCATTCCGCTCGGTATTGACTGACAACGCCCTTGACCCTGCCCTGCGTGCACTGGCATTGACACTGCCAAGCGAAATGATGATTGCCGAAAAAATGGCTGCCATCGATCCCAAGGCAATCCATACCGCAAGGCAGTCCGTGCGCAAATCCCTGGCGGAAAAACTGGTATCAGAATGGCAGACCGCCTATCAGGACAACCAGACACCAGGAGCATATTCGCCAACCCCACAGGATGCCGGGAAACGGGCGTTGAAGAACCTTGCCCTCACTTACCTGCTTGAAACAGGCAAACCGGATATCATCCAGATGGCTGTTGACCAATACAGCAATGCCGATAACATGACAGACCGTCTTGCTGCCCTGACGGCTTTGGTCCATTCCGGTGCGGTTGCCCAATCAGCTGAAGCCAAAGGTCTCATCGACCATTTCTACCGGGAATACGAACAGGAACCGCTTGTCATCGACAAATGGTTCACCCTTCAGGCCACATCACCAACAACAGACACCGCCACCATCCGGAATCTCATGGCGCATCCAGCTTTCAACCTGAAGAACCCCAACCGCGCACGCAGTCTGGTTTTTGGCTTTTGCAACAGCAATATGGCACAATTCCATGCAGAGGATGGCAGCGGTTATGCCTTCTGGCGCGATATACTGGCTGAAATCGACAGCTTCAATCCACAAGTCGCAGCAAGGCTCGCCCGCAGCATGGACCAGTGGAAACGGTATATCCCATCCCTGCGTGAACAGGCACAGAAAACACTCCAGCAGATTGCCGGCCTGTCCCTCTCCCGGGACACCCGTGAAATCATCGGCAAATCACTGGGACAATGATTGAAGGGGAAAATGTAATGGCAGATAGGTTTATCAGTCTGACTCAGTTCCTGATTGAGGAAGACCGCCGGTCCGGGACAGTACCCGCTGACCTGAAACAGTTGATTGAGGTTGTTGCCCAAGCCTGCAAATCCATCGGTACGGCTGTCGGTAAAGGCGCTTTGGCTGGTGTGTTGGGTATCCAGGGTGATGTGAATGTCCAAGGCGAAGTCCAGAAGAAACTGGATGTCATCTCCAACAACATCCTGCTGGATGCCACCCAATGGAGTGGCTGCCTGGCAGGGCTGGCATCTGAAGAAATGGAAACGGTCCTTCCTGTTGCTGAAGGCTATCCGAAAGGCAAATACCTGCTGCTCTTCGATCCCCTGGATGGTTCCAGCAATATCGATGTGAACGTTTCCATCGGCACAATCTTCTCAATCCTGAAGCGCCCTGAAGGGACTGGCGATGTGACAGAAGCCGATTTCCTGCAGACCGGCCGCAATCAGGTCGCTGCTGGCTATGCAATCTATGGTCCGCAGACACAACTGGTGCTGACGACCGGCAATGGTGTGAACGCCTTTACCCTTGACCGGAGTGAAGGCATCTGGAAACTGACGGTCCGCGATATCAGGATTCCCGAACAGACAGCGGAATATGCAATCAACGCTTCCAACCAACGGCATTGGTTTGCTCCCGTCAGCCGTTACTTTGACGAGGTCCAGGCTGGGGTTGAAGGTCCACGTGGCAAGAACTTCAATATGCGTTGGGTCGCAGCCATGGTTTCAGACATCCACCGAATCCTGAACCGTGGCGGCATCTTCATGTATCCAGCTGATGCGCGCAACGTGAAAAACGGTGGACGCATCCGGTTGATGTATGAAGCGAACCCCATGTCAATGCTCGTCGAGCAGGCTGGTGGTGCCGCCACCAATGGCCTGATACCATTGATGGATGTCAAACCGGAAAGGCTCCATATGCGGGTGCCTGTCTTCCTGGGTTCCAAGGAAGAAGTTGAACGGGTGACCCGTTACCACCATGAAGGAAAATAAAGCAGGATAACCCTGCGTATTGCTGAGACGGCAAAGCCACTGTCTTTCCCAGACAGTGGCCTTTCTTTTTCAGATACACAACAGAATGCCTCCATCTTCCCGATATCTGTCAGGAATCCTGCTGGTTTCAGGAAGGGATTATTTCCCCAAGGCGGTCAAAAAAGTTAGAATTAAAGCTTATGACTAAAATGCCTGCTGACCATGGTTTCCATAGGTTTCAGACAGGACCAGGAACACCAATATGATCACTTTCCAAGAAATCATTTTCAGACTCAACCAGTATTGGAGCCAACAGGGTTGTGCCCTGCTCCAGTCCCAAGACATGGAAGTCGGCGCTGGGACTTCCCATCCAGCGACTTTCCTCCGTGCCATCGGTCCTGAACCGTGGCGGGCTGCTTATGTACAGCCTTCACGCCGTCCGAAGGATGGACGTTACGGTGACAACCCGAACCGCCTTCAGCATTACTACCAGTATCAGGTGGTCCTGAAACCCGCACCGGAAAACATCTTGGAGCTTTATCTGGGCTCCTTGACAGCCTTGGGACTTGACCTGAAGCAGAATGATGTCCGTTTTGTGGAAGACGACTGGGAAAACCCGACACTGGGCGCATGGGGTTTAGGCTGGGAAGTCTGGCTCAACGGGATGGAAGTCACCCAGTTCACCTACTTCCAGCAGGTTGGCGGTATCGACTGCAAACCCACCCTGGGCGAAATCACCTATGGCCTCGAACGTCTCGCCATGTACCTGCAAGGGGTTGAAAATGTCTATAACCTGGTCTGGACAGAATGGGACGACCATGGCACCAAACGTCAACTGACCTATGGCGATGTCTATCATCAGAATGAAGTCGAGCAGTCACGCTACAACTTTGAACAGTCAAACACCCCTTTCCTGTTCACCCTGTTCTCAAATTTCGAGTCAGAGGCGAAGCGCCTGATTGCTGAAGAGCAGGAACTGACCCTGCCCGCGTATGAAATGATCCTGAAAGCAGCACACACCTTCAACCTGCTTGATGCACGTGGTGCGATTTCCGTGACAGAACGCGCCGCTTACATCGGCCGCATCCGAACGCTCTCCCGCATGGTGGCGCAGGCTTATTACGAATCCCGTGAAAAACTGGGATTCCCGATGTGCCACGATACTGACCGTGCCGCCTGACTGGCTGGCTGCTGGATTTTGAATGGATACCACACTGTTCCTGAAAGAACGCTGAAGCAAAGGAAAAAGGTTTAATTATGAGCAAAACCCTGCTTGTCGAACTTCACACTGAAGAACTGCCGCCGAAAGCTTTATCCAAGCTGGCGGATTCATTTGCAGGTACGATTGAGAAAAGTCTCCGACAGGATGATTTCCTGACCGGAAATTCCAAGACAACCGCCTATGCGACACCCCGCCGCCTGGCAGTGACCATTACAGATGTCCGGTCCGTCTCACCAGACCGTCCAATCCGCAAGAAAGTCCTGCCGGTCAATATCGCTTTTGACAAGGAAGGCAACCAGACTCCTCCTTTGAAGAAGAAACTGGCTGCCATGAACATTGCAGACATCGATGTCTCAACCCTTGAGGTCGCCCGTGATGGCAAGAACGACTGCCTGTTCTACAACTACACGGCAAGCGGCATTCCACTGGCCACAGGATTGCAGGCAGCGATTGAGAAAGCCGCAGCAGGTCTGCCTGTTCCAAAAATGATGACCTACCAGCGTCCTGATGGCGAGACCGTCCAGTTCGTCCGTCCCGTCCATCGGCTGATAGCATTGCATGGCAGTGAAATCCTG
This sequence comes from Oxalobacter sp., assembly GCA_018384065.1. Classification (GTDB taxonomy): domain Bacteria; phylum Pseudomonadota; class Gammaproteobacteria; order Burkholderiales; family Burkholderiaceae_D; genus Oxalobacter. The sequence continues at coordinate 76,660 of JAHAYL010000040.1, forward strand.
CCAATCACATTCCTTGGACTGACTGCAGACCGTATCACAGAAGGACACCGTTTCCTGTCACAGGGGGACATCGAAATCACAGATGCAGACACATACGCCAACCAGCTTGAAACTGAAGGCAAAATCATTCCCGGCTTCAATGACCGCAAGGAACGCATCCGTTCGATGCTGCTGGAAAAAGCCAATGGCGATAAAATCCTGATGCCGGAAGCACTGCTTGATGAAGTCACCGCATTGGTTGAATGGCCGGTTGTCTATGAATGCCATTTTGAGGAATCCTTCCTTGAGGTCCCCCAGGAATGCCTGATCCTGACCATGCAGACCAACCAGAAATATTTCGCGGTGACAGACCAGAACGGCAAACTGCGCAATCGTTTCCTGATTGTCTCCAATATTGAGACAGACACGCCTCAGCGCATCATCGATGGCAATGAACGCGTCATCCGTCCCCGTCTGTCAGATGCCCAGTTCTTCTTTGAACAGGACAAGAAAAAGACACTTGAATCCCGTCTGCCAGGCCTCATCAACGTGGTTTACCACAACAAACTGGGAACACTGGCGCAACGGATGGCACGTGTCCGGATCCTGGCAGTGAACATCGCCAAGAAACTGGGAGCCGATACAGCACTGGTCGAACGTGCCGCACGCCTCTGCAAGGCAGACCTGCTGACTGAAATGGTCGGTGAGTTCCCTGAACTGCAGGGCACCATGGGCACTTACTATGCACGCCATGACGGAGAACCAGAAGAAGTCGCCCTCGCCTGTGCCGAACATTACCAGCCCCGCTTTGCTGGAGATGCCCTGCCAAGCACACAGACCGGCATCATCCTAGCCTTGGCGGATAAACTCGAGACCCTTGTCGGCATCTGGGGTATTGGCCTGGTGCCAACCGGTGACCGTGACCCGTTCGCATTGCGCCGCCATGCACTGGGCATCCTGCGTATCCTGATTGAGAAGAAACTGCCGCTTTCCCTGCGGGACATGCTGAAAGAGGCCGTAGACATCCTCATGAAAAATACCATGTTTGCGAACCCGACGGCCGCAGTCATCGACTTTGCCATGGACCGCCTGCGCGGCCTGCTGCGTGACAGGGGATATTCCATCGCTGAAGTCGAGGCAGTGCTTGCCCAGAATCCAGACCGTTTTGACAACATCATCGACCGGCTGGATGCTGTCCGGACATTTGCAGCAATGCCAGAGGCAGGTTCCTTGGCAGCAGCCAACAAGCGCATCACCAACATCCTGAAGAAATCCGGTGTGACAGCCGGCCAGGTCTATCAGGAAGTGATGGTTGAAGACAGTGAAAAGAAACTGTATGCCGATATCCTGTCTGTGAAACCTGTTGCAGACAGGCAGTTTGCTTCCGGCAACTACACCGGTACATTGCAGACACTGGCGACCCTGCATGATGATGTGGATGCATTCTTCACCAATGTGATGGTGATGGCGGATGACCCAAAACTGCGGAACAACCGTATCGCCCTGCTGAAAGAACTGCACAGCATGATGAACCAGGTTGCAGACATCTCCAAGCTGGCATCCTGACCTGAAAGCCGATAGATATGAAACTGATTATCCTCGACAGGGACGGTGTCATCAACGAAGACTCCGATGCATTCATCAAATCACCTGATGAATGGATTCCTATTCCTGGTTCTGTCGAGGCCATCGGGCAACTGACAAAAGCGGGGTATACCGTTGTCATCGCCACCAACCAATCAGGACTTGGCCGGGGATTGTTTGACATCACAACCCTCAATGCCATCCACCAGAAAATGCTGGATGCCATCAAGGCGGCAGGCGGTACGGTACCGGTCATCATGTTCTGTCCGCATCTGCCAACAGATGACTGTGACTGCCGGAAACCCCGTCCTGGCATGTTCAACACCATCAGTGAACGCTTTGATGTTGAACTCACGGGCGTCCCAGCGGTCGGGGATTCCCTGCGCGACCTCCAGGCAGCCCTGCTTGCTGGCTGCACCCCTTATCTGGTGTTGACAGGCAAAGGCAGGCAGACCTTGGAAAAAGGTGGTCTGCCACCGGGAACGCAGGTTTTCGACAGCCTTGCCGCTGTGACAGCGCATCTGATTGAAAAAGACCAGCAGGCTGTTTCCCCTGTATCAGTACCCGTTGCATCAGAACAGGGAGAAAAGGCTGTTGCCAATGGCAGCACAGATAAACCAGCCCCCAAGGCAAAAGCCAAAGCAGCGGCAAAAGCCAAACTGGCTTCTCTGGCGGAAAAGCCGCAGAAGACTACTGGCAAAAAAGAAAAAAGCGAGAAGAAAAACTCAGCAGAAAACAGGAAGAAGTAACCAGACAGCGGCTTTCAGCTGTTTTCTGCTCCAGGAACAAGAAACACAGATACAATCCCATTGACTGACCTGTCCTAAAACAAGAGGCATCCATGCGATTCATACGCTCAATCCTTTTTTTCTTCCTCTGGTGGTCATACACCTTCATCTGGGGATTTGTCTGCCTGTTCACCTGCTGGATGCCATTTTCAGGCCGCTACAAGATCGCTTCCATCTGGGCACGGGTCACCACAGGACTTGTCTGGGTCATCTGCGGCGTCAAATACCAGGTGAAAGGCACCGAAAACTTCCCGAAGGGACCGGTCGTGCTCCTCAGCAAACACCAGTCAGCTTGGGAAACCCTCTTTACCATGCTGGTCCTGCCATGCCCGGTTTCCTTTGTCCTGAAAAAATCACTGCTGTACATCCCGTTCTTCGGCTGGATCCTGGCTTTCCTGCGGATGATTCCGATTGACCGGGGCAAACGTGTGAACGCCTTCCGCCAGATGGTCAATATCGGCTCCCAACGCCTGAAAGACGGTCATTGGGTCATGATTTTCCCAGAAGGCACCCGTGTGCCTCCTGGTACAAAGGGTAAATACCAGAATGGCGGCGCCATGTTCGCCATCAAGACCAAGGCACAGGTCATTCCCGTCGCATTGAATTCCGGCGAATGCTGGCCAAAGACCACCTTCGTCAAGACACCGGGACTGATTACCCTTTCCTTTGGGAAGCCCATCTCCACCGAAGGCCGGAAAGCCGATGAGCTGACAAAAGAAGTGGAAGCCTGGATTGAAGGCGAGATGCGCAACATTTCCCCGCATCTCTATCCTGACGCAAAGCCTGATGACGCCAAATGACATGCCGGTTTGCCATAGACGGCAAAGTCATCACCTATACCCTGAAACGGTCTGCCAGACGTTCCATCGGTTTCAAGGTTGACCATCACGGACTGACTGTCGCAGCGCCTGAAAGGGCTTCCCTCTCCTATATTGAACAGGCGCTGGCAGCTAAAGCCAGATGGATCCTGAAAGCCTTGGACAAAGTCCAGGCAGACAGACTGGACACTCTTGCTCCCATCATCTGGCAGGACGGCACCATATTCCCCTTTCTCGGCAAAGACTGCAGCCTGCATCTGGTCAAAACCCTCTCCAGCAGAAACCGGTTCATCCAGACTGACGGCGAACTGATACTCCAGACAACCAGGGCAGATGCTGAATCAGTCACCAAAACCATGAGAAACTGGCTGAAAGCACAGGCAAAAACCATCCTGCTCAGCCGCCTGGCGGACCAGGCTGACACCATGCAGTTGACCTATGACAAAGCCGCCCTGTCCAATGCCACCCGCCGTTGGGGCTCCTGTACCGCAAAGCGGCATATCCGTCTGAACTGGCGCCTTGTCCTGACCGACTGGTCATTGATGGATTACGTCATCGTCCACGAGCTCGCCCATCTGACTGAACTGAACCACAGTCCCCGTTTCTGGGCGATTGTCGAAGAATGGTATCCAGACTGGCGGCAGGCCCGCCAGAAACTGAATGCGTTGGGTCCCAGACTCTTTACGCTTTTTCCGGAATGATTCATCATATCCCATAGCCGCACGTGTCATCCTTTCAATGGACGGATGACACGCCCAACCAACTTGCAAACAGGAGGACCACCATGGATTATGTCACGCTCAACACCGGTGCAAAGATGCCCAAGATCGGTTATGGTGTTTTCCAGATCCCCCCAGAAGAATGTACCCGCTGTGTCCTGGATGCCCTGGAAGTCGGCTACCGCCATATCGATACCGCCCAGGCCTATTTCAACGAAGCGGAAGTCGGTGAAGCCATTGCAACCAGCGGGATTCCGCGTGAAGAGATTTTCCTGACCACCAAGGTCTGGATTTCCAATGCAGGGGAAGAAAAGGCCTATGCCTCCATCCTGGAATCCCTGAAGAAACTGAAAACGGATTATCTCGACCTGCTGCTCATCCATCAGCCTTTCGGGGACTATTACGGCACTTACCGTGCAATGCTGAAGGCACAGCGTGAAGGGCTGGTCAAATCCTACGGGGTCAGCAATTTCTTCCCAGACCGTTATGTGGACCTCGTGGAATGCACTGGGATTGTCCCTGCTGTGAACCAGATTGAAGGCCATGTCTTCAACCAGCAGACCAAGGCACGGGACATCTATGCCCGTTATGGTACAGCAGTGCAGGCTTGGGCACCTTTTGCTGAAGGCAAACGGAATATGTTCAGGAACCCGGTCCTGGCACGGATTGGCAGACAATACGGTAAATCCAACGCACAGGTGGCATTGCGGTTCCTCATGCAGCTGGGCATGACTGTCCTGCCGAAATCCGTCCATAAAGCCCGGATGGTCGAGAATTTCGATGTCTTCAATTTCTCGCTCTCGATTGACGACCTGCAGGCCATCGCTGCACTGGATGGTGATGAAACCCTGTTCATTTCCCATACCGACCCGGATATGGTCAAATTCCTGATTGATTACACGAAGAAGAAAGACTGACTGGCAATCATGCAGACATTGACGATATAGAAAGGAAACAGGCATGCGCTTCCTTCATACCATGATCCGGGTTGGCGACCTGCAGCGTTCCATCCGTTTCTATACGGATATCATGGGGATGGAACTGATCAAGACGATGGATTTCCCAGAAGGGAAATTCACCCTCGCCTATCTGGGCTATGAAAGCAATCCAGCACAGGCTGAGCTGGAACTGACCTACAACTATGGTGTTGAATCCTATGAGATGGGCAATGCCTATGGACATATCGCCCTCGCAACGGATGACATCTATGGCTTATGCGACAGGCTCCGTGATGCCGGTGTGAAAATCACCCGGGAACCAGGTCCCCTGAAAGGCACGGACATCGTGCTGGCATTCCTCGAAGACCCGGATGGTTACAAGATTGAACTGATTGAGCAGAAAGACTGAACTGACCTTCGCTAGAAAGTGGAAAGGGAAGGCATTGCCCAGCCTTCCCTTCCCTTTCCTTTTCTCAGAAGTGCATCAATTCGCCATCGAAAGGAATCAACACCCTATCCCGGATACCCTGCTGATAGGTGTAGGCAGACAGGTCTCTGCGGTCAACCGTCATATGGTTGATGGCATCCATATGGACAGCAACGATTTTCGCTTTCGGTGCTTTCTGATAGGCACGCAGCGTATCTTCCTTCTTCATGATGATGTAAGGGTCATCCTTGAACTGATCCCCTGTCACAGCCGCGCCACCAGTATTCAGGACAATCACATCAGGCGTATGCCGCTCAATCGCCTGATCCACACCGTTGAACCAGACAGTATCAGCAGCAATATAGACCGTTTTCATATCTGGCTTCTTGAAGACAATCCCCATCACACTGCCAAGCCGTGAGCTCATTTTTTCATCGGCATACATGTCCAAGGAACCATGCTGGCAATCAGTCCTGCTCAGGCTGACACCCTTGAAATCCAGCTTTTTCTCAAGAATCCGGACATTCTTGAATCCCTGGGAACGGATCAAGGCAGCATCCTTGTCATCCTGGACAATCAAAGGGATGTCCTTTGGCAACGCCTGCTGTGCGGCATCATCCCAATGGTCCAGATGGGTATGGGTCACAATCACCGCATCAACATCCTTCAGGATTTCTTCCACGGGCATCGGCAATGGTGTCAGCGGATTCCTCAGCTCACTGCGGTAAGTATTCGGGAACCCAGGATAAGTTCCTGTATCTGACAGCATCGGGTCAACCAAAAACGTTGCATCACCATAGTTCACCTTGACCGTTGCATTGCGGACCAGCTGTACCGTCACATCCTGTGGCTTCTGGTCCCCTGCAACAGAAACATTGCCCCATAGCACAGCTGACACAATAGCCAGCACACTGAAAAAACGTTTTATCCACATGGCAGCCTTCTCCTGAAATGTCCAATAACCGGTATATCTTAAGTTCGATGGAAGCCTTAAGCAAATACAGGAAATCCTGATTGACCATCATGGTATCGAGGGTTCGAATCCCTCCATCGGAATCACATTGACCCTTTATAAATCATCCGCTATACTTATAAATTCTACTGCAACCAATCAAGGCAGTCCGGAGATGTGGCCGAGAGGTCGAAGGCACTCCCCTGCTAAGGGAGCATACGAGCCAAAACTTGTATCGAGGGTTCGAATCCCTCCATCTCCGCCAGAGATAAGTAAAAGGACGTCACATGACGTCCTTTTTTATCTCCCTTCTTTCTTTGATAGTGAACCATGATATTATGAAACCCATGGGGGTTCGGCTCTACGCCATTAACGGGGGATGTGCATTCATCAGACCCGGTTAATCACACCATTCCATCCGCATTGCGCCAAGACACGCATGCGGTACTTTTTGTTGACAAAAAATATTGAGTACATCATATGATTAATTGGATGTATTTCCCCAAGAATCAACCATTGGATAAAGTTTCAAAACAAATTATTAATGTCTTTGAGACTATTTCTTCTAAAATTGATTCACATCATCATCAATTAAAAAGCGATGAAGTCCTTGCTTTAGTGAGACCAGGCCTAGAAGATATCGGCTTTTCCGTTGAGAAAAGTAAGAAAAAAGAAGATATTGTTACAGTTCCTGTCCTATATGGATTAAATGGCAAAATTGAGAAATCATTTGAAGCAGATGGCTTTTTACCTCAAGCAGGCTATGTTATTGAAATAGAAGCAGGTCGTGCTGTAGTAAATTATCAATTTTTAAAGGACTTTTTTGAAGCATGTACAATGGTCGGTGTTAACAAACTTTGCATTGCTGTTCGAAACATTTATAAAAACTCAAATGATTTTGAAAAAGTATGTCTTTTTTTCGAATCAATGTATGCTAGCAATCGTCTCAATATTCCTCTTTCCGGCTTACTCTTAGTTGGCTATTAAATGAAGAATAAATTGATAACATCCTTATTATTTATTATTTGAAAATATTCGATAGCACCTTTATAGAAAGTCTCTGGTGATGACAGAAAAAAAAGACCAGACTGGCTCAATGCTTTTGCCACCACGGCACAGACGGCAAAAGGTAGCAGAGCGCCTGAAAGCAGAAAAAGCAGCAGCGGCGCAGCCAACTTGGCTGCGTGAGCTGAAAAGGACGATGCTTGCTCCTGAACGCTTCTTAGCGGCTGTACGCGAAAAAGGCGAAATGCTGAAATACATCCCGGAACCGTTGAGGACAGAAGAGCTGTGTCTGGCAGCCGTCCAACAGGATGGCAGGATGCTGTCATATGTCCCTGATGGCTTGAAAACAGAAGCTCTCTGCCTCACCGCTATCAAGCAGAACCGGGAAGCAATGCAGCATGTACCACTGGCATTGCGGGATGCTATGGAAAAGGCCTTAAAAAGCTGATTGCCCTTCTCTTGGTGAGGTTGATGCCTTTGCCCGATTGACATTTCAAAAGCAATCTTGATAAGATGGTTTCGTCTTTTAGGGACATCAAGAAATCTCAATATGAGATTAGACAAAACCATCATGGTTTTTACCGAAGACGGCGGTTGAAGCCCCTGCTTAGACAGGGAATAAGGGAGGAGGGATCCTCCCTTTTCAATTCTGGCTCCCGCTTTCTGGATTGTCCTGTAACTGAACAACTGAAGAACCAGTCCAAATACCGTTAGAAACGAGCGTTCTTTTCAATGTCTTCGAAGCACAGAATCTGGTTCCACCTGCTCGCACTGGTTACGGTCAGCCTTTGGGGGGTGACTTTCGTCTCGACAAAGGTCTTGGTACAGAACAGCCTGACACCAATCGCCATCTTCCTTTACCGTTCAATCATTGCCTGGGTCTGCTTGGTCCTGATTGCCCCAAAGAAACTGTTTGCACAAAATCTGAAAGATGAACTGTGGATGGTAGCACTGGGATTTCTGGGCGGTTCCCTCTATTTTGCCGCTGAGAACCATGCACTTGAATGCACGTTGGTCTCCAATGTCTCCCTGATTGTCTGCATCGCACCTTTAGTCACAGCCTTCCTGTCAATGATTTTCTTCAAGGAAAAACCTGGCTGGAAGCTGTTTGCGGGTGCTGTCATCGCCTTGGTTGGGGTTGCACTGGTGGTTTTCAATGGGCAGATTGTCTTCCAGCTCTCACCCTGGGGGGATTTCTTGACCGCAGTTGCAGCGGTTTCATGGGCATGCTATTGCATCGTCCTGAAACATCTGGGCGACCGTTACGATGCCGCTTTCATTACCCGGAAGGTTTTCTTCTATGGCAGCCTGACCCTGATACCATTCATCTGCTTCGAGCCTTGGACAGTGCATTTTGATGTTTTTCTCAGGTTCCCTGTCTGGGGTAACCTGCTGTTCCTGTCGGTCATTGCCTCAATGCTCTGCTTCCTGATGTGGAACCGTGCCCAGAGGGAGCTTGGTCCCATCATCGCGACAAATTATATCTATATCGTTCCGCTGGTCGGTCTGCTCACATCGGTTGTCCTGCTGGGTGAACCAGTCAACACTGCCATGCTGATTGGCTGTGCATTGATCCTTTCCGGTGTCTTCCTGGGGCAGCGCCGATAACCCGCCCTGCCTGCTGTATATTGGGATGGCCATCATTGTTATAATCAGATGATGTACCTGACCTGTCTGGAACGCCCTATGAAAAAAGCCATCCTGCCCTTCCTGTTGTTGAGTTGCCTTGTCCTGTCCGGCTGTGGCGACAGCAGGAAACCTGAAGCCTCACAGCCTGCAGAACAACCTACCGCCTCACAGCAGGGTTCACAGCCAGATGGGGAAAAGCCGGCTGATAGCAAGAATGCTGAGAAGCCAGAGAGATCAGCAGATACCGGCCTTGGCATCACCGCCAGTGAATACCAGGCAACCTACAACAGCCATGTCGAGCAGTTCAATGCCCAGATGAAAAAGGATCCTGTCCGGATGCTTCCGCTGGACCTCAAAATCAATGGCAGGCAGTTCAACGCCTGCACGATGCCATATGCCTGCCTGAACGGTACGATGACGGAAGATGGGCAATACATCAATAAGATTGCCATTTCCGGAACCCTGACACTCCAGACACCTAAGTCCCTGGCACTGGCACCTGTCCATATGATGATCGGCACAGTATCCGCCATCAAGGGCGCTTCCATCCCTGACATCAAGGACCTGCTTGATAAACTGTCAGGTGAAGCCCAGAAACGCCAATCCACTTCATTATCGTTGGTCTTCAGAGGCTGCCAAATCACTTTCTCACACCCCAAGACTGAACGGATTGTAGTAACAGTAACGAAAGCACCATCGAAATAATATCTTGATGATATTCATAAGATATGATCAGTAAATCCAATTTCCCTGTCATCGCCATCATGGGCCCAACGGCTTCCGGCAAGACTGCCGCTGCCCTTGAAATCGCCCGCCATATCCCTTCTGAAATCATTTCGATGGATTCTGCGCTGGTTTACAGGGGAATGGATATTGGGACAGCCAAACCATCCGCAGAAGAACAGGCGCTGGTGCCCCATCACCTGATTGATATCATTGAACCGACTGAATCTTATTCTGCGGCAAAATTCCGGGAAGATGCCCTGCGGTTGATCAAAGAAATTCAAGCACGTGGACACATGCCCCTCTTGGTTGGTGGCACCATGCTGTACTTCAGGGCACTGACTTCCGGTCTGGATGACCTGCCTAGTGCCGATCCTGCCATCCGTAAACGGCTTGAGGATGAAGCGGCTGAAAAAGGATGGCCTGCCCTGCATGCCCGCCTGACACTGCTGGACCCGGCGACCGCTGAACGCCTGAAACCGACTGATGCCCAGCGCATCCAACGTGCCCTTGAAATCATCGAGCTGACCGGCAGGCCGCTTTCTGAACAGCAGTCCGGTCCCAAAAGACTGGAACTGCCCTTCAATCTCATACCCGTTGCCCTTGAACCTTCAGACCGTCTGAAACTGCATGAACGGATTGCCCTGCGTTTTGACCTGATGCTGAAAGATGACCTGCTGATCCATGAAGTCGAGAGACTGCGTGCCCGGGGTGACCTGCATCTGGGGCTGCCATCCATGCGCTGCGTTGGTTACCGTCAGACATGGCAATACCTGGATGGCGAATTCGACCGGAAGACTTTGCGGGACAAAAGTATTGCTGCAACCCGGCAGCTGTGCAAACGGCAACTGACCTGGCTTCGCGCCATGCCGGAACGGCAGGTTGTGGATTGCCTTGCCCCTGATGCGGTTGAACAGGTATTATCAATCATAAGACAGGTTATTTGACCGTATCAGCTTTCAGCTGCTTGTACTGTTCCAGCGGACAGCAGCAAGCCTTGATACCAGAAAGGAGCACAAGACCATGAATACGAACTTCATTTACAGCGTACCAACTAAAATCTATTTTGGTGACAACCAGCTGCACCATCTTGGTGATGAACTGAAACAGTATGGGAAACGTGTCCTCCTCATCTATGGTGGTGGAACCATCAAGCGCAACGGCCTTTATGACAGGATCACCGCTGAAATCCAGAAAGCGGGGCTGGAACTGTTTGAAATGCCAGGGGTTGCCCCAAACCCACGCCATACCACGGTCAACCGGGGAGCAGAAATCTGCCGGAAAGAAAAAATCGATGTGCTGCTGGCAGCTGGCGGTGGATCGGTCATCGATGTCGCCAAATTCGTCAGCCCTGCCAGCTTCTATGACGGGGATGCCTGGGATTTCTTCACGAAAAAAGCGGAAATGACCCGGTTCCTGCCTGTCATCACGATACCGACCATCAGCGGCACCGGCTCAGAAATGGACGCCTATGGCATCGTCGGCAACCTGGACACCGCTGAAAAGATTCCGCTTTACCATCCTGAATTGATGCCTAAGGCTTCTTTCCTGGACCCAACCGTCACTTATTCCGTCAACCGGTACCAGACAGCCTGCACTGCCATTGATTCGCTTTCGCACTATCTGGAAGTGTATTTCATGAAACCGAACCTGTTCATGCTGGAAAGCGCAATGGAAGGCTTCATGAAAACCATCCTGAAGTATCTGCCTGTTGCCTTGGAAAAACCAACAGACTATGAAGCACGTGCCAATCTGATGTGGGTCGCTTCCTGGGCATTGAACGGCTTCACATTCGGTGGAACCAACCAGCCCTTCATGTGCCATTACATAGCAGATGAACTGTCTGCAAAATACGGCCTGACACACGGCCTGACACTGGCTATCCTCCTGCCACGGTACCTGAGCTATACCCTGAACGAAAAGAGCGCACCGATTTTCTACAGTTTCGGCTGCAATGTCCTGGGCATCGACAGGAACCTGCCGCCAATGGAAGTCGGGAAACAGGTCATCGCCAGACTTGAAGACCTTTTCTTCAATGTCTGCGAGCTGCCAATGACACTCTCTGCGCTGGGTGTCGATGACAGCAGGCTGCAGGATATGGCACGGGTTGCCTGCCGGGGTTCTGTCCTGCATGGTTTTGTTGACCTTTCAAAAGATGATATCGTCAATATCTATAAGATGTGCCTGTGACAGCCTGTTACTGATACCCACAACGGAAAATGGCAGCCAGATACCTGCTGCCATTTTTCATGGAACTGCCGCTTCAATCAACTTTGAGGGAACAGCTTCCTATACTCCCCGTACCCCTGTTCCTCCAGTTCATCATAAGGAATGAAACGGAGTGCGGCAGAATTGATGCAGTAACGCATCCCGCCCAATTCTGCTGGACCGTCGTTGAATGCATGCCCAAGATGTGAATCAGCCTGGCTGCTGCGCACTTCAGTACGCACCATGCCATGGGAAATGTCGATGGTCTCATTGACTGCAGTGCCTGTCACCGGTTTTGAGAACGCCGGCCACCCACATCCAGAATCAAACTTGTCTTCAGATGAGAAAAGCGGTTCACCACTGACTACATCTACATACAGCCCTTTCTCAAAGAAATAATCATATTTGCCGGTAAACGGTATCTCGGTCGCCGCATGCTGGGTAACCTCAAAGGCAAGGTCGCCAATCCGCTGCCTCAATGCCTGATTTTCCTTGAGTTTCTTCCTGTCCGCTTCTGCACCGATGGAAAAGTACTGGTAGGGAATATGGCAGTAACCGGTCGGGTTCTTATCCAAATATTTCTGATGGTATTCCTCAGCAGTGAAGAAATTTTCCAAGGGCTTGACTTCAACGGCCAGGGGCTTGCCAATTTTTTCAGCCTCAAGACGGCAGACCGCCTGAATTTCTGCCAACTGGCTGTCATCGGTATAGTAAATGCCCGTCCTGTATTGGATTCCCACATCATTGCCCTGGCGGTTGACCGCCAAGGGATCAATCACCATGAAAAAATACGTAAGCAGCTGGGTAAGCGTAATCTTTGTTCCGTCATAATCCACCCGGACAGCCTCTGCATGACCACTGCCGCCACATACCTCAAGATAACTGGGAGCTTTGCCTGAACCATTCGCATAACCGGTTTCTGTGGACAGCACACCCTCGAACTGGTCAAAGAATTTCTGTACTCCCCAGAAACAGCCACCCGCAAGATAGATGCTTTTCATCAGGGCAATCCTTCCATTTCACGCGTTGAAAAATATTAAGATACTGGACATACCGGAATCTGTCCAAATCCTGGATGCAGATTCAGATATGCCTGAGCAGATAGCCGTAGCCATACAGCTGCTCAAGGACATAGCCATAGACACCGTCTTTCAGACCCAGACGGCTTCTGACTCGGGAGACATGGGTATCAACCGTCCGGCCAGTCTCACTCAATGGACACTTCCATACCGCCTCACAGATCCGCTGACGGGAGAGAGTCTCCCCAACATGGCTGAACAGGAAAAACGCCACTTCATATTCTTTAGCGGTCAAGATGATTTCCTGCCCTTCCCTGAAGATACGGTTTGGGAAAAAGTTGAAAACATAAGGAGGAACATCCAACGTCTTGGATGCTACATAATCAGGATATTTCTGCCTGAACAGCAGCCCTATCCTTGCAACCATTTCCCGCGAATGGGTTGATGGAGAAACCCAGTCATCGACACCACTCTGTAACAATATGCTGATTGAATCAATCTGCAAAGGGTCTGCCACCATCAGGACAGCAAGGTCAGGATAATGCGACCTGAGCTGTGTTATCCATGTCCGCCTGCTCCGGTCAGAGATTCCCATACCCAACAGGAAAACGCCCTTGAGTGCAGCATCTGGATGATGGGCGGCAAATTCATGGAAACCCGATGCTACAGAAACGGTCTCACAGTCAAACCCTGCGCGATGCAGGCTATGCATGCTTTTGGAAAGCGTTTGGGAATCGGTATCTGCCAGATAGACTTTCATTGCGTACTCAATGCGATTTTATGTTTCCGTCCACCGGTCTTGTAGAATTTCTCAGCATCAAAGAAAGCTTTTGCTGCTTCAAGCGGGAAAAATGCCGACATCGTCATCTGAAGCCGCTGGCACTTGCATGAACGGGCGAAACGCTTCGCCTGGTCCAACAGCTGATGGCCTATCTGCCTGCGCCGGAAATCTGGGCGGACATAAATCCGGTCAAGTATTGCAAACTTCTCTTCACGGATACCGACAGGCATCGGGAAAACCGAACAGAACCCCAACAGATGCCCTTTTGGGGTTGTCGCCAGGAACACACCGTAATCCGGCATATCCAGGAATTCACGCAGTTTCAAGTCATTCAGTTCTGCATCAGGCTCAAAATCATGATACCCTGCCATGCCAGCCATCTCCCGCTGGAACTCCCTGAGCAGGACATTCAGGTCATCGAAACGGTCAGCATCTATCCGCTCGACAACCACGCTCATTGAGACTTCCAGTCGCAGATGTTTTCATAGGGGAAAATCTTGTCAAACGGCTTGACTTCAAGAAGCGTCTTGTCAGTGTCTTTCCGCTTGATCCAGCCAACGCCCCTGTCCTTATCCTCACCGATCAGATATTCGACACCGGCTTCCATTTCCACATCAAAACTGTAGCACTTCATATTCTCAGGCAGGGCAACATGCCCCCCTTGGATATTGATGGCACCAATCTTATGCCGGCCTGCAGTAATAGCATAGACAACATCAGCAAACGGATTCGGTGTTTCCTTCAAAGGCATCTGCTTGCCATCCAACGCGCGGAACAGCAGGGAGCCTTCCTGGAGGGTTGCGGACTTTGTCGGATCATCCACAGCCGCACCATGCATTGGAATCTGCCTTTGCTTATTGCAACCGGCAATCATCAGGATTGAACAACAGCAGAACAGTATCGTAGCCAGTTTTTTCATACTTCACCTTGATTTGAACGTCCATCTTGACCGGAACGGAAATATTTTCTCACGAGCTTCCACAATCCCCCCAGGATAAGTGGAATAATCGCGGCACCCACGCCCATCAGGACAATGGTATTCAGATGGTCTCGGATGATTGGGATATTGCCAAAGAAATAGCCACCGACAGTCAGACCGATAATCCAGAGCACGGCTCCAAGCAGATTGTACATCTGGAAGTAGAACATTTTCATGTTGGTGACACCGGCGACAAATGGAGCAAATGTCCTGACCAAAGGCACAAAGCGGCAGAGCGTGATGGTTTTGCCGCCATGCTTCTCGAAGAACTCATGCGTGTAATTCAAGGCCTTCTTGTCAATCCATTTGTAATCCTTCGTGAAAACCGCATCCCCGATTTTCTTGCCAATCAGGTAATTGACATTGTCGCCCAGCACAGCGGCAACCAACAGGGAGCCTGCCAGCAGTTTCAGGTCAATAGCACCCGTCGCACAAAAAGCGCCTGAAATGAACAGGAGGGAATCCCCTGGCAGGAATGGCGCAACAACCAATCCCGTCTCACAGAAAATGATGGCAAACAGGATGACATACACCCATGTACCGTACTGGGAAATCATGTTACCCAGTACTTTATCGACATGAAGAATCAAGTCGAGAAACTGTACGAAATCCATAACTGGACAATCCCGAAGAAACCGCAAGCAGTGAACAGTCAACCAGCCTTAAGTACTTGTTTTCATTTAAATAAGCAGGAAGCCATCTTTCAGGTTCCCCCAATGCTTTTTAGGCACAAATCTTGATTGACCATCTTACATACATAAACGATATATTTTATCAGAGTAAAAACATGATACTGAAGAAAAAATCCTGACAACAAAGAAGGCTTGAGCCTCATTTCAAGATGCGCTATAACCATTGGCATTAGGATTCAATGTAATGTGAAGAATAAAACCATTTCTTGAATTGGCTATTTTTTGAGAAGAGGCTTAACAGATGAAGAAACTATTCCTTGCCAGCTTTATCGCAACTGGCCTGCTGCTGACAGGTTGCCAGTCAACATGGCACAAAGACCAGGTTCAGGACAACACCATCAACAATATGACCGTTGGACAGGTTCAGAAAGAAATCCGTGTTGGCATGAGTGGTGCTGAAGTGACTGAGGTCCTCGGCTCTCCCAACATTGTCACCACCGACGAGAACCGCCGTGAAGTCTGGGTCTATGACAGGATTGCGACCGACCGGGTCTATTCCAACAGTTCAGGAGGCGTTGCTGCCCTCTTCCTAGGCTTTGGAAGCAACGCTGCCGGCACTTCTGGAGCTGGACAATCCCTGTCAAGTGGTGCAACTTCTACCAGCCAACGCACGCTGACGGTCATCATCAAGTATGACGAAGCAGGCAAAGTCAGGGATTTTGCTTACCACCAGTCGAAGTTCTGATATGAAAAGAACAGGGTCCCTTCTGCTTGCCATCTGCCTGACAGGGTGCGCACTTGAACCACCGATGGATCTTTTTGCGCCGACAGAAGACATGTTGCGGGCACGTCAGCGGGAAACCCGGCGTTACGAAGGGCTTTCTGAACAGGAATTGCTGGCTGCCAGTGTTTCAGTTCTTCAGGATATGGGATTTGTCTTGACTGAAACCAATACCAAACTAGGTGTCCTGACCGGTTCCAAGAACAGGAAAGGCAATGTCTTCCAGACTAATCAAGATATCTCCGTCACTTTGGTCATCAGTCCCGTACTTGACAGCCAAGGAATACCTATTCTGAAACAGCATAGTGTACGTGTGAATTTCAACCGGGTCGTCCTTTACACAAATGGCAAGAGCAAGGCTGAAAACCTCAATGACCCGCAGCTGTTCACGGAATTCCATGACAAGCTGTCGAAATCCGTCTTTATTGAAGGGCAGAAACTATGAAAAAGAGCCTGCTTGTGATTTTAATCAGTGCAACAGCCTTCCTGACTGGCTGCCAGACACCTTCAGTTACGGATAGTGTCCTAGACAACAATGGAGAAACCCAGCTTCAGGTCAGAAGCTATCAATCACGCGTTTTTGATACCACTGACAAGGCAACGGTCATGCGCGCAACGATAGCGACCCTTCAGGATTATGGCTTCATCATCAGGAAGACCGATTATGCGCTCGGTTCCATCTCTGCCACCAGGGACATCGGCGGCTCACATCTTTATGATGAAGCCGCACTGGATCCGACCCGACAGACCACGCTGGTAACCGTTACTGTTCTTCCTAAAGGGAAAGATAGGATGGTTGTCCGGATAAATGCTGAATTCAGGCAGAAACCGGTCAGAGAACCGAAAATCTATCAGGATTTTTTCGCATCATTGTCAAAATCCCTGTTCCTGACAGCACATTCAGTGGACTGAACAAACCTTATTGGGGAATACAGGCAATTCCTACTGCCTAGACAATTTCAAGGATACCGTTTTCTGCCTTCATGCATTTAAAATAGCATTATCATGGAAACAGGAACCTCTCAAAGCCCTAGAGCCATCCAACTGCTGCCTAACCTGCTGATTTCGCAGATTGCAGCAGGCGAGGTGATTGAGCGCCCTGCCGCTGTCGTCAAAGAACTGCTGGAAAACGCCATTGATGCTGGCGCAACAAAAATCGAGGTACGCCTTGAGAACGGCGGCATCAAACGGATAGCCATCACAGACAACGGCAGAGGCATTCCACATGACCAGATGCCTCTGGCACTGGCAAGACACGCGACTTCCAAGATTGCTTCCCTTTATGACTTGGAACATGTCTCGACTTTAGGTTTCCGAGGCGAGGCCCTGGCATCCATCGCCGCTGTTGCTGACCTGACACTGCGCTCGAAAACGGCAAATGAACCACATGCCTGGCAGCTTTCAGATGCCTCTGATACACCATCCCCTGCTTCTGGCACTCAAGGAACAACTGTTGAGGTTCATGAACTGTATGCCAATACACCGGCAAGACGGAAATTCCTGAAATCGGAACAGACAGAATATGGGCATTGCGCTGAAGCTGTGGAACGCATTGCCTTGGGCAATCCAGGCATCCAGTTCACCCTGTTCCATAACGGCAGGGTGACAGCACGGTATCTGGCAGACAATCCTTCTCAGCGCGGCAAAGAAGTCCTGAAAGAGGTGTTCGACACCACAATCCCAATCGACCTGGAACTCGGTGAAGGCAATGACAGGCTGTCCCTGAAAGGTTTCATCGGCCTGCCTACCGCATCCCGGTCTAGGGGAGATATGCAGTATTTCTATGTGAACGGACGCTTCACCCGTGACAGGTTGTTGGGACATGCTGTCAGGGCTGCCTATGAAGATGTCCTGCATGGCAACCGTTTCCCCGTCTATATCCTGTATCTGGACATTGATCCAGCCCGTGTCGATGTCAATGTCCATCCATCAAAGATTGAAGTCCGTTTCAGGGACAACCGTTCCATCCATCAATTCATCCAGCAGGCCATCTCCCGGACATTGGCACAGACTTTGGCTAATGGAAATACGGACAGTGACGGCATGATGCCAGTCACCCCGACCGTATTGGCAGGAAACGCTTTTTCTGACATGGAGTCCCCCTCCGCTATACCTGCTTCCCAGAAATGGCAGCGGAACCCGCCATCGACTTCCTTCCGGTTTGAGCAGAAAACAGCACCTTACGGCATGTTTGTCCAGAACATCCTGAAACAGGTCGATGAAGAGATGGATGGGCAGACCGCTGAACCTATTCCGCCTGTCAGGCAGCCTGTCCAACCAGACAATGCGACCCCAGCAGAAGAGGATGCTTTCCCCTTGGGATTCGCCCTGGCACAGCTGCATGACATCTATATACTGGCGCAGAACAGGCAAGGGCTGGTGCTGGTCGATATGCATGCCGCCCATGAAAGAATCGTTTATGAGCAGCTGAAGACAGCATTAGACAACAAGCAGGTTGCCACCCAAAGCCTGCTGATCCCAATCTCCCTGAAAATCAGCAGCAGTGAAGCGGGCATCATCCAGGAAAATGAAACCGTCCTGAAAGAACTGGGCTTCGATATTTCCCTGCTGACACCCACGAACATCGCCATCCGGTCTGTCCCCGCCCTGCTGAAACAGACCGATATGACAGAAGCCTTCCATCAGATGCTCCAAGACCTGGACGCTTTTGGGACATCAAAAGTGGCAGAGGAAAAACGCAACGAACAGCTGGCGACCATCGCCTGCCATCATGCGGTCCGCGCCAACCGTTCCCTGACCATCATCGAGATGAATGCCCTGTTAAGGCAGATGGAACAGACTGAACGGGCAGGACAATGCAACCATGGCAGACCAACTTGGACACAGCTGACCATGGCAGAACTGGACGCACTGTTTATGCGAGGACAATAATCACCCATCATTCATCGACAAGGAGGAGCTATGAAACTGAAACTGTTTGCCGCAACCCTGGCAGGTATCTTGGCATGTGGTTCTGCATTCGCAGGCGACTATGCAACATCCCTGGGAAAATGCCTGTACAACAAATCTGGTTCCCAGGACAAAACCACCCTGACCCAATGGGCTTTTGTCTCCCTGGGTCAGACTGATGCAGCAAAAGGCATCGCAACCATTCCAGATGCCAAAACCCAGCAGGTGAACACCGAGGCGAAATCCGTTGTCTCCAAACTGCTCCTGTCTTCCTGCTCCAAGGAAGCGCTGCAGGTCCTGCTGCATGAACCAACCACCGGCCTTCAGGATTCCGTTTCTGCCATCACCTCAGAAATGGTTTCCGAAAAAATCAAATCCTATGCTGGCAATACCTTCCCTGGTTCTATGCTGTCTTCCGGCTCATCCGGAAAATCAGGCTTGGGTTCCATCCTGCAACCCTCGGGCAATTCCGGGAAATCCCTTGGCAATATCTTCAAGAAATAAGCAAAGCTGCTGATATCGTTTCAAGACCTGCCACAAGGCTGACACTGGCTTGATGGCAGGTTCTATTGGCTTACCTGATTTGCGAAATACCAGCGGATTCTGTATACTTGCCGCTCACCGACAGGAAGCTTGGCAGAGCGGTCGAATGCACCGGTCTTGAAAACCGGCAATC
This sequence comes from Oxalobacter sp., assembly GCA_018384065.1. Lineage (GTDB taxonomy): Bacteria > Pseudomonadota > Gammaproteobacteria > Burkholderiales > Burkholderiaceae_D > Oxalobacter. Next base: position 96,208 of record JAHAYL010000040.1, read on the forward strand.
CGAGAGGATTCCAGGGTTCGAATCCCTGAGCTTCCGCCAAAGACACCATCCCGTAAGTTCCAAGAAACTTACGGGATTTTCTTTTGGTAATATGGTAACTTTCATTACCATGAAGTTACCCTCAAAGGAAAATCAAGATGTGGAAAATTGAAAAGGTCAAGGGCAGACAGCCTGTTTACCGTCCCAATCCAGGGAAATGTTACCTGCAACCTGCGTTCCTTGAACTGAATGGCGAAAGCCAGTGCATCTGCTTTGGTGTAAACGCAGATGCTGCTGCACCGATACCGGATGCGGTCTATCATGGCAGGGCTGTGCGCATCATTCTTTCTGGCAACCTGAAACGGACAACCTGCAAGATCCTCAATAAATTCCTTACCGACCATAAAGCGCAGTTTGCACAGCTTTCTCAAGAATACAGCCAGTACTGGGATGGCTCCCACTTCAAAGGCAAGTGGTCTGATAAAGGCAAAACAATCATTGACGCACTGACTGAAGACATCAACAGACTCAGTATGGCGGTTATCGAGAAATACGGCTATAACTGACCTGCATCCTGCAGATACCACAAAACAAAGCCACCGCTAGGGTGGCTTTGGTTGGATAAAGAAAAGAATAGAGACTAGAGGAAAGTTTTATAACTACCACCGAAGATGGACTGGATTTTCTTTGCCATCTGTACGGAGATTGGGCGGCGGTTATGTTCCATCTCTGAGATGTGGTGTGGTCTGACACCGAGTTTTTCTGCCAATTGTTTCTGAGTTAGGTCTTCTTTTGCCCGCAAGCCACGCATACAGTCACCCGGAGTGATTTCGCCATAAACTTCTTCAATGGTATAAAGCTTGTCACCACTGTATTCTTTTTCATATTTTTTCTGCGCACGGTCTATTACCCGCTGGATACCTTCGGTAATTTCAGCGGCCATGCATTCTGGAAAGGTAAGCGTGATTTTAGTTGATCCGCCGGTAGTTTGCTTTTTCATGGGTACCCACATAACGAATCTCCATCAGTTTGATTGTGTAATCGGTGACTTTCCAGACAGCGACATAACGAGGGAGCCCTTTGTTCAGATGGCAGTGATAGTAGTCTTTTTTTCCCGTCAGTCTGCCATAATTCTGCCAATGCTTGACTTCAGGACCTATATGAATCAGGTCATTCAAGAGGAATTTCAGGGCAGCATCAATCTTGGCAGGCAGCCTTTTCTGTTGTTTCCTGGCATTGCCAGTGAATATGACTTTCCATTCATCGCTGTCTGTCATGGTCTTTCTCTTTTTTTGACGGATGTTACCAAAAAAAGGTAAGTAAGGCAAGGAAGCGTGCTCTACATCAAAAAGGAATCTCCTTTTGGGTCTGCTCTTGCTTTCTTGATTTGCGTATCAGTCAGCCGTCTTTTCAGCCTTGTTGCCATATCACTCTCTCCAAATTGGGACATAAGGACATGTCCTATTTGTACGATGGTGAAAATGTTTTCTTCAAGGCAGGAATAAATAGCTTGACATAGTATAAATCGGGTGCAATAATCGCAATTCTTTTGGTGATATAGCTCAGCTGGTTAGAGCACAGCACTCATAATGCTGGGGTCGGCGGTTCAAGTCCACCTATCACCACCAAGATATTTGGTTGTGTTGTTCTCTTTTGATACAATTGCAGCCTGTTGGCCTGGTAGCTCAGTTGGTAGAGCAGAGGACTGAAAATCCTTGTGTCGGTGGTTCGATTCCGCCCCGGGCCACCAAGGATAAGTAAAAGGACGTCTCAGGACGTCCTTTTTTTCGTTTAAAATCATCAATTTCCCTCTATTGCCTGTAAATGAGGTAACAAGCAGTACCGTTGGCTCTTGAATCATCTAGGACATAAAATGGGACATCAGTCATACTGCTCGCCGAACTTGATGCGTTCATGGACTTTCTCAACAACCACTGCTGTACCACTGATGGTCTCCATGACCTTGCACCACATTCCTGACTGGTCAGTGACGACAAGGCTGTATTCAATCTTGATGCCCACGATGGCGTTGGCACCGAGCCGTTTAGCCTGACGGTCAAGCTTGTTGAAAGACGGACGGGCATCCTGCATCCGTTCGAGCATCTGGGTCTTGCCGCTGTCAAAGACTTCTTTGACGATGACAATGTCTTTGTATTCCTTGATGGCATACCCATCAAAACTGCCGGTTGTGGTATGCATCAGGCTCTCTTCCGGCTTGAATTTTTCCTGGATCTTGTTGATGCCCTCCGTCAGCAGCTCTTTTATCTTCTCGTCCTTGACGTTCGGCAACGCCTCTTGGAACTGTTCACAGATGGTCATGGCGATATCACGGTTCTCAGCCGTTGTCATGGTTTTATACGCCTCAGCGCATTTTGGACAGACTTTGTTCTTGTCGAAGAAACTAAGTGGATTGCCACAGATGGTGCAAATTGCCATATCAAGACCTTTCTTATCGGAACAAGTTTGAAACAACTGGTTTCTATTTTGACATAAATACTTCCTGAAAACACAGTTGAAGGCATCTCCTTCCTCCGTAATGTCCCCCAATGAGGTTTTTTGTCCATTGGATGGACTTGCAGGCATAATATGATGACCGTGACACCCTTACCGGCAGGAGGCAAGATGGCAAAAATTCTGGTGATTGTGGATATGCAGCATGACTTCATTGACGGCAGTCTCGGCAGCAGCGATGCCCAGTCAATCCTGCCAGCTGTTGCCAGCAAAATCCGCCAGCGTGTTTCTGATGGTTGGGAAGTCCTCATCACACTGGATACCCATGGCAAAGATTACCTGACAACACAGGAAGGTCAGAAACTGCCTGTCCCTCACTGCATCAAAGGCAGTTGGGGCTGGGAACTGCATCCTCTGGTGGAAGAAGCCCTGAAAGGTGTCCCTTTCCGCACTTTTGAAAAACCGACTTTCGGCAGTGAAACATTGACAGCCTATCTGAAGGAAACCCAACCTGAAGCTGTCGAATTCATTGGGCTCTGTACGGATATCTGCGTGGTATCCAATGCAATTGCTGCCAAAATGGTCCTGCTGGATGCCCAGATTTCAGTAGATGCCAGCTGCTGCGCGGGAACATCCCCTGCCAGCCATCAGGCGGCGCTGGCAACCATGGCATCCTGCCAGATTTCCATTACCCAAGAGGTTCAATCATGAAACTGAACGCCCCAAGAAACCCTGCAATGGTCATGGACCTGTATGAACTGACCATGAGCTATGGTTACTTCAAGGAATGTGACTGGAACACCAAAGTGGCATTTGACGTGTTTTACCGCAAGAATCCCGATGGCGGCGGTTATGCCATTGCGGCTGGGCTCGAACAGATCATCGACTATATCGGGAACCTGCATTTTGAAGAAACCGATATCGCCTACCTGCGTTCACTGGACCTGTTCGGTGAGGATTTCCTGGACTATCTTAAGGAGTTTTCGTTCAAAGGTAACCTCTATGCCTTCCCGGAAGGGACGGTGATTTATCCGAATGAACCTGTCATCACGGTTGTCGCGCCCATGATTGATGCACAGATTGTCGAAACATCCCTGCTGCTCCATTTCAACCACCAATCACTCATTGCTACCAAGACAAGCCGTATTGTCCGGGCGGCTGACGGCCGCCCAGTATCAGACATGGGGGCCCGGCGTGCCCACAATATGGATGCTGCTGTCTATGGCGCACGCGCTGCTTATATCGGTGGTGCCGCAGGCACCGCCACTATCCTGGCAGCCCAGATGTTCGGGATTCCAGCCGTCGGGACAATGGCGCACAGCTGGGTCATGGGATTCCCTGATGAATTCACCGCATTCAGCAAATATGCGAAGACTTACCCTGACAATACGGTCCTCTTGGTCGATACCTACAATGTCTTGAAAAGCGGCATCCCGAATGCCATCAGGACCGCAAAGGAAGTGCTTGCCCCCTTGGGTAAACGCCTGAAAGGCATCCGGATCGACAGCGGAGACCTGGCCTACCTTTCAAAACGTTCCCGAGAAATGCTGGATGATGCCGGCCTCTTCGACTGCCGGATCATCGTTTCCAACAGCCTGGATGAATACACCATCACATCCCTGTTGAACCAAGACAGCGCCATTGACAGTTTCGGGGTCGGTGAACGGCTGATCACCTCAAAAGACGACCCGGTCTTCGGCGGTGTCTATAAACTGGCAGCTGTTTCTGAGAATGGGACGTTCAAGCCAAAAATCAAGATTTCAGAAAACCCAGAGAAAATCACGAATCCCGGTCTGAAACAGGTTTACCGCATCTTCAATGAAGAAGGTTATGCGGTTGCAGACCTGATTGCTGGCCACGATGAAACCTTGGATTTCTCAAAACCTGTCCCTTACATTGACCCACAGGCACCATGGAAACGGAATACCTTTGAGAACTGCCATGCAATTGCCTTGCAGGTTCCGGTTTTCAAGGACGGCAGGCTGGTTTACCAGCCACCTTCACTGGATGAAATCAAAGCTTATGTCACCGACCAGCTGAACAACAAAGTCTGGCAGGAGGAACTGCGCTTTGAATACCCGCACCGCCACTATCTGGCAATGACGGAAGCTTACTATCAGATGAAGATGTCACTGTTGGACAAGAACGGCCGTTGATGTTCCATCTGTTGAAGAAGGATCCGTAAAAACAATCTGGTATTTTGTCTCCCTCTGCCCCATTCCGTTGCTGTTGGTACTGTTGTGTCAGGACATATGTCTGGAACATGACCTTGGCATAAATGCTCCGCAATCTTCCAAGATACATTTACAGATGGCGTCCAATCTGAGAGACTTTAAAATTTTGAGACATATTCGTACCCTAGATGCTGAATGTTATAGAAAAGCATCATTAGGAAATTCCCGGACAACGGACATGACATGACACAAGCAACCATCTGTATCTTGATCACCATTGCGGTTTACCTCATCGGTATGCTGGTAATCGGTTTTTATTATGCCAAGAAGAACGAATCCACTTCGGATTATTTCCTCGGCGGGAGGAAACTTGGGCCTATCGTTACAGCCATGAGTGCCGAAGCCTCCGATATGTCCAGTTACCTGCTGCTGGGTCTCCCCGGATTGGCTTACCTCTCTGGTATGGCTGAAGTCGGTTGGACCATCATCGGGTTGGGCGCAGGCACTTACTTTGTCTGGCTGGTTGTCGCAAGGCGTCTCCGCCGTTATACACAGGTCACCAATTCCATCACATTGCCCCAGTTCTTCTCCAACCGGTTCCATGACAAGAAATGCATCCTGACAGCGATTGCCGCAGTCATCATTGTCCTGTTCTTCATCCCCTACACAGCTGCTGGATTCGCAGGTTGTGGAAAACTGTTCAATGCCCTGTTCGGTATCGATTACATGACTGCCATGCTGATTTCCGCGTTGGTCATTGTCGGTTATACGGCAACCGGCGGTTTCATGGCGGCATCCATCACCGACCTGATCCAGAGCATCATCATGTCATTCGCCATCATCTGTGTCACCTGTTTCGCTGTCGGTGAGGCAGGCGGCCTGGGCGCAGTCATTGACAATGCGAGCACCCTGCCGGGTTTCCTGAGCATGGGTGCCACCTATGTTGAGAAGACCGGTACGAGTGAACCCTTTGATTTCCTGAAAATCATCACCACCCTGTCCTGGGGACTTGGTTATATGGGTATGCCCCATATCCTGCTGCGCTTCATGGCGATTGAGGATGAGAAAAAACTGAAAATCTCCCGCCGGATTGCTTCCACCTGGGTCATCATCTCCATGGCTGTTGTTGTCCTGCTGGGGTTGGCTGGGAAAGCCATGAGCGCAAATGGACTGATCCCTGTCCTGACAGGTTCCGCTTCTGAAACCGTCATTGTTCATATTTCAGACCTGCTTTCCTCTTTCGGTATTATCCCTGCTTTCTTGGCTGGTCTGGTCCTGTCCGGCATCCTTGCCTGCACCATGTCCACCGCTGACTCGCAGCTGCTGGCAGCGGCTTCCAGTGTTTCTGAGAACCTGCTGCAGGAAACCTTCAAGATGAAACTGAAACCACGGACCAGTATGATGGCAGCCCGTCTGACTGTGCTGGTCATTGCCGTTCTTGGCGTGTTGATGGCATACGATCCGAACAGTTCCGTCTTCGGCATCGTCTCCTTTGCCTGGGCAGGCTTTGGTGCTGGTTTTGGACCATTGGTCATGTGCGCCCTGTTCTGGAAACGCACCACCCTGCCGGGTGCGATTGCCGGGATGGTTGCCGGTGGCGCCATGACAATCATCTGGAAATACCTGATTGGTCCTTTGGGCGGCGTCTTTGCGATTTATGAGCTGATGCCTGCTTTCCTGATTGGCCTGGCCACCATTATTGCCGTCAGCCTGATGACCAAGGCACCCGACCAGGAAATCGAGCAGGAATTTGAAATGGCCAAATCTGATAAAGCCTTGCAGAGCTGATTCTGTATGCCAACTGAAAAATGACGCTCCGGCGTCATTTTTCATTGCTTAATCCAACCTAATAGGCTGGATCAGCTTTCAACCCTGGATGCCAGCAACTGGCAGATTTCCGCAAGATATCCCAGCTGCTGCTGGTAAACCACCTCTGGTGGCGGGCAGACCAGCCAGTCTTCGGGATCCGGTCCCTTGACTTCGTATTCAAGGATTGCCTGATAGAGCTCATCACGTTCCGCACGGATTTCCGCAATCGGCTTGTCTTTGAACCGTTCTGCATAATTGCCAAGGCTGAATTTAATCATTTTCTACGCTTTCTATCGGATTATCTGTTTTAGGCTGTCCTGTTGCCGGTCCATCAGATTGACCGGTTGATGGCTGTACGTTTTTTCCCTCTGTCTGTTTCTGGACCAGCAGACTTGCCAAAGGCGTTGGTTTCAACGCGTCTTCCAATGTCACTGTCTTGGCGATTTCCTGCTGTTCATCTGACAGGGATTTCTCGATTTCATCCACAACAGCATAGGCTTCCCTGTCAAATTCAGCGGCTTCCCCTGCCAGGACATAAGCATGGATCATGTTTGGTGGCATACCACGCCCTTCCAGCTTTGCCTGTGCCAGCAGGACAAGCGCGCCAGGATGTCCCTGTCGGGCAGCATGGGTTGCCCAGTAAACCGCCAAAGCATCATCCCTGACATTGTTGACCTTCGCCTCATAATAGGCATCTGCGACGATATACTGGTCGATTGCCCTGCCCTGCTGGGCAGCCTTGGTAAACCAATCGAGCGCCATCTCGGCATGTTTGGGCACACCGATGCCCCGGCGGTATGCCACGCCCATGATATGCATCGCTTTCGGATAACCTTTGAGTGCTGACTGCCGCCACCATAGGAAAGCCTTGTCATCATCCTTCTGGACGGACTTGCCGTAATAGCACGCCATGCCAAGCCGATATTGAGCCTCAGGGTTGCCTGCCAATGCCTTTTCGGTCATCTCGGCCAGTGTCATCTCCTTGGGCAGTTGGTCCTGCCAGCTTGACGGCACAACTTCAGGGAAATGACGCACTGAACCGGATTGACTGATGTCCTGTGGCACCGGGGATGCCTTCTCCTGTCCTTGGCTCCTTTCTGTCAGCTTTGTAGATTCCGCCGTTTGCCCAGCCGCCGTTTCCACTGGTTGGCCTGAAACCGTTTTTTCCACCTGCTTCAGGTCTGTTCCAGCATCCTGTCCTGCAACTGCCTGCGGCTGTGCCGTTGATGGCGTTTCAACTGTCCTGGAAGACACCTCAGCTGTCTTTTCCGCAGGTTCTTCAGAAGACTGGACCGTTACGTTACCTGAGGTCGTTGGTACAACAGATGCCTTGACATCAGGGTTCTGCACCGTCTCCCAGTCCCCGGCAAGCTCATCCGTATCAACCACCTTCCCGGACGCATAAGCCCTGCCAACAGCCTTGATGAACCAGAGAATGACATTCTCGCCTTTTGGCTGGCTGCTTTCCGCTTTCTTTGCCTTGGCTTCGACATCAGGGTTCTGCGCCGCCTGCCAATCCCCCGCAAGCTCATCCGGGTCAACCACTTTCCCGGATGCGTAAGCACTGCCAACAGCCTTGATTGCCCTGAGGATGACGTTTTCTTCCTGGGACTGGCTGCCAGCTGCCACCTGCTCTTGGGATTTGACATTGGTATCCGGCTCTGGCTGCCCATCAGCTGTCGATCCTTGGAATGATGCAGAAGCTTCCAATGGCGTGGAACCATCAACAGCATGGGCGGATTGGCTGGCTGCCCCTGAAATGGAAGATTCTGCCCCTTGTACGGTACTGGTTTCCTGCGCACTGGCAGGTACGGCAAACAAAGCAGAAACAAGGACAGAAAGCAGCAGTTTTTTCGGCATAGAGGGATTCCTGACTGATTGGTTTTCCATCATAACGGATTCAGGAAAGCAATGGAATGTCAGTCCGATATCGGTTCAAACATCTCATATGGCATCAACTGACGCCCATCATCCTGCCAAGCAGTACCATAGCATGCATACGCACAGGCTTCGGCCTGCAATGGATCCAGAAAATAACCGATGGATTCCCGGCCAGCCGATGCAATCTGGTAAATCCCACAGGCACCTTCAATGCACGTCGGGAACGCTCCGCATGGCGTATTCTCCAACCAGGTATGGTAGGTCTCCAGTTCAGATTCCCATTGATGCTTGGACAGCGGTTTCCCGACCTTGGCAACAGCCTGTTGCCAGGTCAGAATCCCATCCTTTTCCTCTTCTCCATCAGCCATCGGATTGTCCAAGGGCAATGCCTGTTTTTTAGGCAATCTATACTTTTTTGCCTATTTTCAATAGGATGCCCTGTTTTTTACACTTTGTAACAAGGGTTATTCCACAAAAATTGAGGATAACCTCACCATGGCATCATGAAAAACTGAAGTCATGTGGATATCTCCCATACGCTGCTGTCATTTATCCAACAGCTCATGGACAACCCAATCCACACGGGTCTGCATCAGCTGAAGCCAACGGCTGAAAAGCGCATTGCTGTTGCAGATGCTGTTCGGGAAAAAGCAGGTATAAGACAAAGCATTGTTATCCCGAGCATACCAAGCACCATAATGCCATGCAGGCGTGACCGCCGACATTTCCCGACGGTTCAGTAGATTGGCGGCGGCAAGGTTTTCTCCGCGCGTCTCAAAACGGTTGGGCAGATTCACCCGCGCTTTGAGCCCAGGTCCCAGATAAGGATTGACAGGACCTTTGTCAAGCTGGACCAAAGCGGTCTTGCCACCGAACGGCAGCGGCAGCTCAGCGAAAAGCCCCATATCATCGGCTGTACAGGAAATCCCTTCTGGTGCTTCTTCACGGATTGAGGCAAAATCCTGGCTGTTCATCGCTGAAATACCTGAATACCTGGGCGGCATGCCATCACGTTTATTCTTTTCAGAAAGCAGGACTGCACGGGGACCATTCAACGCTGCTTCCACAATCAACGGCATCAGCTCATCCTGCCAGACATTGCCTTCCCAGAACCAAGTGAAACGGCTGGTCACCAACAACCTGCCATCCTTTGCCCTGATCAGTGCACCGCCCGCCGCATGGGCATTCAACGCATTGATATCTGCCTCTTCCTTGATATAAGCATCAAAAGGCTTCTCAACCGCTGTAGAAACCTGGATCAGGGCAGCTGCCTTGCCATCTTCCGCCATGATGGATGGCGCAACAACCTCGACACGGGTCGTAAAAGGCTCATGATTGATGACCAATACATCCCCATCGTAATCTGTCTTGAAGACACGTTGGTCGCTGAAACAGTTTTCAATGTCAGGCAACGGCACACCCCTCAGCCTCTTAACAATGTGCCGGTGCTTCACCATCTTGCGCCTTGCCAGATTCGCCGACTCAATCGCTTCAGCCATTTCTGCCGCTTTCGGCTTTTTCCTCAGCAGATTGAAAATCCCCATATGACCGCCTTTCTGCCTGCCTTGACAAACAGGCTTCCAATATACACAACTCACCTTCAAATGCCCCGTTATTATACGCCAGAGCCTCCTCGGAGAACCGCAGTCACAGCCCCTCCAATAGAACGCCTATTTTTTAGGCATCATTGTTTTTTTTCAATTATTTCAACCAGATAATCAGGCTGATTCAGAAGTCTTCACAAAGTTATTCACATTTTCTGGGGAATACCCCTGAAAAAAGCTGAAAAATATTGAAAAAAAGTTCTGTTTTGCCCTTGACACTATTGATTTGAACGGTTATATGGTGCTTGAAAATTGTTCGCCTATTTTTTAAGCAATCTCTATTTAATTATTTATATTCAATAACTTATAAACTTATTTTTTGGATTTCAAATCATTTATCCACAGAATATGGGCATAATTGGCAGACTATGAACAGACCGTAGGATTCCAGTCACAGAACCATATCAAAAACAGGCGTTTTCTTGACTTGGAACAACTGTTTTCACCATAAAATCAAGCCTCTCTCCTGCTTGTTTTCCTGTTTTTCACAAAGTTATCCACAAACCGCTGTTTTTTTGCACAGTAGACCTCTTCTGTGGATAAAAAAAGGGATTTTCCCCCTTCAGGAAAGGGAAAAAACCAAGGAAAAAACATTTCCTGCATGTTCAGGACTTTTGTGTATCATCTGGACGATGATGGCGGATTTTCCCAATCTGGAGAACCGCCTGTCCCATCATCACACCAGCCTTTTCCGGCGATGACGGCTGTGCAGCTTCCCATTCTTTCCGGGTCAACCGGAGCCAGTTGGAACGGACATCCCTTTCCAAGTCAATCCGCTCATCCAGTACATCGGCAAAAAGCCCTGCTGCCCTTGCCGCATGGGAACGGCTGACCTTCGACAGGCGGATAAAACCGTTCATCTGCAGATGGATCCAGCTTTCCAGCTCATCAGCATCATAATCATCCGTCATGGCACGTAGGTTCTTGGCAACCTCATGAAGCCCTGGAAGGATCAGGGAACAGGATTCATACAGACGTTGGATTTCCCTGTCTTCAGAAGCATTCTTGAGCGTCTCTGCGCGGGCAGCAGCAACCGTCTCCAATAGTTCCCGGATTTCATATGGAATACCGATACCCGGCAGGCGCTGACCAGGACCGAAATTCTTCCAGCCTTCCGTCTCCCGGCGCATCTTGGATGACCGGTTATCCAATCCATCTGCCAGCAGTTCCAGCTGCTCAACTGCTGAAGGATCCTCCATGGAACCACCGAAACCAGCAAATCCAGAAGACCACCCCGCCAGCCAATCCATCAAGGTATCCTGATTGGCGGCTCCGATACGGAACCAGTTCAGCATAATGTCCTGCAGGCATTGCCCAGCAAGCAATGCCGCTTGTTTCGCACGGTCTGCCAGCATACCCGCCGTCAGGTGATAAGGCGGCATGCCCCCTTCCTGCTCAGGAACCGGCTGCCAACCCTCAGCAACCATCCGTTGCCAGTAGAGATAAGTTTCCGCAGACATCGCCAGCAATGCATGGATACGGACACTCTCAGCGGAATCACGGCTGCCTTCTGTTTCCATCAGCAGTTTCTGGCAGGCACCATGCCATGCCTGGAGATGCTGCTGCAGCTCAAGGTCGGTCTTCTCAAGATTGGCATTCAGTTCCTGCGTCACCCTCTCCAGACGCCTGGATGCCTGCTGGGCATAATGTGCAAGCCGTCTCTGCAGTACCTCACTGTCATCAGGCAGGTCAATCGACTGCAATAAATGCAAAGCCGCATCAACCACCACCGGCATCGCGTCAAGTGATTCAGCTGACAATCCTTCCTGCCCAGTGGCTGCCTGCCAGTCCGGTGCCACAGCTTTCTCCGCTTTCAGGCGTTTTTCCAACTGGGCATCCAGCCACTGCACCGCTTTCACCCGGTCTGATGCATAGCGTTCCGCCTCACCTTCCCGGTAATCCGCCTGCCATTCTTCCAACAGCTGCTGCACAACGTCTGCGCGGTTGAGCTTCTGCCAGTTCAAGGCAAACTCAACCAAAGTCCTGCGGAGTTTTTCCTGAAGGCGCTCAAGATTCTGGACATTGGCAGACGATGATGTGGTTTTCATGGAAATCCTTTCTGATCCTCAAGCAGGAATGCAATGACGCTATTGTCGCCCAAATCACCGGTTTGGCAAAAGATACCCTATCACCAGCCCGGTTTTCCCCTAAAATAACGTTGACAGCACAAGCCTTATCCATCAGCCAACATAAGGACACCACCATGAAAAAGACATTCGCCTTCCTGCTGGGCATCTCCACCTTTTCCTGTGCGTTTGCCGATTCTGTGACCCCGATTGGAACAGCCACTTTCAAGAACGGTGTCCAGATTCCCGCCTATGCCGTCCGCTATCAGAACCCAATGGAAGATGGCATGACCACCAGTGAAGGTTCATGCCGGCAGAACGCATGTTCCTTCCAGTTCACCGTTCCCGCAGAACAAGCCCCTTCACTGAAACTGCTGAAACTGGATGGCATCTCTTGGATCCTGGCACCGAAAGATGCCATCATCTCCCGTGCTGAGGTCGGTGCCAATGGCAGTGCAGTATTAGCCCTCAAATCTACCAGGGCAAACCTTTCTGCCTATGATTCTTCTGCCTGTGTCGGCTGCGCACTATCCGCCGCAGCACCTTATTTTGACAATGCCAAACGGGAACTGGAAGAGACTTTCCCTGGTGTGGATGGCGACCGCCCCAAAAAAGGACTGAAATCGGTCAGGAAAGACAGGACAACCGCTTTTTACAGCTACCCCGCCAATGGCAGGACCACCCATGGTGTTGCCAAGTTGCTTGACGGAAAAAATCCGTATGATGATGTCAACTTCAACAAGCTTGAAGTCACTGTTGACCAGAAGAACAAGAAACTTGCCACCACCATCCTGAACTTTTATTACTTCCAGAACAAACAGTGAAATCAGGAGAAAGGGGAAGATAAAAGCAGAAAAGTGCTTTTTTACCTAAAATAGGCAATAAGGTTTCAGGTTACCAGTCATCAGCAATCTGCCCAGTTATGCTTTTAGCGCGGTCTGGCAGCTTTTCCAAACTACTATTTCCAGAACGTTAAGCATACTGGAAACGAATATAGAGAAGCCATCGTCAATGGCTTCCCGTATTTCAGCTTCGGGCTAAGCGATGACCTCTGTCTCGAGCATATTCAGCTTTTCAGGCGATGCCCAGTGAAGCAAAAACAATACCGTCTCTTGTCGATTATCGTCATTCAGCTGTTGTCCGCAGAGCTTCTTGGAGTTTAACCTCGAAAGCCTGCACATCTTCAAGCTGCTTATTCAATTGCTCAAAAATCTTCTCTTCAGACAATTCTTCATCAGTTTTGGAGTGACGTGACGTGAAGTGGGTACGCCATTGCCAGTTCGCTTTCTGTACCCGGCAAGGGAACTGTTCATTGATTCTATCGCAAACAGCACGAAGGTCTGCAGGAATGTCCTTCGAGCTGACGGCAAGCTGAATGAAGAATTCGCGCCCGTTATTATTACGAATTTCGTAGAAGTAATGATTACTCGTGCCCCAACCGCTCCTTGCTTCGGGTGCGTCCGGCATTATTGCCGACATTACTTTCGTTTTGAACCGCGTATAAGTTTTGCTGCTCTTATCCGGGACATACTCAATCACGCCCTTTTTTCTCTTTTCCACAGCCCACGTATGAATAATTTCAGCGAGTTTCGAAGAACGATCCGGCCGGTTTTCAAAAATCAAATCCAGTGCCTTCTGATGCTTAGCATATATTTCGGCACAGATTCGTGCCAGTCTTTCGTCACCCACGATATCCCTCCTAATAGTATCAATATAGTTATCAATAAGAAGCTGTGCATCAGGCAGCAGTTTGACTTTTCTTCTGGCGCTTTCGATGATATTCAGCACATCCGAATAACTCATGGAACACCAGTTGTCGGAATCACTTGCTTCCTCACCCTCCGGGGAGAGGTATATGTACATTTTTTTGTTTTTGTAGCCTTTGTCGTCAGGATATGTTTCTTCAATCTGCCGTCTATAACGGTTCAGCTGATTATTATGTTCCTCGGAATCAATTTTGTTCTCTATACACAGAACGAACTGCTTTTTGTCAGAAACGGCAAGCACATCTATGTTGTGCCACTCCCGATGGACAGCGAAATCATGGCAATCCATAAGCAACGTGTCGAACACATCAGCATCGTCCGAGAAGGAGGACACCACATACTGGATAAATCCCCGCAGAATACTGTCGCCCAAACCGTGGTTTTCAGTTGGATTCAGCAACCAGGAAAGCATATTGCTGTGCCTGATTTCAACTCTGGATATTTTCAAAATGTCGAAGAGATTAAACTTGCTCGTCCATTCAGCAAGAGGATCGAGGCATTCAATGTCCAGAAGGAATCCTTTCAGAACCGTTGCGTCATCTTTTTCCGGCGAGGCAATTTCATTGTCCATAACGAATTGTTGTTCAACCTGATTCATCACTGTTTCCCTTCAATTGATGGCTGGATTACTGATAAAGCATGACGTTAACAAGCATTATCAGAATCCAAGAGGGTCATTCCAGAATCAATGCCCTTGCATCGACACTGTTGACCCTATTCCCCATAATCTTCAGATAAGCTTCCGAAGCAAAACAGGCATCCAGTTCCTGTCTTGAAGGAAACTTGATGATTATGACACGTTATGGATTCCTTTTTGGGTTCAGTGACGTAATATTTTCCGTCCGTACCAAATATTCTCCACCATTACTTTCTACAACCGTTTTTACCTTCTTGATATATTCATCATACTATCCCCTGCCCCGTTCCTCATCAATATATACATCCACAATAAAATAACAGCTCATGACTATCACCGCTTCCTAAAAACGTTCAACACTCCTTATACAACAGCCAGCCCCCTGTTTCCCCTCAGAGGAAACGCCCGGTTACGCTGTCAGGATGTTTCGCGATTGCCTCTGGTGTGCCTGTGGCGACAACCGTACCACCGTCTCCGCCACCGCCTGGTCCTATGTCAATGATGTAATCGGCATTCCGGATGACATCCCGGTCATGCTCAATGACAATGACGGTTGCCCCATTGTCAATCAGGGTCTCAAAGACCTGCAGCAGTGTGCGGACATCCAGAGGATGAAGACCAATGGTCGGCTCATCGAAGACAAAGACAGCATCTGACTGGGTCCTGCCCATTTCACTTGCCAGTTTCAGGCGCTGTGCCTCTCCACCGGAAAGACTGGGAGTCTCTTCGCCCAGTGTCAGATAGCCGAGCCCCAGTTTTTCCAATGTTTCAAGCCGGTTGTATACGGATTTCATCCCTTTACAGAACCCCAGTGCAGTATGGACGTCCATATCCATCAGTTCAGGTAAGGAATGGGATTCACCAGAGTGGTTGGTATAGCGGATACGGTAGGCTTCTTTCGCATACCTGGAACCCCTGCAGTCAGGACAGGGAATATCGACATCCGGCAGGAACTGTACATCCAGGCTGATGGCACCGGTCCCTTCACAGACGGGACAGCGCAGGTTACCGGTGTTGTAGGAGAATGCGCCTGCCTTATAGCCACTGTTTTTTGCGTCAGGGGTCTTGGCATAGATTTTACGGAGCTCGTCATGGACATCCGCATAGGTAGCGACTGTCGAACGGATATTGATGCCGATAGGTGTGGCATCAATCAGTTTGATATGCCGGATACCTTCAGCCCTGACTGAGAGCACATGGGATGGCATCGGTTTTCCCTGCGTCACCGCCTCAAGTCCTGGTACGAGGCTTTCCAGAACCATCGTGGTCTTGCCGGAACCAGAAACCCCGGTGACAACGGTCAGGCGGCCTTTAGGGATGGAAATATCCAGTGGTTTCACCGTATGGATGCCTGCTGTTGACATCTGTATGACGCCTTCTTCAAACAGCCTTTCCGCAGGAACAGCCTTTCTCACGGCAACATCGGCCTTGCCTGACAGGAACGGTCCAATCCTGGAACGGCTGTCCTTTGCTATCCCATCAACTGTTCCCTCTGCGATGACCCTGCCACCATCAGCCCCGGCATCAGGCCCCATTTCGATGATCCAATCCGCCTCTTTCAATATCTGGGTATCGTGGTCGACCAGCAGCACGGAGTTGCCATCCTTGACCAAGTCATGCATCACACCATTGAGCCCGATGATGTTGGCAGGATGCAGTCCGATGGATGGTTCATCCAGCACGTACAGCACGCCGGTTGTACGGTTCCTGACCGCACGGGCAAGCTGCATCCTCTGCCGCTCACCAGTGGAGAGTGTGGATGCCGCACGGTCCAATGTCAGATAAGACAGCCCCAGATCCATCAACCGTCTGGCGACAGTCTGGAAAGATTCACCGATACTGATTGCCATGGGGCGCATGGCTTCCGGCAATGTACTTGGCACACCCGCCACCCAATCGATGGCATCTTTCAGGGTCATCTGACAGGCTTCTGCCAACGTAATCCCCCGGAGTCTTGGTGCCATCGCCCGGCCTGAAAGCCGGCTTCCATGACAGTCCGGACAGATGCCTGTCCGAAGGAATTTCTCCACCCGTTTCATCCCCTTCTCATCTTTCACTTTGGCAAGGGCATTCTCGACAGTATAGGTGGCGTTGAAATAAGTGAAATCCATTTCCCCTGCTGCACCGTTTGTCTTGTTCTGATAGACCATGTGCCTTTTGACAGCAGGACCATGAAACACTATTTCACGCTCTTCAGGCGTCAGTTCCCTGAAAGGCACATCTGTGCGGACACCCAGGTCACGGGCGATATCCTTCATCAATGACCACATCAGGGTCTGCCATGGAAGCACTGCTCCTTCATCAATTGAGAGGGTCTCATCTGGGACGAGTGTGGATTCATCCACGATATTGACAACACCGGTGCCATCACAGGTAGGACAGGCACCTTGGCTGTTGAACGCCAGTTCCTCTGCGCCCGGCGCATAAAAACGGGCATGGCACTGGGGACAGACCAATTCTTTTTCTGCCGCAACCGCCAAGGTGGGTTCAAGATAGTGCCCGTTTGGACACCGGTGGCTGGCAAGACGGGAATACATCAGGCGCAGGCTGTTCAGCAATTCTGTTCCTGTACCAAAGGTGGAGCGTATACCCGGAACACCTGGACGCTGATGCAGGGCAAGGGCTGCCGGAACATGAAGCACCTCGTCCACATCGGCTTTCGCCGCCTGTGTCATCCGCCTGCGGGTATAAGTGGACAATGCCTCCAGATACCGCCTTGAGCCTTCTGCATAAAGAACCCCAAGCGCCAGGGAAGACTTGCCGGAACCTGATACCCCTGCGATTCCCACGATATGGTTCAACGGGATATCGACATTGATGTTTTTCAGGTTATGCACCCTTGCGCCACGTATCAGGATCCTGTCCGGTTTCTCCTTCTGTCCTCCCATTCCCTTTCTTCCCCATCTACTGCATGGTCACTGTCTTGGCTGCAATCTGCCAAGACATGACCTGACAGTACCATCATAGCAAGGTTTCCATCATATGGCGTAACCGCTGGTTATCCTGTTATGATTATCAGGTTGTTTCCCCTTCTGTAAAGGCGTTCATGATGGTTTCCCGATGGCTTTCCCTGCTTGTCATTCCTGTCATTGCCCTGTCGTTGACGGGCTGCATCAATGACAAGAACGATACAGGGCTGACAAAAACGAAGGCATCTGCCCTGAAAATGGACAGTTCGGTGAAACCATTGCCTTATGTTGAGGTAGGCAATGGGGTGATTACGGCCGAGGGAAGGCGCTGGGTAACGGTTGACCTCGCACTGAAGCCTGAAGTGACGGAAGCCAATCAAGGTTCATTGGTGGCGACCTGCATGGGAGCAGCAAAATATGAAGCCGCCAAACACCATGCCCCGATTGTCTCTGTATCCCTTTACGATGCAGAAGGGAATGCCAAGGTTCCGGTGACTTCCATGACCATGGTGGCGGTCTGCAGTTATTCACCGGATGGCAAGGGACGCAATGGCCGTGAACGCTGGACTTGGGAACAGGTCAGTGCCGCAGAACAGACGACTTCTGAGACCGCCAAACAGGTGGCTCTGACCTGGCATGAGGTGGCAGAACAGCTGACTGCCAAAGGGCGTGTCAGCAAGGAAGTGATTGCTGAAGCTGTGGCGAAACGGTTGAATATGCCTGCTGATGCCGTGCTGGCAGCAAAACCGGTATTGAACCTGCTACCGGTGAACCCTTCGCCTGAATTCGAGAACCTGCCGGCAACACCGCCTGCTGGGAACGGTTCTGGGAAATGAGGGGAATGATGATGCGTAAAACCCTTTCCATCTTGATCTTGGCAGGCTGCTGTGCCTGTGGACTGCCAGCCATGGCAGATGAAATGCCAGTTACAGAACCCGCTGCTGTGGATGAATCCCTCCTGCTGCCCCCTTCATTGGAAGAACAGGCCGCAGCCTCCCCCACTGCCACCACAGGCGTTGCAGCACCTGACAGTGAAATCCCTCCCGCCCCTGCTGCCACTGCCATTTCACAGTCAAAAGCGGCGACGGTGAATATCCTGCAGGAACTGGACCGAAGGGCACAGGCTGGTGATGCTGCCTGCCAGTTCCAGTTGGGCTATCTGTATGCAAATGGCAAAGGCGTCCGCCAGGATGACAGGGAAGCGGTCCACTGGTACCGGCAGTCTGCGCTGAACGGCTATCCCGATGGTCTGATTGCGATGGCAGAGGCTTTTGACCTGGGACGTGGTGTCAGCAAGAACCCCATCGCTGCTTATGCGTTGGCGAAAGCGGCTGTGACCACTAAACCAGAAGCGGTTGTGGTCGCCAATCAGCTGAAAGCCAAGCTGTCTGCGGATGATTTAGCGGCAGCTGAAAGGATGATGGTTCCTGATGCCCTGAAGCTGAAATAACCTGTCCCTGTGACACCAACAGATATTTGAAAATATTTGGAAAATATCCCGATGAAAAAACTGATCCGATGGTTTTCCATCTTATCGCTGATGCTTGGCTTGGCTATCTGCCCTGCCACTGCAGAAAACTGGCAGAAAGCCGGTTACAACGACATGATGACGGTTTATGTCGATATGGACAGCATCAGCACACGCGGCATGATGACTGAGGTTCGGACAAAGGTAATCCCTGCTGTCACAAACCGTATCACACACGGCATCAACCGGGAAATCTATGACTGCCATGCCCGGCGTTCCGCCCTGAAAACCATGACGGCTTTCAAGGGCAGGAAGATGATTGACCATATGAAAGCCAAGACATTGGAATGGGAACCCATTGAACCTTATGGGGTATCAGGCCTGGTTTACCGGATGGTCTGCGCAGGAACCCAAGCTTTCTGATACAAGTGAAGCATCGGGTTCCAGAGCTTCACCGCTTAATCCGTGATGCCATGATGGCATCGTAGGTCTTCTGGGCGGTCTGCCCTTCTTCAGTCCCGACCAGTTCACCCAACAGGCTGACAATCTGCTGGACCTGGCTGTCTGCCATGCCTGTCGTCATTGCTGCGACCATATGGGCTTTCAACTGGGGTTCAACACCTTTCATTGCGCCCAAGGCAGCGACTGTGGCAATCTCACGGTCTTTATGCGAAAGGACTCCCCGGGCGAAGATATCAGCAAACAGGTGTTCTTTCAGGTAAGTGTCGATTCCCGGGGTGAAGGTCTGCCATTCACCAAGCGGGATTGGCTCTTTCAGTCCCCAAAGGCTCATCCTGACTTTTTCGCCATAGGCATCCTTATCGGTATCTTTTGGCAACTGCTGTGGCTCAGCACCGACTGGATCGTTGATGCCCTTTGCCTGGCGGTCATGCATGACCTTGATGAAAGTGCTGATGCCGTTCAGGCTCCTGGGGAAGCCCGTGTAGGCATACATCTGGATCAGGATTTCCTTGATTTCATTGACAGTAAGCCCGCCATCCAGTCCTTGATGCAGCGCAGTCTCCAGCTTTGCCAGGTCGCCATTTGCCGTGTAAGCGGCTATCGGCACAATCCGGGCCTCACGTTGGGAAAGTTCCATCGGCTTGATATCGCCTGCAAAGGTTGGGACAGCCGTCAGGCAGACGGTACTGAAAAGGGCTGCCGCAATGAGTTTCTTGAGTGTCATGTCTTATCCTTGATGAAAAGCCCTTCCCTGCCTGGGACAGGGAAGGGCTGGTTGATCCATACGGCTGGCTGGTGCTTATCAGCCTTCACCGACCCATTTCGCCGAGATGCCGGAATAACGTGCCCCGACAATACCGACAGCCGCCTTGTCCAGCTGGACCATATCTTCCCCGGTCAGGACAATATCTTGGGCGCCAAGGTTCTCTTTCAGGCGTTCAAGCCGGGTTGTGCCTGGAATCGGGACAATCCATGGTTTCTGCGCCAGCAGCCATGCCAGTGCAATCTGGGCTGGGGTGGCGTTTTTCGCCTTGGCAATCTCCAGCAGCAGGGAGATCATCGCCGTGTTGGTCTTGATGGCTTCCTGTGTGAAACGGGGCATGGTGGCACGGAAGTCATTTGAACCGAATTTTGTCTGAAGGGTGATGGCTCCTGTCAGGAACCCCCTGCCAAGCGGGCTGTATGGCACCAGACCGATGCCAAGTTCTTCCAGCAATGCGAGCATCCCCTGTTCCGGCTTACGCCACCAGAGGGAGTATTCATTCTGGAGAACGGTGATTGGACAGACAGCATGGGCTCGCCGGACATAATCCATGCTTGGTTCAGAAAGCCCGAAGTACCGGACCTTGCCTGCCTTGATGAGGTCAGCGACCGCCCCCGCAACATCCTCGGCAGGCACACTGGGATCCATCCGGTGCTGGTAGAAGATGTCGATGGCATCGACACCCAACCGTCTGAGGGAACTTTCCGCAACCGCCTTGATGTGTTCAGGACGGCTGTTGAGCTTCAGCCATCTGCCATCATTCGATGGATCCGGCTCAAAACCGAACTTGGTGGCAATGACGACCTTGCCCTTGTAAGGTGCCAACGCCTTGCCGACCAGTTCTTCATTAATCAGCGGCCCATAGACTTCAGCGGTATCGAAGAACGTGACCCCAAGGGAAACAGCTTTACGGATAAGCTGGACCATTTCGCTGTCATTGGGGGTATGCCCATAGGATGGTGTACACCCCATACAACCATACCCTAAAGCGGATACTTCGGGACCGTTCTTGCCCAATCTGCGTTTCTGCATCATCTTTGCCTCCTTTGGGTTATGCCATCCATGATGGATGGTTCTTATTCCATTTTAAGGGAAGCCATGTCAATGACAAAACGGTATTTGACATCGGATTTCGCCAAGCGTGCATAAGCGGTATTGATGTCTTGGATGTTAATCATTTCGCAGTCTGGCAGGACATTCATCTTCGCACAGAAATTCAGCAGTTCCTGGGTTTCTGCAATACCGCCAATCGGGGAACCGGAAATACGGCGACGACCGAAGACCAGTGGCATGGAATCGAATTCCGGTTCCGGACCAATCTGCCCAACCAAGCAGATGGTGCCATCAATATCCAACAGGGGCAGATAGATATTGATGTCGTGTTTGACCGGCACGGTATCAATGATGAGGTCCAGGCTGTCCACTGCCTGCGCCATTGCCTCTGCATCACTGGATACAAGCAGACGGTCTGCCCCCAAGCGTTTGGCTTCTGCTTCACGGGAGGCAGAACGGCTGATGACGGTCACATCAGCACCCATTGCTACGGCAAGCTTGACTGCCATGTGCCCCAGTCCCCCAAGACCGACTACACCGACACGGGAACCTGGACCGATGTTCCACGTACGCAGTGGTGAATAAGTCGTGATGCCGGCACAAAGCAACGGAGCTGCCTTGGATAGGTCGAGTCCATCCGGTACACGGAGCGCGAATTCTTCCCGGACGACGAGGTTCTTGGAATAGCCGCCCATGGTATTGCTGCCATCAATGCGGTCACAGCCACAATATGTCCAAGTTGCCATGTTCCGGCAGAACTGTTCTTCGCCTTTCCGACACTGGTAGCATTCCATACAGCTGTCCACCATACAGCCAACGGCGACATTGTCACCGACCTTGTATTTCTTCACATCCGGACCAACCGCGATGACCCTGCCGATGATTTCATGCCCCGGCACCACAGGATAGACCGCCATGCCCCAGTCATCATTGACCATATGCATGTCTGAATGGCAGACACCGCAGTAAAGGACTTCCATGCAGACGTCATTGGGACGGAGTTCCCGGCGTTCAAAAACATGGGGCTTGAGTGGGGATGCCTTGGCGTTGGCAGCATAACCGATGGTTCTCATGATGTTTCTCCTTCTCTATTGGATATCCCGGATGCAACGGGCTTCAGTGTTCATCCATCATCATAAAAGTTAAAGCGACCTTTAAGTCAAGTGTAAAATGACCTTTATTTGCCATGGAGGATGCCATGCCTTATTCCATCCGCGAAACAGCGGCTTTGATCGGGGTTTCCCCTTCCACCCTGCGTTACTACGACAAGGAAGGACTGCTGCCTACGGTTGAACGCACCGCTGGTGGAATGCGTGTCTTCAAGGATTCAGACATCGAATGGCTGCGGATCATCGACTGCCTGAAAAAGACGGGCATGTCCCTGAAAGACATCAGGCAATTCATCGATATGGTCCAAGCGGGTGACAGTACGATTGAAGCACGTCTTGCCATGTTTGAACGCCGGCGGGAAGCTGTGGAAGGACAGATTGCCGAACTGCAGAAAACATTGGATATCCTGAATTACAAATGCTGGTTCTACACAACCGCAAAGAATATGGGAACCACCGCCACACCGAAGGCCATGACCTTGGAAGAGATACCGGAAAAATGGCGGCCAGTACGCCAATATCTACAGGAAATCCAAAAAGCAGATAAACCGGATTGACAGTTTCTTTCCGTACCGCTGCACTGATGCAAGACAACTTATCCTTGGATATCCTTTTATAACTGGATTTCTTTCAGTTTTCTTGATATGGAACATATGGGGAACGCAACGCCATGACAGGCAGGGACAATACCTGAAAGCATATCCCCATGATATTATGACGATATTGAAAGGAGGGTCTTATGATTGTTACGGTTGCACACACCAAAGGAGGAACCGGCAAGACAACAACCGCCCTGCAGCTGGCACTGTATTGGAAGACCAGACTTGGCAGGGATGTCTGGCTGATTGATGGGGATGAGCAGCAGTCTGCCTTGACCGCAGTCGGTATCCGGGCGGATTCGGGCATCGACCCTGCATTGCCCTGCTCCGCCTACAGTGACGGGCGTTCCATGATTTCGCAGATCCGTGCCCAGAAAAAGAAATGGGAAGATATTGTGATTGATGTCGGTGGACGCGATACATCCGCCCTGCGTGCGGCATTGATGGTCTGTGATGTCCTGCTGGTCCCTGTGATGCCCCGCAGTTATGATGTCTGGGCGCTGTCAAACCTTCAGGAAGTCATCCAGGAAGCAAAAGACCTGGGGGCTGAGTTCCGTGTCCTGGCTTTCCTCTGCTGTGCGGACAGCCAAGGCAATGACAACCAGGCAGCGATGGAATCCATGGCGGCTTTCCCTGAATTCGAGGTACTGCCAGCGCCTTTGGTCAGACGGAAAGCCTTTGCCGCCGCTGCGGGGACAGGTCTTTCTGTTTTTGAGATGAAACCGGCAGACAGGAAAGCCTGCAATGAACTGGCAGCACTGTCTGAAGCCGTGCTGGCAGATACTGATGGACAGCTTTGATGGAGTATAAGGATGGCAACAACGATTACGATGCCTAAAAACCTGCCTTCCAAAAAGAAGGGAGAGAAAAAAAACGTTTCTGACAGCGACATGATGGCATTCATTGCCGGTGCCGGTAAAGACGCCTCTGAAGCCGAACGGGAAAAAATGGTCCAGATTTCCCTGAAGCTGTCGGCTGGACTCCTGGCTGATGTGGATGCCGCCGCCAAACGGTTGGGGATTTCCCGTGCAGCTTACTTCAAGGCGGCAGTCTCAACCGCAGTGGCAAACGGCATCACGTTGAAATAGGTCCTTCCGCTTATGGATTGCTGCCACCGTCCTCCTGCATCATTGCGTGAGGCTGTCTTTGGCTTTGCGCGTGAACAGTACGACACCGAACCGGAATTCCTCTGGCGTGATACGCCGGATGCCGGTGTGCTCCGTCATGATGACAACCGGAAATGGTTCGCCGTACTGATGCGGGTGAAACGTTCCCGCCTGGGACTGGACCTGTCAGATGATTCGCCTGTTGATGTGCTCAATGTGAAATGCCCTTCTGAACTGATTGGCTCTTTACGGATGCAGGATGGCATCCTCCCTGCCTACCATATGAACAAACGGCATTGGATTTCCATCCTGTTGGATGGCACAATCCCTTTGGAAGAAGTCTGCGGGCTGCTGGACATGAGCTTTGAACAGACCGCCCGGAAAAAACTGTCTGGTGGACGCTCAGCCAAACCCAAACGGATCATCACAGAATGGCTGGTTCCTGCGAATCCCAAGTATTACGATGTCGAACAGGCTTTCAGGGAACAGGATGAAATCCTTTGGAAACAGGGTCGTGGCATTGAGGCTGGCAACACAGTTTTCCTGTATGTCGGTGCACCAGTATCTTCCATCCTGTTCCGTTGCAAAGTAACAGCAACAAATATCCCCTATGATTATTCGGATGGCTGTGTGCAGATCAGGCAGGTCATGCGCATCAAACGGTTGCAGACCTATCCACAAGGGGAATTTTCCCTGGCCCGGATGCGTTCGTTGGGCGTTTCAACGGTCCGGGGGCCACGCAGCCTGTCGTATGGACTGCGCCATGCCCTGCTGCAAGTCGAACAGGACAACTAATCAATGTTTACACTTCAAGTTCAGGATTCAAAAACAATAATGCTGGTTGGTCATCCGTCAGTTCTCAGTGTACCGTCTTTAAATAGACGAAGTTCGATGCCATGCTCATATTTTGAATCTAACTCAATTCCCTGCTTATAGCGGTTTGTCAGATAATGGAATAAGACGTCTTATGAAAAAACTGTTGACCGTTGGTCTGATTTCATTGGGTCTGGTTTCAACCTGCGTCTTTGCAGAAAACTATCAGACAAGCAAACATAATATCAACATCAACTGTCTGAATTATAGTGACTGTACCTATCAGTCTTGGAACAAACCCAAACAGATAGGACAAGGGAAACCAGACCTTGAAATTATGGATGGAGAGCCATTTGCGGGTGATAGACCACCTTGCGGAAAAATTGAAGGGTACGAGTTTGTGAAAAAACCAGTTCTCATACAGGTTGCTTTCGGAAAATCCGCTTTATGCGAATCCAACATCAAAGACAGCAATGCTGTTGGTGTCCTGTATGTCAAGTCTGGCAAAAGACATTCCACTTATCCTCTGTACGCAAAGTGAACTCCCCAACTAGCCGGTTATTTTTTATAAAGAGGCAAAGTCTCTTGAGCCACGGTTCCATCACCGTAAGCGAAGATTGCATCAGCTTTTTTCCCCAGCTTCTCGCCAAGAAAAGCAATCATTGCTTCCCGGTTTCCCTTAATGAATTGATAGAATCTCTTGCCATCATCAAAATTGCAACGTCTCACTTTATCTGCTTCATTAGAAAAACAGCTACCGTCACTTATAGTTATATCAGAATCATTCTTCCTGATACCGTTATATTTTTTCCAAACCCGTAATATACTATTTCCGCTACCATTATCAGTTAACTGAATTTCAAATTTCTGATTTGTATATCTCTCTGTTCCTGCTACGGCTGAATTGAAAAGTAGTATGATGATTCCTATGCATATAGCAAATAATTTCTTCATATGACTGTCCCCAAAAATACTGGCATTCCATAATACTTTTGAACACATCTATTTTTAATCATTTCTTCTGCTTCAGATTTCTTTAGTTTTGCATGCCCCATCCAAAATGAAAATATAGGAATAGTATTCCATCTTCTATTTGAGTTTCTTTACACCAGATAATTATCACATTTCCATTTATCGCTTCTTTTCTTGCTATCCGACTGCATCAAACGTACATGGAAGTATCAAATCCTTGATTAGGTAAAGGATGGACACGCAAAGAAACACTTGAACACCTCTTTAAGTAGGGAGTTGCCTCTACAGCAACTTTATAATAAACCATAATCTATTTCAAAATAATGTAATTACTCTTTTCCCAAAGCAATCAATGTAAGTTTTGATGATTTAATTTTTTCAGGAACATACATTAATGCTTCTCCATTCTGTCTAACAGCTATTTCACATACATCTTTTGTTCTTAATTTTTCGGGAATAATCTTCAATAACATTCCATCTTGTCTTACTGCTAATATGCACATTTCCTCTGTTTTTAGCTCATCTGGAACTAAACTAAGTCCATA
>JAHAYL010000043.1 GCA_018384065.1 Oxalobacter sp.
CGTTTGCCTCGACGGCCACTTCATTGCCGATGGCGGTGTTGCGGTTCCCGGTGACGGTGCTGTTGTCTGCCAGGACCATGTTGTCTGAACCGGTGACGGTGTTCGGGTCACCGATGACGGCGTTGCCTTTGCCTTTCACCTGATGGCCATAGCCGATGGCAAGGGATTTCTCGCCTTCAACTGAGACATTATTGCCGATGGCAATGGTATTGGCAGATTTGGCATTTGCGGTATTGCCGATGGCGAGACTACTTTCGCCTTTCGCATTGGCATTCGGACCTGCAGCAATGGCATTAAGACCGGTAGCTCCAGTGTTGTTGTAGTTGCCCTGTTGAGAACCGCCATCATTGACACTGTAGTAATGGACACCGGTATACTTAGCCACCTCTTCCCCATTGACTTTAATGGTAAGCGAATCGTCATTTGCATGATTGGTCCCATTTTTATTGACAGTCGCGGTGACTACATCCCCTATCTGCACAGTAGCCTCTTGCTTAGATTCTTTTCCAGTGACTTGTCCTGTGGTTTTGATGGTGTTGGTCATGAAATAACCATTGGTTTTCTTGTTCACCTCAGCAACAGTCATTTGCAAGCTCGAAGACTCATAGGGACCAGTCTGGATTTTCATTTGGGATGGTTTATTTCCTTCCGGATCAAGAATAGACGTTGTCCATTTGCCATTTTCATATTTTGCTGTTACCGTCCATTCTGTCCCACCCGCTGTAAACCGCCCAGTATAAGTATTGTAATCAGGACTATCTGTAGCTATAGACCCTTGTACTAGGACAAGTTTAGAGTTTGGCAAAAAACCACTGGTTGCATTGATTCCCACCGTCACTGTTTTCAGTTGGCTAGCTGTTTGATTATCGATTCCAAGTGTAAGTTTCCCTGTTTTACTATTCATCCCCTTCGAAAAGTTTAGATAATTAACAGATAGTGCACTCTTGAAATCATCTTCTGAAACAGCATCTACTGGATAATTTGCATAGGCGGGCAAATTGAAGCAAGATACCGCCATCGTAGCCGCAAAAAACATCTTGCAGGCTCCCCGCTGGATGCTGCTGGCCACTTCACTGACAACAACATACCTACCGAGAACTTTGTTGAAAACCACCTTGAATATCCGATTCATCTTTTCATTTCCTTTTATCTAAAACTGTTCGAGAAGCTTGACTGCGCCAGTGATTACCAAAATATCTGTTAACATATATATGTCCGTTAATTTTGATAAACATGTCCGTTAATTTTGATAATTTTCAGCAGTATATCAATCGAAAATACATTTGTGAAGTTCATCTAAAACATTATGTAAACAGCACCCAAAACCCTTGCATTTTGAAACAAGCTGTTATGTCGTTTCCATAGATACGGATAAACAAACAATTTACTTTCAGCAAGATTAAGCCTGCCCCTCTCCTGCCTGACTTCATTGAAGAGGGAACAGGATGCCATAGACATCCTGTTCCAGATTTATTCCACCTGTTTTTCTGTTGCTTGATATCGACAGATTTCCGTATACCGCTTGTGAAAACTGCACTGTTTACGTGTAAAGAAACATCGTCAGGCGACTTTCAGGACTATCTTGCCGAAGTGTTTGTTGGACTGCATCAGCAGATGCGCATCCATCGCCTGTTCCAGTGGAAAAGTCTGGTAGATGACAGGTTTGATTTTCCCGTTTTCCAGCAATGGCCAGATATGTTTCTCAAGGTTCCGGGCGATTGCCGCCTTGAATGCATTGGATTTGGGCCGGAGTGTGGAACCGGTGATGGTCAGCTGACGGTGCAGGATCTGGGCAAGGTCTGCTGTTCCCCGGCGTCCAGCAATATAGGCAATCAGGACAAGCCTGCCATTCTGTGCCAGGCAGTCGATTTCCTTGTCGAAAACGGATGCCCCGACCATATCGAGGATGACATCGATACCTTTGCCATCAGTGGCTTCCATGATGTATTCAGAGAAGCTGGCAGTGGTGGTATTGATGCAGTGTTCCGCCCCCAATGCTTCGCAGGCACGGCATTCTTCATCGGTCAATGCGGTAGCAAAGACACGGTGACCCATGGCCTTTGCCATCTGGATGGCAGAAACACCGACACCAGAGGCACCCGCCTGGACAAGGAATGTCTCATCCCCTTTCAGCTGACCGATATCAAAGACATTGGTCCAGACGGTGAAATAGGTTTCCGGCAGGGAAGCCGCTTCCACAGCGGTCAATCCTTTGGGGATCGGCATACAGAGCTGGGCACTTGCCGTGCAGTATTCGGCATAGCCTCCACCCTGCACCAACGCACAGACCAGGTCGCCTGTCTTGAGTATGGTTCCAGACAGGTCGCCACCGGCAATCTCGCCAGCGATTTCCAGCCCCAGGATGTCAGAAGCTCCCTCCGGCACGGGATAACGCCCGATACGTTGGAGGACATCAGGCCGGTTGATACCCGCAGCATGGACTTTGACCAGCACTTCCCCTGCTTTTGGCTGCGGGATGGGACGTTCACCTATCTGAAGGGTGCTTTTGGGACCTTGGTTGATGATTTCTATGGCTTTCATCGGTTTTCTCCTTATGGGTCTGGTTTCAGGAAAGCGGAGAGGGCTGACGGATGTCCTTGAAAAGGACTGCCTGTTCAAGCTTCGGATGTCATGGTGTTGACATCCCTGCTTTCTGGACAAGCGCTTTATGCAGACGCTACCTCAACTGTTATTGTAATGAAAAAATCCCCCAGCGGCTTTTCCCACTGGAGGATTTCCCCTGCACTGCCAGCAGCAGTACTGATGGTTTTCAACGGCTATCAGGCTTCTGCCGGTTTTTCTGCAGCTTCTGCTTTCTCTGCATTTGCCGCTTCTTCAGCAGCCACAGCTTTCATCGACAGTTTGATACGGCCACGTTCGTCGGTTTCGAGAACCTTGACACGGACTTCCTGGCCTTCTTTCAGATAGTCCGAAACAGCATTGACGCGTTCTTTGGCAATCTGGCTGATATGGAGCAGACCGTCTTTGCCCGGCAGAATCTGGACAATGGCACCAAAATCGAGCAGTTTGAGGACAGTACCATCATAGGTTTTGCCCACTTCGACCGACGCGGTGAGTTCTTCGATGCGGCGTTTGGCTTCCTGACCGGCTGCGGCATCCACAGACGCAATGGTGACAACCCCATCATCGGTGATGTCGATCTGTGCGCCGGTTTCTTCTGTCAATGCACGGATGACGGCACCGCCTTTACCGATGACATCACGGATTTTTTCCGGATTGATGCGGATGGTGATGAGACGTGGTGCAAAATTGGACAGTTCGGTCTTGAAGTGCGGCATGGCTTCCTGCATCAGGCCCAGGATATGCATACGGCCTTCTTTCGCCTGTGCCAGTGCAACCTGCATGATTTCTTTGGTGATGCCCTGAATCTTGATGTCCATCTGCAGGGCGGTGACACCGCTTGCGGTACCAGCAACCTTGAAGTCCATATCGCCCAGATGGTCTTCGTCACCCAAGATATCGGTCAGGACGGCAAACCGGTTGCCTTCCTTAATCAGGCCCATCGCAATACCGGCGACATGGTTCTTGACAGGTACCCCTGCATCCATCAATGCCAGGGAACCACCACAGACAGAAGCCATGGAGGAGGAACCGTTGGATTCCATGATTTCAGAGACCAGACGGATGGAATAGCTGAATTCGTCCTGGGATGGCAGCAGGGCTTTCAGCGCACGTTTTGCCAGGCGGCCATGACCGATTTCACGCCGTTTTGGACTCCCGACACGGCCGGTTTCGCCGGTTGCGAACGGTGGCATGTTGTAGTGCATCATGAAGGAATCACTGAATTCGCCGGTCAGGCCATCAATCTTCTGGGCATCACGGGAGGTACCTAAAGTCGCCACAACCAATGCCTGGGTTTCACCACGGGTGAACAGTGCGGAACCATGGGTCCTTGGCAGGACACCGGTACGGATGGTGATCGGACGGACAGTACGGGTGTCACGGCCATCGATACGGGGTTCGCCTTCCAGGATCTGGGAACGGACAATCCTGGCTTCCAGTTCGAAGAGGATATTGCCGACTTCAACGGTATCCGGTGCATCAACGCCTTTTTCTGCTGCTTCAGCCGCCAATGCCTGGTTGACTTCTTCGTAGATATGGCGCAGTTCGTTGGAACGGGACTGTTTCTGACGGATCTGATATGCCGCACGCAGTTTCTGTTCTGCAAGACGGGTGACATCAGCAATCAGTGCTTCGTTCTTGGCAGGAGGCTGCCAGCCGGATTCAGGCTTGCCACCTTCTTCAACCAGCGCATCGATGGCTTCGATGACTTTCTGCATCTGTTCATGACCATAAACGACAGCCCCCAGCATGACGTCTTCCGGCAGTTCTTTCGCTTCGGATTCAACCATCAGCACGGCCTGTTCAGTACCGGCGACAACCAGGTCAAGCTGGGAAAGTGGCAGCTGGGAAGTGGTTGGGTTCAGGACATACTGACCGTCAATGTAACCGACACGGCAGGCACCCAGCGGTCCATTGAAAGGGATGCCAGAAACACACAGTGCCGCAGAAGCCCCGATCATGGATGGGATGTCTGGGTCAACTTCAGGATTGACAGACAGGACATGGATGATGACCTGGACTTCGTCGAAATAGCCGTCTGGGAACAGTGGACGGATTGGACGGTCGATGAGCCGGGAGGTCAGGGTTTCTTTTTCAGAAGGACGGCCTTCCCGCTTGAAGTAGCTGCCCGGGATGCGTCCAGCAGCGTAGGTCTTTTCAATGTAGTCAACGGTCAGTGGGAAAAAGTCCTGACCTGGCTTGGCATCTTTTGCCACTACGGTCGCCAGTACGACGGTATCGTCCATCGTCACCAATACTGCACCACTGGACTGACGTGCGATTTCACCGGTTTCCAGTGTCACGGTATGCTGACCATACTGGAAAGTCTTGCTTACTTTGTTGAACATGTAATTCCTTTCAGTTTCTACCGGCAGAATTTCAGGTGCTGCCGTTCGCCTCACAACACAGGCGCTGGATGACTTTCCCAACGCCAGAATCCTTTTTTACTGCTTTGCATTGCAGAAGGTTCTTCCGTCTATATAATGAAATGCCCACGTCAAGGATATGACGCAGGCATTATCGGAAAACCATTATCCTGGAATTATTTTCTCAGGCCCAGTTTGGCAATCAGGTCGCGGTAACGGTTGATGTCCTTGTTACGCAGATATGCCAGCAGGTTCTTGCGGCGGTTGACCATCTTGATCAGCCCACGACGGGAGTGGTGGTCTTTCTGATGGATCTTGAAATGACCGTTCAGGTCGTTGATGCGGGCGGTCAACAGGGCAATCTGGACTTCTGGGGAACCAGTATCGTTCTGGCTGCGTGCGTTGGAAGCAACGATTGCAGCCTTGTCTTCTTTAAGCAATGCCATAATATCTATCCTTACAAGCGGCAGAAGGAGTCATGACCTCTTTTGCCGTGTTAAAAACAATAAACAACAGCTTTTTCAAGCTAAAAGGGGAGTATAGCTGAAAGGTGCCACCAACACAATAAGAATCTGTAAAGAAACGCTTTTCTGGCACCAAGGATGTTGTGAAAAAAGCTTTTTTCCCAAAAACTTCTGCTACCAAGGCTGTTCTTGGCACGCCTGCTGACCGCTCCCCATCAGGAAACGCATATCCTATGTATAATGAAGGCAATGATATCTGTTCCACCTGATGTTCCCGAGAGGTATCTTATGCGCAAAGTCTCCCGCACCCTGATTGCTGTAGCACTGTCAGCATCTTTGCTTTCAGGCTGTGCTTCCATGCAGTTCCCCCAACCGGGCTCTTCTGAAGCAGAAGTCATTGCCATATGCGGAAAACCTTTCCATGAGATGCAGGATGGCGACACCCACATCCTTGAATGGACAGCAAACAATTACAACCAATATACCTATATGGCGAAGATTGGTCCGGATGGGAAACTGGTTTCCTTCGAACAGGTGCTGACGGTGGAGAAATTCTCGACACTGAAACCCGGTGTCTCCACGAAGGCAGATGTCCTGAAAACGGTTGGACACCCCAATCCGTTTGAATCGGAATTCCTGCCGCTGACCGGTACGGAAGTCTGGACTTACCGTTATAGGGAAAATGGCGTCTGGGATTCGATGATGCATATCCATTTCAACCCGGACGGTACAGTCAAACGGCTGGAAAACGGCTTGGATATCGTTTTACATTTTCCACCATAAATCAGGTCATATACCGCTCTTTCCCGTATCTGCAATCCGTTGTGTCAACTGACAGCATTCCATCAGGAAAACATCCATTCTATGTATAATGAAGGCGATGATGTCTGTTCCACCTGATGTTCCCAAGAGGTATCTTATGCGCCGAATCTCCTGTACCCTGATTGCCGCAGTACTGTCGGCAGCATTGCTTTCAGGCTGTGCTTCCTTGCAACGCCCTGAACCAGGCATTTCTGAAGCCGAACTGATTGCCATGCGTGGTGAACCTTCCCATACAATCCAAGATGGTGACATCCGGATCCTTGAATGGGCGGCGTCCAACTCCAACCAATATACTTATATGGCGACATTCGGTCCTGATGGCAGGATGAAGAAATATGAACAGGTCCTGACGGTTCAGAAATTCTCAACCCTGAAACCAGGCGTTTCAACAAAAGAAGATGTCATCAGGACTGTCGGCCATCCAAACCGTTTTGAATCAGAATACCTGCCACGTGTTGACAGTGAAGTCTGGACTTACCGTTATAAGGAAAGCGGTGTCTGGGATTCCATGATGCATATCCATTTCGGTCCGGATGGCGTTGTCAAAAAACTGGAAAACGGCTTGGATCCGCTTTATCTCCGTGAATGAAAGGAAACCTGGCTATGCGGTTCTCCCGATGGATTGCCATTTTCAGCCTGACATTGCTCATCTCAAGCTGTGCTTCGTTCCAGAAACCGTATCCCGGTATGCCGGAATCTGAATTGGTCAGCATCCGGGGAGAGCCCAACGCTGAATACCAAGACGGCGATATCCGGACACTTGAATGGACGGCACCAGCAACTGGCCAGCACACCTATATGGCAAGGATTGCGCCTGATGGCAGGATGATTTCGGATGAACAGGTGCTGACAGTAGAGAAATTCCATTCACTGAAACCGGGAATTTCCACCAAATACGATGTCCTAAGGACTGTTGGACATCCAAACCGCATGGAATCGGAATACCTGCCTTTGGCTGACAGTGATGTCTGGTCTTACCGCTATAAGGAAAGCGGCGTCTGGAACTCGATGATGTCCATCCATTTTGACCGGAAAGGGGTTGTCAAAAAACTAGAAAACGGCATCGACCCTCTCTATGTCCGCGACAACTGACCCCGTGCAGCAACCTGTATGCGCAAGCTCTTCCTTACCATTGCATGTTCACTGCCCCTGCTTGCAGGCTGTGCCATGTTCCAGAAACCGTACCCCGGTATGCAGGAAGCCGAACTGACCGCTATCCGGGGAAAGCCGGATTTTGAATATCAGGAAGGAAACCGCAGGCGCTTGGAATGGTCTGCCACTGAAATGGGGCAATACGCCTACATGGCAGAAATCGGTCCGGACGGTAGGCTGGTTTCTTTTGAGCAGGTCTTGACAGATGAACGGTTCGCCTCACTGCGTATCGGCCAGTCCACCCAGGCAGATGTCATCCGGACGGTCGGTCATCCACCTGGATGGAACCGTTGGGTCTTTGAAGATGGTGAAAGATGGTCTTACCGCTACAAGGAAAACGGCGTCTGGGATGCGATGATGACGGTTTATTTTGACCGGAATGGCGTTGTGGAAGCGATGAGAAGCTACATTGAC
The DNA here is from genome assembly GCA_018384065.1 of Oxalobacter sp. Lineage (GTDB taxonomy): Bacteria > Pseudomonadota > Gammaproteobacteria > Burkholderiales > Burkholderiaceae_D > Oxalobacter. The sequence goes on from JAHAYL010000043.1 coordinate 7,802, forward strand.
CCGCTGTTTCTCCGTGACTGAGCGCTGTCTGGTACACTTACTTTATCTGTCAGATTGTTGCGGGAGGTTCCGATGCGTTTACGTTCAATGATTTCTGCAGTTGCCCTGGCTGTATTGATGACAGGCTGTGCTGCTTTCCCTCCGGTTTCACCGGTTGAACCGGGCATGACGGCCCAGCAGGTCTATATTGCAAGAGGAAATCCAAGCTTCGTCTATCCTGATGGCAAAGGCGGCAGTATCCTGGAATGGGCAGCCCATGAATATGCCCAATATGCGTATATGGCGGAACTGGATGCCAATGGCATTGTGACCTGGTATGGCAATGTCCGGTCTGATACCCGTTTTGCCAAAATCAAGGTGAACAAATCCACTAAAGAAGATGTCCTCAAGACCATTGGGCATCCCTCCGATGCGGAATACCTGCATCTACGCAAGCAGGAGGTCTGGTCTTACCGTTACCGGGAAGATGGTGTCTGGAACTCGATGATGCATTTTTATTTTGACGGCAATGGCATTGTCCAGCATGTCGAGAAAGGCATGGATGATTTGGATCTCCGGGATGGCGGTGGTATCTTTGGCTGGCGGTACTGACTGCTTCCCCCTGCCCTGTACCATGAAAAACGGGATGCCGCCGGCATCCCGTTCTTCTCAACATAGCGTCAGGTTTCAGATGACTTTTGAAACCGCATCGATATAGGCTTCGACAGAAGCAGTGATGATGTCGGTATTGGCGGAGAAACCATAGTAAACCTTGCCCTTGTTCTCAACCTGGATGTGGACTTTGCCCACATCATCGGTACCACGGGTGATGGCTTGGATCAGGAATTCTTCCAAGGTGACTTTCTGCTGGATCAACTGACGGACAGCGTTCAGTGCAGCATCAATCGGACCATTGCCCGCAGCGGTCGCCAGATGTTTCTCGCCATCGATGACCAGGCGGATGGTTGCCATCGGGATGGCACTCTTGCCGCAGACCACCTGAAGATAATCGACCTTGATACGGCGTGCATCTTCGACGGCTTCCTTATCGGAACCTGCCAGGTTGCGCAGGTCTTCATCAGAAACGGATTTCTGGACATCCGCCAGGACAAGGAATTTCTTGTAGGAAACTTCCAGTTCTTCAGGTGTCAGGACATATCCCAACCGGCGCAGGTGGTGGTCCAGTGCCGCACGCCCACTGCGGGCCGTCAGGACGATGGAAGAATCGCTGTGGCCGATATCCGCTGGATTGATGATTTCATAGTTTTCGCGGAACTTCAGGACACCATCCTGATGGATGCCGGAAGAATGGGCAAACGCATTGCGCCCAACAATCGCCTTGTTTGGCTGGACAGGCATACGCATCAGGTTTGAGACCAGGCGGGAGGTCTTGACAATCTTGGTGGTATCAATGTCGGTATAGAAAGGCAGGTCCTTCCGGCACTTGAGGATCATGACGATTTCTTCAAGGGAGGTATTGCCTGCACGTTCACCGATACCGTTGATGGTGCATTCGACCTGACGGATGCCGTTCATGATACCTGCCAGCGCATTGGCGGTCGCCATGCCCAAGTCGTTATGGCAATGGGCGGAAAGTGTTGCCTTGTCAATGTTGGGTACATGTTCTTTCAGGTACCGGATCTTTTCACCATATTCATAAGGCGTACAGTAACCGGTGGTGTCTGGCAGGTTGACGACAGTTGCACCTGCCGCAATGACCGTTTCGACCACTTTTGCAAGGTATGCGTTGTCGGTACGTCCGGCATCTTCACAGAAGAATTCAACATCGTCGATATATTTCCTGGCGTATGCAGTCATCTTGGCTGCGACTTCCAGGATCTGTTCCGGGGTAGAATTGAATTTGTAACGGATATGGTTTTCAGACGTGCCGATACCGGTATGGATTCGGCCACGTTTTGCAAAACGCAGGGCTTCCGCAGCGACATCGATGTCTTTTTCACGGGCACGTGTCAGTGCAGAGATGACCGGCTTGTCAACAATCTTAGAAATCTCAACAACGGACTTGTAGTCGCCTGGGCTTGAAATCGGGAAACCTGCCTCGATGACATCCACGCCCATAGCATCCAGTGCACGGGCGACTTCAAGTTTTTCAACCGTATTCAGCTGGCTGCCAGGAACCTGTTCGCCATCCCGCAAGGTCGTATCGAAAATGATGATTTTCTCTTCTGCAGAGTCTGCTGGTGTGCCAGCCATGATGTACTCCTTTGAATCTGTTTCAACTGTCTTTCTGAATCTTAGAATGATACCTCATCTGTCCATGTTTAACATCATGGAACAGGAATTTTCTTGGAATATGTATGAAATGGGAATATCAGCACGCTCAGCGCGCTAGGAAGCGCAGCAGCCGGGAAAACTGTCCAGGCTGCTGTTGGCAGGGAATGAAAACCTTGGTGTCCATGGCAGGAACTATAAGCCTCTTTACCTTTTACTGCAACGGTTCCTCAAGCATCCTGACCATACCGCCCCTTGCCTGACAGGTCCGGACAGTCAGCCTGCCACTTTATTCAGCACTTTTGTGCGTCTCATCTTCTGTTTTGATGATATTGACAGACTGCCCTGTCAATTTCCGGTAAGCGAAAACCACATAACCGGACAGGCCATAGAGACAGAAGATGCCAAACAATGCCGTCGGTGGATCAAATGTGATTGCTGTCAGGATAAGCGCCACCAGGATGAGTGCCAGGAAAGGGACACTCTTCCTGAAATTCATGACCTTGAAACTGAAGAACGGGACATTGGTCACCATGGTAATGCCTGCATAGAGGGTAATCACCCATGCATACCAGCAGACTGAACTGCCTTTGACCCCCAAGTCTTCCATCAGCCAGATGAACCCTGCGACCAATGCGGCTGCGGCCGGACTTGGAAGCCCTTGGAAGTAGCGCTTGTCAACAATACCGATATTGGTGTTGAACCGGGCAAGGCGCAGGGCGGCACACGCTGCCAGCACGAAGGCAGGCACCAGCCCCAGACGGCCGTCCATATACTTCAGTGACCATTCGTAAACCACCAAAGCCGGGGAAACACCAAAAGCAACCATATCTGCCAGGCTGTCCAGTTCAGCACCGAACGCACTGGCTGTATGGGTCAGGCGCGCGACACGGCCATCCATGCTGTCCAGCAGCATCGACACAAAAATCAGGACTGTCGCATACTTGAACTCCATGCCCAACGCCATGATGATGGCATACATCCCACAGAACAGTGAGCCAATGGTGAAAGCATTCGGCAGCAGATAGATGCTTTTACTACGGGGTTTCAGCGGATCCTGTCCATCAGGTTCCCCTGTCTGTTTCTCATCGGTCATAACATTTTCTCCGCGTTTTCCAGCAGTTTACCCCTTTTTGAGCCAGACAGCACGGTTTTCCGGCTAAGCCTGCAACTGCGCCAGGATGGTTTCTGTCGCAGACACTTTGTCACCGACTGTCACCATCGGCTTGGCATTCAATGGCAGATAGACATCCACACGTGAACCGAACCGGATAAAACCGTAACGCTCCCCTCTTGCCAGTTCCTGGCCTGCCTCAGCATAACAGAGGATACGGCGAGCAACCAGCCCGGCAACCTGCACACAGGTGACTGTCTGCCCGTTTTCGGCTGTCATCACCATCGCGCTGCGCTCATTCTCAGTGGAAGCCTTGTCAACAGCAGCATTCAGGAAAGAACCAGGAAAATATTGAATGTCCTCAACTTTTCCATCAATCGGGGAACGGTTGGAATGGACATTGAACACGCTCATGAAAACGCTGATTTTCAACGCATCGCGGTCAGCATAGACATCCCGGGTTTTCTCCACGACAACAATACGACCATCTGCCGGTGCCAGGACCGCATCTTTCAGTCCAGGAACAACCCGTCCAGGATCCCTGAAGAACTGGATGACAAAAAGGGTGATGAGCCAGAGGGGAATAGACCACCAGAACCATTTCCAAGTCACAATGGCTGATACAACCAGTGATATGAAAATGAACGGCCATCCTTCCCGGGCAATAATGGGATGCGGATAGTTTTTCAATGGAAACTCCAGAACGGTCTGTTAACGTATCTTACACAAAAACGGATTTTAACCTTAAAAAAAAGACCTGTCAGGAAATATCCATTGTTTTTCCTGAATGTTCTACAGCAGGAAGCCCCTACGCCAGAAGCTTCCAGACATTTATTTCCCGATATTTTCCTTGCGGATATACAGACCGATCATCTCTGTCTGTGCAAGGATATGCCCTTCCATCTGCTTCAGGACTTCCGGCTTCGTTGCATGACCGATGTCCGGCAGAAGTGCATCCAATGCATACAGCTTGAAATAATAGCGGTGGACACCGATTGGCGGGCAGGGTCCTGTCCATCCGGCATGCTGGCGGTCGTTGGTGCCGGCGACTGTCCCTTCCGGCAAGGCTTCATCAGCGACTCCTTCCGGCAGTGAGCGGGTTTCTGGCGGGATGTTGTAAAGCACCCAATGTACCCAGACCATTTTCGGTGCTGCAGGATCCGGTGCATCAGGATCATCGGAAATCAATACAAGGCTCTTTGTCCCGGCAGGCGGATCTGTCCATGCCAACGGTGGCGAGATGTTCGGTCCCTCACAGGTATAAAGCGCCGGCATCATCTCATTGTGGTTGAATGCCGGGGAGCTGATCTGCATAGTCATTGCGGTTCCTTTCGTATCATTTAAGGCCGTCTTGCGGTTTTTCAGGCGTCCACCCTTCAACCGCCTTGACGCTGCCATCTCCGAAAAAATAGTTCTCCATCTGTTCTTTGACATATTTCCTGGCGGAGGCATCCATCATGTTCAGACGGTATTCATTGACAATCATTGTCTGTATGCGCTTCCATGCCTCCCAAGCCTCTTTGGAGACATTGTCATATATCCTGCTGCCAAGCTCGCCGGGATAAGGCGGGAAATCAAGCCCTTCCGCCTCTTTATCCAGTTTGATGCACTGAACCATCCGTGCCATATTGTTTCTCCTGTGAATCCCCTGCTTTTCCAAACAGGCTGATGCAGTCAAAGTTTCTTGACCAACACCTGTGAACGGCGCTGCCAGTTGTAAATCCGCTGCTTGTCTTCCGGCAGGTCATCGACACTGGCATAGGCAAATCCCTGCTGCAGGAACCAGTGGGCTGTCTGGGTGGTCAGGATGAACAGTGTCTCAACGCCCAGTCCGCGCGCCCTGTTTTCCATATGGGTCAGGATGCGTTCGCCATCCCCCTCGCCCTGCATCTCAGGATCGACAATGAGGCAGGCCATTTCCGCCATTTTTTCTGCCGGGAAATGATACAGCGCTGCACAGCCATAAATCACGCCATCATGTTCCAGCACCGAGAAATGACCGATCTCACGTTCCAGCAGTTCCCTGCTCCGCTTGACCAGCGTCCCATCCTCTTCATACGGCTCAATCAGTTTGAGGATGGCACCGACATCCTTGATGGTTGCCTCACGCAGAAGGTCGACATCCTGTGGCGTGACCATCGTACCGACACCGTCATGCGTAAACAGTTCAAGCAGGATAGCTCCATCGGTGCTGTATGGCACAAGGTGCGCACGTGGAATCCCGCTCAGGCAGGCCTTGATGGCACACTTCAGGTAATAACCGGCATTTTCCTCGACACTGCCTTGCGACAGCAGGATATCCGCCTGACGTGGGGTGATGTCATGGACCTGGTTTCCATTCTGGTCGGTTATGACAGGGGTTTCTGTCAGGAATATGAGTTTCTCGGCATCAAGCGCATCAGCGGCTGATACAGCGACATCTTCCATCAGGACATTGAACGCCTCACCTGTCGGGGAGTAACCCAATGGGGAAAGCAGGACAATCCCATCCGAATCCAAGATGGATTGGATGGTGTCGGCTGCAATCTTACGGACACGCCCTGTCCATTCCAGGTTGATGCCATCGATGATGCCCAAGGGGGTTGCTGTGACGAAATTGCCTGAGATGATCCTGACTTCGGCATGTGCCATCGGTGTATTCGGCAATCCCTGGCTGAAAGCCGCCTCGATATCAAGGCGGAGTTCCCCTGCCGCTTCTTTCGCACATTCCAAGGCCTCACTGTCCGTGATGCGGATGCCTTTGTAATAACGGTTCTTGACATGGCGCAGATTGAGCTGTTCCTCGACCTGCGGACGGAGGCCGTGGACAAGGACAACCCTGATGCCCAAGGCATGAAGCAGGGAGACATCATGCGCCAGGACAGTCAGCTTGCCATCCTTGACCAGTTCCCCGGGGAAGGCCACGACAAAGGTCTGCCCCCTGAAAGCATGGATATAAGGGGCTGCGGCCCGCAGCCATTTCACAAACTGTTCTTCCATCCTGAAATGAGTTTCCTGTAATGAAATCCAATCATGCCATAGGCGGCTTTCCTGCGGAAGCCGCCCCTTCCAAGACATTTACGGTTTTTTTACGATTATAATGCCCCCGACATGAGTGCTTCTGAATCTTTATCCAAAAAACCACGTTCAGGCAGACAATCCAGACAGAATCCTGAAAAAAAACTGCCGGACGGCCTTTTCCCGATTCCGTACCCTGATGAATTGCCTGTTTCATCGAAACGCCGGGAAATCGCTGTCGCCATTGCAATGAACCAGGTGGTTATTGTCTGTGGGGAAACCGGTTCAGGCAAAACAACACAGCTGCCCAAAATCTGCCTGGAACTCGGCAGAGGCATCAAAGGATTGATTGGCCACACCCAGCCACGCCGTATCGCCGCAAGCACGACTGCCCGCAGGATAGCACGGGAACTGGATTCCGCACTTGGCGATATTGTCGGTTATAAGATCCGTTTCACTGACCATACCGGTCCCAATGCCTGCATCAAGCTGATGACCGATGGCATCCTGCTGGCGGAAACCCAGACCGACCGCCTGCTGAGGCAGTATGACACCATCATCATCGATGAAGCCCATGAGCGCAGCCTGAATATCGATATCCTGTTGGGATACCTGAAGCAGATCCTGCCGGAACGGCCTGACCTGAAAGTCATTGTGACCTCCGCAACCATTGATGCAGAACGTTTTTCGGAACATTTCACCATCCATGGCAAACCTGCCCCGGTCATTGAGGTTTCGGGCAGGCTGTATCCTGTGGATATCTGGTACCGTCCCATCGACAGCATCAATGAATATGATGAAAAGAGCCGTTCCATCCCCCGTCAGAACCGTGACCTGATGGATGGTATTGTCGATGCCATCGATGAGCTGTTCAGGATTGGTCCCGGCGATGCACTGGTCTTCCTGCCCGGTGAACGGGAAATCCGCGAGGCGGCTGAAGCTTTGCGCAAACAACATCCCCCCCATGTACAGATCCTGCCTTTGTATGCACGGCTTTCAGCCCAAGAACAGGAGAAAATCTTCAAGCCCGGCAATGCCAGGCGGATCATCCTGGCGACCAATGTCGCCGAGACTTCGCTGACTGTCCCCGGCATCCGTTTCGTCGTGGATTCGGGGCTTGCCCGTGTGAAACGGTACAGTTACCGCAATAAAGTGGAGCAGCTGCACATCGAACCCATTTCCCAAGCGGCTGCAAACCAGCGTTCCGGCCGATGTGGACGTGTGGAATCCGGTATCTGCATACGCCTGTATGAAGAGCAGGATTTCCTGCAGCGCCAGCCTTATACCACACCGGAAATCCTGCGTTCTTCATTGGCATCAGTCATCCTGCGGATGAAATCCCTCAGACTGGTGGACATTGATACGTTTCCGTTCATGGAAACACCGATGCGCAAGGCAATCGCCGATGGCTATCAGCTGCTGCATGAGCTGGGCGCTTTGGACAACCTGAACCAGATGACACCGATTGGGCGGGAACTGGCAATGCTGCCTGTCGATCCCCGCATCGGCAGGATGATTCTTGCCGCCAGGGACCATCAATGCCTGAAAGAGATGCTGGTGATTGCCGGAGCCCTGTCCATCCAGGACCCCAGGGACCGTCCAATGGATGTCCAGGAAGCAGCTGACACTGCCCATAAGAAATTCGCTGACAGCCGCTCCGAATTCCTCAGTTTCCTGAAAATCTGGCAATGGTTTGAAGATGCAGTGGAACACAAGCAGTCAAACCGGAAACTGCAGGAAAACTGCCGGAGCCAGTTCCTTTCTTACTTACGGTTGCGGGAATGGCGCGACATCCATACCCAACTGCTGACAATCATCCGTGAACGGGGCTGGATTGTCAGTGAACTGGATGCCACTTACGAACAGCTTCACCTGGCGCTGTTGACGGGGCTGCTCGGCAATATCGGCTGTAAAACTGAAGACCCTGCCGTATTCCTTGGCGCACGGGGAATCCGCTTCAGGATCTGGCCCGGTTCCTCACTGTCGAAAAAGAATGGCCGCTGGGTGATGGCGGCAGAACTGGTTGACACCAGCCGCCTGTATGCCCGGTGTGTCGCCCAAATCCAGCCTGAATGGCTGGAGCGTGTCGGTCGCCATCTGATCAAGAAATCATGGGGGGATCCGCATTGGGAAAAGAAACCCGCACAGGTCAATGCGATGGAACGGGGAACACTGTATGGGTTGACGGTCTACAGCCAACGGCGTGTCCACTATGGGCAGATCAATCCGGAGGAAGCCCGTGATATCTTCATCAAGGATGCATTGGTGAAAGGTGATTTTGAGACCAAGGCAGCCTTTTTCCATCACAACCAGCGCCTCATCCACGAAATCGAGAATCTGGAACACCGGTCCCGCAAACACGATGTCTTGATCGACGACAGCCTGATTGCCGCTTTCTATGACCGTTTCATCCCGAAAAACATCGTCAATGGCTTCTCCTTTGAAAAATGGCTGAAGACCGCCGTCAAAGAAAATCCGGAAATCCTGTACCTCAACCGGAATGACCTGATGCGTCATGAGGCAGCAGGCATCACGACAGACCTGTTTCCAAAAACCATCAAGCCGGCAGGCATCGAGATGGGGCTGGACTATCATTTTGAGCCCGGCAGCCCACGTGACGGCGTTACCCTATCCATCCCGATTTATGCACTGAACCAGGTTTCTGCTGAACGGTGCGAATGGCTGGTTCCAGGTATGCTGAAAGAAAAGGTGCATCTGCTCATCAAGTCCCTGCCCCAGAAGCTGAGACGGCATTGCGTCCCTCTGCCGGATTATGCGGCAGGTTTTGTGGACCGCATCAATGCATCGGCGTCATTCGGCGAAGGTCCCCTGGCAACAGCCATCATCAACGATATCCGCGAACAGACAAACACCGTTGTCAAGAAAGATGATTTCAGGTTGGAAACCCTCCCCCTGCATCTGTTCATGAACTTCCGTGTCGTGGATGGATATGGACGGATGCTTGAGATGTCCCGCAACCTGGAATCCCTGCAATCGGAATTCGGCAGGCAGGCACGCAGTGCCTTCCAGCAACTGGCGGAAATCCGCACCACTTTACGGAAAAAGGATGTTCCTGACACGCCTGATGCCACTTCCCCCACGGAAAACTGGATTCCCGCTTCTATGGGACAGACTGTCCAAAACCAACCTATCCAATCCGAACCGGAAAAAATCACAACGTGGTCATTCGAGCCTTTGCCAGAACTCCTGGAAATCAAGCGTGGCAGACAGTCCCTGATTGGCTACCCGGCATTGGTTGACAAAAACACCCATTGTGAAATCGAGGTCTTCGATGAACCTGCACCCGCCAAGGCCATGCACCATGCTGGGCTGCGGAGGCTTTTTGCCCTACAGGTGAAAGAACAGTTGAAGTTCATGTCAAAGCATCTCCGTGGCCTAGCGGACATGAGCCTGCTTTTCCTGAAGCTGGGTTCTCAGGAAGAGCTGACTGAACAGCTGCTCCAAGCTTCCCTCGAAGCGGCTTTCATGTATTCCCCCTTACCGGAAAAAGCCCTTGATTTCGAGAAACGGAAAAACGACGGGAAAGCACGCATTGGCCTGCTTGGCAATGAAATTGCGGGCATCATCCAGCAGGTCCTGACGGAATACCAGAATGTCCAGCGCAAGATGGCTTCCCTGAAAAACCATGAACAGACACTTCAGGACATCAATGAACAGCTGTCCATGCTGATGACAAAACGGTTCATTGTGGAAAACCCTTTGGAAAGGCTGAAACATTTCCCCCGCTACCTGAAAGCCTGTGTTGTACGGATTGACAAATGCCGGAATGATGCCCAACGTGATAAAGCCCAGATGGCATTATGGCAGCAGGCGGCAACACCTTATTCCAGGATGGTCAAAGCGTTACGCCAGAAAAAATCCTGGGACATCAATCCACGGCTGCAGGAATACCGCTGGATGCTAGAGGAACTGCGGGTATCGCTGTTTGCCCAGGAACTGAGGACACCTTTCCCGGTTTCAGTCAAGCGTCTTCAGAAAGTCTGGCAGGCTATCCAGCAGCAGAGCTGAAACCATCCCGTCCCCTGACGGCCTCACGGATAAAGCGGGATGGATATTCATGACTGATACCGTCATCTGCCCCCTCATGTCAGGCAGATACCATCAATTTTTTGGATAACTTCCAAACGTCAATGTTTTTCAACCCACCATAGTGCATAGACGGCACATAGCAGGAACAACAGGCTTGGAAAGACAGCCGTCAGGAAAGCCGGCCAGCCATTCAACAGCCCTATATGCGAGAACAGGTTATTGAACAGCACAAATGCAATCCCGATCATAATACCGACAAAAATCTTCAGGCTGATTCCGCCTGACCTGAAATGCAGGTAAGCGAATGGCAATGCCAACCCCATCATGACAAAAACTGTGAATGGATAGATGATTTTCTTCCAGAAAGCAATCTTGTAAAGCGATGCATCCTGTTTGTTCTCATCCAGATGCCTGTTGTACCGCATCAGTTCGACCGCTGACATCCTATTGGGATCCATCGAAGTCACCGCAAGGATTTTCGGCGTCACTTCAGAATTCAACGTCATGGTATCAAGTTTCGTACGCTGGATTAACGGTGCTGTATCAGGGAATTTCTTTTCTTTGTCGGCACTGGGCGGCCTGATATCCTCAACCTCGACACCAGACAGTATCCAAGTATTGCCTCCCTTGAACTTTCCTTTCTCTGCCGTGATGATCTTGACCAGTTCACGCTTGTTGTTGAATTCAAAAATCCGGGCAAACTCAAAAGACCGGCCATTTGGATTCATGACCTTGAAGTTCATATAACGGTTCCCAACAACTGTGTCCGGATTACCATCCTTCCGGATGATGTCCTTGCTCCACATCCCTGTCTTGAGTTTCTCAGAAGTATTTTTCTCAATCAGGGAATTCTTGAAATCCGCAGCTTTGCGCGAGGTGATGGGGGAAACCCCCTCACCGACCGCAAAAGTGAAAATAAGGAAAATAACCCCGACTTTCACCATCATCTTGACTGCATCCAGGGTGGAAAGCGAAGACACCCGCATAATCGTGAATTCCGAGTTGTTCGCAAAAGTCGCCATCGCATAAATCGCGCCAATCAACACTGCGAACGGCATCAGCTCATAGACATATGCCGGGATTCCCAACAGGATATAGATGATTGCCTGGAACAGGTGGTAACGCCCTTTACCGACAACCGGGATTTCGTTGATCAGGTCAAAGAATGCAAACAGCCCGATAAATGCAACCAAGACAAAAACAACGCTTTTCAGGATCTGGGTCAGGAAATACCGTTGAAGAATCTTCATTGTCCATCACCTTCCTTGTTGTCCAACCCCTGGATACGTTTACGGCGTATCTTGGCAAACCATGCATAAGGATGATGTGGACTGTTGACTCCCAACCGCCAGGCAAACAGTAGGAAAACAATAATGGCAATCAGCAGATGCAACGGCCACCATGCCATTCCAAAAGAAAGACGGTCATGGGAAACAAAATTCTGGAAAAAACTGGTCATATTGCTGTATGCCAGATACAGCAGTACTGCAATAATCAGGTTGAATGAACGTCCAGCCCTTGGATTGACGAAACCAAGTGGAATCGCCAGCAGCATCAACAGTGTACACATGAAAGGCAGACCGATACGCCAAACCAGTTCCCCCCTTTTCTTGCTGGTCGGCCTCTGCAGCAACTCCTTCATCGTCAACGACCGGGTGGAAGTCTCGTCCAGCGTATAGACAAAATCATCCTTCTCTGCAACATAGGACGTATATTTCCCAAATTTCAGGAAAGTTGCAAAAGAATGGTCCAAGGCCTCTTCATAACGGAGGCCTTTGCGCAACAGCATGAAACGGTCACCATTGCTGTCATTGAAAATACGACCGGATTCAGCCAAGACAGTACCAATCCTATCTTCACGGATAGAATGGATAAAAACATTCTTGACATCTTCCCCATCATCGTCGATTGACTCAATATAGAAAACCCTGTTCCCTGAAGCAGACTCCTGGAATTTCCCAGGCGACAGGCGGGCAAGGTCTTCACGCTTTTCAAAACGCTCACGGAATTCCGCACTCTGACGGTATGCCCAAGGCGTTATGGAAAAACCCAAAACAGCGACCAATACAATGATGGGCGCCCCAAATTCCAGCACAGGGCGTATCCATCGGGTCAGGCTCAGACCAGAAGAGAACCAGACCACCATTTCAGAATCCCGGTAACTTCTTGTCACCACCAGCAGGACCGCGATGAAAGCTGTCAGGATCAGGATAATCGGCATATAGTTCAACGAGGTGAAGCCGATGAGCGCCAGCACGTCATCTGAGGCAATCTTGCCCTTGGCAGCCTGCCCGAGGATACGGATGAGCATCATCGTAATGGTAATCGTGAACAAGGTCAGGAACACACCTGCAGCCGTACTGTAGAGTTCACGCTTTAACGCACGTTGAAAAATCATGAGCGGTTATAATGGTATCTGGAGGATTCAAACAATGGACTTTAGCACAAAATCAGCAGATAAAAAAAACTCTCTTCAAACAATCAAGACCGACTGCCTTGCAATCGGCATCTACAGCAACGGCACACTGTCTGATGCTACAGCTTCCCCTGCCTTGCAGGAAGCTGTGGCAAAGCTCTATGCCACCGGTGACATCGATGGCAAAGCCGGTTCAACACTCCTTGCCCAGTCACCTGAAGGCATCCCTGCAAAACGGCTGCTGCTCGTTGGACTTGGAACCAACCCAGCCACAGAAAAAGACTTCAGGAAAGCCATCGATGCCTGCATTGCCGCACTGAAACCACTCAATGCTGCCAACATCCTGCTGGCATTGCCGATTGATACCATCGGTAACAGTATCCCACAGACAATCTATACGGTTGTGACCAGCTTTTACAACAAGTCTTATCAAAGCGATGTCCTGAAAAAAAACAAAGCGCCCGCTTCAAAAATCCGCAAGGCGGTATTGTACATTCCTTCAGACAAGGCTGCCATCGCAAAAAAATCACTGACCAATGCCATAGCCATCAACAAAGGCCGCCAGTACGCCAAGGACCTGGGCAACCTGCCTGCGAACATCTGCACACCATCCTATCTGGCAGCACAGGCAAAACGCCTGTCGAAAGATTATGGATTCACCATTGAAATACTTGAAAAGAAACAGATCCAGTCATTGAAAATGGGCAGTTTCCTGTCTGTTGCGAAAGGCAGTGATGAACCGCCGAGGTTCATCGTCCTCAAGCATCTGAAAGGCAAGTCCAAGGAGGCTCCTGTCGTCTTTGTCGGTAAAGGCATCACCTTTGATTCCGGCGGTATTTCCCTGAAACCCGGTGCCGGCATGGATGAGATGAAATATGATATGTGCGGTGCGGCATCTGTCCTCGGCACATTCAAGGCAATCGGTGAACTGGACCTGAAACAGAATGTCATCGGTCTGATTCCTACCTGTGAAAACATGCCTTCCGGCAAGGCGAACCGGCCGGGTGACATCGTCACCTCCATGTCTGGCCAGACCATTGAAATCCTGAACACCGATGCAGAGGGCCGCCTGATCCTGTGCGATGCCCTGACATTTGCAGAACGCTTCAAACCGGCTGCTGTCATTGATATCGCCACATTGACAGGTGCCTGCATCATTGCTTTGGGACATGTCACCAGTGGTCTGTTCACCCGGATGGATGATGCACATGACGCATTGGCGGAATCCCTGTCAAAAGCGGCAAAACACGCTGATGACCCCGTCTGGCGTATGCCGGTTGAAGAGGCTTACCAGTCACAGCTGGATTCCAACTTTGCAGATATGGCGAATGTCGGTGGACGCCCTGCTGGCAGCATCACTGCGGCCTGTTTCCTTGAACGCTTCACCAGGCAATACACCTGGGCGCATCTGGATGTTGCAGGCACTGCATGGAAGAGTGGCACCGCGAAAGGGGCAACCGGACGGCCTGTTCCCCTGCTTTGCCAATGGCTGCTTGAACGCCAAGCCTGAACAAACAGGAATAGAAAACAGGAAACGGGAAAGCTTGAAACTTTCCCGTTCCCGTCTGTATCCCTGCCAATAAGGTGTCCCTGATTCAATCAGGAATAGGAAAGATACTGGAATTCACCGAAATCCACATCCAACCGCTGGACAACATCCTCCATATATTCATCATCCAGCTCATCCCAACCAATCGCGCCCTTGCAGTATGCAGCGGCAAACGCCTTAAGGAAGGATTCCTCATCATTGAAGAATGACGGGACCGCCTTGGGGTCAGACATGTCACACAGGCAGTAGATATCCAGTTCCATTGAAT
>JAHAYL010000045.1 GCA_018384065.1 Oxalobacter sp.
GCTTCATCAGGTTTTCAGTCAGTTCAACACCGGTGATGCTTGGAGCGGCGGGGATGTCGTAAATCGGCTTGTCTGGATAGAGTTCCACACACTGGCCACCCACAAAGGGTAGGGAATCGATGACATGTGCCTTGATTTCAAGCAGTCCCAGTTCAAAGACTTGGAAGAGCCCGACGGGACCTGCACCGACAATCACGGCATCTGCTTCAATCGGTTGTTGATTCTTGTTATCTGTTTCCATTCCTATTCAATCTTCAACATTAAAATATCTCTCCGCCTTTCCATGCATGGAAAGGTCCTTTTGGCTGGATTCTGCTCAATCCCTGATCAGGTATATGATTCTGTTCCCGACATCCCGCCATTTCCCGGCATCGGGCATCGGATTTTTGAACGTGTGATGACCAGCCATTTCCTGCTCATCTCAGCATTGATGGCAATATAGGCAAGCTGCCCTTCCGGAACATCATCTTCCGCAAAAATTGCTTCAGCCTGGCATTCCGGCACGCAGACGGCATAGTCAATGCATTCATCCAGATTGATCACCAATAAATATATTGAGACCTTCGTGGAAAGCATCAACAGGACTTACTTCCACACAGTCTGTGAATTTGCAGAGCACACAGGCATCACCCACGATATGTGGCATGGCATCTGTATCTTGAAAACGGTTCTCCCGCTTTGGAAAGGGAATCCCCATCAAAAAAACAGGGAACTGGAACTTCAATCTTTTCCATGATTCTCCCAAACATACTGCGAAAGCGTCACAACATCATCACCACTCCATGTGTACATGGCCAGCAATGGTTCTTTCCCTGTCCGCATCGCATGGACTGCATTGGCAGGATGAAGGATGAAAGCCCCTGGCTTCTGCAATGCAGCTTTCCCATTCAATATCCACTCAGCTGTACCGGATAGGACATAGTAAAGCTCAACGGCTGGATGGAAATGCGCTGGATACAGGCTGTCCGGTGCAATCATCGTAAACCCGAAGCAGAAACTGCTGCACCGATAAGGCGCTTCAGGACCGATGATTTCCCCCCATGCCATCTTCACGCCAAGATCAGGCATATCTCCGCGTGGTTCATAATTGTACTTCCATGGCAGATTCGGCAATACCTCAGCAAGGACATCCAGCATAGGCTGTGTTTCCGGGACGCCATGCCTGAGTGCTTCCCCGATAAAAGCGGTGACCGGGAAATGGCTTCTGCTGAAAGTCCCTGCCGGTTCAGGAATACCCAGACCCAGTATTCTGCCAGCCTCTTCACCGACAGCATCTTTGACTGCCGCCCTGCCTGACAGCACAAGGCGGGCCGCCTCAATGACCTTTTCGATACCTTTGTCCCTCATGGAAACCTGCCCTTCGTCTTTCATGCATTCAGTGAGGATTTCAGCACCGCAACAGTATGCCCGATTTCTTCACCCTGTTTCCAAGCAGACAGTGCATCAACAGCAGAAAGCTGTTTCAATGCAAGCGCCTTTTCCAATTCAAAGGCACGGATGCCGGACGTTTCAACATCAACACCGGCAAATGCCGCTTTCAAATCTGCAACACGGTAGAAATGGAAAGGTCCCAGACCATCTGCCTCCTGCCTTGCGTAGCCTGCCAGGACATCTTCCGCCTCAGCCTGGACTTTCCATGTATAGGTGAAGATTTCGGAATCATAACCCGCCAGTCCGCCCAATTCCCTGAAGACATCAAGGGCAACGCGTGCACCCAAGGTTGAATAAACCGCACCGCCTTTTTTCAGGTAACCTTTTGCCTGGACCAATGCCAGATAATGCAGGTCAAGCATCTGTCTGTGTACTGGTTCAGGAATCGTCTCTTCGCGTTTTTCCAGGAAATGCCCGCTGTTCCGGCTATCGGTGATTTCTGTATCAGCAGCTAAAGGCACATTAGGCAGGTTCTCATAAACAACGTCATACTGCGGCTGACCATACAGAGGTGACAGCAGGTCACCGGCACCATATTCCAGCACCACTTTTTCATTCCCCTGAAGATTCTGCCTGATATTCCTTGCCGCAGTATCGACAACATCCTGCTGAAGGTCGGTGAACCCGACCCGTTCAGCACCAAGCAGTTCAATGGCAGACAGGACATCAAGACCAGAACCTGTACCGATGGAACAGAAAGCAGGAACAGGCCTGCCATACTGCTTCCGAATCAGCTTGAATGCCGGAACAGCAATATAGGCGACCCAATCACTGCTGAGATCGTCTGTCTTCGGCAGATAGGCATGGCCCGAAACTTCGATAGCCAATGTACCGGCAATCCTCCGCGGACTGTCCTGTAGATTCAGATAATGCTTTGTATTGACCTGTATCTTCATGTTCATTCCTGTCTGGCAGCCTGAAGTGCCTGTTCAAAATCACGGATAATATCATCCGCATCCTCAATACCGACTGAAACGCGGATCATATCCTCTGGGATGCCTGCAGCCAACCGCTCCTCAGGGGAAAGCTGGGCATGTGTGCTGGATGCTGGATGAAGCACCATCGTACGGGCATCACCGACATGGACCACCAATGAGGCAATCTTCAGTGCCTTGATAAATGGACGGATGGCGTCAATGCCGCCCTTCAAACCAAAGGTCAGGACACCGCTTGCCCCACTGTTATTGAAATATTTCTTGATCCGTTCAAAGCTCTTATGCGTTTTCAACCCTGGATAGACCACCCAATTGACCTGCGGATGTTTTTCCAGATATTCCGCCAGTGCAAGGGCATTTCCGCAGTGCCGGGGCATCCGCAGATGCAGTGTCTCAAGACCAAGGTTCAGCAGGAAAGCATTGAACGGGCTTGGCGTGACCCCGAAATCCCTCAGATACTGCGCTTTTGCCTTGTTGATGAAAGCAGCATTACCAAACCTGTTCCAATAGGATGTATTTGCATAGAGACGGTCAGGCTCGACAAAATCAGGGAATTTGCCGTTGTCCCAGTTGTAAGACCCGCCATCAATGACCACCCCGCCCAAAGAAGTCGCCTGTCCACCGATATATTTGGTTGTTGAATGCACAACAATGTCAGCACCATGCTGGAACGGCTTGCAAAGGAAAGGCGTTGCCAATGTATTGTCCACAACAAACGGGACATCAAACTCATGTGCCAGTCCTGCCAGCTTTTCAAAATCCAGGATATTCAAAGCGGGATTACCGATAGTCTCGCCAAAAAGCAGCTTTGTATTGGGACGGAAAGCCTTCCGCAGCTCTTCAATGGAATCTTCTGGATCAATGAATGTCGTCTCCACCCCCAGGTTCTTCATCCTGGTCCCAAACAGCACATAGGAGCCTCCATACACCGTTTTTGCCGAGACAATATGGTCTCCTGCCTTGACCAGGTTGGCGACAGCAAGCAGTACAGCCGCCTGCCCAGAAGATGTTGAAACGGCACCGACACCGCCTTCCAGCAGTGCGAGCTTCTGTTCAAACGCAGCAAAGGTCGGATTCCCCGTCCGGATATATTTGAAACCCGCTTCTTGAAGGGAAAAAAGCCGCCCGACCTGATCGACATCCTCAAACTTATAAGAAGCCGTCTGGTAAATCGGGAGTGTACGCGGTCCCCCGACTTCAGGTACAAACCCCGCTTGGACGCACTGCGTCCCAATCCCCCATGAAGCCTGGTCAACAATGGAAGATGTATTTTCAATATGATTTCCTGTCATGATAATATCCACTTGAATCATTCCTATATCAGGATTCCATCGACCATCGGTGGTATGGAAAACCTGAAATCCTCTTCTTCCGGGAATGCCGCCATTGCTGGTGGCATTCCCTGTTTCTGGTTATTTCACCCCTGCAACATCAGCTGCTGAATAGCTGTCAGGGACATCCTTCTGGAACAGATAGACACTGTCAGCAAAAGCCTTCGAATCTGTGTCTTTCTTGATCAGGCCGATATGGGCAAATTCCTTGGCATTCTGATAGACGGCATCGTATCCACCCTGCACAGAAGGCTTGAAACTGTAGCTTTTGAGCAGCTTGGTATTGAATTCAAGGTTTCCTGCGACATATTTCTTGTCGAGCTGGATCTTCGCTGCCTCTTCAGGATGTGCCTGAACCCAGGCGGAAGCCTTCAGGATGGCCCTTGTCAGGCCTGCCGCAATCTCAGGATGTTCTTTCGCCAACCTTGAGGCAATGAAAACAGCGCAGCAGTATTCCTTGTCATACGGCGCAGTCTTGCCACTATCAAGCAGGACATGCAGGCCATATTCTTTCTCAGCAATCGAGGCGACCGGGTCAACCAAAGCAATGACATCGACAACGCCTTTTTCAAGTGCCTGAGGCAGGTCATTCCTTGAGAAAACCACAAACCCGACTTCCGGATCCTTCTCATCGACACGGATACCCTGATGGATCAACGCCCGTTTCAGCAGATAGGTTGTCGCATCAGCCAATCCTGGGACACCGATACGTTTCCCTTTCAGATCCTTCAATGAAGCAATGCCGGAGTCCTTCTTGGTCAAGACCTTGATACACCCTGTATGCAGGCCGGCAACGAACTTGACAGGAAGGCCATTTTCAATCGGCTGCAGGAACTTGCTGACAAGACCTGCCCCAACATCAAGCTGACCGGAACCAAGAGCCTCCTGGACATGCCCAGAATCAATCTGAACCATTTCCGGCTTGATGCCTTCCGCCTCAAAGAACCCTTTTTCGACCGCAATATGCATCGCGGCATGACAGAGATGTGGCACATAAGCAATCTTCAATTGATACGGTCCGGTGCTTCTGCTGCTGCATGCAGCCAGGAACGCCGTCAATGCCAATACAAAATACACGAGGTATTTCCTCATTCAATATTCCTCTCTTTAAAAAGACATCCACAACTTTGCTGAAAAAACGGAATGATGCTTGACAGAGGTCCTTTTCAGTCATGGACACGGACCGGATACCTCTTTGGAATGAATCCAACACTGTTCAAAATACATATACCATCGGTAAGCAACCGGCATATGACCACTCAGATGGATTCATTTCGGACTGATTGCTGTTTTTATTATCATCCATTTCATATCATTCCTACGAAAATTATAGGAATATAAGGATAAAACGTCAACCCTGTCCTGACGATTTAAATGTCATGCAATGGTTTCAGGCTTTTTACTGGCTTTTCCGGACAACGCCAGCCGATGAGTCCACGGACTTTGTCAGGAAGACATTCCCGCCAACCGTCACGCCATCACCGATGACGGTATCGCCGCCCAGGATGGATGCGCCTGAATAGATGGTGACATTATCCTTGATGGAAGGATGACGCTTGATGTTCTTGAGGCCGCCGTGGGTTACTTTTGCCCCCAATGTCACGCCCTGATAGATCTTGACCCTTTTGCCGATGACGGTTGTCTCACCGATGACGACCCCTGTCCCATGATCGATGAAAAACTCCCTGCCAATCCGTGCACCAGGATGGATATCGATGCCTGTCACTGCATGTGCATATTCTGTCAGCATCCGTGGGATGAGCGGGACTTTCAGCTTATGGAACTCATGCGCAATCCGGTAAACGGTAATGGCAAAGAACCCTGGATAGCAGAGCACAATCTCCTCAATGTTGAAAGCTGCCGGATCGCCCTCATAGGCGGCCTGTGCATCCGTCATCAGTTCCAGGCGGATAGCAGGGACCCGGTCAAGGAACTGTGCGGTCAGCTGGTTGGCCTCAGACAGCAGGTCTTTCCATGAACGGTTTCCGTTTTCAGGCAGGAATTGAAGCGCATAACGGAGCTGCGTGCTGATCGAGACAAACAGCTTTTCAGCAAACAGGTCAAAATGCCCCGGCTCACGGCTGGATGTCCAAAGCTGCTGCGGAAAAAGCAGCTGACGGATCTGCTTGACGATATCAATCAGTGCATCGCGTTCAGGCCTGACGACATGATTCCATAAACCATTTGATGTCACGGATGCAAAATCTGCCTTCAGGTCTGAAAGTGCCTGCTGTTTCTGCAAGCGGTCTTTTTCCATATCCATATCCATATTCCAGTGAAATTCAACTGTGGAGCCGGCTCCGGCTGAAGAGCCGGCCCACAGTCTTGTCCATCAACGCAGTCTGCGTATCACCTTGGCCAGATACTCGATTTCTTCTGGCGTGTTGTAAAACGCCAATGAAGGACGTACTGTCGCTTCAAGTCCATAATGGCGCAGGATTGGCTGGGCACAGTGATGCCCTGCACGCACGGCAATCCCATGCTGGCTGAGATGCTGGCCGATTTCAGGAACGTCATGTCCATCCAGCACAAAGGAAAGCACACTTGTCTTTTCCCTTGCCCTTCCGATGAGATGAAGCCCAGGAATACGGTCAAGTTCCTTGATGGCATACTGCAGCAGGTCATGCTCATACCGGTTGATGTTCTGGATACCGATACGGTTGACATAATCCAACGCAGCCCCCAGTCCCACAGCATCCGCAATGTTGCCGGTACCTGCCTCGAACTTCGCCGGGGCAGGCTGGTAAAGCGTCCGCTCAAAAGTGACATCGGCAATCATATTGCCACCCCCCTGATAAGGTTGCGCCGCTTCCAAGGCATCCGCTTTGCCATAAACGGCACCGATACCGGTTGGACCGAAAATCTTATGCCCGGAAAAGACAAAGAAATCAACATCAAGTGCCTGGACATCCACTGGGATATGGGAGGCTGACTGGGCACCATCAATCAGGATGCGGACACCATGCTGATGGGCTATCCGTGCCAGTTCTGCGACCGGAGTGATGGTCCCCAATGCATTGGATACATGGGCAATCGACACAAACCGGGTACGGGAACTGAACAGCTTCCGGTATTCAGAAAGGACCAACTGACCGCTTTCATCGACAGGAACCACCTTGATGACCGCGCCGGTCTCAGCGGCAATCTGCTGCCATGGCACGATATTGGCATGATGCTCCAGCAGGGACAGGATGATTTCATCCCCCGGTTTCAATAGGGGACGCACATAACTCTGTGCGACCAGATTGATGCCTTCTGTGGTTCCCCGCACAAAAACAATGTTCGAGGAAGATGGGGCATGCAGGAAATCCGCAATTTTCTGCCTTGCTTCCTCATAAGCATCTGTTGACCGGGCGGCCAGCTCATGTGCTGCACGGTGCACATTGGAATTCTCATGCAGGTAATAATGGCTGATACGGTCTATGACCGCCTTCGGCCGTTGGGTGGTGGCAGAATTGTCCAGCCAGACAAGATCCTGTCCACCATTGACCTTTTCCGCCAGGATCGGGAAATCCGCCCGTACTTTCTGGATATCGAAAGGCGCAATCACCGCTGCGGATCCGCTGACAGGCTGAATCTGCTGGACAGCTGCAGGAACCGAGGCTCCCGATACAGACTGGAGGACAGGCCTGCACCCTGCCGCCTGCCCACCGTCAGGCAATCCTGCTGACTGTGCCGGTTGAGACAGATATGCCTGTGACACGTCAGCCAAACGGGAAGATTCCGCTGCCAACTCATCAATGACCTGCTGGTATTGAGCGTAATCTGAACCTGCGGGGAATTCCGCCCGGAAAACATCCACCCCCTCATTGAAGGCGGTTTCAGCACCACCGGCCGTCAGCCCGGCATCCTGCAACCGCTGTGCGCAGCGTTGGGCGTTGAATTCCGGAAAATAAGCCTGGGCCTGATTGACGGCTTCCTGCAGCAGGATATCGTCAGCATCGGAGAACCCAGGAACGGTATTCTGGTTATTTATAGTCATAATAGTTGCCTACATCAACGTCTTCCAGGACAGCAATCGCATCATCAGCAAGGATTGCGGCAGAGCAGTAGACGGACAATAGGTAAGAAGCAACACCTTTATCATTGATACCCCTGAACTTGACGGAAAGACCCCGTCCCTGTTCATTCGGCAGGTTGTTCTGATAAAGGCCGATAACACCCCGTTTATCCTCACCGGTACGGACCAGCAGGATATTGGTCTTGCCTGCTTTCCCTTTTGGATCACGGACACCATCCACAAACAGTTTGTTGGTCGGCACAATCGGAATGCCGCGCCATGTCAGGAAATTGGAGCCAAACAGGTTGGTGGTTGGCGGTGGAACGCCACGGCGGGTGCATTCCCTGCCAAAGGCGGCAATGGCCCTTGGATGCGCCAGGAAGAATGAAGGCTCTTTCCAGACCTTGGAAATCAGCTCATCAAAATCATCCGGTGTCGGGAATCCCGTCCGGGACTGCACCTTCTGCGAATCTACGATATTGTTCAGCAACCCGTAATCACCGTTGTTGATCAACTGCCCCTCCTGACGTTCACGGACACTTTCAATCGCCAGGCGGAGCTGTTCCTTGACCTGGTTGAAAGGTCTGCTGTAAACATCGGATATCCGGGTATCGATATTGATGATGGTGGAAATCGAATTCAGGCGGTATTCCCGTGGATTTTCCTCATAATTGATGAAAGTCTGCGGAATATCACTGTCTTTACGGAACTGGCTGCACAGGATTTCCAATGGGGAGTTGTCATCCACCACTTTGTTCAACCGGAAAATCCCGGAATCCAAGCCTTTCCAATCCAGCAGGCGGGTCAGCCAGCGTGGGGAAATCGCCTGATACTGCGCTGTTGTTTTTGAGACATCCGCCAATTGATAGGCGGCTTTCTCGCCAAGCGCATTCAATACATTCTTATCTGCCATTTCATCTCCTTTGATTCATCCAAAAATTAAAGTCTCAAACCATTTTCCAAAACTGCCCTTAATAAAGCGGGATAGACGGATCGACATCCCTTGCCCATCCATTGATGCCACCCTTGAGACTGACCAGCCTGCCTTCATAGCCAGACCGGATCAGTTCCTCGATGATGTACAGGCTTTTCTGCCCGACCTTGCAGATAAAGACAGCATCGACATCCTTATCCAACTCGTCTTTCCTTCTCAGCACCTGCCCGAAAGGAATGGCCTTTGCCCCTTCCAGCTTGGCAATCGCCCTTTCATGCACCTCACGGATATCAATCAGCTGTACGGGCTCACCATTGTCCAGACGCTGTTTCAGTGCCTTAGGCTCAATCTCGTCAATATGGATTTCCTGATGCTTCTTCAGACCGCAGAACTCCTCATAATCAATCAGCTTCCTGATGGTTGGATGCTTGCCGCAGACCGGGCAGGAAGGGTCCTTTTTCAGCGCATACTCCCGGAAACGCATGCTCCAGCCATCCAGGGACAGCAACCGCCCAATCAGGGGTTCTGCGCCCCCAACAATCAGCTTGATGACCTCGGTCGCCTGGATGGTGCCGATAATCCCAGGCAATGCGCCAAACACGCCCGCCTCACCGCAGGAAGGCACCAGTCCTGGTGGAGGGGGTTCAGGATAGAGGCATCGATAGCAGGGACCTTGCTTGGCATAAAAGACACTCGCCAATCCCTCAAACTGGAAAACCGAACCATAGACCTCAGGTTTTCCCAGCATCACACAGGCATCATTGATCAGGTACCGGGTCTGGAAATTGTCGGTTCCATCCACAATGACATCGTAGTCAGCGAAAATCTCCAAGGCGTTCTCACTGGTCAGACTGATGTTATAGGCAATGACTTCCGGCTTTGGATTGATGGAACGGATCCTGTCCCTGGCAGAAGCGACCTTTGGCCGCCCCACATCCCGTGTTGAATGGATGACCTGACGCTGAAGGTTGGATTCCTCGACCTCATCAAAATCCACGACACCCAATGTACCGACACCTGCCGCCGCCAGATACAGGGCGGCCGGAGAACCCAAAGCACCACTGCCAATCAACAGGACCTTTGCCTTCTTCAGCTTTCTCTGACCTTCAACACCAACCTGAGGCAGGATCAGATGGCGGCTGTAACGCTGGATGTCGGCATCACTCAGTTCAGGCAGGTCATTGTCAGGGATTACGCTGCCTGAAAAAATACCGGGTCTTCCATCACTCATCGACGCCTCCTGCAATCGCCGGGATCAGCGAAATCCTGTCACCCTCTTTCAGGGCAGTCTTGATACCATCCCTGTCCTTGATGTTCTCTTCACCGACAAAGACATTGATGAACCGTTTCAGCTGCCCATCCGTTGTAAAAACATAGTCAGTGATGGCAGGATACCGGTCCGTCAACTGCCGGATTGCCTCTTCCACTGTCGCAACGGTACCCACATCGATTTCCGACTTCCTTTCCGTAAATGCACGGAGGGCGGCCGGGATAAAAACAGTCACAGACATGATTTATTCCTTTATCGTCAATTTTTCTGATTCAAACTGGAAATCCTTGTCCAGTTCCCATGAAGTGAATGCGCCTGCCCTGCCTTTTTCCACCGCAACAATGATGTAGGAATAAAACAGGAAAGCATGGGAACGGTCATACTCACTCGGTACAGATGGATGGTCAGGATGCGAATGGTAGAAACCGACCACATCCAGATGCCTGGATGCCGCCACCTTCTCGGCTTCCAGCAGATCCTCTGCCTTGATTTCAAACCGGTGATACTGCTCACCGTCTTCGCGGGAATTGTCAACCGGAAGCAGTTCTTCCAGCACTTTGGTCCCATCGTCAAGCACTTCCCCCAACATGATCCCGCAGCATTCATTGGGATAGGTTTCCTCCCCATGTGCATCGATGGCGCGTTTCTGTTCTTCTGTCATTACAATCATTGCCTGTCCTCCCATAAGTCACCGGACAGGTAACGGAAGCCGTTGTCACACAAGACCGTCGCAACAACCGCTTTCCCATCCAGCTTTTCCGCTGTTTTCAGTGCACCGGCGACATTCGCCCCGCTGCTGATACCAACGAAAAGCCCTTCTTCCTGTGCCAGTTTCCTGACAGTCAGATACGCTTCTTCTGTACTGACCTCGACGACACCATCCAAGATGGAAGGGTCATAGATACCAGGGTGGATGGTGCTCGCCATATGCTTTGTCCCTTCGATGCCATGCATCGGGGAATCCGGCTGGACAGCGATGACCTTGATATCAGGGTTTTCCTGTTTCAGCCTTTTAGCCACGCCCATCAGGGTTCCTGATGTCCCTGTTGAGGCGACAAAATGCGTCACCCTGCCTGATGTCTGCTCGAAGATTTCCCGTCCGGTCCCATCGAAATGGGCTTTCCAGTTGGCAGGGTTGTTGTACTGGTCAGGATAGAAATAGCGGTCAGGATCCTTCCGGTATTCATCCAATGCCGCCAGATAGGCACCATCGGATCCCTCCAACGGATCCGTCTCCACAATCTCAGCCCCGAATGCACGCATGACCTGCTTGCGTTCTGCACTGGCGTTCGCTGGCAGGAAAAGTTTCACCTTGAACCCCAAGGATGCCCCCAACATGGCATAGGCAATGCCTGTATTCCCACTCGTGGCATCCAGGATGGTTTTCCCTGATGTCAGGTTCCCACGGGCAATCCCTTCCTGGATCATGTTTGCCGCAGCACGGTCCTTGACCGACCCACTCGGATTCATGAATTCAGCCTTGGCATAAACCACCGGCTTCCCGGAACCAGAAAGCCTTTCAAGCGCCAGCAATGGCGTATTCCCGATTGTCTGGATGAGTTTCACCCTGCTTTCCTTTCTATTTATTATTATTCCTATCGGATTGATAGGAATAATAGCATTGTATTTCCGGGCATGACAACTTTTTCAACGGAAAAACAGAAAAAGAAGCTTGAAAGCAACACCTGTTGCTGTTTGACGGTTTGATACCTGGAAAATCTGTAGGGGAAATCCGATGCCCTTATGGCATCAGGCTTTATGCAGGCAGTCAGGAACGGTACTGGACGTTTGGCAGGATCTGCTCAAACGCTGTGCGGATGGCTTCCGCAACAGGCTTGCTGTGGCGGTGTTCGTTGTCGCGGCATGACTGGACAATCAAATGGCCAGCCCCGAGCCCAGCCAGCTGGGTTGCCATTTTTGCCGCCCGTTCAGGCGTGAAATAATCAGGATCAAGGGTACAGCGCAGTTCATGCGCCTTGCCTGAAGCCAACAGGTCAACCAGCACTTCCTTGGCATGCTTACCGGAAACAGCACCGCTGGCTGTGATGGCATCATACTCATCGAAAGGCGCCTTGATGTCCAGACCGACCCAGTCAATGCTTGGCAGGACTTCCCTGAAACGCCTCGGGGAAACCCCAGATGTATGAAGTGCAACGGCATACCCCATATCCCGCAGTTGGGCGACTGATGGGATAAGGTGACGCTGCGCCAGAGGCTCTCCACCGCTGAGGACAACCCCTTCGAGCAGCCCCTTCCGGGTTTCAAGCCATGAAAGGATATCTGCCCAGGCATGTTTGCCTGATGGCACCATGGGCAGAAGATGGGGATTATGGCAGTACCGGCACCGCCATGGGCATCCCTGGCAGAACAGGACCGCCGCAAGATGCCCGGGGAAATCAATTGTGGTGAACGGGGTGATGCCACCCACGTTCAGCCCAGGATTATCTGCCACAGCAACCAATGTTGTCCAAGTCTGGCAGTTTGCTTTCTACGAAATGGACACGTTCGTTATGTTCGCTCTGCTTGCCTGGATTGAATTCAGAAACAGGACGGTGGTAGCCCATGACGCGGGTCCAGACTTCGCATTTGGTTCTTGCTTCCTGAGGGAGGTCAGAGACTTTCATTTTCAATCCTTTCTTTTATTGTTATCAGTTATCGGTTATTCAGTGTTTATATTCAGCCTTCGCCAAGAGTTCTTCGTCGCAGACCGGGCAATATTCGTGTTCGCCTGCAATGTAACCATGCTTCGGACAGATGGAGAATGTCGGCGTGATGGTGATATATGGCAAGCGGAAATTCGTCAAGGCAGCCTTGATGAGCTTCCGGCAGGTTTCCGGAGAAGAAATCTTTTCCTGCATATACAGGTGGAGCACCGTACCCCCTGTATATTTGCATTGCAGCTCATCCTGCATCGCCAATGCCTGGAACGGATCATCGGTATAACCGACCGGCAGCTGGGATGAATTGGTGTAATACGGTGCCTCTGGGGTACCTGCCTGGATGATGTCCGGATACCGTTTCTTGTCTTCACGGGCAAAGCGGTAGGTGGTCCCTTCTGCAGGCGTCGCCTCCAGGTTATACAGGCTGCCGGTTTCTTCCTGATAACTCCTCATCCGGTCACGCAGGTGGTCCAGCAGACGGATGGCAAACGCATTGCCGAATTCTGTCGTGATATCTTCCTTGTCATCGGTGAAATTCCGGATCATTTCATTGATGCCGTTGACACCGATGGTGGAGAAATGGTTCTTCAGCCGGCCGAGGTAACGCTGGGTGAATGGATACAGTCCATCGTCCATCAGGCGCTGGATGACCTTGCGCTTGATTTCCAGGCTGTCCTTCGCCATATCGGTCAGACGGTCCAGACGGGAGAACAGGGCTTTCTCATTGCCCTTGAACAGATAACCAAGACGGGCGCAGTTGATGGTGACAACCCCGATGGAACCGGTCTGTTCCGCTGAACCAAACAGACCATTACCGCGTTTCAGCAGCTCTCGCAGGTCAAGCTGCAGACGGCAGCACATGGAACGGACCATGTTCGGTTGCAGTTCAGAATTCAGGAAATTCTGGAAATAAGGCAAGCCATATTTTGCGGTCATCGCAAACAGGCGCTGGGCATTTTCAGATTCCCAAGGGAAATCATGCGTGATGTTGTAGGTCGGGATTGGGAAAGTGAACACCCTGCCTTTGCTGTCACCGGCTGACATGACTTCAATGTAAGCGCGGTTGAGCATATCCATTTCTTCCTGGAGCTCCCCATAGGTGAAAGGCATTTCCTCACCCCCGACAACAGGCACCTGTTCCCGCAGGTCTTCCGGGCAGACCCAGTCAAACGTCAGGTTGGTGAAAGGCGTCTGCGTCCCCCAGCGGGAAGGCACATTCAGGTTATAGATGAATTCCTGGATAAGCTGGTGGACCGTGTCATAGTCCAGGTTATCCTTGCGCACATAAGGAGCCAGGTAAGTATCAAAAGAACTGAACGCCTGTGCCCCTGCCCATTCATTCTGCAGGGATCCCAAGAAATTGATCATCTGTCCCAATGCGGAAGACAGGTGCTTCGGTGGATTGGCCTCCAGTTTGCCCGGAATGCCATTGAACCCTTCAACGAGCAGCTGCCGCAGGGACCACCCGGCACAGTAACCGGAAAGCATATCCAGGTCATGGATATGGTAATCCGCATCACGGTGAGCCTGCCCGATTTCCGGTGGATAGACATGGCTCAGCCAGTAATTCGCTGTAATCTTGCCCGCGACATTCAGGATCATCCCACCAAGGGAATAGCCTTGGTTGGCATTCGCCTTGACACGCCAGTCAGCACGGTCAACATATTCCTTCACTGAAGACTCGACATCAACCAAGGTCCGTTTATCCTGACGGATGCGGTGACGCTGGTCACGGTATGTCGCATAGGCACGGAAAGTCCTCGTATGGTTGGCATCCAACAGCATCTGCTCAACCACATCCTGGACCTGTTCGACCGTTGGCGCAGAACCGGCAAAACGGTGACGCAGCACTTTCAGGGAACGCTGGGTCAGCAGGTTTGCTTCATCTTCCCCGAAATCCCCCGTTGCGCGGCCGGCTTTCGCCAATGCTTTCGCAATGCGGGTCGCATCAAATGGCATCTCAGCGCCATCACGTTTGATGATCCGTTGTGGCAGAGGAGGCAGGACAGGTGCGCCAACAGCGTCTTCCTGCTCCTTGATGTCTCCAGTGTTCATTCAATCCCTTTTTCAATTCCTACACCTGAGCCGTCGGGAAACCACCTTGCCCGGTCTCAAATGTGCGTACTTCGGTAAATCCAGTTTTCCCAAGGAAAACTGGCCCAGTCAGATATTTCTTTTGGTGGAAATGACGCTCTAAAGATGGTGGCTGAAACCTCTTGGAATCCCGTCCCAATCAATGGACGCCACCCCCTGTCTTCCACCATACAGGGAACTATACCTAATTTTTTTCCCTGAAAGTTAAGTACTGCTCATTATAAAGAAGCTTTTCAAATCTTGCAGGAACCCCTTCAAACCCTTCCAAATCTTAATAAACCTTGAAAAAACAGTTAATTACAACAATATCCACAACTTATCCACAGAAAATCCGCTTATTTTCCACAAAATAGAAAACGGGATTTGCCAATAAAATCATTTATTTAAAAATTTATCCACAGAAACAAAAAAAGCAGTTTTTTTTCAAAACTGCTTTTTTCTTTGATAAAAACAACAGTCAGACCAAGTCATCCAGCACACGGCGGCGGAACTTGACACCGAGCTTTTCCGCAATTGCCGCACAGGCTTTCACATCGACCCCTGGCAGTCCATCAACGGCTGTCACCGTGACATCCGCACCGGCTTTATGGGCACTTTCCACAAAACCAAGCATGGAAGCATAAGCTCCCGGGAATTTCGGACGGCAATGGCGGATATAGGTTTCCTCATCCTGTGCATTCAGTGAGACAGAAATAGTCGGGATGACAGCGGCAATCTCTGGCGCGACATCACGCCCATACATCTGGTTCGCCAGTCCATTGGTGTTCAGGCGCAGTTTTGTGATGCCCTTCGCACGCAGACGGCGGGCAACCTCAAGCATGACATCCAGACGGGCCGTGGATTCCCCCATGCCGCAGAAAACCACCTCATTGTATTCACCGGGTTCACCTGCCGCTTCCACCAGTTCCTCAATGGAGGGATTGTGCTGAAGGCGCATATTGTATTCCTTGACAGACCATGTTCCGTTGAATTTCGGACAGAATGCGCAGCGCAGCATACCGCAGCGGTTGGTAAGATTCAGATAACGGTTCCCTTTCAAGGTATAGCCGACCGTATCGGCTTCTTCTGCTGAAGTAACCATCTTCGTCTCCTTTTTTATCTGCAACGGACAATCTTTCCCTTTACTGGTCCTTTGCCCGCTGCCATGCCAGTGGTGCTGCCCACTGTGGCAGCACCATCCATTCCCTATTCTACCGTAACCGACTTCGCCAGATTGCGTGGCTTGTCCACATCGGTACCCCTGACCAATGCGGTGTGGTATGCCAGGAGCTGCAGGGGGATGACATGCAGGATCGGGGACAGCAGCCCGTAGTTCTCCGGCATATGGATGACATGGACGCCGTCACCGTTGACGATGTGGGTGTCCCCGTCAGCGAAGACATAAAGCTGGCCGCCCCTTGCACGCACTTCCTGCATGTTGGACTGGAGTTTCTCGAGCAGGACGTCGTTCGGCGCGATGGTGACGACGGGCATTTTGTCGGTGACGAGTGCCAGTGGCCCGTGCTTGAGTTCTCCCGCCGGATAGGCTTCGGCATGGATGTAGGAGATTTCCTTGAGTTTCAGGGCGCCTTCCAGTGCAATGG
>JAHAYL010000046.1 GCA_018384065.1 Oxalobacter sp.
TTCGTTTCTCTTGCTTGCGCACGGGAACGCAGGCGCCCACACCTATCATCTGCCTCTTTGTTAAAGACCTTTGCCGCCTCCACAGCGCGTTGTGGCTGTTTCGTAAGCGGAGAATTGAAATTATGACAGCCAACAACACCCAAGTCAAGACATTTACAGCTTTTTACAAATCATCTTTCAAAAAACAACAGATTCCGTGCGGCTTACCGGTAGCGGACTTTTGTCCGCCGGTAACTGTCGTAAGCATCCAGGATAGCCTGCCCCAGCAGTTCTGCCTGCAAGGTATAGGCTTTCTTCGTGTAATGGATGCCGTCTTTTGCCATGAAACCACCGTTCCACCAGTTGTTGCAGGCACTCTCCTTCCCGCCAACCGTGTCATAGAGGTTCCAGACCGCGATGCTGTTCCTGTCTCCATACCATGCCTGGAATGACGCAACATCCGCCGCAACCGGATTCGGCACTTTTGTCTTGACGCTGTCAATCCGGATTTTGCCCTCATCATCGACATATTCCACCGTTTCTGTCTTCGAGATATGGCTGCATGGCGGTGTCGTCAGCAGGAAAGCGACATCCCTCCCCTCTGCCGCAAGCCGTGACCGCATACCCGCGATGAAAGTATCCAGCTTCTCACGGTAAGTCACCGGATCGAACTTCGCATGGCTCTCATTCGTGCCAACCGACACAATAATCAGGTCTGGCTGGAGCTGGGCAAGCTCATCCATCCGGCTTTCGTTCAGGTAATAGGCGATTGTGCAGCCATTCTTGCCCCGCGCATGGAAAATAAACCCGTTCTCACCGGTTTCCTCCGCCATTGCCGTTGTATGGTAATTGATGGTCTTGTCAACCATCGCGTGGCTTCCCCACCTTGCCGCAAGTTTCTGACGCAATGCTGCCGGAAACATATGCCCCCGGACATGCGAATCACCGATCTGGACGATACGGACCTGCCTGTTCGCGCGGTCATCAACCTTCTGGAAAAAACCGTTCAGGCTCTGGGCGTTGTAAATCCTGTTCTTGCGGGTGTTCTTGAACCCCATATTGATCAACCGCTGTTCAGGCGTCATATCCTTGGGTGGTCGGGAAACAGGTTTCGGCGGTTTCGTTGAAGTACAGCCTGCCAGGAACACCCCGGCCAATGCCAGAGCCCCTGCCAGTTTCCATGACTTGAATATCCTCATTTACCCTTTCCCTTCCTTTCATCATAACCATGCATCAACGCATCAAAGAGCCGCTGTGCAATAAGCTGGCCGCCCTTTGAGTTGATATGGGTGTAATCCTTGTTTGCCATCGCCGGCTTGGCATCCGCCATCTTCACAATACTGCCTGGACCGCCCATCCCCTGATAGAGATTCCAGAACGCACAGCCTGTCTTGAATGCCATCTGCTGCTGGTAACGTCCCAAAGCCTTGATGCCACCCATAGTGACAATACCGCCATTCCTGCGTTCACCACGGTCACCGACCCCGACAATCAGGATAGACGTCCTTGGAAACACTTTCGCCAGTTTCCGGATGACATTTTCCATTTCTTTTTCATAGCCGGAATAATCTGTCTGCTTATTGTTCGCGACATTCAGCCCGAACTGCAGGACAATCAGGTCATACGGCCGGACTGAGGCAAACTGCATCAGCGTATTCTCCGGCACCTTCGACAGCGTCATCCCGCTGTTGCCCCGCATCGAGAAATTATCGACCGTGATGCCCTGGCGGGACTCCAGACCAACCCCAAAGAACGTCCCAGCACCATCAGGCACCGACCAGAACGCTTTTTCCGCCCTGCCTGCCATCTGAACCTGCTGGACTTCTGGCGCCCCGCCGATGGCAAACGACTGCTCTGCGCCATCGTCCAAGCGTCCTGTGACAACCGCACGGTTCGGTGCCCGATAATACAGTGTCGTGACCTCCCAGGCATCCTGATGCATCGCCTTCATCGCACCATTGCCTTCCAACGTCACCTGTCCATGTCCACGGGGCACGAAATAACGCTCATTGATACCCTGGCGGCCTGTATCAAACCCAGACTTGTCCGTCACCGCGAAAGATGCCCACCCCTTGGAAGTTGTCCGGACAGAAACACGGAACCCGGCTGTCGGTGAGGCGATATCCACAAAACCGACCCCTGAACCGCCAAACCGTGACTGGAGCATCGCCCTCAGGTCCTGGGTGATGATGTCACCCTCGATGAACGAATCCCCGAAATAAGCCACACGGACAGGGCGGCCCAGCGAAGCCACCTTATCCAATGCCTCATAGAAATACCCCATCCCATGACCGACATACAGGTCAGGACTGCCCTTGTTCCAGGAATAGTCCTCAATCGGCATCAGATTGCCCTGCATCGGCAGGTCATAATTGCGCAGCCCGTTCGCATCCACCGCCGCAACCGCCGCCTGCGTATCAGCTTCTTCTGCCGCTTCATCCCCGCCCTTGCCCGGACGGATATCCGCCAGCAGGTCCACCGGCTTCGTCTTCACATCCCCGATTTCCATCTCAGGCAACCAGCTCAATCCATACAGCATGGCGATGACCATCACCGTCAGCAGGAAAGCGTGGAAGATTCTGTTTCTCATGCGCCTCTTCCCCTGCTAGAACTGGAAATAGATGAAGGGCTGGATATCGCTGCTCTTCACCTGGATAATCAGATAAATGACCGCTGTGATCAGCACCGCCTTCAGGACCAAAGGCAGTTTGGTCACCGCTTTCTGGCAAAACTCAGTGGCACGGTCTGGCAGGAAATGCAGGACAAACCCCACGATGATCATGCACATGACCAACGTATAGCCATCCCATATCTGTGGCAGGAGTCCCGCATTGAACTCTGTGCCGATCTTCATGATCATCTGCCACGAATGCTCGAAAGACGTATTGCGGAAGAAAATCCAGCAGAACACCACAAAATGGAACGTCAGCAACCGGGCAAAGAAACCGACAATGCCTTTCGCCTGCTGCTTCGGGTCAATCCCACAGATACTGCGGAACGCCTTATGGACACCCAATGCAGCACCATGCAGAGCCCCCCAGACAATGAAATTCCAGCTCGCACCATGCCAGAAACCACCCAGCAGCATCGTCATGAACAGGTTGAAATACGTCCTGACCTTGCCATGCCGGTTACCACCCAGCGAGATATTCAGATGGTCCCGCAGCCAATGCGACAGGCTGATATGCCACCGCCGCCAGAAATCCGTGACCGAAGTGCTCTTATACGGTGAATTGAAATTGTCCGGGAACTTGAAGCCCAACAGCAGCGCAATCCCGATTGCCATATCGGAATAGCCCGAGAAATCGCAGTAAATCTGGAGCGCATACCCATACAGCCCCAGCAGGTTCTCAATACCGGAATACAGCGTCGGGTCATCAAAGATGCGCTCCACAAAATTCACACTGATGTAATCACTGATCACCGCCTTCTTGAACAGCCCGGCGACAATCAGGAACACCCCCCTGCCGAACATCTCATCCGTGACCGTGAGCGGCTTATGGATCTGCGGCACAAAATCCCGGGCATCCACAATCGGGCCAGCCACCAGCTGCGGGAAAAAACTGACATAAAACGCATAGTCCAGCAGGCTGTTCAGCGGCTTCAACTGTCCCCGGTAGATACTGACCACATAACTGATCGACTGGAACGTGAAGAAACTGATGCCCACCGGCAGGAAAATATCCAATGGCTCAAATTTACCGTTCCATAACGGGCAGAACACCTCATAGAAGAAGTTCGTATATTTGAAATACGCCAGCAGCCCCAGATTGACCAGCAGGCAGCAGCACAGCAGCAACCGCTGCTGACCCTTATTGGCATCCTTGTCCCAACCGCCGCCTGCTGTCTGCCGATTGTAGATCGCCCTGCCAATCAGGAAATCAGACAGCGAAACCACAAACAGCAGCGTCACATACACGCCACTGCTCTTGTAATAGAAATAATAGGAAAACAGCGTGACAAACAGGATACGGATGGTATCCGTCCGCCTCAGGCAGAAATAAATCAGCGAGAAAATGGCAAACAGCCACAGGAACAGGCCGCTGCTGAAAATCATCGGTGACTTGGGATTGTAGGTCAATTCCCCCAGCACCAATCCCCAGTCTATATCCAAGTCGATATCCATCGGTCGCCAAATGTTGCCCGTTGCCTGCCATCATGCCCCGTCACCGGGGATTTCAAAAATTTATTATTGTACCCTGTTTCAGGCAAAGATTATTCCAGACTTATCACACAGGCAACGCATCGCCCTTCTGTCTCCTTTTTTGTCTTTCACCAATAAAAACAAGTGCTTTTCCCATGATGCTGTGTATATACTTGTCCTTGAAGCCTATCCGATACATTGCCCGGACAGGCCAAGGCAGTTCCATCGATTTTTTCTTCAATCAGGAATCCATCATGAAAAGAACGCTTATTGCCACAGCACTCATCGCATTTGCCGCAACAGCAGCCTATGCCAAACAGCCACCGAAAAAAGCCCCTTACAAGAAACCCTACACCTCCGCAAAGGCTCCCAAGTACGGACCGATGACCCAGAGACAGCAGGGACCAAACGTAAAAGCCCCTCAGCCAGGTCCTGACGTACAGGGCCATCAGTACGGACACCAAGGTTACCAAGGCGGTCCGCAACCGAACCATGGTCCTCAGGGACACCAGCCCACTCCGCATCAAGGACCTCATGCACAGGGACCACAGCATACCCCAGGTCCGCAGGGTTATCAGGGTGCGCCCCAACAGAGACCTGACCGCCAAGGCTATCAGGGTGGTCCACAGCCGAACCATGGTCCTCAGGGATACCAACCCGCCCCGCATCAGGGCTCCAACGCACAAGGGCCGCAACACGGACCAGCACCTCAAGGTTATCAGGGCGGTCCACAGCCGAACCATGGTCAACAGGGATACCAGCCAGCACCACACCAAGGACCCAACGCTCAGGGACCACAACACGGACCTGCTCCCCAGGGGTATCAGAATGGACCTCAGCAGAGACCTGGACAGCCTGGCTATCAGGGAACACCCCAGAAAAAAACTGGTGCTTACAAATACCAGAACACTTCCAGGAAAACCAAGAACAGACGGTATCGATAACCTCAATCCGGGCAAGGCACCATTCAAGGCGGTGCCTTGCTGAAACCGGCATCAGGAAAAACAGGGGAAACCATGAAGAAATGGCTGATTGCCGCCTTGGCAGGGTTTGCCCTGCTGGGCACAGCACAGGCTGAAAACTGGCGGCTGATCTATGACCACAACGATGGGCAATATTTTATTGATGATGCAAGCCTTGACCAAGCCAATCACAAAGCCAGGTTCAAGCTGATTCCCAAGGATGGGCCACTGAGCGGCTATTTCTACATCATCCTGACCGAAGAAGCTGACTGCGCCAAAAACCAGTATCAGATCCTCCACTACGACGTGTACCAGCCCAGCGGCACACTGACCGAATCAGCAGACGCTCCCCCAAACGCCTGGCTGCCGGCAATCCCCAACACATCCGGGGAACAAGGTGTCAAGGCAATCTGCGGTCAGCCAAAAGAAAAGTGATTTTTCATTGCCGTCTGGCAACACCTGACCGGTCAGCCCCTGATCTGGTCCTTTGGAATCAGGTCATCGTCAAACATCACCATCGAATGATTGTCCCAGATAAGCGTCTTATCCAAGATATTCCCCGTTGCTTTCTCGATGGTCGTCCGGTAAATCTTGGAAACACGGTAAAACCTGTCCCCCTCTTTCCGGAAATGATGACCTTCCTCAACAATCTCATAACGGTACGGAAATGCCCTTTCACTTCGCAGTTCCCCGAAGAGCTTTTCATCCTCAACCCATAGAAAGAGCTGGACATCCTGCCCGGTATTGTTCCTGAACCGGTAATCGATATAGTTGTAGCTGACAGAAGTACCCGAACTCAATGGCACCCTTTTCCCGGCATCCGGCGACAACGCATCAGAGTGCTTATGGAACTCCACGATTTCCAAAGGGCTGTTGAGGACCAGCAGATTGAGCGTATTGGCGAGATTGCAGAGGCCACCGCCCGTTCCTGAAGTCAGCTTGCCATTGACAATGACACGCCCTTCCTTGAAACCGTTTTCCACCGATGTCTTGCCAATTGTCCGCCAGAAAGAAAAAACTTCCCCTGGGCGGATGACCATGCCGTTCATCTTGGCACATGCCAGCCTGATATTGTCTGCTTTGTTGTACTGCAGGACAGGGTCAATACCTTTCCCGCGCTTGATCAGGTTGGAACTGTAAGTAAAGACAACATGGGGCAGTTTCTGCTGCTGGACGGTCCTGGCGATTTTCTCTTTGCTGAAGAAATTCCTGAGATGCCGTTTAAGCAGTTCCTTCCGGAACGAGATGGCATAAAAGAAAGGATGGATGTCACCGAAATTCCGGTACTTGCCGAACCACATGTTTCATCCTCTCCATAAAGAACAAGGAACAAGACAATTATGAAAACTCAATAAAAGATATTAGTTTTCCTTACTGAATATTTCACTTAAGGTTTTTTCCATCTCACGGATAAGATCGACAACCAATGCATTCCCCATACAGAAATACCTCATTTTTTCGGGTATTCCTTCTGTCCAGTCATCGGGAAACCCTTGGATTCGTTCTGTTTCTTTTGGAGTCAAGATACGGATATTCCCTGTTTTCTTATCTTTGACGATATGCGTACTCCGATTGAAGGAACTTTCAGATGTCAACATTGTTCTTGCAGGAGCATCCCATTCATCAATCATAGGAATTGCTCCTTCAGAGAAGACATACTGATGGCCATTTGAAGCTGTACGGAGCTTCTTTTTTCCACCCTTCAGGTATTGCCAAGTCTGACGCTGTTCTCTGGTCAATTCCTGTTCAGTTTCATCAGCTCTAGTTACCTTTGGATCCGTGTAATACAGTCTTTCCGGAGCTATGAAATATTTTCCATCCACATCATCCTTTTCAAGAATATCCCCCAGCAATCCTGGGTGATACATCTTTGGTTTTGAATGAACACTATAGACAATACTACCAATCATCACGCCGCTATTCTGAAAGTCATACTGAAAGTTGTCTGAAACTTTAACAACGTCCAAATCAAGGATAGCTGGTTCTGAAATGTCTTCATCACTCACTGGCTGTATCGGAAATGTGCGAGCAAAGAAACCATCGGTATTGAAAATCTTTCTAGGATTACCTTTGGTTTTCTTCAGAAGCTCAGATGCGTATTGGGTTGTCAGTCTTGAAGCAAAAATGAATGTCCGTCTGCGTCTCTGGACAAAACCATATTCAGAAGCATTCACAACCCTCCATTCAACAATGTACCCTTCATCACGGAGACAGGACAGCATTACCCCAAAATCTCTACCTCTTTGCTTGGAAGGTGACTTCAGCAATCTATCAACATTTTCCAGCAGTACAAAGGGAGGTTTCTTTGCTTGAATTACATCTCGGATAGACCACCAGAGAACCCCTTTCTTTCCTTCTATCCCTTTTTCACCATTGAGACTTCTAGCAACCGAATAATCCTGGCAAGGAAAACCACCAACCAGAAGATTATGGTCAGGAATATGTGACTTATTGACTTTAGCGATGTCTTGATTGGTCGTATCTTCACCAACTGTATCCAAAGACCGACCAAAGCGGTTTACATAACAGTCCCAAGCGTACTGGTTCTTTTTTCCGGGTTCCCATTGACTGAACCAAGCGGTCTTCCATTTTTCAGGTTTTTTGGAATCTTCTACGGATTTGATACCGTTCAATCCACAGCGGAAACCACCAACACCCGCAAAGAGTTCGCACACTGTTTTCTTCATTTTTATCTGTTACTTTTAAATTCTTCGTCCAACTGGCTCAAAATGTAGGTATTGTTCAGCCAGAAACACTGTTTTGGATACTTGCGACCGTCTGGAAGCTCATCGGTATCATTAGCATCTCTTGCGTGCGGTCTGATATGACTGACACGGTTTTCTTTTTTCTGCGGTAGATTGCTATGGTTCCTTCCCTTATCGTCTTTCCATATCTGAATACCATCTTTCAAGAGCACAACTGTACGCTCCCACATTTGCCTAACATCGTTCTCAATATCGCTGACAGGCATATTCCAGAACTGACATCCTCTTAACCGCAACACGCCATTACTATCCTCTTTATAAATTACAAAAAAGAACCTCGTTTCGTATAGGTAGTTTCCAAAGGTGCTGTCTTCCCATTCCTCATTAACAAGCTCTTTGAACTTGAATGTCGGAAAGCTCATGCTCTCCTTGATAGTATTGTTCTGACTGATTCTGATAGCTTTGACAATAATGTTTCCTTTTGCAAATTCTTCTGTCTGATTCTTCGTAATACCCAGAATCCTGAATCCTAGAAGGGAAGCAATATTTTTAGGTTTACTGCTGATGTTCAGCTCGTCACAGAGTTCATCTATGGAATATCCCTTATAGCGATTGATTTTCTGGGCAATGAATCCTTCAAAATCCTCAACAACGCTTTGCTGGACAATTGGTTCATAAGTACTTTTCCTATTCAGCACAACAGTCATATAGGACTGTTTATAAGCAAACGCTCTTGGTTTTGCCTCTATATCACTG
Source organism: Oxalobacter sp. (assembly GCA_018384065.1). Taxonomy (GTDB): domain Bacteria; phylum Pseudomonadota; class Gammaproteobacteria; order Burkholderiales; family Burkholderiaceae_D; genus Oxalobacter. Next base: position 8,547 of record JAHAYL010000046.1, read on the forward strand.
AAAGGCTGTCCACGTCTGACGCTACTATTTGCTCCTTTTGTAACCGCTCCAAGATAGGTTGTTGACCCTTCGCTTAATTCGTGTGCTTTTCCCTGTCGGATGGCTGAAACGATTTTTGCATAGTCTTCACGGATAATCTGTAAATCTTGTCCTTTTGGTTCAAACAATCTTGCAAACTTGATTTGATAATCCAAGTTTTCCTGAATTTCCTGTTTCCATAGGTAATACACCAGAAGCAGATGACGGCACTTATTCCAAAAATGTCCTGTATCAAAGTTTTCCTCAACAACCTTGTAGTAATCAATCATTGTCAGAACCAGTCGTTCTTTTGCTGACTTGGTTCCATCTTTGTTGATTTTGTATGGAGAGACCTTCAGCTCTACCCCTGCTTCTTCAAAATCTGGTTTGTTCTTGCTGTTTGGTTTGTAATGAAAGAATCTTTCTTCAATGAGCTGTCCGAGGTTTCCTTTATTGCGTTTATTGTCAACAACCACATAATGAGCTTTCTGTTCTTCTGCCAGTAACTGTATGCGTTTTACATCAAGCTCCCATATCTGACGAAAAGTCTTGTCAACCAATCCTTGAGCATAACGCTCAATATCAAGAGGGTCAGATACATCGTATTCAGTCTTTGCTGTCATATAGATAAACAACACCAAAAACACAATATATCTAACCTTACTTGGCTGTAATAATATACAGTATTTTGGTGTTTCTGTGAAAAAATAATCTAACTAAATTATTGGATATTGTAAGTTATGGCCTATCTGCATGGAATAGAGAGATAAAGGATTATTCTTGCAGTTTCCAGGCTATCCAGATATGCTCTGCCTTGACGCTTCTCAGTACCCCATACGGTCTGCAATCGCTGGAGGCTGCATCAACAATCACAACCTTTCACCCTTGGAGAACGCATGAAGTTATGGAAATGGCTGATTATCATCCTGATGGCCATCGCGGTATTGATGGGGGTGAGCGGTTTCTTCAATTTCTCCAAGGACAAGCCTGTATCTGCATCAGCCTCAGCGCCTGCCGCATCTTCCCAAGACAGCAGCCAGCGTCCCAAACCTTTGGCTCCCCCTTCTGTCGATGAACTGGCAGCTGTCCGTGAGGTCAGGCTCAAGGACTCCCGTCTGATGGGGGGCAGTGCCTATGATGTGCAGGTTGAGGTGGTGGTGGAAAACCGTTACAACGTCGCCATCCAGAATGTGGAACTGCTGTTCAGCTTCTATGACAAATATGGCAGGAAGACCCAGAAAGCATGGCGTGGAGACACCTGCGCCACTTATTTCAACGATGGCAAAGATGCCTATGCCTACAACGAACATGGCGACAAGGTGAAACTGGCATCCAGCATGAACGACAGCTTTGATGCGTTTGTCTGCCGCAACAGCGACAGGCATATCCAGCCAGACCGGGCAGAGACTTTCATTTTCCAGGACACATGGCATGCAGATGCCACCCCGATGGATGCGCTGAAGGATATCCGGGTGACGGTCCAGCGGGTGAAGCTGGTGGACGGTTATGAATTCTCGCGGTGAACTGCCTTTTTCTGAAGGGAATTAAAAACCCCCTTTATAGAAGAAAAACCTCAGGCTGATGCTTTTCAGCTTTGCCTGGGTTGTATCCCGTTACCGCTTTCTTTAAGATAATCCTGTCCGTACCCACCTCAACAGACATCCTATCGGCACAAGATTTTTCAATGGAGGAAGAACCTTTATGAGCATTCGGATCGAGAACAGCAGCCATAGCACCGTCGGTTACCTGAACGGCAACCGGATCGAGAACGCCAGCCATAGCACCATCGGCTATTTCGATGGGAAACGCCTGGAAAACGCCAGCCACCGTACAATCGGCTATTTTGACGGGAAACGGCTGGAAAACAGTTCCCACAGCACATTGGGCTATTTTGATGGCAAGCGCCTGGAAAACAGTTCCCACAGTACGCTGGCGTATTTTGATGGAAGGCGGTTGGAGAACAGCAGCCATTCAACGCTTGGCTATGCAGACGGCAATATCAGCATCGCTGTCATCGCCTATGTTTTCGGACTGCTGCCTTTCAGCTGATTTGCAGACCATTCCCCCTCAGGCAGATTTCCTTGAATGGCAGACAGGCGGCTTGAAGGCCATGACCGTTGATGGCACTTCAGAGATGCCTGCCTTTTCCTGTTGGACCTAAAATGCAAAAAGCCGTCATCTGACATGACGGCTTTTCACTGGATTCTGGCGGAGAGAGGGGGATTCGAACCCCCGATAGGCTATTCACCTATACACGCTTTCCAGGCGTGCGACTTAAACCGCTCATCCATCTCTCCGGAACGGTCTTTCAAAGCGTAAGATTATAACATCCTTTTGAGATTTGTCTTACCTTTTTACGTCTTTTTTGCTTCCAGTACAACATTTCTTTTTTTGCGGAGTGGCAATGCCTTTTGCCTATGGGTATTGACCTGTTTTGCGTCCATAATGATGGATGTTTTATTCTGCCCAATCAGTCTGATAGGCTGGTTGGGACTACAACAATAATGACATCCAAGGCATAACGTATGACGACTATCATCAAGCAGGACGACCTGATCGATTCGGTTGCCGCCGCACTCCAGTACATCAGCTATTACCATCCAAAAGACTATATCGACCATCTGGCAAAAGCCCACGAGATTGAGCAGAGCCCTGCCGCACGGGATGCAATTGAGCAGATCCTGATGAATTCGCGCCTGTGCGCGGAAGGCAAGCGCCCTATCTGCCAGGATACGGGGATGGTGAATGTTTTCCTGAAGGTGGGGATGGATGTGCAGTGGGAAGGTTTCACGGGCAGCATCCATGATGCCATCAACGAGGGGGTGCGCCGTGCCTATACGTTCCCGGACAACAAGCTGCGCGCTTCGGTGGTGGATGACCCGCATTTCAACCGCAGGAACACCCGGGACAATTCCCCGGCTGTCATTATGATGGATATTGTGCCGGGCAATACGGTGGAGGTTTCTGTCGGTGCCAAAGGCGGCGGTTCTGAGAACAAGTCTTCGCTGAAGATGCTGATGCCTTCTGATTCGATTGTGGACCATGTGCTGGAAACGGTGAAGCATATGGGGGCCGGCTGGTGTCCTCCGGGTATCTTGGGTATCGGCATCGGCGGTACCGCTGAGAAGGCGGTGCTGATGGCGAAGGAAGCAGCGATGGAATCCATCGACATGGCTGAACTGCGGGCACGGGGTCCCCAGAATGAAGTGGAGGCTCTGCGTATTGAGCTGTGCGATAAGATCAATGCACTTGGTATCGGTGCACAGGGTGTCGGTGGCATGACGACCGTCCTGGATGTGAAGATCCATATGTACCCGACCCATGCCGCATCGAAACCGGTTGCAATCATTCCGAACTGTGCGGCGACACGCCATGCACATTTTGTGCTGGACGGTTCGGGACCGGTTTATCTGGATCCCCCTGCCCTGTCTGACTGGCCAGCCATCAGCTGGACGCCGGATGTCGAGAAGTCAACACGCGTGAACCTGGATACGCTGACCCGTGAGGAGGTGGCTTCGTGGAAGCCAGGACAGACCCTGCTGCTGAACGGCAAGATGCTGACAGGGCGGGATGCTGCACATAAACGGATCCAGGACATGCTTGCCAAGGGTGAGAAGCTGCCGGTCGATTTCACAAACCGGGTGATTTACTATGTGGGACCTGTCGATCCTGTCCGTGATGAGGTGGTGGGACCTGCCGGTCCAACGACTTCAACCCGTATGGACAAGTTTGCAGAAATGATGCTGGGTCAGACAGGGCTGATTGCGATGGTCGGCAAGGCTGAACGGGGACCTGTCGCGATTGAAGCCATCAAGAAGCATAAGTCGGCTTATATGATTGCGGTGGGTGGTGCCGCTTATCTGGTTTCCCGCGCAATCAAGTCTTCCAAGGTCCTGGCATTTGCCGACCTGGGCATGGAAGCGATTTATGAGTTTGAGGTTGAGGATATGCCGGTGACGGTGGCGGTTGATTCTTCAGGGATTTCCCTGCACACGACAGGACCGGCTGAATGGGAAGCCAAGATTGCGAATTTCTGCAATGGCAGGATTCCGGTAGTTTCCAAAAGCTGACGGCATTGAGCTTGGATATGGGTCATTCTGCGCCAATCGGTGTTTTTGATTCGGGAATCGGTGGTTTGTCTGTTGTCCGGCATATCCGGGCACGGCTGCCACATGAGAACCTGGTCTATTTCGCTGATTCGCAGTACAACCCTTATGGTGACAAGCCGGAACCGTTCATTGTTGAACGTTCGTTCAAGATTACGGACTTCCTGCTGTCACAGGGAGCGAAAGCACTGGTGGTCGCCTGCAATACGGCGACTGCAGCGGCAATCCACCTGCTGCGGGCACATTATAAGGACCTGCCGATTGTCGGGGTTGAGCCGGGGCTGAAGCCCGCTTCTTTCAAGACGATGTCGAGTATTGTCGGGGTGATGGCGACAGCGCGGACGCTGACAAGCCACAAGTTCCATGTGCTCCATCATCTGTTGAGCGAGCAGTCAGGCGTGCATTTCATCCTGCAGCCTTGCCCTGGATTGGCTGACCTGATTGAACGGGAGGATCCGGATTCTGAGAAGATTGTGCAGTGCATCCGCACATATCTGCTTCCGCTGTTGGAACAGAAGGCGGATACAATTGTCCTGGGCTGTACGCATTACCCGTTTGTCCAGCATATCATTGAACGGCTGGCGGCTGAAGCTGGGCATCCTGACCTGATGGTGATTGATACTGGCGGTGCGATTGCCCGTCAGCTGGAACATGTCCTGCAGGACCACGGCCTGCTCTGTAAGGGTACGCCGGAAACAGCCCCTGCGGATTTCCGGATTTTCACATCAGGGGATGCTGGGAAGACCCGCAGTATTGTGAAAAGGCTTTTATCGATGGATATTCCTGTCAGACAGGCTTTGTTCTAGCCAGCCTGCCAGAGAAAGAGGTATTTTATGAAACGTCTGATGCCTTTATTGGCTCTACTGGTACTGGCTGGGTGCAGTACCACCAGCAATGATGTCACCCAGAACCTGAAGCCGTTGCCTGCCGGGGCAGTCAGCTGGCAATGTGACAGCGGTAACCGGATTATTGTGCAGCCTTCCCAGGATGGGGGAACTGAGCTGCTTTACCGGGATGGCACCATCAGGATGACTGAACGTTCTGACGGGGAAGGTTCTGTCCTGGAAGGTGAAGGCCTGGCATGGCAGGTCAACGGCCTGTATGCGGAACTGTCCGGAACTTATACGGATGACGGCAAGGCTTATACTGAACGATGCACGCGGGTGCTGACACCAGAGGTCCAAGAATAGAATGGGCATGCTGGTTTGATCAACGAGAAGAAGAATCTAGGAGGTTTCTGTGGGTAAGACAGTCAAGATTACGGTGCTGGTTGACAATGAGGCACCAGAAAACCTGGCAAAGGAACATGGCTTTTCAGCCTGGATTGAAACGGATGAATACCGCATCCTGTTCGATACCGGGCAGTTGGGTGCCCTGCTGACCAATGCCGAGGCTTTGGGTGTGGACCTGAGCACAGCGGATAAACTGGTTTTCAGCCACGGTCATTATGACCATACCGGGCAGTTGCCGGCTTTCCTGGCAAAAAACAGCAAGGCGCATATCTACTGCTGCCCTCAGCTGCGTATCGGCCGTTACAGCTGCAAAATCGGTACGGCGCCGCGGTTCATCGGGATGCCTGAGGCTTCCATCCAGGCATTGGCATCGATTTCTGCCGGCAGGATCCACGAAACGTCCTGTCCACGGTATCTGACACCAAAGGTCGGTATGACAGGTCCCGTGCCCCGTGATGTTCCGTTGGAAGATACCGGTGGCCCTTTCTTCCTGGATGACCACCGGGGTGTCGATGACCTGATTGAAGACGACCAGTCGATGTGGTTTGAGACCGACCAAGGGCTGCTGATCCTGTTGGGCTGCTGCCATGCTGGATTGGTCAATACAGTTGAATATATCCGCCGTATCTCCGGCATCCAGAAAATCCATGGCATTATCGGTGGGATGCATCTGGTGAATGCGGATGAGAAACGCCTGAACTACACGTTTGAACATATGAAGGCATGGCATCCTGATTTCCTGGCACCATGCCATTGCACCGGTCAGGCTGCCACCGCCAGTATGCTGGCAGCGATCGGAGACGCTATTGTCAAACCGGGGCATGCCGGTTTTGTGATTGAAGCTTGATGTTTAATTGATTCCTGGAGGTTCTTATGGTTCTGCTTGAATTGGCTATTTTTCCGAATGACAAGGGCACCAGCCTGAGTCCTTATGTCGCCCGTGTGATGGATGTCATCGACAAGAGCGGGCTGACCTATCAGTTCTCTGCAATGAGTACGACGATTGAAGGTGACTGGGATGATGTGATGAAGGTTGTCGGTGACTGTTTCAAGGCGCTGGCGAAAGACTGCGACCGCATCAGTGTGATGACCCGCGTCGATTACCGTGCCGGCAACAAATCCCGCCTGAAGACTAAAGTGGCGTCTGTTGAAGAAAAACTGGGACGCGAACTGGTCAAGAAAAACAGCAACTGAAACCTGAAAAACCCTGAAAAAGCATCGCACTAGCGATGCTTTTTCATGTTGGGCATCATCAAGAACAGTTGATCTGGCTGTCTGCCAGCATCTTCCAGGTCGGCACAACGGCATCTGGATTCAGGGAGATGGCATCAATCCCGTTCTTCATCAGCCAGAGCGCAAGGTCTGGATGGTCGGATGGTCCCTGGCCACAGATGCCGACGTATTTGCCCTGGGCATTGCATGCCGCAACCACCTTGGCAATCAGTGCCATCACGGCCGGGTCACGTTCATCGAAGTCTGACATGACCTGTTCAATGCCTGATGCTCGGTCAAGTCCCAGTGTCAGCTGGGTCAGGTCATTGGAACCAATCGAAAGGCCGTCAAACAGTTCCAGGAATTCATCCACAAGGATGGCATTGGACGGGACCTCGCACATCATGATGATGCGGAGTCCATTCTCTCCCCGTCGGAGCCCATTGACCGCCAACAGGTCAAGGACGGATTTCGCCTGTTTGACTGTCCGGACAAACGGCACCATCAGCTCGATGTTGGTCAGTCCCATGTCATTGCGGACCTGTTTCAGGGCTTCGCATTCCATGTTGAAGGCTTCGGCAAAGTTCGGTGCCAGATAGCGGGATGCCCCACGGAAGCCCAGCATCGGGTTTTCTTCTTCCGGTTCGTAACGGGTCCCCCCCATCAATGCCCGGTAGCCGTTCGATTTGATGTCAGAAAGCCGGATGATCACCGGTTTCGGCCAGAAAGCGGCGCCGATGGTCGCCATGCCCTCAGCCAGTTTCTGGACATAGTAATTCCTTGGTGACCCATACCCTTTTGCCACGGATTCAATCGCCACCTTGAGGTCTGGATCGACGTTTGGATAAGCCAGGATGGCATTGGGATGGATGCTGATTTCGTTGATGACGAATTCCAGCCGGACGAGCCCGACACCGGCATTGGGAATCGCCTGAAGCTTGAATGCCAGCTGTGGATTGCCGATATTCATGAACAGCCGCACAGGCAGGACAGGCAGTTGCCCATAGGTGATACGGGATTCTTCCATCTCAATCGGTCCATCATAGACCCGGCCGTTTTCCCCTTCTGCACAGGACACGGTGACCAATTGACCATCTTTAAGGGTCTCAGTGACATTGCCACAGCCGACAACCGCCGGAACACCGATTTCACGGGCGATGATTGCCGCATGGCAGGTACGCCCACCCCGGTTGGTGACGATTGCCGCTGCTTTCCGCATGACAGGTTCCCAATCTGGGTCCGGCATGTCTGCAACCAAGATATCGCCGTCCTGGATTTTGTGCATTTCGCCAGGTGTCTTGACGACCCGGACGCGCCCGATACCGATTTTCTGCCCGATTGCCCGTCCGGAAGCGATGATGTTGCCGTTTTCCTTGAGTTTGAAGACCTGGATGGCATCCCCGGACATCTGGGAGCTGGCGGTATCTGAACGTGCCTGCAGGATGTACAGTTTGCCATCGATGCCATCTTTGCCCCATTCGATGTCCATAGGGCAGCCATAATGCCGCTCGATGATGACGGCGAATTTCGCCAGTTCAAGGATATCGGCATCGGACAACGAGAAACGGCTGCGTTTTTCTTCTGGAACGTCTATGACGGCTGTTGAGGCTTCTGCCTCCCGCTTATCGGTGAACACTGTCTGGATCAGTTTAGACCCCAGGGAACGGCGGATAATCGCCATCTTGCCCCGTTCAAGCATCGGTTTATGGACATAGAATTCGTCTGGATTGACTGCCCCCTGCATGATGGTTTCTCCCAGACCATAGCTGGAAGTGATGAAGACGACTTCGCGGAAGCCGGATTCTGTATCCAATGTGAACATGGCGCCTGCTGCCGCGCGGTCGGAACGGATCATCTGCTGGATACCGACAGACAAGGCGACTTCTGAATGCCTGAACCCACGGGTCTGGCGGTATGAGATGACCCGGTCACTGTAGAGGGATGCAAAGACGAGTTTGACGGCATGCAGGACATTCTCGGCACCGACGATGTTCAGATAGGTTTCCTGCTGACCGGCAAATGAAGCGTTGTACAGGTCTTCTGCTGTGGATGAGGAGCGGACGGCAACGGATATCTCTGCGTTCGGGACACTGCTGACCATCTGGTTGTAGCTGTCGAGGATTTCCTGTTCCAGGCGTGGCTGCAATGGTGTATCGGTTATCCACCGACGGATTTCCGCCCCCGCTTCGGCAAGTGCCTGGACATTGTTGATATCAACCCCTGTCAGACGGTCTTCGATGCGTTTTGCCAATGTCGGGCCACCATCCGTGCTGTAAGACAGGAAGTCATGGAATGCCAGCGCTGTTGTGGCAAATCCTTCCGGGACACGGACACCTTTTTCAGACAGCTGGCTGATCATTTCGCCAAGGGAGGCATTCTTGCCTCCAACCAGTGAAATGTCTGTCATCCGCAGCTGATTGAAAGGAATGACATAGGCAGACTGTTTGTCTTGGATAGGGGATGCAGTTCCTGGCATTTTGTTCTCCTGCAATGACTCCGGCATTATCGCACCACGTTATGGTGTTTGCCCTTTTCCCATTTAATTGAGGGACTGATACTGGTTGTCTATTGTACTGCTTTCTTTGGTGATGTTGTTTCCCATCATTTATGTTAACTTTACAATAATTCTGAAGCTTTTCCGAGATTTGATTATGACAGCACAGCAGGATATCCCTTCCAGGATGGTTTATATTGTTTCTGACGGTACCGGCATCACTGCAGAGGCTTTGGCACGCTCCATCCTTTCCCAGTTCAACCTGGCCTATTCACGGATTTATATCCCCTTTGTCGATACACTGAAGAAGGCACAGACAGCCCGCCTGCAGATCCAGGCCGAATTCGACCGGACAGGTATCCCGCCGATTGTGTTCTCAACCCTGGTCATCCAGGAACTGGTGGACGAGATACATCTGGCAAAGGCCCTGCATCTGGATGTCATCCAGCCTTTTATAGAACCCCTGAAACAGGAACTGGGGATTGCACCGAAACAGGAAATCGGGCTGAGCCATCAGAATATGGAAAACGAGGAATACAAACTCCGTATGGAGGCCATCAATTTCACCTTGGAACATGATGACGGCATCTCAGAACAGAACCTGCAGGAGGCGGATGTCATCCTGATCGGCGTATCCCGGAGCGGCAAGACACCGACAAGCCTTTACCTTGCGATGCAGTATGGCCTGAAAGTCGCCAATTATCCGTTGATTCCTGATGATTTTGACCGCAAGGTGCTTCCTGCCTCCCTGCTGGCACAGAAACAGAAGCTGTTCGGCCTGACAATCCAGCCTGAACGGCTGTCGAAGGTACGCAATGAACGCCGCCCAAACAGCCATTACGCCTCTCTGGGAAACTGCCAGTATGAAGTGGCTGAGGCTGAAAGGCTGATGCTGATGAACGGCGTCCAGTTCCTGTCATCCACATCGAAATCCATTGAGGAAATCTCAACAGCGATTGTCAGCAGGATGCGGGCTTATTCAACCCAGTCAATCAACCTTTCCGCTGATTCAATCGCACATTTCAATCTCAAATGATTCTGCATAGGGTTGGGCGATGCCCAGCCCCTGTGCGGTCCTGCCATTGAGCATCAGCACCCTGTCATCGAAACCATGCCCCCGGTCACGCAGGTTGCGCTGATGCTGTGAATCGTGATGGCGGAGCAGCTGCCCTTTCCAAGCCGCCTCTTCCTGACCAAACGCGATGTAGTAATCTTTGCGCATATCAACTGTCTTGACATCACTGTTGAGCATCAGAACAATCGGCCATGCCATGCGTCCGGCAATATCCCGCATCATACGGCACATATCACGATGGGCACGGTTGGTGTCGTTGCCATGCGGCATGAAGAGCATATCGGGCCTGAGTTCCTGGACAATGGTTTCAAGGGTCTTGATGTTGTTTTCTGTGTAATCAACCTGGTCATCTGGCGCATTCTCAAGGGGCAGTATCCGGTAATGGTCTTCTGGCAGGCCAAAGAAAGCAAAGCTTGCCTGCTGTTCACGGTTCCTGAGCTGGGTCCTGTCCTGCTGGGTCATCCCTGCACCATAGACCTTGTCGATACCGCTTCCTGTCTGTGCCACAACCGCATAAAGTTCATGCCCGGCTTCTTTCAGGCAACGCAGGGTCATGCTGATGGCATCGAAATCGTCTGGATGCGGTGCAGTCACCAGCAACCGGAATTTCTGCCGCCACTTGATGGTCCTTAAATCAACGGGATTCTGTGGAATGGTTGGAAATGGGATGTCCATGTTCAGTCTTCTTTCAAGGTCTGTTTTTCAAGCAGCCGGCGGACGGGCGCATAGGAACGCCTATGCACAGGTGAAACACCATGTTTTTCCAGCTGCTGGAGATGGTATGCGGTTGGATAACCTTTATGGCGGTCAAAACCATATTCAGGGTACTGGGCATGCAGTTCCATCATCACTGCATCACGTGCTGTTTTCGCCAGGATGGAGGCTGCTGATATTTCGGGAACCTTGTCATCGCCCTTCACAATGGCTTCGGCTGGCATTGCCAGCCCCTTGGGGATACGGTTGCCATCAATCAATGCAATGGTCGGTTTGACTGCAAGAGCCTCAATGGCGCGTTTCATGGCAAGCATGGATGCCCAGAGGATATTCAGCTGGTCGATTTCTTCTGTTGTACAGGAAGCGATTGCCCATGCTTTTGCTTTCTGCTTGATTTCCGGTGCCAATGCATCGCGCTGTTTCTCAGAAAGTTTCTTGGAATCTTTCAAGCCTTCAACCGGATTGTCAGGATCCAGCACCACAGCAGCGGCATAGACAGGACCTGCAATCGGCCCCCTGCCCGCCTCATCAGCGCCACAGATGATTTCTACCGTATCGGTTTCTTCCGGGAATAGGGACAAGGTCTGTGAATCAGCCATTTTGGATGACATCAAGGATGGCTTCTGCACTGGTCGCGCCCATATTGCGCAGCAGGGAGTGGTGCATATCGGTGAAACGCTGGTGCAGGTTGCGGCGGTTGTCCTCATCGGTCAGCTGATACCAGAGGGCATCAGCCAGTTTCTCACCGGTCGCATCATACTGGAACAGTTCAGGAACAATCATTTCGCCCGCAAGGATATTCGGCAGGCCGACAGGCGGTTTGACGACACGGCGTGCAATCTGCCAGGTTCCCCACATCATACGGTAACCGATAACCATCGGTTTTTTCAGCAGCGCAACCTCAAGGGTCGCTGTGCCTGAAGCGACAAGCACGGCATCCGATGCGGCAATGGCTTTCTGGGACTGCCCCTGGATAATCTTGAGTGGCAGCTGGTCAAGCCTGTTTTCTTTCAGCAGCTGCCTGAAGTAGGCATCCTGACGCTCCCCTGCCATCGGGATGACAAACTGGAGGGAGGGCTCCCGTTCCAGCAGGATCCTGGCGGCTTCGATGAAAGAAGCGGTATGGTATTTCAGTTCTGACATCCGGCTGCCAGGCAGGATGGCAACCACAGGCTTGTCGCTGTCGAGCTGGAGTTCCTGACGTGCGCCTGCCACATCAGCCTGCATGGGGATGGCTTCTGCCAGGGGATGCCCGATGCAGGTGACGGGTATCCCGGCTTTCTGGTAAATCGCTTCTTCAAACGGGAACAGCACCAAGATACGGGAAACAGCCTTGGCGATGGTCTTGATACGGCCGCTGCGCCATGCCCATATGGAAGGTCCGACGACATGGACTGTCTTGATGCCAGCCTGGCGGAGCTGGACTTCCAGCCCAAGATTGAATTCGGGCGCATCGATTCCGACAAAAACGTCAGGATGGTCGGCCATAACGGTATCCCGCAGGCTGTTACGGATATTCTTGATTTCCCTGAAATGGGCAAAGACTTCGAAAAAACCGTTGACCGCCAGTTTTTCCATCGGCCATTTACTGACAAAGCCATGCTTTTCCATGCGCTTGCCGCCAATGCCGTAGAAAGACGTTTCAGGTACTCTGGCACACAAGGCGGACAGGATTGCATCGCCAAGGATGTCTCCGGAGATTTCCCCCGCCACCATGGCGATTTTTCCCATATTCCTGTCCCTTTCTGGATTGACGCCGAACCCGGTCAGCGCAGCAGGCCCCGTTCAGATTTATCGATGAATTCGTGCATCTGCCGGAGATATTCCCCAGCTTCTTCCGATACCTTGGCATCTTCCAGCAGTTTTGCCTTCGCTTCTTCCAAGGGAAGGTCAGAACGGAAAACCGTCTTGTATGCCCGCTTGATATCGGAAATCTGGGAAGCAGTGAAACCCCGGCGGTTCAGACCGACGCTGTTGATGCCGTAAGTGGCTGCCGGCATCCCGGAAACCAAAACGAACGGCGAAATATCCTGGGTGACGCGTGACCCGGCACCCGTCATCGCATGGGCACCGATCCGGCAGAACTGATGGACCATGGTAAATCCGCCAAGAATCACCCAATCACCGATATGGACGTGTCCTGCCAGCTGGGCATTGTTTGCAAAGATGGTATGGTCACCAACCTTGACATCGTGTGCCAGATGGACATAAGCCATGATCCAGTTGTCATTGCCCAACCTGGTAACCCCTTCGTCCTGCACGGTCCCGACATTGAATGTGCAGTATTCGCGGATGGTGTTCCTGTCGCCGATTTCCAGATAGGTCGTCTCACCGGCGAATTTCATATCCTGCGGCATGCCGCCCAAGGAAGCGAACTGGAAAATGTTGTTGTCTTCACCGATGGTGGTATGCCCCTCAATGACGACATGGGAAGCAATACGGGTACGTGCACCGATCCTGACATTGGGACCGATGACAGAATACGGCCCGACCTCCACCGAGCTGTCGAGTTCAGCCTTTGGATCGATGACTGCTGTTGGATGAATCGCCATCAGGAGCCTGCTTTCTGTGGAACAACGCCACCCCTGATTGCACACATCAGCTCAGCTTCTGCCGCAACCTGGCCATCAACCAGTGCCTGGGTCTTGAATTTCCACATGCCCCGGGAACTGCGGAGAAGCTCGGCTTCCAGGACAAGCTGGTCGCCCGGTTCGACCGGCCGTTTGAATTTCGCATTGTCAATCGTAGCAAAATAGACAAGCGCATCCTTGTCCAGCTTGCTGGTATAAGACATGAATGCAAAGATGGCCGCCGCCTGTGCCATGGCTTCAATGATGAGGACACCGGGCATGACAGGATGATCCGGGAAATGGCCATTGAAAAACGGTTCATTGGCAGTGACATTCTTGATTGCCACAATCTTCTTGCCGGATTCCCAATTGAGGACTTTATCGACCAGAAGCATCGGGTAACGATGTGGAAGAAGCTCGCGGATCTGATGGATATTCAAACTGTTCATTTTTCTTTTTCAGTCAAGGTTTGGATGGTTTTCTCAAGTTCGCGGATCTTATCCCGCATGGAGCCCAATCTACGGATCAGGACAGCACTCTTTTCCCAGTCACGGTGAGGTGCCAATGGATAGAAACCGGAATAGACTCCCCGTTTCTCAATCGAACTCTGGACAACACTGGATGCTGTGACATGGACACCGTCTGCAATGGTCAGATGGCCGCCAATCATCGCAGCCCCACCTACGGTGCAGTTCTTACCGAAAGTCGCACTGCCGGCAACGCCGACACAGCCCGCCATGGCGGAATTCTCACCGATATGGCAGTTGTGGCCAATCTGGATCTGGTTGTCCAGCTTGACGCCATTCTCGACGATGGTATCAGCAAGTGCCCCACGGTCAACCGTGGTATTGGCACCGATCTGGACATCATTGCCGATGATGACACGTCCAGTCTGCGGAATCTTGACCCAGACACCGTTCTCATTGGCGAAGCCGAAACCTTCACAGCCAATCACGGCTCCAGGGCGCAGGACGCTTCTTTCACCGATTTCGCATTCATACATGAATACGACCCGCGGGAAGAAATGGCAGCCTGAACCGACTTTGGCATTACGCCCGATGAAACACCCTGCTTCGATAAGGCAGTTCTCACCGATCTTGACACCAGCCTCAATCGTGACAAATGGACCGATTGTGGCACTTGCCGCAATCTCAGCGGTCGGATCGATACAGGCGCTTGGATGGATGCCTGGCACCGGTGGCACTGTTTTCAGGCTCTGGAACAGCTGGGCTGCATGGGCAAAATACGCATAAGGATTCGGTGCAACGATACGGGAACCCGCAAACTGCTCACCGACAATCTGGTTGTCCTTAGGCGAAATAATCAATGCCGCTGCCTTGCAGGCAGCAACCTCATTACGGAGTTTGGGATTGGTCAGGAAAGTGATGCTGTCTGCACCTGCATCGTTCAACGGTGCAAAGCCGACGACCTCAACATCTCCATCACCAATCAGTTGACCGCCGAAGCGGTCAACCAGTTCTTGGAGTTTTATGGACATGCCGGCCTTCAAATCAGTTGCTGAGTGCTTTCAGGACTTTTTCAGTGATATCAGCCCGTGGGGAATGATAGACAGATTCGTTGACAATCAGGTCATAGTTTTCTGATTTGGCGATTTTTTCGATTTCTTTCTTCGCACGGTCAACAACCTTGGAATATTCTTCATTCTTACGCTGCATCAGGTCCTCACGGTATGCACGCTGCTTACGCTGGAAATCCTGGCTCAGGTCTGCCAGTTCACGCTGGCGTTTCAGACGCTGGGATTCAGACAGGACAGGCAGGTCCTTGTCGAGCTTTTCACTCATGGATTTCAGGCGGGACTGTGTATCACGCAAGTCATTCAGCCGTTTAGAGAAATCGTTTTCCAGCTGTTTTTCAACTGCCTTTGCTGGTGCAGACTCTGTCAGGATCCTGTCTGCGTCAACATAACCAACCCTGTATTCCTGCGCCTGGGCGATACCAAACGTACACAGGCAGAAAGCCAAGACTGCCAATTTCTTAGAACCCAGAATTGTTTTAAAGAGATTTTTCACGATATTTCTCCGTTTAAGATTAAAACATTTAGATTATGCCATTGTTTTCAGAATCCTGTACCTAACTGGAACTGGAAAGATTCTTTTTTATCCTCGCTGTCCGCATTCAATGGAACGGCATAGCTCAATTTGAGTGGGCCAATCGGGGACAGCCAGCTGATGCCGACACCAGCAGAATACTTGAGGTCACCCAAGTCAAAGTCCTGCTCTTCCGAGAAGACATTACCGCCATCGACAAACGCAAACCAACGGACGGTCTTGTCGTTCATCCCGAACATCGGGAACTGGAATTCTGCATTGCCGACAATCCTTTTGTTACCGCCCATATACTCACGGTCACCGTCCCTATCCCGTTCAACCGGTCCCATGGATGACCCCTCATAACCACGGATGGTGCCAATACCGCCAGCATAGAAATTCTTGAAAATCGGGTAGGATTTGCCACCCAAGCCATGACCATAGTCAATCATACCATTCAGACCAAAGGTCCCCCCCTCACCGATTGGCCAGAAATACTGATGCTGATAGGAAGCCTTGTAATACTTCATGTCACCCAAGAGGGAAACCTCAAAATTCGCTTTCTGATAACGCCCTTTAGTTGGAATCAGCGAGCTGTCACGGGAATCCCGCTGCCACGCTGCTGTCAAAGGCACGGCATAAGCTGATACCGTAGCTTCTTCCAGTGGATAGCCATTTTTATCGACCTTGATATTCCCGAAGTCCTGTGCAAACTTGACATACCTGCGTGGGCTATCGTCATAAATATCCAGTTTGGTGTATTCATAACCGATACCGAAGAAAATCCTGTCGATTTCTGTGACAGGCACACCGAACCTGACATTACCCCCAATGGTGGTGACCTTATAGTCACTGTCATTGATCAATGGCGGCCTGACTGTCCGGTAGAAAATCTCATAACGGCGGCTGATGCCATCGTCTGTAAAATAAGGCGTTGTCTGCGTCAACGCAATCGTCCTGTAACGATGGCTGGTGTTGATGCTCAACGCGATATCATTGCCTGTCCCGGCAAAGTTGTCCTGTTCAATGGAACCTGACAGCAACAGTTTGTCTTCCTGGGAGAAACCAGCACCAATAAGGATATTACCTGTCGGTTTTTCCTCGACTTTCATCTTGAGGTCAACCTGATCGACAGTCCCTGGGACTTCCGGTGTTTCAACATTCACTGATGTGAAGAAACCCAGCCGGTCAACCCTGTCCCTCGAACGTTTAATGCTCTTGCCATCATACCAAGAACCTTCCAGCTGACGCATTTCACGCCGGATGACTTCATCACGTGTCTTGTTGTTGCCGACAATACTGATCTGACGGACATAGACCCGTTTACCGGGATCGACAAAGATGGTAAAAGAAACTTCCTTGTTTTCTTTATCAATATCCAACTGCGGATTGACATTGGCAAATGCATACCCGAAATTGCCCATGTATTCTGATATTTTTTTGGTAGTTGCCGTCAATTTTGAACCAGAATACAGTTCTCCCTGCTGCAATTCAATCAGTTCACGGATTTCATCCTCACGACCGAAAAGCTCTCCCTCAAGACGGATTTCATTCACCGTGTACTGGTCACCTTCAGTGATATTCAGTGTCAGGTAAACATCCTTCTTATCAGTTGACAGGGAAACCTGGGTCGATTCGACCTGCATCTCAATATAACCTCTGTCCTGATAGAACGATTTGATGGTTTCAAGATCGCCTGTCAGTTTTTCCTTTGAATATTGGTCTGCACGGGTATACCAAGTAAACCATCCTGGTGTACTCAATTTGATGATATCCAGCAGCTCATCATCCGTATAAGCCTTGTTCCCGACAAAACGGATTGCCTGGATATGCGCCCTGTCACCTTCATCAACAATAAAGTTGATGGCGACACGGTTCCTTTCCATAGGTGTGACCGTGGTTGAAATGTCAACCCCATAGAGACCACGGGAAAGATACTGCCGCTTGATTTCCTGCTCTGCCCTGTCCACCAGAGAATGGTCATAGATACGGGCTGGTCCCAGACCAACATCCTTCATGGACTTGAGCAGGGCTTCCTTGTCAAATTCCTTGGCACCGGTGAAATCCACACTGGCAATGGCAGGACGTTCCTGGACAATAACCACCAGGACATCCCCTTCGGCATCGATACGGACATCTTTGAAAAAGCCTGTCGCATAAAGGGCCTTGATGGCAGCAGTCGCCTTTTCATCAGTGAATGTATCACCGATACGGACAGGCAGATAATTGAAAACTGTACCAGCCTCTGTCCTCTGGATACCTTCAACACGGATATCCCTGACAGCGAACGGTTCAATTGCCATTGCCTGCCCAGAAAAAAGCAAAGCACCTGCAGCAATCATTGCATACAGGCCTTGCAACAGCCGGCGATGAATGTTTTCCAAGAATGTCATTTAAACAACAAACGAAGAATCTCTTCTGTCAATCTATCCTGTTCAGGGAAAAAGCCTTCCGAAATCATTGAACATGGCAATAACCATCAGAAGTCCAATCAATCCTAATCCAACAGCTGTCCAAATTCTGAAAAACCTTTCAGAAACCGGACTGCCTTTTATAATTTCCACAGCATAATACAGCAAAAGTCCACCGTCCAAAACAGGTATCGGCAGTAAATTCATGATACCGATGCTGATACTGATGAAAACAATGAAACCAAGGTATGCCAATCCGCCTGCCCTGGCTGTTTTTCCTGCATAATCTGCTATGCCGACGGGACCAGAAATATTCTTGACCGATAAGGCTCCCGTCATAATCTGACCGATGGACTTGATGGTAAGGTATGAGGTCTCAGCCGTTTTTAAAATGCTTTGCCGCAAAGCTGATAGGATACCATATCTGACCGTCACCATTTCGGGCGCAGCATATATATTCACCCCAATCCTGCCAATCTTTCCAGACCTGTCATCCATCCGATGCCCGCTCTGAACCATCAGCGTCATCTTTTTCCCCTGCCTGTCCAAATCGAACTGGAGGGCACTGTCAGGCGATTTCCGGATACGCTCAATCAAATCCAAAGAATCAATGACTGTTTTCCCGTCAACAGCAAGAATCCTGTCCCCTTGACGGAGCCCAGCACGTTCTGCAGGACCGCCTGCTTCCAGTTCCCCCAGAACCGCTGGCCGGTAAGCAACCATCAGTCCAAGATGCTTCAGGAAATCCCCCTTCATATCCTTCTCGGTCAGATGACTGATATCAATATCCGCCTGGTGATATCCGTTATCCTTTCCCTGCCATTTGAGATGGATGGCCTGCAAGTGGTCAAGCATGGCATTGGCAGACAGCATCCTGACCTGATTCCAATGGATGACCGCCTGGTCATTGACGGCAACAACCGTTTCTCCACCACGGAGCCCAGCATGGTACGCTGCAGTTTCCGCTGGCACCGTACGCAGCTGAGCCACCGGATGCTGGATGCCGTAAACATAAAGTCCTGTCAGCAGGAAGACAGCAAGCAGGAAATTGGCTGCCGGTCCTGCAATGGCAATGAACATCCGTTGCCAGACACTGCGGGAAGTGAATTCATGTGCCATGGCATCAGGCGGATATTGCGTCATATCTTCACTGCGTGCATCAAGCAGTTTGATATATCCCCCCAATGGCAGTAGTGACAATGCCCATTCTGTGCCATCCGGGCTGAATTTCCTGCTGTACAGGATTTTCCCAATCCCCAGGGAAAACCGGAGCACCCTGACGCCACAGAGCCTCGCCGCTGTGTAATGCCCGAATTCATGGACAATGATGACAATGAAGATTGCAGGGATGAACGCCAGCAGTGCAATGGCAAAATCCATCAGGAGATGAACCCTTCTGCCACGGACCTTGCCTTGCGGTCTTCTGACAGGATACTACCAATATCAGTCAAAGACTGGACAATGGCAACCTTCTCCATGGTCTTCGCCACCAGTGTTTCAATCTGCCTGAAACCGATACGCCTGTCGAGGAAAGCCTGGACTGCCACTTCATTGGCGGCATTCAGGACAGCAGGGGCTGATCCACCTGCTTTAAGGGCATCATAAGCCAGACGGATGCCGGGGAAGCGGTCAAAATCCGGGGCTTCGAATTGAAGGGTTCCAACTGCCGCCAGATCCAATGGGGTGGCACCTGACGACATCCTTTCAGGATATGCCAACGCATGGGCAATCGGGATACGCATATCTGGATTGCCCATCTGCGCAAGGATGGCACCATCCACATATGACACCATCGAATGGATGACGCTCTGGGGATGGATGACCACCTCGATCTGCTCTGCAGGAATACCAAACAGCCAATGGGCTTCAATGACTTCCAATCCCTTGTTCATCATCGTAGCGGAATCCACAGAGATTTTCCGTCCCATGACCCATTTTGGATGGGCGATTGCTTCTTCAGGCGTCACATGGTCAAGCATCTCGACAGGATGATGCAGGAAAGGACCGCCTGAAGCTGTCAGCAGGATCTTTGAAACGCCCTGCAGATGGGACATGTGCCTGGGATGTGGCAGGCACTGGAAAATGGCGTTGTGCTCACTGTCGATTGGCAACAGGACCGCGCCATACTGGTTGACAGCCTCTATGAAAAGATGGCCGGACATGACCAATGCCTCTTTGTTGGCAAGCATGAGCTTTTTACCTGCCTTGATAACAGCCAGGGAAGGCTCCAAGCCTGCAGCACCGACAATGGCACACATGACAGCATCACTTTCAGCAGATGATGCAATCTCCAACAGGGATTCACGCCCATACAGGACCTGTGTCTTGACATCTTTTGCACGCAGGTTGCGTTCCAAGACAGCTGCCGCTGCGGCAGTGCCGACAACAGCGGCAACAGGCTGGAATCTTTCACACTGCCTTTGCAGTTCACTGACACGGCTGTTCGCAGTCAGCGCATAGACCTGATAACGGTCTTGATGGCGGGAAATGACATCCAAAGTGGAAACACCGATAGACCCCGTGGATCCCAACACCGTGATTTTCTGACGACCGTCCGACATGACCTACAGCCACAATCCCAACAAAAGTGCGACCGGCAGGGTTGGAATCACTGAATCAATCCGGTCAAGGACACCGCCATGTCCAGGCAGCAGGTTGCTACTGTCTTTCATACCGACGCGGCGTTTCAGTTTGGATTCCAGCAGATCGCCCAGGATACTCAATGCCACCAGCACCACCAGGCTGACAACCATACCTGCCCAACCATACCGGTTATAAACTGAGACGGCAACATTCTCCTGTGAAGGGGAAACCAAGACTGCCACAACACCTGCGGCAAGGACTGCAATGACACCACCAGCAACACCTTCCCAGGTTTTTCCCGGAGAAATCGAAGGTGCCAGCTTATGTTTACCGAAAGTCCTGCCAGCAAAATAGGCACCGATATCCGCCAGCCAGATGACGACTAAAATAGAAAGCAGGAAGAAAACCGATTTACGGTAAAGTACCCAGACAGACAGCACACTGCAGAGCACAGAGAACCAGTAAACCCACTGGCAGACCGCATTGAAAGGCGTTCCCAAAGCAGGCATCTGCCTGAACAACGCGGGAATCAGGAATACCCCCCAGATGGCACAGGCAATCATTGCAAGCCAGATGTACTCCCGGATGGACAGGAAACAGGCTGCCCCCGCAAACACCAGGCAGGCAACCACTCCAGTCATAACAGGATACTTATTTTCAAACAGCCTGGCATTCTCCCACGAAGCTGCACCAAAGAATACCAACAGAAACATCCCAAACAGGACACTGCTTCCTGACCATAAAATCAGGAACAGGACTGCCGCCAGGCAGGCAGCGGTTATAACGCGCTGTTTCAGCATGGTTTCACCAATTGTTCACTAGTCTGACCAAAACGCCTTTCCCTTGACTGGAAACAGGCAACCGCCTTTTCAAGTTCCGCCTGATTGAAATCAGGCCAGAACGTTTCGGTAAAATACAGCTCGGTATAAGCAAGCTGCCAAAGCAGGAAATTAGAAATCCTTTTTTCGCCACCAGTCCGGATAAAAAGGTCTGGATCAGGCATATAGGACAAGGCAAGATAGGATGACAGACGCTCTTTGGTCACCTCTTCCCCTGCAATCCCATCCCGCATCATGCTTTTTGCCGCCTGAAGGATATCCCACTGCCCACCATAATTGGCACAGACGGTGAATGTCATTGCCGTGTTGCCTGCTGTCAGTTCCTCTGCCTGCCTGATTGCTTCACGGAGCGTCTGATTGAAACCTTCCAGATCCCCGATGACACGCAGGCGGATGTTATGCCGGTGCAACCGGACAGCTTCTTTACGGACGGTGGAAAGGAACAGGTCCATCAGGAAACTGACTTCTTCTGCTGGACGGCGCCAGTTCTCAGAGCTGAAGGCAAATACGGTGAGATAAGGGATTTTCCACGCAAGGCAGGCTTCGATGGTGCGACGGACAGCCTCAACCCCTTTGGCATGACCGGCAACCCGGGGAAGGAAACGCTTCTTTGCCCAGCGGCCATTGCCATCCATGACAATGGCGATATGCTGGGGCAACATAGACTGGGCGGATAAGGAACTGGAATCAGTGTTCACGGATGTTTCCGGAAATTCAGATCCATCAGACAGTCATCACTTCTTTTTCTTTTTCAGCCAGCAACCCGTCAATCTGCTTGACATATTTATCAGTCAGTTTCTGGATATCATCCTGGGCACGGCGTTCGTCATCTTCAGAACAGGCTTTATCCTTGACCATCTTCTTCAGATATTCATTGGCATCCCGACGGATATTACGCACAGCAACCTTGGCGTCTTCCCCCTCAGTCTTGACCAGTTTGACCATTTCTTTACGGCGTTCCTCGGTCAATGGCGGCATCGGGACACGGATGATATCACCGACAGAGGATGGGTTCAGGCCCAAGTCAGAATCACGGATGGCTTTCTCAACCGCATTGACCATTTTCTTTTCCCATGGCTGGACAGAAATGGTGCGCCCATCAATCAAAGAGATATTGGCCACCTGGTTGATCGGTGTCGGATTGCCATAGTATTCGACCTGGACATGGTCAAGGATGCCAGGATTGGCACGACCTGTACGGACTTTCGCCAAGTCAGTCTTCAGGGAATCAACTGACTTGGACATTTTCGTTTCGGCGTTTTTCTTTACTTCAGAAATATTCATCTGGAATCCTTTTGCAGAACTGACTTTAAAAAGTCATTGATTATAACGGTTGAACCTCATACATGGACAAGTGTCCCTTCATCCTCGCCCAGCAGCACACGTTTCAGTGCACCTGGTTTGAGGATGGAGAATACCTTGATTGGCAGTTTCTGGTCCCGGCACAATGCAAAGGCAGCCGCATCCATCACTTCAAGATGTTTCTCAATCGCTTCATCAAAGGTGATGCTTGAATAACGGGTTGCATTAGGGTCTTTCATCGGATCCGCGGTATAGACACCATCCACCTTGGTTGCTTTCAAGACCAGTTCCGCGCCGATTTCCGCGCCACGCAATGCAGCCGCGGTATCGGTTGTAAAGAAAGGATTACCGGTGCCTGCCGCAAACACCACCACTTTGCCTTCTTCGAGATACTGAAGGGCTTTGGGCCTGACATAAGACTCGACAACCTGCTCGATGCCGATAGCGGACATCACACGGGTTGTGATGCCTGCCTGACGCAGTGAATCAGACAACGCCAATGAATTGATGACTGTCGCCAGCATTCCCATATAGTCCGCTGTAGCCCGGTCCATCCCTTTCGCACCAGGAGCCACACCTCTGAAGATGTTTCCGCCACCGATGACAATCGCAATCTCAACCCCAAGCTGGGTGGCTTCAATCACATCCTTGACCATATGCTCAATGGAAGCCCGGTTGATGCCGAACTGGTCTTCCCCCATCAAGGCTTCACCTGAAAGTTTCAGCAATACCCGTTTATATACTGGACCTGCCATATCATTGACTCCTTTGCAATCAGTATCAACAGTTAATCCCGTACATCTGAAAAACGGACCTTTCGGTCCGTTTCAAAGACTCAGGCTTTCGCCGCCGCCATCTGAGCTGCGACCTCTGCCGCGAAGTCATCTGATTTTTTCTCGATGCCTTCACCGACAACATACAGTTTATAGGATTTTACAACTGTATTCTTCTCTTTCAGCATCTGACCGACAGACTGTTTGTCATTTTTGACAAAAGGCTGGTTCAGCAGGGAGACTTCTTTCAGGAACTTCTGGACAGAACCTTCAATACGGCGTGCAATGATTTCTGGAGACTGTGCCTTCTTGCCTGCTGCAACAGCCTTTGCAGAATCTTCTTCTGCTTTCTGTGCAGCAATGCCACGTTCACGTTCAATCAATGCCGGGTCAACCTGTTCGGAAGACAGTGCCACAGGCTTCATTGCTGCGATATGCATTGCAACATCCTTACCGACCTGCGGGTCATCACCTTCATATTCAACGATGACACCAATACGGGTACCATGCAGGTAAGAAGCAATCTTTGCGCTGGTCTGGAGACGGTCAAAACGGCGGATTGACATATTTTCACCGATACGGCCAACCAGTTCCGTACGGGTTGCCTCAACACTCTTGCCGTCCAGGTCCAAAGCGGACAGTGCTGCAACGTCTGCCGGTGCCTTGTCGGCAACCAGCTTCGCACAGGAAGAAGCCAGACCGATGAAATCGGGATTCTTGGTGACAAAGTCGGTTTCACAGTTGACTTCAACGATGGCGGCAACACCATCATTGACGTTGACAGCAACAACACCTTCAGCGGCGATACGGCTGGATGCCTTGTTTGCCTTGTTGCCAAGTTTGACACGCAGGATATCTTCTGCTTTCTGCATATCGCCATCTGCTTCAGTCAGTGCCTTCTTGCATTCCATCATAGGTGCATCGGTCTTGGCACGCAGCTGGGCGACCATTTTTGCTGTAATGACAGCCATTGTTTTCTCCTTGATAAGGGGATTCAGGTCCCCTGGTCTGAAATTTCTGAAGGTTCCCCTTCCTTCATGTCAGGGGAACCAGCCTCATCGAATGCCTTATTCAGCGTCTGCGCCTTCTTTGGCAGCTTCAATCACTTCCTGCATAGCGCTTGCACGACCTTCCAGGATAGCGTCGGCGACCCCACGTGCATACAACTGGATTGCCTTGGAAGAGTCGTCATTGCCAGGGATGACATAGGCAATGCCATCAGGGGAATGGTTGGTATCAACAACGCCGATGACAGGGATACCGAGCTTGGCAGCTTCGGTGACTGCGCCTTTGTGATAACCGACGTCGACGACAAAAATAGCGTCAGGCAAGCCACCCATATCCTTGATACCACCGATAGACTTCTGCAGCTTCGCAACTTCACGCTGGAACAGGAGCCCTTCTTTCTTGCTCATCTTATCGACAGTACCGTCTTCGACAGCAGCTTCCATATCTTTCAGACGTTTGATGGAAGTCCTGATTGTTTTGAAATTTGTCAGCATACCGCCGAGCCAACGCTGGTCAACGTATGGCATACCAGCACGCTGTGCCTCAGCAGCAATGATGTCACGTGCCTGTCTCTTGGTGCCGACCATCAGGATGGTGCCACGGTTGGCAGCCAGCTGACGGATATAGTTCATTGCTTCGTTGTACATCGCCAGGGTCTTTTCCAGATTGACGATATGGATTTTGTTACGGTGTCCAAAGATGTAAGGAGCCATCTTTGGGTTCCAGAAGCGGGTCTGGTGACCGAAATGAACACCAGCTTCGAGCATTTCACGCATGGTTACGGACATAATCATCTCCAGGGTTAAGGTCTTGAATCCGCCCAAGAACCCCGGTCAGGAGCACCCTTTCAGGTCGGATTCGCGATTTCAAGTTAAAAAAATAATCTCTTGAATAATCTCAAGAATTGGTTATTGTACTGTAAAAACAAAAGGCATATAAAGTAAATACTCGAAAACCTGCTGAAAAACAGACGGTTTTGACAGAATTCCAACTTTACGGTGGATTTTTGAGCTATCTTGCAAAGATAAACGATAAATCCTGTATGCCATATCTTTTTCCCATCATGCCTATGAATACGCTTTATTCCATTGATGCAATACGCACCATCGAAAAATCCGCCATTGCCAGCCTTCCAACCGGGACATTGATGCGACGGGCAGGCAAAGCAGCCTCCGACCTTGCTAAGGACATCCTTGCAGGAATTCCGGACAATGGAAACCGGATCCTCATACTGGCAGGTCCCGGCAACAATGGCGGTGACGCACTTGAGATGGCGGCAAACCTGGCAGATGAGGGGGTTCATGTCTCTGTCCTTCTCGTCCTGAACCGGAAGAATCCATCAGAAGAAGCCAAGCAGGCAATGCAGAAAGCCGTCAAAAGTGCGGTCCATTGGGAAGATGCCCTTTCTATCGGAACAACTTTTGAGAAACTGCAGCAGCAGACCTGGTCCTTGGTTGTTGACGGCATCTTTGGTATTGGATTGCGGGAAGGCCTGTCAGGCAACCTGAAAAAGCTGGTTGACCTGGTGAACAACCTCAACTGCCCTGTCCTGGCATTGGATGTCCCAAGTGGTCTGGATGCTGACACAGGAACCATTGTCGGTACCGATATGACCGCCGTAAAAGCCACACATACCATCACATTCATCGGGGACAAACCAGGCCTGCATACAGCCAAGGGACGGGATTATGCTGGGGAAGTGCATCTGGCCCCCCTTGATGTTGCCCGACAGCACTTCATCCCTGCCGTTGCCCATCTCAATTCTCCCGACCTCTTCAGGCATTTCCTGAAACCCCGTCCGCATGATTCCCATAAAGGGACTTATGGCCGGCTGGCCATTGTAGGTGGAGATGAAGGAATGGGAGGCGCATTGACCCTGGCTTCAAGGGCGGCACTGATGCTGGGAACAGGGCTCTGCTACGCTGTCTATCTGAAAAACGCACCAGCAGTTGACCCTATCTGCCCTGAAGCCATGCTACGCTCAGCACACCGCTTTGACTTCTCTTCAGATGTCCTTGCGATAGGACCTGGACTTGGACGCAGCAATGTCGCAAAAGAATACCTGCAGCGTGTCCTGACATCAGACAGACCCGTTGTCCTGGATGCTGATGCGCTGAACAACATCGCCGAAGACAACGACCTCGAACAGCTGCTGATGTACAGGAAACCGCCTGCCATCATCACCCCCCATCCGTTGGAAGCGGCACGGCTCCTTAAAACCGATGCCGTCTCTGTCCAACAGAACCGTATTGAATCCGCCAAGGCACTTGCCGTGAAATTCAATGCCATCGCCGTCCTGAAAGGGTCTGGCACCATCATTGCAAAACCAGATGGACAGTTTGCCGTCAATCCAACCGGCAATCCTGGATTGGCAACAGCAGGGACCGGTGATGTACTGACAGGGATGACCGGCGCCTTCCTTGCTCAGGGTTGGACACCTTTCGAAGCAGCACTAGGCGCAGTATGGCTTCACGGTAAAGCGGCTGACAGCATCGCAGAAAACCTGAAAGGTTACACTGGCATCCTGGCAGGTGAACTGGCACCTGTTGCCCGGAGAATCCTGAATACCTTGATTACCCGCTGAAAACGGGTTTTGCAAAAAAAAATCAGGCTGGACACTTCCTTGACAGGAAGCATTCAGCCTGACAGGTAGGTTTTGCCCGAAAAGCAGATTAATGGGTTGTCGCCATTCCAGACCCTTCTGAATCTTTCTTCTCAGGTGCCGCTACCAGCACTTCTGACTCAGAAGCAGTCTCAGGCAGATGTTCCAACGCTGTCTCAAGGACGGTGTCAATCCACTTGACCGGAATGATTTCCAGATTGTTCTTGACGTTGTCTGGAATCTCCGCCAAGTCCTTGACATTCTGCTGCGGAATGATGACTTTCTTGATGCCTCCCCGTAATGCAGCCAGCAGTTTCTCTTTCAATCCACCGATTGGCAGGACTTCTCCCCTCAGGGTGATTTCACCAGTCATCGCCACATCAGCACGGACAGGAATCCCAGTGAAACTGGAAACCAATGCCGTTGTCATCGAAATGCCTGCTGAAGGACCATCTTTCGGTGTTGCGCCTTCCGGAACATGGATATGGATGTCCTTCTTCTCGAAAGCCTCATCCTTGATACCCAAGCGGCTTGCCCGGCTACGGACAACCGTACGGGCGGCCTCAATGGATTCCTTCATGACATCGCCCAATGTCCCAGTCCGCAGGATATTGCCTTTGCCTGGCACCGTGACCGCCTCGATGGTCAGCAGTTCCCCGCCAACCTCAGTCCATGCCAGCCCGGTGACTTCACCGACCCGATTTTCCTTTTCCGCAACGCCAAAGTCAAACTGACGGACACCCAGGTATTTATCCAAGGTCTTCGGTATGACAGAAACCTTACGGGTCTGTTTTTTCAGCAGCAGTGTCTTGACAACCTTACGGCAGATCTTGGAAATTTCCCGTTCCAATGCACGGACACCCGCTTCACGCGTGTAATACCGGATGATGTCACGGATTGCCGCTTCACTGATGCTCAGCTCAGCCGCTTTCAGACCATTGCGTTCCATCTGTTTCGGCAACAGGTAACGCAGGGCGATATTGGTCTTTTCATCCTCGGTATAGCTGGAGAGGTTGATGACCTCCATCCTGTCAAGCAGTGCCGGTGGAATATTGTAGGAATTGGATGTTGCGATGAACATCACATCCGACAGGTCAAAATCCACCTCGACATAATGGTCGGAGAAAGCATGGTTCTGTTCCGGATCAAGCACTTCCAGCAACGCAGCCGCAGGATCACCACGGAAATCAGCACCGATCTTATCCACTTCATCCAGCAGGAACAGCGGATTGCGGACACCGACTTTGGCAAGGTTCTGCAGGATCTTGCCCGGCATGGAACCGATATAAGTCCTGCGGTGCCCACGGATTTCCGCCTCATCACGCATACCGCCCAACGCCATACGGACATACTTGCGGTTGGTCGCCCGTGCGATAGACTGCCCCAAGGATGTCTTACCGACCCCTGGAGGTCCGACAAAACACAGGATCGGGGCTTTCACCCGGTCGACGCGCTGCTGGACAGCAAGGTATTCAAGGATCCGTTCCTTGACCTTTTCCAGACCATAATGGTCATTTTCAAGCACTTTCTCTGCTTTCACCAGATCATTGCTGATCTTGGATTTCTTCTTCCAAGGCAGGGAAACAAGTGCATCAATATAGTTCCGGACGACAGTCGCCTCAGCAGACATCGGGGACATGCTCTTGAGTTTTTTCAGTTCACCCATAGCCTTGTCACGGGCTTCTTTCGGCATCCTTGCCGCTGTGATTTTCTTCTCAAGTTCCTCGAAGTCTGTACCGTCTTCCCCTTCACCCAATTCTTTCTGAATCGCCTTGACCTGCTCATTCAGATAATATTCGCGCTGGGATTTCTCCATCTGGCGCTTGACACGGCCATGGATGCGTTTCTCGACCTGCATGATGTCGAGCTCGCCTTCAATCTGTTCCAGCAGATATTCAAGACGGTCAGCGATATTGTTGGTCTCAAGAATCGTCTGTTTCTGTTCAAGCTTCAGCGGCAGATGTGCAGCGACAGAATCCGCAAAACGCCCATGGTCTTCAATGGAAGCCAGGGAAGCAACTACCTCTTTAGGGATTTTCTTATTCAGTTTGACATACTGGTCAAACTGTTCAATCACAGCACGTTTCAGTGCCTCCATTTCAGGTGTGCTGGTTCCAGAAGACGTTTCAGGCATGATTCCTGCATACAGGCAGTCCCCTTCTGAGGAGATACTGGAAATCCGTGCGCGACGTACCCCCTCAACAAGCACTTTCACCGTACCATCAGGCAGCCTCAGCATCTGAAGCACATTTGCCTGACAGCCGATTTCATAGATATCCTCAGCGGAAGGATCATCTTTTGCCGCTGTTTTCTGAGCAGCAAGCATAATCAGTTTGTCGTTTTCCATGGCCCTTTCCAGCGCATGGATGGACTTGAC
This sequence comes from Oxalobacter sp., assembly GCA_018384065.1. Lineage (GTDB taxonomy): Bacteria > Pseudomonadota > Gammaproteobacteria > Burkholderiales > Burkholderiaceae_D > Oxalobacter. Next base: position 37,911 of record JAHAYL010000046.1, read on the forward strand.
CCGTCCAACAAACAGCGGAATGACCATATGCGGGAAGACAACCACATCCCTCAACGGGAGCAATGGCAGCCTAGACTGCTGAATTTCATTTGAAGTCATTTCGATTACCTTAAATTACCATCGTTACGATGATGTTGGGATGATTCCCGTTTTTACAAGACCCTGTTCCAGATTTTTCGCCCAAGATGGCAGTTTTTCACCTTCAGTACCCTGGGAAACAACCATCAGCCTTCTTTATAAATAAGCCGTGGCGCAACACCCTCAGTCACCATTTCCTTATCAATGACGACACGGGCAACATTCTTTTCACTCGGCAGGTTGAACATCAGGTCCAAAAGCAGGTTCTCCATGATGGAACGCAGGCCACGGGCGCCTGTCTTACGCTGCAGAGCCTTCGCAGCGATTGCGTGGAGCGCTTCTTCTTTGATTTCAAGCTCCGCGCCTTCCATCTCTAGCAGTCTGCTATATTGCTTGACCAGTGCATTCTTGGGTTTCACAAGGATATCAACAAGCGCCTCTTCTGTCAGGTTATGCAGCACAGCAACAACCGGCAACCGCCCAATCAGTTCAGGAATCAAGCCGAACTTGACAAGGTCTTCGGGCTCGACATCCTGCATCAGCCGGCTCTCATTCAGATTTTCCTTGCTATGGACATCCGCTGAGAAACCGATTCCCCCTTTTTCTGTCCTGTCCTGGATGATTTTTGCCAATCCATCAAAAGCCCCGCCACAGATAAACATGATATTGGCGGTATTGACCTGGATGAAGTCCTGGTTGGGATGCTTGCGTCCCCCCTGCGGAGGAACTGAGGCAACAGTCCCCTCAACCAGTTTCAGCAACGCCTGCTGGACACCTTCACCGGACACATCACGGGTAATGGACGGATTATCTGATTTCCGGGAAATCTTATCGATTTCATCCAGATAGACAATGCCACGCTCGGCTTTTTCAACATCATAATCACAGTTCTGCAACAGTTTCTGGATGATGTTCTCGACATCTTCACCGACATAGCCAGCCTCGGTCAATGTCGTCGCATCCGCAATGGTGAACGGCACATCCAGCATCCTTGCCAAGGTCTGTGCCAACAGGGTCTTGCCCGATCCGGTTGGACCAACCAGCAGGATATTGCTTTTTGCCAGTTCCACATCACCGTCAATCCTGCCACCGAAGAATTTCAACCGCTTGTAATGGTTGTATACGGCTACAGAAAGTACTTTTTTCGCCTGCTCCTGGCCGATGACATACTGATCCAGCAACGCGCAGATTTCACGAGGTGTCGGAAGCTGTTTTGCCCCTTCACCATCCACTTGGAACATCGCTTCCTTGGCACTGTCATGGATGATACTGCCGCACTGCTCAACACATTCATTGCAGATGTAAGCGGACTGCCCTTCAATCAGCTGCTTCACTTCCTCTTTGGCTTTGCCACAGAAAGAACAATAAAGCGCCTTTCCATTGGTTGTATTGTTTTCTGACATATTGTTCCTGTGCAATCAATGAAATTCGAACGATGACCTTGTATCAGTACGGTATTGATTTTCAGCCCTGTCTGAGAAAAAAGCCCGAACACGAGGTCCAGGCTTCGATACACTCACTGAAGCAGAGCTCAGGCTCTCTTGACCAGAACCTCGTCAATCAATCCATAATCTTTCGCTTCGGCAGCAGACATGAAATTGTCCCGTTCTGTATCAAGGGCGATTTCTTCAAGCGTCCTGCCCGTATTGGCAGCCAGGATGCCATTGAGCTGCTTGCGGAGATAAAGGATTTCCTTGGCATGGATTTCGATATCGGTTGCCTGTCCCTGTGCCCCGCCGGAAGGCTGATGGATCATGATACGGGAATTCGGCAGGGAAAACCGCTTGCCTTTCGCCCCTGCCGCCAGCAGGAAAGCACCCATTGACGCAGCCAAACCCGTACACAATGTGGAGACCTGCGGCTTGATAAACTGCATCGTGTCATAAATCGCCATCCCGGCAGTCACCGATCCTCCCGGAGAATTGATGTAAAGCGAGATATCCTTATCCGGATTCTCACTTTCCAGGAACAGCAACTGCGCGACAATCAGGTTGGCACTTTCATCTGTCACTGGTCCCACCAGGAAAATAATCCGTTCCTTCAGCAGACGGGAATAGATATCGTAGGCACGCTCACCACGGCCACTCTGTTCGACCACCATAGGCACCATGCCAAGCATCTCGGTGCCCAATGCTGAACCATGAAACTGTTTCATCCTTTTCCTGTCCCTAGAGAATCGACCATCCCTGCATCAGACCGGCTGTGCCATCACTTCTTCAAACGGCATCACTTTTTCAGTGACTTTCGCCTTGGTATAGATGTATTCAACCGCATTTTCTTCCATCAGGATGTTTTCCAATTCACGGCGGCGGTTGGCATCATTCATATAGTAGTCAAAAACCATCTGAGGCTGCTGATAGCTGGAAGCAATCTCCTCAGCGCGTTCTTTCAGCTTTTCCTGGGAAACAGCAAGGATATTGTCTTTCATCAGTTCGCCGAGCAGCAGACCAAGGCGGACACGGTTTTCAGCCTGCTTGGTGAACATATCGCGGGGCAGCTCATCGTCCTTATGTTCGGGATTACGGGCAGCCAGGTCACCACGGGTGAAATCAATCAGTTCATCAATTTCTTTCTCAATCATTGCCTTTGGAATATCGAAGGCATTGGCTTCAACAAACTTGGCAAATACATTGCTCTTGTTGATGGTTGCGATACGGTTCTTGATTTCACGGACCAGGTTCTTCTTGATGTCCTCACGCAGTTTGTCTGCACCACCTTCAGTGATACCCAGCTGCTTGCAGAATTCATCATCCAGTTCCGGCAGATGCGCCCATTCAATCTTCTTGAGGCTGACAGTGAACTCAGCAGTCTTCCCGGCAACATCCTTGCCATGATAGTTTTCCGGGAAAGGCAGTTCAAAGGTCTTGGATTCACCGACTTTCATACCCCGGACAGCATTTTCAAATTCAGGCAGCATCTGCTTTTCACCCAAGATGAACAGATAACCATCTGCCTTGCCGCCATCAAACTCAGTACCATCAATCTTGCCGACAAAGTCAATCGTGACACGGTCCCCGTCTTCAGCAACATCACTGCCATTCCCTTTGCCATGTTCACTGTCTTCTCCCTTGACATGGTAATGGGCTCCCCGTTTCCTCAGGATGTTGATGGTTTTTTCAACATCTTCATCAGTCACTTCGCAGGATGCCTTTTCAACTTCCAATGCGCTCAGGTCACCGACTTCAACTTCTGGGATGATTTCGAAAGTCGCATAGAACTGCAGCATACCTTCAGGGACATCCTCAGTTTTCGCATCAACCTTGGCAGGACCAGCTACAGCCAGTTTGTTTTCAGCAACAGCTTCATTGATTGCCTTGTTGATCCTTTCATCAAGGACATCAGCATTGATCTGGATGCCATACATCTGGCGGACCATTTTCAGAGGGACCTTACCAGGGCGGAAGCCATGCGCCTTGGTTGTCCGGGCACGGACTTTCAGACGTTTCTCAACTTCTGAATTGATTTCTTCAACAGGGAGGGTAATGGTTACCCGTCTTTCAAGCTTTTCCAGATTTTCTACAGCGTATGCCATTTATCAGTTCCAATAAATTTAATCCCGAACCCAGTCCGGATGTGTTCAGGACCGTTTTCTATCCGTTAAAAACAGAATCCGCCTCTTTCAGCATCCCGCCACCAAGGCAAAGATGCCAGAGAAAGGACTCTCATCCATAAAAACAGCCTGACATTTTAACTGAAATTCATAGAAATCCACAAAAAACTGCACATTTCCTGCATAAAAAGACAGAAAAAGCACCTGTTTCAACAGAAATCCAATCGTTTCTGCACTTCAAGACCTTCATATGGACGGTTTTCCTGTTTTCCTGCATTTGTGATGAGAATGCTTTTCGATTAGAATTTAATGTTTATGTGTTGCCAGAGAAGGCATGATTCCCATGGCAGAAAACCAATCAGAATTGAATAGGAATGGAAACAGATAACAAGAATCAACAGCCAATCGAAGCAGATGCCGTGATTGTCGGTGCAGGTCCCGTCGGGCTCTTCCAGGTCTTTGAGCTGGGACTGCTTGAAATCAAGGCGCATGTCATCGATTCCCTACCCTTTGTGGGTGGCCAGTGTGTGGAACTCTATCCAGACAAGCCGATTTACGACATCCCCGCCGCTCCAAGCATCACCGGTGTTGAACTGACTGAAAACCTGATGAAGC
>JAHAYL010000051.1 GCA_018384065.1 Oxalobacter sp.
GGTTGCAGCGGCGCACAGGCGCTATGCTGCACAGCATGCAGCAGCGGCCGAGAAGGCGCTTGCCTGACGGGTGTATATCATGCTTTCCCGGACAGACGCCCACTACCGGGCGTCTGTTTTTATATGCTTCTTTTTGTTGGAGTTGACTGTTGCTGTCTGACCTGCTGAGTGTCTGTCTTGAGATTATCCCGATGGTTCTGGGATGCGCCTTCCTGTTGCGCTTCTGGGCACAGCGGTGTCAGGCAAGCGCGCCATTGAACATTGCGCGTTACATTGTCCGGATGACGGATTGGCTGGTCATGCCGCTGTACAAGACAGTGTTCATGAAAAGGGGGGCTGACTGGGCAGCATTGGTTGGCGGTATCCTGGTTGCATGGGTGGCTGCGGTTCTGGATACCTGGCTGTTCGGCATGATAACCGTCAGGGTCGTTGTTTTCCTGACATTGATGTCATTGGTGCGCTGGATATTCTATGGCTTTATGGCCATGCTCTTCATTGAAGCGGTGCTCAGTTGGGTGAATCCCTACACGCCTTTTGCCTTCTTCATCCGCAGCATGACAGAACCACTGATGCGCCCGGTCAGGAAAGTGGTTCCAACATTGGGACGTTTTGATTTTTCCCCGATGATTGTGTTCTTCCTGCTCCATATCGGGCTAAGATTGATATCCCGGTTGCTTTCGGTGCTGATATGACTGCCGCATGGTTATCCCAGACAAAAAACGGCTTCAGGCTTGCTGTCCAGGTTTCGCCCAATGCCAAGAAATCTGAAATCATTTCAGATGACGGTGAAGTCCTGCGTATCCGGTTGCAGGCACAACCGGTCGATGGCAAGGCAAATGAGGCATTGATTGCATTCCTTTCCAAGAAACTGCGGGTGCCCAAGCGGCAGATTGCGATTACACATGGGACTTCTGCCAAGAAAAAACTGTTGGAAATCTCAGATACCGGTTTTTCCCTGGAAACGTTGGAAAGCAAGATCAGGGAGTCCTGAATCAGCAGGTTGGTGGGATGTCGCCAAACCAGGGAACCAGGTCGATGCCATTGTCTGCCATTGCCTGGCTGTAACCTGTCCAATCAAAGAATGGGCCAGGATCTGTCTTCCGGACCGGGGCGATATGTTCATGGCCTGTCACATTTTTCATCTGCGGATAGCGGGCAGCCAATGCTTTTGTCAGTGATGCCAATGTTTTGTACTGTGCGGGCTCAAAGGGAACAAAATCCGTACCTTCCACTTCAATGCCAACCGAGAAATCATTGCAGCCTTCCCGTCCCATGAATGAAGAGGCTCCTGCATGCCAAGCCCTTTTTTCTGTCGGGACGAACTGGATGAGTTCTCCCGTCCGTCTGATGAAAAAGTGCGAAGAGACCTTTAGCCCGCGCAGCTGGTCGAAGAAAGGATGCTGGTCGCAGTCAAGGCGGTTCAGGAACATGTCGGTGATGTAAGGGCCGCCGAACTGTCCTGGTGGCAGGGAAATGTTGTGGATGACAAGCAGTTCAACAGGCTGTCCTTCAGGACGTTCGTTATGGTTTGGTGAAAGCATCTGGCGCGCCTGTGGACACCAGCCGTCCCGGTCAATCGTGAAGGTCATGATAGAAGTCCCGGTCAGGATTTATGGTCGCTGGAAAACCATGCCATCGCATGTTCTTGGGAACAGAAAGTATGGCCTGCACGCTTGATGGACTGTGACGCCGGGATAAATACATTGCAGTGTTCACAACAGACCATCTGCTCAGTTCCATTGTCTGGTTTCCTTCCCTGCCCCTTTTGAGGAGGCTGATTGGGAAAGCCCTGTCTTGGGAATCCATTGGGGAAATTGCCGAAAGGCGGGAATCCTTTCTGGAAAGGATTGTCCGGATTGTTTGGATCCATGCCGGGATGGATGACAATCACATTTTCCTTCATGTTCTTGATGATGGCGGCAATGACTACAATAACCACACCAATCCAGAGCAGGAGCGTCATTTTGGAATTCCTTGAATGTTCAGAAAAACAGGGACATCATACGGCATATCCAATTAGCTGGCTATGATACGGGGCAACAGCGTCTTATAATGGGCATCTATCTGTTTTTCTGGATGCATTCCATGTCTTCGATTACTGATTCCCTCAAACAAGTCCAACAGCAGATTGTGCAGACTGCAATGCAGTGTGACCGTAATCCTGCCGATGTCCAGTTGTTGGCAGTATCCAAGACCAAGCCTGCCACAGCAGTGATTGAGGCGGCAGATGCCGGGCAACGGGCTTTCGGTGAGAACTATGAGCAGGAAGGTGTTGAAAAAATCCGCACCATCCGCCGCCTGCGGCCAGACCTTAGGTTGGAATGGCATTTCATTGGACCGGTCCAAAGCAATAAGACCCGTCCCATCGCTGAGAATTTTGACTGGGTACATGCGGTTGACCGGGAGCGTATTGCCAAAAGGCTGTCAGACCAGCGTCCAGAAGGGAAGCCTCCCATCAATATCTGCCTCCAAGTGAATATCAGCGGGGAGGCGAGCAAAAGCGGTGTGGCACCTGAAGATGTCCTGGCTTTGGCAAAGGCGGTCAGTGTTTATCCCAATGTGAAATTACGGGGACTGATGGCGGTTCCAGAACCCGAGACGGATCCTGTAAAGCAGCATGAACCGTTCAAGGCGATGAAGACGCTGTTCAACCAGCTTCAGGAAAATGGGTTTGATGTGGATACCCTTTCCATGGGCATGTCTGCCGACATGGCGCCAGCTGTCCAGGAAGGTGCCACCATTGTCCGTATCGGTACAGCCATTTTCGGTGCCCGTGATTATCCAAATAGATGAAAATAACAACCATTAGGTTTATTTTGGGAAGTGAATGGGCAATATCCTGATTGTTTTTTATTCAAGACCGCGCAGTGAAGGGATTGACGGTAAACAGGGGTTGTCAAAACCAGGCAATACAGAAGCTGTAGCACTTCAGCTTCAGAGGCTGACAGGTGCCGATATATTTCGGATTGAGACCAAAAAGCCATATCCCGACAACATCGACAGGCTGGGTGAAGTGGCCAAAGCGGAAAAGGGGGCTGAGGCAAGGCCTGCCCTGAAACAGACGGTGTTTGATATGAGCCGTTATGACACAGTGATACTGGGTTATCCCATCTGGCACGGTACTATGCCGATGGTGGTCAAGACCTTTCTGGAAAAGGCAGATTTTTCTGGCAAGACAATCATCCCGTTTGCCACGCATGAAATCAGTTATATGGGAGACAGCGAAAAGGATTTGAAAGACTGCTGTCCTGCTGCGGATATTTTCCCTGGCACAGCTTTGCTGGCAACTGGATTATCGAAGGCAGGGGAACAGATTGCTGGCATCGCTAAAGTGGCAAAGGACAAGGAAGCCTATCGGTGATGTTTTTTCCCAAATAGAACTGCCACAGCCCTTAAAAGGCTGTGGCAGTTTCGCATTCAATCAGGTCAGTTCCTCAGTCTGCTGGACGGGGATCTTCGATGGACAGGCGGTACTGGTATTTCAGTTCAGGGGTTGGCGCCGGAACTTCCATCAATGCACGTGGATCCAGGCGGACCTTATGCAATGGTTTGAGGTTTTCAGCTGTGGAATCTTCCGCCCATTCAAAAACAGCGTAAGGAATCTTGCCCTGATAGAAAACGTCAACGACGTAGATACCCTTGAATTCACCATAGCGGGTGATCATCGCCCGCATTTTTGAGATTTCCTGCATTTTATCTTCTCCAGTTATTCGTTGATGTCACACAGACCAGACCAGCTGATGTAAACCTTGTCGCCACGATAGATGGGGAGAGGTTTTTCGCCTTCTTTCAATGGGGTGTTGATGTCCTGTTTTTCGTTGGCGAAAAGGACATATGCAAAGTTGCCACGGGCGTTCTTGTCTTTGTATCTTGCTTCGATTTCCTTGATGTTTGCTGGAATCTTGGCTTCTTCAGGCCAGCGGACAGCTTGGACGACAACCCATTGGGAACCCTGTTCACCGCCCAGCCAGATGGAAGGCTGCAGTTCAGGGTTGCTGTTGGCGGCAAGGACCTGTTCACCTTCTTTGGAGAGGTGCATGCGGGCAGCCTGGACGGCAAAATCGTGCAGTTCCCAGTCGGTCAGTTCGATTTTCTCATCAGTAACGAGGTCTGGCGGGTTGATGGCAGAACCATCCTTTGCAGAAATCAGCCCCCAACCTTTGTTGGCAGGCATCCATGTGCCAAAGTTGAAACGCATAGGCATCAGGCATGCATGGCCGTTGCATGCTGCGGCGATTTTCATCAGGTCTTCTTGGGTTCCTGGAGATTCAATCAGGTCATCGGCATCAGTGACCCGGATGAAAAAGAGCTGGTTTCCCAGACGGAAAGAGAGGTGTTCCATGAGAGGCAGGTCGAGGTTTGCGCGCATCCAGGCGAGGTCTTGTCCTTGTGCCTGCCGCTGGAGCCAACTGCCAGCTGCTTGCCAGCATTCAATGAATTCTTCTGTAGCTTGTATTGCCATAATATTTTCCTGTTCAATGATACAGACATAGGACATCCGTTGGACGTCTCAGTCTGTCATATAGTTAAGGGGAATTTGGCGGTAGTCTCTTGCCTAAGAATCTTCAGCGGTAGTCTCTTGCTTTCGAAACTGCCTCTATGATACCGCAAAATATGTTTTTTTTCGATGCTTAACGGGCTCTTTTCGAGAGCAGTCCGCTGATTTTCTCAAGCAGTATTGCGAAAACCTGGGATGAAGGGGCTTCGGTCTTGGATGATTTCCCGAGTCCCATGATAAAACGGGCGACAGGAAACATGGCCTTGGCATATCTGACCAGTTTTGATGCCAGGCTTTCCTTGGGGGGGACTGGTATAGGGACAGGTGCTTTTTTCTTGGTGAAAAAACGCCAGGGTTTGAGCAGGAGCAGTCCCAGTACACCACCACCGATAGCAAATGGTTTTACACCGATAGACTTGATTTTCTTGATGAGCTTGACGCTTTTGGTGACAGCATTGGGACCACGGACCGCAGTCTGGACCTGAAGGGCAAGCGCCTTCCTTAAGAGAACACCTTGAGTCAGGAGTTCTTTTTTACGGTCTTCTCTTGAAGTTGCCATCTGCGGATCCTGTTTATTCAGAAACTGACTTTACTGACGATTTCAGGTGTGCAATGTCGCCTGCGATTTCCTCACGGGTCTTCGCCAGTATCTTTGGTTTGTTCTTGAGGCCACTGCGCAGCTTCAAGGCGAAGATTATCCCGACAATAAGGAAGAAAGCAGTAACCCCACCGAGAGCACCTATCCGGCAGGTATCCCAGCAGAGGACGACAATCAGCACTGCCGCCATGATAATGCCGACAAAGATGCAGAAGAACGCCACAATAGAAAACACTATATAGCCGATAATGCGGCTCAATTCTTCCCGCAGTTCAATGGAAGCAAGCTCTGCCCTGTTTTTGGCGATGGCAAGCACGGAGCTTGCCATCTTGGACAAAGTGTCAGTCAGTGCCATAGAACGGATTTATTATTTCTTATAAATCGAACGGGCAACGAGGAAACCGGTCAATGTACCCAGGATGGCGATGACCCCTGCAGTCATTGCAGGATGTTCCTTGGCAGTTTCGACAGCACAGACTGCTGCTTTCCTTGCCTTGTCAGCAGCAACTTCTTCCAAGTGTTTGGCATAGAATTTTGCCTCGGTAACAACTTCTTCCAGTTTCTGTTTTGCTGCCTGGATAGTGCTGCTGTCACATACGTCTGCGATTTTGTCGGTTACATTGCCAATGATACTGCTGTCCTGTGCCTGGCCTGCATTTTCAAGAATTTCCATGATTCAATCCTTCCTGTCAAAAAAGATGGGGAAAACAGCTTTGAAGTCGCGATTATGATAGATAAAGATGCCATCATCCATATCATCTATCGACAACATTCTATAACAGCCATATTAACGCAGAGTATAGTCCAGCACAATCCCGATAAACAGGGAAAATCCCAGCCAGTTGTTATGGTGGAATGCAGCAAGGCAGCTTTCCCTGTCACGGTGGTGGATCAGATACCAATGGTGGATGACACAGGCAAGGGCGCCAAGCCAGCCGGCAAGTGCCCATTTGCCGAGTTCCGCCTGCCAGCCGATGAACAGGGTGAGTGCCATTGCCAGAAGGTAACAGACCATGATGGCGGCAATGTCAAACCGTCCAAAGGTGATGGCAGAGGTCTGAAGGCCCAGCTTCAGGTCATCGTCCCGGTCTGCGATGGCATATTCCGTGTCATAGGCAAGTGTCCAGAAGATATTGGCAGCCAGCAGCAGCCATGCTGTCCATGGTACGGTTTCCAGGACAGCGGCATATGCCATCGGGATGCCGAATCCGAAAGCCAGGCCAAGCCAGGCTTGGGGAAGGGGAAAGAAACGCTTGAACAAGGGATAAACCCCGGCAATGAATGCAGCCACAACAGAAAGTCCAACTGTCAGGCGGTTGAGGGGGAGGACCAGCAGGAAAGACACAAAAGCCAGGATGGCGGTGACCCAAAGTGCTTCTTTGGGCTTGATCTGTCCGGTTGCCAATACCCTGTTCTCAGTCCGTTTGACCTGACCGTCAATATCCCTGTCCAGATAGTCGTTGATGGCACAGCCTGCCGACCGCATCAAGAAAGTTCCCAAGGTGAAGATGATGAGATGCAGGAAGGAAGGCAGCCCTTTGGAAGCCAGCCAGAGGGCGCCCAATGTGGGCCAGAGCAGCAGCAGGGAACCGATGGGCTTGTCCAGACGGACAAGCCGGCAGTAGAGGGCAAGGCGTGATGGCGGTTTTCCCGTCATGGATGGTGTCCTGTTGTCAGACATTCAGGAATTCCTCACGGTTGCTCAGCCATCGGTCAAGATGGGCATTGATGATGGAGGCACTGTCAGGCAGTTGCCCTGTCAGCAGTTTCTGGGCGGTATCCGCCGCCATGTCAATAAGCTGTCCATCCTGTTCAAGGTCTGCGAACCGCAGCATCTGCTGTCCTGACTGCCGTGCGCCGAGGAACTCACCGGGACCGCGTATCTCAAGGTCCTGCTGTGCAATCCGGAAACCATCGGTTGTTTCCCGCATGATGCCAAGGCGCTGCCTTGCAACCTGTCCCAAAGGCTTCTGGTAAAGCAGCAGGCAGACACTGGCGGAGCTTCCCCGGCCGACCCGCCCCCTCAACTGATGGAGTTGGGAAAGGCCGAACCGTTCAGCATGTTCGATGATCATCAACGAGGCATTGGGTACATCCACACCGACCTCAATTACCGTGGTTGCCACCAGGACATGGATCCTGCCGGATTGGAAATCAGACATGACAGCCTGTTTCTCGGCAGGTTTCATCCTGCCATGCAGCAATCCGACATTCAGTCCAGCGAGGGCCTGTGTCAGCCGTTCATGGGTTTCGACGGCGTTCTGCAATTCAAGGGCTTCTGATTCTTCAATCAATGGACAGACCCAGTAAACCTGCCGGCCCTGCTGGGCTGCCGCATGTATCCTGCCGATGACCTCATCACGGCGGCTGTCATCAATCAGGCGTGTCAGGACAGGGGTGCGTCCAGGAGGCAGTTCATCAATGACGGATACGTCAAGGTCTGCATAGAAAGTCATTGCCAATGTGCGGGGAATCGGTGTGGCGCTCATCATCAGCTGGTGGGGCAGCAGAAGGTCATCGCTGCCTTTGTTCCTCAGCATCAGGCGTTGCCCGACGCCAAAGCGGTGCTGTTCATCGATGATGACGAATCCAAGCTGCGCAAAGGATACTGTGTCCTGGATCAATGCATGGGTACCGACGATAAGACGGGCATCTCCTGATGCGATGGCTTCCAGGATGGGAGTACGTTCTTTCTTTTTCATGCTGCCGTTCAGCCAGGCAACAGGAACGCCGACAGGCTTCATCCATTCTGAAATACGCAGGTAATGCTGTTCAGCGAGGATTTCAGTGGGTGCCATCAATGCCACTTGATATCCGCTGTCGATGGCCTGCAAGGCAGCCAGTGCCGAAACGACGGTTTTGCCACTGCCGACATCCCCTTGAAGCAGCCGTTGCATTGGATAGCTGCCTTTCAGGTCCTGCCTGATTTCATCCAACGCTTTCTGCTGGGCAGCGGTCAGTCTGAATGGCAGGTGGTCAAGGAACAGCTGGGTATGCTGCCCTACTGTCAGGAAAGGGGGGGCCTTCTGCTGCCACCTTGCCATCCGTGCCCGCCGCATGGACAGCTGTTGGGCAAGCAGTTCGTCGAATTTGATGCGTTGCCACGCTGGATGGCTGCGTTCAGACAATGCGGTGACATCCGCATCGGCCGCAGGGTGGTGCAGGAAACGGATAGAACGTTCAAAGCCTGGCAGTTTCAGTGTCTTGAGCAGGGATTCCGGCAATGTATCGGTCAAAGGACTGTCTTCAAGTGCGGTATTGATATGCCTGCGCAATGTTTTCTGCGATATGCCTTCACTTGCGGGATAGACAGGGGTCAGTTCAGTTGGCAGGGGTGTATTTTCAGAAACCATACGGTAAACAGGATGGATGATTTCTGTTCCGAAAAAACCACCCCGTGGTTCACCACGGGCACGGAGGCGTTTGCCGGTAACAAGCTGTTTGACTTGGCTGCCATAAAAATGGATGAACCGTAAAGTGATTTCACCTGTGTCATCTGCCACAGTGACCAGCAGCTGTTTCCTTGGCCGGTATTGGACTTCGCTGTGCTGGATGGTTCCTTCAATCTGCACGGAACCGGCAGGATGGCGGCAGGCTTCCTGGATTGCTGTCACCTGAGTTTCATCTTCGTAACGCATCGGAAGATGAAGGATGCAGTCCATCATTGAGCGGAGGCCTAATTTCTCAAGTCTGTCCATATCCGGTGAGATTGGTCGTTGGAAAGCAGTACAGGATAAAATATCGAAAACGTTATTATCAGGTATTTTTCACGGAACATCACGCATGGTCCGATTTCCAGAAAAGCCGGGACCGAATCTTATCGGTGCTGTCAAACACCGCTATACTTGCGTTTTCAGCATGGTCCGGTTTCCGGAACTTGGTATCCAGCCGATTGCAGTATGTACACACTTTCCGATTTTGATTTCAATCTTCCCAAAGAACTGATTGCCCAAGCACCGCTTGAGCAGCGCAGTGCCTCCCGTCTGCTGGCCGTAGGTGACCGCAGTCTGGTGGATTGCCATTTCAGCCAGCTACTGGATTTCCTTGAACCAGGTGATCTGCTGATTTTCAATAATACCAAAGTACTGAAAGCCCGTTTTTATGGTTCAAAACAGTCAGGAGGCAAGATTGAGGTTCTGATTGAGCGGGTACTGGGCAGCCGGTCTGCCTTGGCAAAGATCCGGGCATCCAAATCGCCGAAAGGTGGCAGTACAGTATTGATTGACGATGAGTTGCCAGTAAAGGTCGAGGGGCGTCAAGGGGAGTTTTTCATCCTGGGATTCCCCGAAAATGTCTTTGATGTGCTGGAAACCCATGGACATCTGCCTTTGCCGCCTTATATCGAACGTGAGGCGGACCAGTATGATGAGACCCGCTATCAGACGGTTTTTGCCAAAGAACCCGGTGCGGTTGCCGCACCGACTGCAGGACTGCATTTCGATGATGCCCTGATGGCAGCACTTGACCGGAAAGGTGTGGAAAAAGCGTGGCTGACCCTGCATGTCGGTGCCGGGACTTTCCAGCCTGTCCGCAGTGAGAACCTTGCGGAGCATGAGATGCATGCCGAGTGGTACACCATTCCTGAGGAAACCGTCCAGATGGTCCAAGCGGCAAAAAAGGCTGGGCGGAAAGTCGTCGCGGTCGGGACAACCAGCCTGCGGGCGTTGGAATCGGCGTCACAGACAGGAACCCTCCAGGCAGGCAGCCGTGAAACCGCACTGTTCATCACACCGGGCTATACCTTCCATACGGTTGACCATCTGGTGACGAATTTCCATCTGCCGAAGTCCACACTGCTGATGCTGGTGTCGGCTTTTGCCGGTTATCATCGTATCCGTAAGGCATATGCCCATGCCATTGCTGGAAAATACCGGTTTTTCAGCTATGGCGATGCCATGTTCCTGACCAACCGGCCTGATATGACTGATTGAGGATGAGATGTTTGGATTTGAATTGTTGAAAACCGATGGCAAGGCCCGCAGGGGGCGTATGACATTGACTCATGGCGTGGTGGAAACACCGGTTTTCATGCCTGTCGGGACATATGGTGCAGTCAAGGCAATGTCGCCGGCGGCCCTGGAAACAGTTGATGCCCAGATTATCCTTGGCAACACATTCCATCTGTGGCTCCGTCCTGGAACAGAAATCATCAGCCAGTTCGGTGGACTGCATGATTTCATCGGGTGGAACAGACCTATCCTGACAGATTCAGGCGGGTTCCAGGTATTTTCGTTGGGCGCTATGCGGAAACTGACAGAAGAGGGGGCAAAATTCGCTTCACCGATTGATGGAAGCCGTCTGTTCCTGTCTCCTGAGGTTTCCATGCAGATCCAGTACGCACTCAATTCAGATATCGTCATGCAGCTGGATGAATGCACCCCTTATATCATCAATGGGCGTCCTGCCACCAAAGAGGAGGCGGCACAGTCCATGCAGCTGTCCATGCGCTGGGCGCAGCGTTCCAAGGATGAGTTTGTCCGCAATGGGAATCCCAATGCCCTGTTTGGGATTGTCCAAGGTGGGATGTTCACGGACCTGAGGGAGGAATCCCTTGCTGGATTGATGGATATCGGCTTTGACGGCATCGCCGTAGGTGGGCTGTCAGTCGGTGAGCCGAAAGAAGAGATGTACCGTGTCATGGCATATATCGGTGCAGCCCTGCCATCAGAAAAACCGCATTACCTGATGGGCGTTGGAACGCCTGAGGATTTGGTAGAGGGCGTATCGAACGGGATTGATATGTTTGACTGTGTCATGCCTTCCCGCAATGCCCGCAATGGCTGGCTGTTCACCCGTTTCGGGGATATCCGCATCCGGAACGCCCGTTACAGGAATGACCAGAAACCCTTAGACGACACCTGCCAGTGCTACACCTGCCGTCATTTTTCACGGGCTTACCTGCATCATCTCAACCGTGTCGGTGAGATTCTGGGGGCACAGCTTTCCACCATCCATAACTTGCATTATTACCTGCAGCTGATGGCGGAGATGCGGAGTGCCATTGAGGAAGGGACTTTCAACCTTTTCCGTGCCCGTTTCTCGGCAGACCGCCAGCGTGGGATTCTTTGACAGGCTGCCATCCCTGTTGGACGAGCAGGATATTCAGGGATTGACAGCAAAAATGCGTGAAAAATCATGGCATAGTGTTACAATTCCAGATTACGTTAAAAAATCCGTCTTGGAGTCTCCATGTTGATCAGCAACGCTTACGCAGATACCGCAGCTTCGTCAGGGTTTTCCTTGGGCAGCCTCAGCAGCCTTTGGCCGATTGCCTTGATGTTTATCCTGGTTTATTTCCTGATGATTCGTCCCCAGCGGAAGAAACAGAAAGAGCAGCAGGACATGATCAGTGGACTTGGCACTGGAGATGAAATCCTGACTTCCGGTGGTATCATCGGCAAGGTTATCCGGGTTGAAGAAGCGTTTGTGGTGCTTGAGATTTCTGTCGGGAATACCATGATTGTCCAGAAAAACGCCATTGTATCCATGCTGCCAAAGGGGAGTATTGATGCCATGTTGAATGGTGACCCGGGCAATCCACTGGAATCCGGAAAAGCGGAAGAAGAATCCCCGGCACCACAGGAAACCGGCAAACAGGAAGATGCTGGCAAATCTGGGCAGTCTGCCTGATTCCAGCCAGAAAGACAGCATTTATTGATTGCATTATGAACCGTTACCCGCTCTGGAAATATCTCCTTATCGTTGTTGCCATTGTGTTCGGGCTGGTTTACACCGCACCGAATTTCTTTGGTGAATCCCCTGCCATCCAGATCAGCAGTGTCAAATCCACAGTGAAAATCGATACCCAGATGATGGGACAGGTTGAACGTCTGATGAATGACAACGGCCTTCAGACGGATGGGCTGTATTTTGATGCTGATGGCATGCATTCCACCGTCAAAGTACGTTTTGCTGATACGGCAACCCAGTTCAAGGCGAAGGAAATCCTTGAAAGGACCCTGAACCCGGATCAGGAAGACCCTACATACAGTATTGCCTTCAACCTGCTGCCCAATACCCCGCAGTGGTTGCAGAAACTGCATGCCCTGCCGATGTATCTGGGGCTTGACCTGCGGGGTGGTGTCCACTTCCTGATGAAAGTCGATATCGATGCAGCCATCAATGCCCGTGTCCAGGGGATGCAGATTTCCGCACGCAACCTGATGCGTGAGAACAATATCCATTATTCCAGCTTTGTCCGTGTCCGTGACAGCATTGAACTGCAGTTTGCAGACCCAGCTCTCCGTCAGCGTGCGGAAGACATCCTGAAGAAAAGTATGCCGGATGCTGCCCAGCATGCTGAGACAGAAGGCGGCAGCAATAAACTGACATTGACACTGACCCCTGAAGCGCTGAAGGAAGTCCGTGAGAACAGTGTCAAGCAGAATATCGCCACCTTGTCGAAACGTGTGAATGAACTGGGTGTGAATGAACCGGTCATCCAGCAGCAAGGAGCCGACTGCATCGTTGTCCAGTTGCCGGGTGTCCAGGATGTTTCCCGTGCGAAAGACATCATCGGCCGTACAGCTACCCTTGAAGTCCGCATGGTGGATGAATCAGTGACCCGTGGCACGGAAGAAACCTCACCGATTCCGCTGGGTTCCGAACTGTTCCGCCAGGGTAAGAACACGCCGGTTGTCCTCTATAAGGAACCGGTGCTGACCGGTGAATACATCACCAATGCCTCTCCAACCCGTGACCAGTACCAGCAGCCGGCTGTCAGTGTTGACCTGAATGGCGATGGTGGCAGGAAGATGCGTGATGCCACCCGGTACCGTATCGGCAAACCAATGGCGATTGTGCTGTTTGAAAAAGGCAAGGGTGAAGTGCTGACTGTGGCAACCATCCGCGATGAATTGGGGGCCCGTTTCCAGATTTCCGGGATGGGCTCTGCTGAAGCGGCGACTGACCTTGCCCTGCTGCTGAGGGCAGGTTCCCTCGCGGCACCGATGCAGATTATCGAAGAAAGGACCATCGGACCTCAGCTGGGGGCAGAGAATATCGAGAAAGGTTTCGCATCGACCCTGTATGGTTTTGCGGCAGTTGCCATCTTCATGATGCTGTACTACATGCTGTTCGGTGTCTTCAGCGTGATTGGGCTGGTTGTCAACATGCTGTTGATGATTGCCATCCTGTCGCTGATGCAGGTAACATTGACATTGCCGGGTATTGCCGCAATGGCATTGACATTGGGGATGGCAATCGACTCGAATGTGCTGATCAATGAACGTATCCGTGAAGAGCTGCGGGCGGGATACAGTCCGCATACCGCCTTGTTCAACGGGTTCAATTCTGCTTGGGCAACAATCCTTGACTCGAATATCACAACCTTGATTGCCGGGGTTGCACTGCTGGTCTTCGGGACAGGTCCCATCCGCGGTTTTGCAGTGGCGCATTGTATTGGCATCTTGACTTCCATGTTCTCATCAGTGTTTGTCACGCGCGGACTTTCCAACCTCTGGTATGGACGCCGCAAGAAACTGACATCCCTGTCAATCGGTCAGGTCTGGAGGCCTGACCAGGATGACAGCAAGAAGAACTGAAACAGGCAGGACAAGGTAAGTTAGACAGGTTTAGGAAACAGGATAAGACATGGAATTCTTTAGGATTAAAAAAGATATTCCCTTCATGCGCCATGCGCTGATTTTCAACATCATCTCTGGGGTGACATTTGTCCTTGCAGTATTCTTCCTCTGCACCAAGGGACTGAATTTCTCCGTCGAATTCACTGGGGGCACCAATATGGAAGTGACCTACCAGAAAGCGGCTGACCTGGATGCCATCCGCAAGACGGTCCGTGAAGCGGGGATTGCTGCGCAAGTGCAGACCTTTGGCAAGGCACAGGATGTGATGATCAACCTGCCGGTGGAGCCAGGCGTGACTGTTGCCCAGCAGAGTGAGAAAGTCATGGCGGCGCTGAATGCCCATGGCGAGGAAGCCAAACTTCAGCGGGTGGAATTTGTGGGACCGCAGGTCGGTGATGAACTGGCGGAAAACGGCTTGATGGCGCTTTGCTTTGTGGTGCTGGGCATCATCATTTACCTGGCGTTCCGTTTCCAATGGAAATATGCGGTGTCGGCAATCCTGGCGAACCTGCATGACGTGGTGATTGTGCTTGGGTTCTTCTCCTTCTTTGAATGGGAATTCTCGCTGTCGGTCTTGGCGGGTGTGCTTGCTGTCATGGGGTATTCGGTCAACGAGTCGGTGATTATCTTTGACCGTATCCGTGAGAACTTCCGCAAGATGCGCAAGGTCTCTGTGCAGGAAGTCATCAACCATGCAATCACCAGCACAATTTCCCGTACGGCAATCACCCATGGTTCCACCGAGGCGATGGTGTTGGCGATGCTGATTTTCGGTGGACCGACACTGCATAATTTTGCGTTGGCATTGACCATCGGTATCTGCTTCGGTATTTATTCCTCTGTGTTTGTTTCTGCTGCAATCGCCATGTGGTTGGGTATCAAGCGCGAAGACCTGATCAAGCCGGTCAGCAAAGACAGGCGTAACACAGATGGAGCAGTTGTTTAATGAGGACGCTTTCTGGCGCGGTGTCTGCCTGACCGGGCATGCCGTCTGATTACCAGTTTTTTTCGGAGAAAAGTAGATGTATCAACATATCAAGGTTCCACAGTCAGGTGACAAGATCACCGTCAATGCGGATTTTTCCCTGAACGTTTCCGACCATCCAATCATCCCGTTCATCGAAGGTGACGGTATCGGTGCTGACATCACACCGGTCATGCGCAAAGTCATCGATGCGGCTGTTGCCAAGGCTTATGCCGGCAAGAAGCAGATTGAATGGATGGAAATTTATGCTGGCGAAAAGGCGCTCAAGGTCTATGGTGAAGGTGTCTGGCTGCCACAGGAAACCATGGAAGCCCTGCGTGATTTCGTCATTTCCATCAAGGGGCCACTGACCACACCGATTGGTGGTGGTATCCGTTCCCTGAATGTCGCAATGCGCCAGGGGTTAGACCTGTATGTCTGCCTGCGTCCTATCCGTTATTTCAAAGGCGTTCCTTCCCCGGTCCGTCAACCGGAAAAGACAAACATGGTCATCTTCCGTGAAAACACTGAAGACATCTATGCAGGTATCGAATGGGCAGAGGGAACTCCTGAAGCACAGAAGGTCATCAACTTCCTGACCAAGGAAATGGGGGTTTCCAAAATCCGTTTCCCGAAAACTTCTGGCATCGGCATCAAGCCGGTCTCCCGTGAAGGCACTGAACGTCTGGTCCGTAAGGCTATCCAGTATGCGATTGACAATGACCGTCCAGCCGTGACCTTGGTCCATAAAGGCAACATCATGAAATTCACCGAAGGCAGCTTCCGTGATTGGGGCTATGCACTGGCACAGAAAGAATTCGGCGCTGAAGTCATCGGTAAAGGACCATGGTGCAAGTTCAAGAATCCAAAGACTGGCAAGGAAATCGTAATCAAAGATGTCTTGGCGGATGCATTCCTGCAGGAAATCCTGCTGCGTCCTGAACAGCACAGTGTGCTGGCGACCCTGAACCTGAATGGTGATTACATCTCTGATGCATTGGCTGCGCAGGTTGGTGGTATCGGCATCGCACCAGGTGCGAACATGTCTGACTCCGTGGCGATTTTTGAGGCAACCCACGGTACAGCACCGAGCATGGCGGGCAAGAACAACGTCAACCCAGGTTCAATGATCCTGTCTGCAGAACTGCTGCTCCGTCATATCGGCTGGACAGAAGCCGCAGACATCATCCTGGATTCCATGCAGAAAGCCATTTCTTCCAAGAAAGTCACCAGCGACTTTGCTGCCCTGATGGAAGGGGCAACCGAAGTTTCCACCACAGATTTTGGTGACCTGATGATTGCCTGCATGTAATCAGGCGGTTTTTTCAAAAGCTGAATGACAGACAGCCCCGGCAGCTTATGGTTGCCGGGGCTGTTGTATCTGTTGCAGGTGCTATGTCAGATGCGCGTCATTTCGTGGCAGGAATCGCCCGCAGCCAGTTGAGCATATCGTTGATTTCATGCCAATCAAGGGTATGGTCCATATCATAGGCATGGAATTCCACGTTGTAACCAAGTTCTGTCAGCTGGTTCTTTGCGTTTTCCCCGCGGTAAAAAGGCACAACAGGGTCTTCTGTCCCATGAGCAATGAAGACAGGCGTATCCTGATTGGCTTCAGTCCGGTTTTCTTCAAATTTCTGCCGGAGTGGAATGTAACCGGAAAGGGCAATCACGCCGCCGAGTTTTTCGAAATGGGTCAGACCGACATGCAGTGCCATAGCGGCACCCTGTGAAAAGCCTGCCAGCAGGATTTTTTCTGTTGGCATGCCTTTGATTTTCTCATTATTGATCAGGATATGGATCAGTCCAGTGGAATCGATGACACCCTGTTCATCTTCCATGTCCCGTTCTTCAAAGTCGGTATAGATGTCAAACCATGCACGGGCTGGCAGCCAGCTGTGTGCTGTGATTGGACGTTCAGGCGCATTCGGGAAAATGAAGCGGATGGCTGGCAGCCCAGTCAGGTCAAAATGTTCAAGCTGGGTGCTGAACAGCGTATGGAAGCTGGCGCCTTCGTCGCCTAAGCCATGCATCCAGATAATGGTGATCTGAGGGTTTTCACCGGTTTCATAACGACTGAACTGGAGTCTAGGTGCATTCATGTTAGGTACCATGGGTCACTTTCTGTTTTTCAAATAAAGAAGAAACTGTATTTTAAAGGGTTTTCCTGGCAGGACGCCATGCCTTGCAGCGTTTTTCGTCTGTTTCAATGCGGGGACCGCCAATCAGGTCGATGCAATAGGGGATGGCAGTGAAAATCCCTGGCTCGATGACCGTGCCATCAGGAGCGGTGACACCATCCAGGGTTTCGTTGATGGCACGGGGTTGTCCCGGCAGGTTGAGGATGAGCGCCGCATGGTCTTCGGTTTCACGGATGACGGCAACCTGCCGGGACAGGATGGCGGTCGGGACAAAATGCATGCCAATCTGCCGCATCCGTTCTGCAAATCCCGGCATTTCACGGGTTGCGACAGCCAGTGTCGCTTCTGGGGTGACATCGCGTCTGGCTGGTCCCGTTCCACCTGTTGTCAGGATCAGGCAGCAGCGTTTTTCATCCACCAGTTCACAAAGGGTCGATTCAATGACAGCACGGTCGTCAGGAATCAACCGCGCTTCCAGTTGGAAAGGGGAGATTAATGTGGCAGACAACCATTCACTGAGCGCCGGAAGCCCTTTGTCTTGATAGGTGCCCTGTGAAGCCCTGTCAGAAATGGAAACCAGCCCGATGATGGCTTTTCTTTCTTGCGATGCTGGGTCAATATACTGGCTCATTCCACAAGTTCCCTTGGTGTTTCAGAAGTGGGCAAAGCCCCGGGTTGCTGTTGTTCACTGACCAACAACTTGATTTGGCGGTATAACTCCCTGAAAGCTTTGGGCGGTTTGTTTTCAGCCTGTTCTTTCTTCGCATTGCGGATGAGTGCACGGAGCTGCTGGCTGTCTGCCTGCGGAAAACGGGCAAGGAAATCCGTCAGGGCATTCGGATTTTCCAGCAGTTGTGCCCGCAGGTTCTCAACCGCATGCAGCAGGGCGGTATCTGCTTTGGAATGGCCTTTCCAGCTGTCCAGCTGCTGTTTGATGGCTTCGACTTCATTCTCCTGGAGTTTCCGCATCAGTTTCCCGATATATTGCAGCTGACGGCGGTGTCCTTCATGGTTCTTGATGCGCTGGCATTCCAGCACCGCCTTGCGCAGGTCTTCTGGGATTGGGGCTTTCTGGATGCGTTCAGCAGACTGTTCAACCAACTGCCCGCCCAGTTTCTGCAACGCAATCATGTCGCGCTTGCGTTGGGATTTGGAAGGACCGCCATAAAATTCATCCGGGTCAAAAGGTTTATCTTCCCCGACTTCCCATTTCCAGTTTGGCATGACCTGCTTTTTCTCCATCGTTGAATTGGCTTGAATAGCGGTATCATATCAGCCTTGGGCTTACCTTCAAAAAATAATCATGGATGATGCTGATTTCATTTATTCCAATGGCAACCTAGAGCAGATTGCCACCGATGTCCTCCGGTTTGCACGGGAAAAAGGTGCTTCAGATGCGGTGGTCGGTGTCAGTGAAGGCAGTGGGCTGTCTGTGTCCGTCAGGCGGGGCAATATCGATACGATTGAACGGAACCAGGACAAAAGCATCGGGGTCACGGTCTTTCTTGGCAAACAGCGGGGCAATGCCACCACCTCGGATTTTTCAGAACCATCACTGCGCCAGACAGTGGAAGCTGCTTATAACATCGCCCGTTTCACCGCTGAAGACGAGGCTGCCGGGTTGCCAGAGCCGGAAATGCTCGAACGCCATCCGCAGGACCTGTCGTTGTATTACCGCTGGCAGATTGATGCAGAACAGGCGGTTGGTCTGGCAAAACGCTGTGAACAGGCAGCATTCGATGTGGACAGCCGTATCTCAAACAGTGAAGGAGCCAATGTCCAGGTTTCCCATGCCCATTTCGTTTCAGCTAGCAGTGATGGTTTCTTGGGGGGGTATCCTTATTCCAGCCATTCCCTTTCTACCGTGCCGATTGCCAGTGATGCTGGCAAGATGCAGCGCGATTACTGGTACACCGCCTCCCGGAACCCGGCAGAACTGAAATCCCCTGAAGCTGTCGGCAGATATGCGGCAGAAAGGGCGTTGTCCCGTCTGGGTGGCCAGCGTATCACCACCCGGAAATGTCCAGTGCTATTTGAAGCACCGATGGCGATTGGCCTGATCAATACCTTTGTCAGGGCGGTTTCAGGTGGGGCGTTGTACCGTAAATCCAGTTTCCTGCTGGATTCCCTGAACAAAGCCGTTTTCCCAGAACATATCAGCCTGTTGGAAGAGCCCCATCTGATTGGCGCAATGGGCTCTGCGCCTTTCGATGATGAGGGGGTGCGTACCGTGCGCCGTAAGGTCGTTGACAACGGGGTTGTCCAAGGCTATTTCCTGTCATCCTATTCTGCCCGCCGACTCGGCATGAAGACAACCGGCAATGCTGGCGGGTCGCATAACCTGATCCTTTCCTCTTCCAGTACGGAGAAAGACGATGATTATGCAGCGATGCTCAGGAAGATGAATACCGGCCTGGTTGTGACAGAACTGCTGGGGCAGGGCATCAACTTTGTGACCGGTGATTATTCCCGTGGGGCTTCCGGTTACTGGGTGGAAAACGGGGTCATCCAATACCCTGTGCAGGAAATCACGATTGCTGGTAACCTGAAAGACATGTTCGCCCATATCGCTGCGGTCGGGGCAGATGTGCTCATCCGTGGCGCTAAACAGACCGGTTCCATCCTCATTGAAGAAATGACAGTGGCGGGAGCCTGAAACCGATAAGGAGGGATTGCAATGAAAAAAATATTGATGACATCGTTGTTGTTGGTCAGCGCATCGGCATGGGCAGGGTGCGGCGTTGAGACAGGGAAGCTGAAACAGGCATCCATGACAGTAAATGGCAAGACAACCGCTTTAAAATGCGGGAAATCCGGAAAAGTCTATCGGCAGCTTGATGATTTCTATGCTGCCTGCCATATAAATAAACGCCATGCTGATTGGGTCGCCTACCAGAAGGCTGATGGTACTGCAGCCAAGGGAACAGGCTGTCATATCGTCAAGAACAAAGGCTGGGCCTGCAATCGATGGCAGGATGTTGATGCTGTCAACATCCAGTCAAAAAGCGAACTGGGGTGCAATGACAGGGATTATGATGAATCCTCTGTCGTGAGGTAACGGTCTGTCTTGGGCTGCTTCAGCCTTTTTCATACCCGTATCGTGTAAAGTATGTTTTACATGAGGGGGGCGGATAAAAAGTTGGACACTTCTACGCATTGGAAAATCCCTGTCGCCTGTTGACGGGATGCCTGTCAACAGAATGCTGTGACGGGGCAGTATCTTTAAAGACAGAAAAGCCGTTCTTTGATGAACGGCTTTTCTCATCGTTACCGGTTGAAACCGGTTATTTCAGTGCTTCCAGCAGGTCATTGCGGATTTTCTCAATCGGACCAACACCTGCAATCTTGCGGTATTTCGGTGCATCTTTTGCACCGGAAGCAGCTTCTTTGCTGTAATAGCTGACCAGGACTTCAGTCTGGTCATGGTAGACCGCCAGGCGTTTCTTAACGGTTTCTTCCTTGTCATCATCGCGGATGATCAGGTCTTCACCGGTCACATCGTCCTTGCCTGGGACTTTGGGTGGATTGTATTCAACATGGTAGGTTCTGCCGGATGCTGGATGGACACGGCGGCCGACCATACGGGAGACGATGACATCGTCTGGGACATCAATCTCAACGACAAAATCCACACCGATACCGGCGGTCTTCATGGCTTCTGCTTGGGCAAGGGTGCGAGGGAACCCATCAAACAGATAACCGTTGGCACAGTCAGGCTGTTTCAGGCGGTCTTTGACCAGGTTGATGATGAGGTCATCGGAAACCAGACCACCAGATTCCATGACTTTCTTGGCCTCCAGCCCCAATGGGGTACCTGCCTTGACAGCGGCGCGGAGCATATCACCGGTGGAAATCTGGGGGATATTGAACTGTTTACGGAGATAGGCTGCCTGAGTGCCTTTGCCAGCACCCGGGGCACCCAATAAGATAAGACGCATAACCAAAATCCTTAAATGATTGAAAACGGAGGCACATCTTCAAATGTGGCGCCAAGTGCACCATCTGGACATATGTACCTGCTGAAAAATACCCATTCTACCAGAAACCAGCTTGCCCCTAGGGATTTGCATGGCTGTCTGGCAGATGTTGTTCATGACTGGCAGATCCGGGCATAGGTCTGCCGGACCCGTTCGAGGTCGGCAGGCGTATCAACACCAGCTTCAGGGATCCTGTCAGTGACATGTACGGCAATCGGATAACCATGCCAGAGCACACGGAGTTGTTCCAAAGATTCAATCTGCTCTATTGGGGAAACCGTCAGGGAGGAATATGTTTTCAGGAAATTGTTCCGGAATGCATAGAGCCCGACATGGCGCAGGGCAGGCAGGTCGGGATACTGCTTTTCAGCCTTGGCATAACCATCCCGGTACCAAGGGATGGCGGCACGGGAGAAATAAAGTGCGCGGCTGTTTTTATCAAGGACAACTTTCACATAGTTTGGATTGAAGATGTCTTCAGGGGCTTCCAATGTATGGGCGGCAGTGGACATCGGCACCTTGTCTGAAATCAGTGCGGCTGTTGCGGCAATCAGCGATGGATCAATCAGGGGTTCATCGCCCTGTACATTGACGATGGTGGCGTTGTCTGCCCAGTCCATACGGGAGGCAACTTCTGCAATCCGGTCGGTGCCGGAAACATGGTCTTTGCGGGTCAGCACCGCTTTGACCTGATGGGCGGCACAGGCATCGACAATGGCATTGTCATCCGTGGCGACAATGATATCTGCCGCCCCAGACTTTGCCGCCTGTTCTGCAACACGCACAATCATCGGTTTCCCGCCGATATCTGCAAGGGGCTTGTTGGGCAGCCGGGTGGATGCCAGCCGTGCTGGGATGATGACATAGAAAGACATGGTTTGTCCTGTTTGTTGAATATGTTAAAAAGATTCGTCTGGAAATCTTTCGACTTTCCGGGCCTGGTCTTCCCAAAGGATGGGAATGCCGTCACGGATTGGGTATGCCAGCCGGTCAGGACGGCAGATCAGTTCCTGCTGCTCTTTATCGTATTTAAGAGGTCCCTTGCAAATTGGGCACACGAGGATATCAAGCAGTTTTGTATTCATGGCATTTCTCCACAATTTTGCTTTCCAGTAGATGATTGTCGATTTCAACACTGGCTGGAACCACCCAGATACGCTCATCTGCAATCAGCTCTGGACGCTGGGCGCATTTAACTGCATCTTTCTCTGTGATGAGGATGGTTCCTGAAGAGGTGTTCCGGAAAGGGTTTTCGGCAAAGCTGTAATGGTCTGGCAGGGGCATTTCTTCAAAGCTGAGATGCTGGTCTTTCAGGGAGGCAAAGAAACGCCTTGGGTTGCCGATGCCGGCAGCGGCCGTGATTTTCCCTTTGATTTGGGACAGTGGCTGGACATTGCGGCGGTTGGCAAGCTGTTCAGCGGTGTCGGTCTTGAGCTGCATCAGGAACATGTTGTCCGTATAGATGGGGTTGTTCGGTGCAGGATAATTGTGCCCGTTGATGATGGTAAAGTCACCCCGTCGGGAAGGTGGTTCGCGCAGGGGACCGGCGGGCAGCATCCATTGGTTGCCAGCGCCCCTGCCGTCAAAGAGGAGGATTTCGATATCCCGTGCCAATGCATAATGCTGAAGGCCGTCATCTGAGATGATGATGTCAATTTCTGGATGTTCCGCCAACAGATGCTGGGCAGCGGCAACGCGTTTACGGCAGACGGTCAACGGGCATTGCGTCTGCATGGCAATCAATAACGGTTCATCCCCGACTTCAGATGCCTGGGATGAACCAGGGTCAACAGAACGTGGCTGGCTGTTGGATGTGCCGTAACCCCGGGAAATGATGCCGGGGGTGAAACCAGCCTTACGCAGGATCTGGGTCAGCCAGATGACGAAAGGGGTTTTGCCTGTTCCGCCAACAAAGATGTTGCCAACCACAATGACGGGAACCGGCAGTTTGGTGGATTTGAAGAAGCCTGTCCGATAGGCAAACCGGCGGAAGGCGGTAATACCCCTGAAGAGCAGTGAAAGCGGGTACAGCAGGATGGCAAGCAGACCTCTTCCAAGCCAGACCCGCATCCAGAAATGTTCACGGCTGGCTTTCCCGCTCATGGACTGTCCTTTCCTGCCTTGACCGTGGCGAAAGCCAGCCGCTCAAGCCCAGCCAGCCGTACCGCTTCAAGCACACTGACAACCGATTGGTGTCTGGCACTGCCGTCTGCTGCAATGATGACAGTCGGGTTGCCGTTGGCCAGCCGGTCAGCCCTTTGGCGCAGGAAAGCCGCAAACTGAGCGGGTGGCAAGGGCTTGATGGTTTCGCCATTGACCATAATCTGACCCGTTGCATCAATCGCAATTTCCAGGTTCTGATGATGTTCAGCGGCGTTATCTGTAGATGCAGTCGGCAGGGATATCTGCAGTTCTGCATATTTGCTGAAAGTGGTGCTGACCATCAGGAAAATCAGGATGACCAGCAGGACATCGATGAACGGAATCAGGTTGATGTCTGGCGTGTCACTGATTTTGTGCCTGCGGAAATCCATGGTGCACCTGCCTTTATTCCGGATGGCGGGCGGCGGTGATGGCATCCACCAGCTTGGATGCCTGGGCTTCCATCTGGATGAGGAAACTGTTGGCCAGCGCTTTGAAATGGCGGTAACAGACCAAGGCAGGCATCGCGATCAGCAGGCCAAACCCCGTGTTGTACAAGGCGACAGAGATACCATGTGCCAGCTGGGTCGGGTTCATGCCTGAGGCATGCTGTGCCCCGAAAATTTCAATCATGCCGACAACAGTGCCGAACAACCCCAGCAGGGGGGCAAGGGCGGCAATGGTGCCGATGGTGGTCAGGAACCGTTCCATCTGCAGGCTGGCGGTATGCCCGGCTTCTTCCATCGATTCCCTGATGTCTTCTTTAGGCTGGTCAGCATGGCGCAGGCCTGCTGCCAACACCATACCTAAAGGCGAATTGCCTGCGAGCTGGTCAATCTGCTGTTTATCCAATTTGCTTTCCTGGAACCGTCTGATGGTGCGTTCCAAGAGACCGTCTGGCAGGATGCGGCTCCGGCGGAGTGCATGGAAGCGTTCGATGACCAATGCCAGTCCAATGATGGAGGTAATCAGCAACAGCCAGATGGGCCATCCTGCGGACTGTAAGATATGGAACACGGTCTTCTCCTGCCAGTCAGGTTCTTATCAGGTTTCCAGACGCTTCCTCAGATAGGCGATGGCTTCCTTGACACGTTCCGGTGCCGTGCCACCGATATGGGCACGTGCACTGACAGAGGCTTCCAGCGTCAGGGCGCCCAAGACATCAGACTCGATGAGCGGAGAGAATGCCCGCATCTGCTCAAGGGTCATATCACTGAGGTCACAGTTATGTTCAACACAGAAACGGACAGCTCGGGCGACGGCTTCATGGGCAGCCCGGAAAGGCAGGCCTTTCTTGACCAGGTAATCTGCGAGGTCGGTTGCTGTCGCGTAACCCTGCAGGGCAGCCTGCCGCATCATGTCCGGTTTGACAGTGATGGCACTGACCATGTCTGCAAAGATACGCAGGGTATCAGATACAGTGTCGATGGTGTCGAACAGCGGTTCCTTGTCTTCTTGGTTGTCTTTGTTGTATGCCAGTGGCTGGCCTTTCATCAAGGTCAACAGACCAATCAGATGCCCATTGACACGGCCGGTCTTGCCACGTGCCAGTTCCGGTACGTCAGGGTTCTTTTTCTGGGGCATGATGGAAGAGCCTGTGCAGAAGCGGTCTGCGATATCGATGAAACCGATACGGGGGCTCATCCAGATGACCAGTTCTTCCGACAGGCGGGAGATATGGGTCATGACCAGTGCGGCAGCGGCGCAGAATTCAATGGCGAAGTCCCGGTCAGAAACTGCATCCAGTGAATTGCGGCAGACGTCTTCGAATCCTAATGCCCTGGCAACCCGTTCACGGTCAATCGGGAAAGTGGTGCCAGCCAGTGCCGCAGCACCCAATGGCAGGCGGTTCACCCGTTTACGGCAGTCTCGCATCCGTTCGATGTCACGGCAGAACATTTCAGCATAGGCGAGCAGGTGATGTCCGAAGGTGACAGGCTGTGCAACCTGCATATGGGTGAATCCTGGCAGGATGGTGTCATAGTGCTTTTCTGCCAGGTCTGCCAGTGAATTGCAGAGGTTCTTCAGCAGGCCGTCAATGGCATCAATGGCGGAACGCAGGTAGAGCCGGATATCGGTTGCCACCTGGTCATTGCGGGAACGGCCGGTGTGCAGGCGTTTACCGGCATCGCCAATCAGGTCTGTCAGACGGCGTTCAATGTTCATATGCACATCTTCCAGTCCGATGGACCAGTTGAACCTGCCGTCGTTGATTTCTTCCAGGATCTGCGCCAGCCCCCGCTGGATATCAGACAGGTCCTGTTCTGTCAGGATTTTCTGGGCGCAGAGCATTTCGGCATGTGCCAGGGAACCCTGGATGTCAAAAGCCGCCATGCGCTTGTCAAAGGTCACAGATGCCGTATAACGCTGGACGAGTTCATCGACAGGCTCAGAGAAACGGCCAGACCAGACATCGCTTTTAGTTGTCGTTTTCTTGTCCATGATGGAATTCTGTTTGGACCGGTTATTCTTTCAGTTCACGGATGGCGCCACGGTCAGCCGATGCTGCTGTGGAAGCATAGACTTTCAGGGACTTGGAAACTATACGGGAACGGTTCGGTTTCCAGGCATCTGCTCCCTTGGCTTCCATCTTTGCACGGCGGGCTGCCAGTTCTTCATCGCTGATCCGCAGGTGGATGGTGCGGGCAGGGATGTTGATGTCAATCATATCGCCTTCTTCAATCAGGCCGATGGCACCGCCAGAAGCCGCTTCTGGAGAAGCATGACCGATGACCAAACCAGAAGAACCGCCGGAGAAACGGCCGTCGGTGAACAGTGCGCAGGATTTACCCAGTCCTTTGGACTTGATGTAAGAGGTCGGGTACAGCATTTCCTGCATGCCAGGACCACCTTTAGGTCCTTCATAGCGGACGATGATGACATCACCAGGATTGATCTTGTCACCTAAGATGGCTTCAACCGTGTCTTCCTGGCTTTCAAAGATGCGGGCTTTGCCAGAGAAGACAAAGATGCTTTCATCTACACCTGCCGTCTTCACGATGCAGCCGTTTTCAGCAATGTTGCCGAACAGGACAGACAGCCCGCCTTCAATGGTATAAGCATGAGCCAGGTCACGGATGCAGCCGGTGGTCCGGTCTTTGTCAAGGGATGCATAACGTTTATCTTGGGAGAACGGCTCAATGGTGCGGATACCGCCAGGTGCTGCCCTGTAGAAAGTCTCGATTGCAGGGTCATTGCTGGTGACGATATCGTATTTTGCCAGTGCGTCGCCGATGGTGCTGCCATAAACCGTGCCACAGGAAGTGTCAATCAAACCTGCACGGTTCAGTTCAGCCATGATGCCAAGGATACCGCCCGCACGGTGGACATCTTCCACATAGTAGTCATGGGTTGCCGGAGAGACCTTGCAGATGCAGGGGACCTTGCGGGAAACCCGGTCGATGTCTTCCATGAGGAATGGGACATCGCCTTCATTGGCGATGGCAAGCAGGTGCAGCACGGTGTTGGTGGAACCGCCCATGGCGACATCCAATGCCATCGCATTTTCCAAAGCAGCTTTAGTGACGATGGAACGGGGCAGGACAGAAGCGTCGTCCTGTTCGTACCAGCGTTTGGTGTTCTCAACAATCTGGCGGGCGGCTTTCAGGAAGATTTCCTTGCGGTCGGCGTGGGTTGCCAGCATGGTGCCGTTGCCTGGAAGTCCCATACCCAATGCTTCCATCAGGCAGTTCATCGAATTGGCGGTGAACATCCCGGAGCAGGATCCGCATGTCGGGCAGGCACAGCGTTCGTAGTCTGCAACCAGTTCATCACTGTTGTTCGGATTGCCTGCCTGGATCATTGCATCAATCAGGTCAACCTTGATGACCTGCTGACCAGGAATGACCGTGGTCAGCTTGCCGGCTTCCATCGGACCACCGGAAACCATGATGGTCGGGATGTTCAGGCGCATGGCAGCCATCAGCATCCCTGGAGTGATTTTGTCGCAGTTGGAGATGCAGATCATCGCATCTGCACAGTGTGCCTCGACCATATACTCAATGGAATCAGCAACCAGTTCACGGTGAGGCAGGGAATAAAGCATGCCCCCGTGCCCCATGGCAATGCCATCGTCAATGGCAATGGTATTGAATTCCTTGGCGATGCCTCCCGCTTTTTCAATTTCACGGGCGACCATCTGACCCATGTCTTTCAGATGGACATGACCCGGGACGAACTGGGTGAATGAATTGACAACAGCGATGATCGGTTTGTCAAAATCGCCATCTTTCACACCGGTTGCACGCCACAGTGCGCGTGCACCAGCCATGTTTCTTCCGTGGGTGGAAGTCCAGGAACGGTAACGGGGCATTTGTCTGTCTCTCCAAATAAATCGGTTCTTTTTTATCAAGTATCAGGAACAGGGTCTGGAAACGCTTTCCTGGTACATCTGCCAGTCCTGCCGGACCATTTATGGTCGGCACTTCCGTAAATAAGCTATTATATAGCACTATCGTTTTTTAAGACTTTCAAACCGATACCGTATCACGGTGTATTTATCATGCTGGTTCATCCATTACCGAATCCTGTCGCCTTTTCCATCGGACCTGTGGCGGTCCATTGGTATGGGTTGATGTATCTGTGCGGCTTCCTGTTCTTCATCATCCTTGGACGGGTGCGTATCAGGACTCAGCCACATATCGCCCGGGTAGGCTGGGTTCCCAAGAACCTGGATGACATCCTGTTCTATGGGGTGTTAGGGGTGATTGTTGGTGGCCGTTTGGGCGAAGTGCTGTTCTACAATCCGAAGTACTTCTTCTCACATCCCATGGAGATTTTTGCGGTCTGGCAGGGGGGGATGTCCTACCATGGTGGGTTCTTGGGCGTGATGATTGCCATGTGGTTCTGGAGCCGTAAGAATGGCAGGGCTTTCTGGGAAACGATGGATTTTATTGCACCGACGATTCCTATCGGCTATGCCTGCGGACGGTTGGGCAACTTCATCAATGCGGAACTGCCTGGGCGGGTTGCCTCGCCTGACCTGCCTTGGGCGATGATTTGGCCGAATTTCGATATGTTGCCGCGCCATCCATCCCCGCTGTATCAGATGCTGGTGGACGGTCTGCTGATGTTTGTACTGCTGTGGCTGTATTCCCGTAAAGAACGCCCCCGTGGCGCAGTCAGTGGCATGTACTGCCTGCTTTATGGTTCCGCCAGATTCTTCACCGAATACTTCCGCATTCCCGATTATGAAGTGAATCTGGGGCTCTTCACCATTTCCGCTGGGCAGATGCTGTCCCTGCCGATGGTTGTATTCGGTCTTTTCCTGCTGTGGTGGTCTTATAAGACCTATCGGATTGGGAACGGACCTTCATTCAGGTAGCTTTTTGGGGGATCCAGAGGTGGATTTTTGAAATCCACCTCATTTTCCTAAAGTGGAAATCTGGTAATCGTTTTTAGGATGGAATCCATCAGTTTTTTTAGGGGGCTTCGAAATCAGGCAGGTCGCCTTTGATGACCTGCCGGATGATGTTGCCAGGGAAGCCACGTTGTTGCAGGAACCGTATCTGTTTGGCTTTTTCAGGCAGGGTTTCAGGGGGCTTGCCGAATTTGCGTTCCCAGAGGACAAAAGCACGTTGCAGTTCGGTTTCTTCCAGGGTTTCAGTGATTTCCTGCATCACTGAGCTGGGCAGCTGGTGGTTCTGCAGGTCATAAAGGATTTTCCGGCTACCATAGCGGGCAGCCCGGTGCCTGGCATAGGTTTCTGCAAACCGTTCCTCGGAAAGGAATCCCTTTTCCTGCAGCCATTGGATCAAGGATTCAATGTCATCCGTTTCCTCGGCATAAGGTTTCAGTTTTGCGGTAAGTTCCCATGCACTGTGTTCCCGACTGGCAAGGAACCGCAGGGCACGGGCTTTCAGGCTGGGCTTCTGTTTCATGGCGTGTTGACAGAAACAGGCTGTTCAGCAGGACACATCAACTGTCAGCTTCGATGGTAGGCATTTCTGCAATGCCTTTTGCTGCACGAACTTTATTTTCAATCTCACGGGCAACCACCGGGTTGCTCTTGAGATAAGCGCGGACATTGTCTTTGCCCTGTCCAAGCCGTTCACCGTTGTAGCTGTACCAGGAACCGGATTTCTCGACGATTTTCGCATCGACACCCAGATCGATGATTTCTCCTTCACGGGAAGAGCCTTCACCGTACAGGATGTCAAAGGTGGCTTCCTTGAACGGCGGAGCCATTTTGTTCTTGACGACCTTGACACGGGTTTCGTTGCCGATGATGGCATCCCCGGACTTGATGGAACCGGTACGGCGGATATCGAGCCGGACAGAGGAATAGAATTTCAGGGCATTGCCGCCGGTGGTGGTTTCCGGGGAACCGAACATGACACCGATTTTCATTCGGATCTGGTTGATGAAGATGACAGTGGTATTGGTTTTCTTGATGGTACCGGTCAGTTTACGGAGTGCCTGGGACATCAGGCGTGCCTGGAGGCCAGGCAGGGAATCTCCCATATCGCCTTCGATTTCTGCTTTTGGCGTTAGGGCGGCAACGGAGTCGATGACAACCAGGTCAACACCACCGGAACGGACAAGGGCATCAGTGATTTCCAATGCCTGCTCACCGGTGTCCGGTTGTGAAATCAGCAGGTCTTCCAGTTTGACCCCCAGTTTCTGGGCATAGCTGACATCCAATGCATGTTCCGCATCGATGAAGGCGCAGGTGCCGCCATCTTTCTGCATCTGGGCAATCACCTGCAGGGTCAGTGTGGTTTTGCCGGAGGATTCGGGACCGTAGATTTCAATGACCCTGCCCCGTGGCAACCCACCGACCCCCAAAGCGATATCCAGTCCCAAGGAGCCGGTTGAGACAACGGGGACTTTTTCGACAACGACACCCGGCGCCATCCGCATGACGGAGCCTTTGCCGAACTGTTTTTCAATCTGGGAAAGTGCCGCAGCAAGTGCTTTCCGTTTTTCTTCCTGAGATGCGTTCCTGTTATCGTCCATGAGAGTCTTTCCAGTTAAAACAGAAGGGATTGCTAAATCTATTCGCTGTATATATTAACAGGTATTTTCTAAAAGAAAAGGTTTTTTTTGAAAGAAAAATCCAAAAATGCCACATCATGGCAGTCGAAGAAAGGTTGGGCTTTTTGATATAATGGCACAGTAATTTTTGTGCAGGCAGCTTCCAATGCTGCTGGGAAGCCTTTGTTTTCATGGTCATGCCACTATGCCACTGCCACTAGCCACGACACCTCGGGTCTTGAAGCATACCCGTACAATCAAGGTCCAGTTTTTTCTCCGTGAGGATGGTTTCTGGGACATTGATGCCCGTTTTACAGATGTGAAGACCCATGAGCTGCTGCTGGCTTCCGTTGTTGTGCCTGCCAAACGGCCTCTCCATGATATGTGGATGCGCCTGACGGTCAATCCTCAGGGTACAGTAATTGATTCGCATATCGCGTTCGATGAGGTGCCTTTTGAAGGCTTCTGTGAACGTATCCATTCCCGTTATTCCAAGCTGGTCGGCCTGAATATCCTGCACCATTTCCGGCATGGCATCCATGAACGTTTTGGCGCAATGGATGGCTGTACCCATATGAATGAGATTGCGGAAGCGATTCCTTCTGTCGCCATGCAGGTGTTCGTTTTCGGTGAGGAAGAAGCACGTATCAAGGCGGCATTCCAGAAAGAGGATGAACGTCCATTCAATCTGGATCTGTGCCATTGCATGGATTCCAAAGGTCCTGCTGTCCTGAAGTTCTATCCGCAATGGTATGGAACCGTCAAGAAATAGCCTTTCTCCATCAGCTGTGGACGGTTTTTCCGGTCCCCCGATGCCTTCCAACCTGTCATCTGCTGTCAGCAACAGGGATGTGTTGACAGTCTCTGAACTGAATCAGACGCTTTCCCAGTTGGTTGAGGCAGCATTTCCCTTACTTTGGATTTCCGGCGAAGTTTCCAGTTTCACCCGTGCCGCATCAGGACATTGGTATTTCACACTCAAGGATGATGATTCGCAGATCAGGGCAGTGATGTTCCGTGGACGTGCCCGTCTGGCGGAATTCACACCGAAACTGGGGGATCATATTGAAGTCCGGGCGACGCTTTCCATGTATATGGCAAGGGGAGAGTTCCAGTTGAATGTGGAATCAATCCGTCATGCAGGTGCTGGCAACCGGTATGAGGCTTTTCTCCGCATGAAGGCGCGTCTTGAGGCAGAGGGACTGTTTGATCCTGGACGTAAACGGCGGATTCCTGTCTTTGTACAGACAGCGGGATTGGTCACCAGCCCCCAGGCGGCGGCGTTGCGGGATGTCATGACAACGTTGGCAAGAAGGGCACCGCATGTCCAGGTCATCCTGTATCCTGCGCCGGTGCAGGGGGTAGATGCTGCTGGAAAAATTGCTGAGGCAATTGCAACGGCATCAGACCGGGCAGAATGTGATGCACTGATTGTCTGCCGGGGTGGGGGCAGTCTTGAAGACCTGTGGAGTTTCAACGAGGAACCGGTTGCCCGGGCGATTGCTGCCTGCCGGATTCCCGTGATTTCAGGGGTCGGTCATGAAACGGATTTCACGATTGCAGATTTTGCAGCAGATGTCCGGGCGCCGACACCGACAGGGGCAGCGGAACTGGTTTCGAGAAGCCGGGATGACTGGATGGATGCCCTCTCAGTGGTTGCAGGGCAGATGATGCGGTTGATAGACCGGCAGTTGCAGCAGGCGATGCTGCATACCGATATGCTGTCCCGGCGGTTGGTCAGCCCCACCGCATATATCCAGCGGGAACGGTTACGGTTGAAGGCATTGGCAGTACGGCTGTCATCACGGCAGCCGGATATCCGGACAATGGGCTATCAGTTGGAACGCCGGACAGAACGTCTGGTTTCTGCCATACGCAATGCCTTGTCTGGAAGGCAGCAGAAAATTGTCTCCCTGTCGGCTCAGCTGGAACTGCTGAATCCCCAGCGGATATTGGACCGTGGCTATGCCATCATGCAGGATGAACATGGACGGGTTGTCCGTTCTCCTGCTGATATTCCTGTTAAAAGACCAGTGTCAGTCAGGCTTGCCGATGGCAGTGCCGACATTGTGGTGGACTCAGTACAGCCGACGCTGTCCTGAATGGCGTGGCTGCTTTCTTGTATCAGCAGGCGTTCCGATGGGCTTCCAATGTTTCCAGAAGCAGGTTCTGGGGGACTTTTGTGATGACTGTCTCTCCCAGCTTTTTCAACAGGACAAACTGGATTTCTCCGCCGACATTCTTCTTGTCCACGCGCATCAGGTCAATCCAGCGTTCTGATGGCATATCCGGTGCAGTATCAGGCAGCCTTGCCTTCCTGACCAATGTGCGGATGCGGTCAACGGATTCCTGGTCCAGCCAGCCCATCCTGCGGGAAAGGTCTGCTGCCATGACCATGCCGCAGCCGACCGCTTCACCGTGCAGCCAAGCCCCGTAACCCATACCGGCTTCAATGGCGTGTGCGAAGGTATGGCCAAAGTTGAGGATGGCACGGAGTCCGGTGCTTTCTTTTTCATCCTGGCGGACGACATCCGCCTTGATTTCACAGGAGCGTCTGATGGCATATGCCAAGGCGGCAGGGTCACGTTCCAGCAGTTTCCCAGTGTTTTTCTCCAGCCATGCAAAGAAAGCGGTATCAACGATGCAGCCATATTTGATGACTTCCGCCATACCGGCAGACAGTTCTGTATCTGGCAGGGAGTTCAATGTGGATGTATCGGCAATGACAGCGACTGGCTGATAAAAGGCACCGATCATGTTTTTGCCAAGTGGGTGGTTGATGCCGGTTTTGCCGCCGACAGAAGAGTCCACTTCTGACAGCAGGGTGGTCGGAACCTGGACAAAGGGAACACCACGCATGAAACTGGCTGCTGCGTAACCGGTGATATCGCCGATGACACCACCGCCCAATGCTGCCAGGGTGGTCTTCCGGTCACATTTGTTGGTCATCAGGAAGTCAAAGATTTTCATCAGGCTTTCCCAGTTCTTTTCTTTCTCACCATCAGGAAGAACCAATGAGATGACATCTTTGCCTGAGTTCTTCAGGGAGTTGGTCAGTCTTTCCAGATAGAGAGGAGCAACGACATCATTGGTGATGATGGCGATGCGCTTGCCTTTCACGGTTTTGGCAAGCAGGGAGGAATCTTTCAGCAAGCCTGTCCCGATTTCAATGGGATAGCTGCGTTCGCCCAATTCAACCTTGAGGTGCTGTTTTTTCTGTTCCTGCATATTGTTCCTGCCTTTTTTCTGCTGAGCAGTTTTCTTCTTCTGACGGTCTGCTGCGTTTTTCTTCTGGAATCCCTTGATTTGATTGGCAATGGACTGGACCATGGCGTGGACATTGGGACGGCCGGTATCGACAATGATATCAGCGACTTCCTGATAGAAAGGTTCACGCTGACGTGAAAGCTCCTCGAGTTTTGCCCGACGGTCTTCGGTCTGGAGCAGTGGGCGGTTCCTGTCGTGCTGTGTCCGTTTCAGGATGTTGCTGATACTGGCCCTCAGGTAGATGACGATGCCCCGTTTTTTCAGGACTTCACGGTTTTCAGGACGGATGACCGAACCGCCACCGGTTGCCAGCAGGATGCCTTGCCGTGAGGTCAGTTCGTCGATGGTTTCCATTTCCCTTTGACGGAAGCTGTCTTCTCCTTCGATTTCAAAAATCCACGAGATGGTTGCACCGGTACGGCTTTCAATTTCCTGGTCTGAGTCCACGAATTTCAAGCCCAGCCGTTTGGCGAGCAGCCTGCCTACCGTTGTTTTACCGGAGCCCATCAGTCCAACGAGGAAAATATTCTGTTGCATATAAGGAATAATGTGTCTTTCAAAATTACCGCTGAATATAACAGACTAACAGAGAACAGGACAGTTTCCAATTTGGCACAAATTCAAGGATAAAAGCCTGAAAGTCCCGGAGAAACGTAAAAATTTGTGAGATGTCAGTGCTATACATGCCGGTTTAAAGGATAATTGCAGATATCTTTCTTTTTAGGCTGGACAGCATGTTTTCTCGAAACAGGGACCCAGTCCCACCTGATGAAGGACAGGATCAGCAAGAAGACCCCTCTCAGGGCGGTGGAAAACGCCGTGGGCTCTGGTTCTGGATAATCACCTTGTTTTTCGGTGGAGCCTTGCTGGGCGTCCTGCTTGTCGGCTTGACCGTTGCGGTGATTTATCCGCAGTTGCCTTCCATGGAACGCCTGACAGACTACCGTCCGAAAATGCCATTGCGTGTCTATACCGCTGACAATGTGCTGATTGGTGAATTCGGCGATGAACGCCGCAAGTTTGTGCCGATTGAGAAAATCCCGAACCGGCTCAAGAAGGCAGTGCTTGCCATTGAGGATGACCGGTTTTACCAGCATAGCGGTATTGATTACCTGGGCATTCTCCGTGCCGCTGTGAACAATCTGCTGGGACGCAGCCGCCAGGGGGCTTCCACCATCACCCAGCAGGTTGCCAAGAATTTCTTCCTATCCAGCGAACAGACCCTCAAGCGGAAACTGTACGAGGCAGTGCTGGCGTTCAAGATTGAGAAGGCGTTGAGCAAGGACAAGATCCTTGAACTCTATATGAACCAGATTTATCTGGGTCAGCGGGCGTTCGGTTTTGCGATGGCGGCGCAGACTTATTTCGGCAAGGATATCCAAGACATCTCTTTGGCGGAAGCAGCGATGCTGGCTGGATTGCCCAAAGCGCCATCAGCCAACAATCCAGTCAACAACTATCCACGGGCAAAACAGCGCCAGGAATACATCCTGCTCCGTATGCATCAGCTGGGCTATATCTCTGAGCAGGACTACCAGAATGCCGTCAAGGAAGAACTCCATATCAAGACCGCCAAGGAAGAACCCCAGGTTCATGGGCGTTATGTAGCGGAAATGGTCCGCTTGATGGTTTTCCAGCAGTATGGCGAAGCAGCCTATACCAGTGGGATGAATGTCTATACCACGGTTTCTGGCAAGGCACAGGAAGCGGCTTACCGTGCTGTCCGTCGGGGAGCCATCGATTATGACCGCCGTCATGGTTACCGGGGACCGGAAGGTCAGGTCAACCTGCCCGCAGGAGATGATGGGATAGCTGACAGGGTGAAAGAAGCTTTGGAAAAACATCCAAGCACAGACGGTTTCACCAGTGGTGTGGTTCTGGATGCTTCTCCTTCAAGGGTCAGGGCGATGCTGGCGGAAGGGACTGTTGCCACAGTCTCTGGCAGTGGACTGAAGTTTGCGGCTTCCTGTCTGGGTAGAGGCGGGGAAAAACAGATCAAGCGGGGATCCATCATCCGTCTCGGAGCCTCTAATGGCGAATGGACCATCAACCAGTTGCCACAGATTGAAGCGGCGCTGGTTGCCCTGAATCCAAGTGATGGGGCAATCCGTGCTTTGGTTGGTGGGTTTGATTTCGCCAACAGGCAGTTCAACCATGCAACCCAGGCATGGCGTCAACCTGGTTCCTCGTTCAAGCCGTTCATCTATTCAGCGGCTTTGGAAAAGGGTTTTGCCCCAACCAGTATCATCAATGATGCACAAGTGGCTTTTACTGGAGGCAATGGACAGAGCTGGACACCGAAGAATTACGATAATGTCTATGATGGTCCGATAACCATGCGGCGAGGATTGATGAAATCCAAGAATATGGTCTCTGTCCAGATACTGAACCAGATAAGCCCGGCGTATGGCCAGGACCATGCAGTCAGGTTCGGTTTTGATTATGACAAGGTGCCTGCGGACCTGTCATTGGCATTGGGGGCGGCAACGGTTACACCGTTGCAGATGGCTTCTGCCTATGCGGTTTTTGCCAATGGCGGTTTCAAGGTCAAGCCTTACCTGATTTCATCAATCACCGATTTCAAGGGCAATGTGCTGTCACGCGCAAATCCTGAACAGCCGGGACAGGAAATCAACCGTGTCATTGATGCGCGTAATGCATTCATTATGGACAGTATGATGAAAGGTGTCGTGCAGAGCGGTACCGCTGCGCGTGCAGGCAGGGCGTTGGGAAGGACTGACCTTGCAGGTAAAACCGGTACGACCAATGATTCCCATGATGTCTGGTTCGCCGGTTACCAGCAGAACCTGGTTGCCGTTGTCTGGCTTGGTTTTGACCAGCCCAAGAATATGGGGCATGAAACCGGTGGTTCTTTGGCAGTGCCTGTCTGGATTGATTTCATGCAGGTGGCGCTGCAGGGGCTTCCTGCAGAAAACCGTCCAATGCCTGAAGGGATTGATTTCATCAATGGTGATTACTATTACCGGGAATATCCGCCTGGGGAGATTGTCACCGATGTGGGAATCAGCCATCCAATCCATCATGCCACAGAATATGACAGTTTCTGATATGTTATAGTGCTGGCTCTGCCATCTGGCAGGGGATTTGTGCGTTTGGAACCTGAAGGAATAACTGATGAATCTGTTTCGATTGCTGAGAAAAGGCCTGTTGCTGCTGGCAGTCCTGTTTGGTCTGGCAGCCTGCGGTCAGAAAGGGCCATTGATCCTGCCACCCAAGAATACACCGCCCCAAGCAGTGAATCCGGTTATCTTCCCTGAGCAGGATGGTGCTGGTGACAATCAGGTTCCAACAGAAAATCAGGCTTCAGGTAATGTCCAGGATTCTCCAGGAGAAGGTCAGGCTTCAGGGGATGCCCAAGGTCCTTCAAAAGAAACACCTTTGGGTATCCTGCCAAGTACAACACGGCATAAACCGATGAATGCCAGATAGTCCTGTTGTAGATAGATGAAGCCAGAAAAAGGTAGGGATTGAAGGATGACAGAAAGATATTTTGCCTATAAAGGCAATGTCCTGATGGTTGAGGATGTTGCATTGGATGCCATTGCAGAACAGTTTGGCACACCGTTGTATGTTTATTCCAGGGCAGCGTTCACAGACCATCTGAGCCAGTATGTAACAACTGCGGAGAAATACAGGACAGCCAATCTGCAGTCATTGACCTGTTATTCGGTCAAATCCAATTCCAATATCGCTATTCTGAACCTGCTGGCGGAACAGGGGGCTGGCTTCGATATTGTTTCTGGCGGAGAACTTTCCCGGGTGATTGCCGCTGGCGGCGACCCGCATAAGGTCATCTATTCTGGCGTTGGCAAGACCCCGTCTGAAATCCGGCTGTCATTGGAATACGATATCCTCTGCTTCAACGTTGAATCCCTGTCTGAGTTGAAACGCATCAACCGGATTGCTGGTGAAATGGGCAAGAAAGCCCGTATTTCATTCCGTGTGAATCCTGATGTGGATGCCAAGACCCATCCCTATATCTCAACAGGATTGAAGAAGAACAAATTCGGCATCCCTTTTGAAGAAGTCCTGTCAACCTATGCTGAAGCGGATGCCTTGGAAAACGTTGAAGTCATCGGAATCGACTGCCATATCGGTTCCCAGCTGCTGGATGATGCACCGTTGCTTGAGGCTTTGGATAAGGTCATCAATCTGGTCAACCAGCTGGAGGAAAAAGGCATCAAGCTGAGCCATATCGATATTGGTGGCGGTATCGGCATCACCTATGCTGATGAGCAGCCGGTTGCAGTCCCTGACTATCTGTCACGCGTATTTGCCAGGATTGCGGAATGGCAGAAGGATTATTGTCCAGACCGTCAGATAACAGTGATGTTTGAACCCGGCCGTTCCATTTCCGGCAATGCCGGCATCCTGCTGGGACGCCTGCAGTACCTGAAGACCAATTCCGGCAAACATTTTGCGGTTGTCGATGCCGGAATGAATGATCTGATGCGTCCATCCCTTTATGAGGCTTATCATGGTGTCAAGCCAGTCATCAAGCGCAGTTCACCGGCAAAGGCTTATGAGATTGTCGGTCCTATCTGTGAGTCAGGTGATTGGCTGGCAAGGGACCGTGAACTTGCTGTTGAAGAAGGAGACCTGCTGGCATTCATGAGTGCCGGGGCTTATGGGATGTCGATGGCATCCAATTACAATACCCGTGGACGTCCAGCAGAAGTGCTGGTGGATGGGCAGGAAGTCCACTTGATCCGTAGGCGTGAGACTCCAGAGGATATTTTTGCACTTGAAACCCTTGTTCCTTGATAAGCCCCGTCCCGTTTATGGGATGGCAGGGGACCTTTACTGAACGAATACCGGAGAAGCCATGTCCAAGCTCTGGCAAGCCCGTTTTTTTACAACCGTCAACCATCTGCGCGAACTTCCCAAGCTGGATGTTCCGGAAATCGCTTTTGTCGGGCGTTCCAACGCCGGTAAATCTTCTGCAATCAATATCCTGTGCAACCAGAAGGGATTGGCTTATGCCTCAAAGACACCCGGCAGGACCCAGTTCCTGAATTTCTTCTCGATTGGCGGGGCGCATCCAGCCCAGCACCGCAAGGATCCAACGGATGTTTCCAAGATAGAGATGTTCTTGGTGGATCTGCCGGGATATGGCTATGCACAGGTTTCCCATGCTTCCAAAGACCATTGGAATAAACTGCTCGGTGACTATCTGATGCAGCGCTCCCAGCTCAAGGGTGTGGTGATGATGATGGATTCCCGCCATCCATTCCAGAAACTGGATACAGAGTTGGTGGAATGGTTTGCTGCAACAGGCAAGCCTATCCATTGCCTGTTGACCAAATCTGACAAGCTGAGCCGGAGTGAGGCGGCTAAGTCACTTCAGTTGACCAAGACGGTTTTCAACAGTTATGTGGATGCACAGGGACAGCCTTTCCCATTCACGGTACAGCTTTTCTCAGCAGTCAGGCGCGTCGGTTTGGAAGAGGCGACCCAGAAAATCCTGCAATGGGCAGGGATACCTGATATACCGGCGAAAAGAAAAATGCCAACAGCTGATTTGGAAGGAAAATCAGGAAGCAGGTCTGTTGGTGGACAAGGGAAACCGGCTTCCAGCAGACAGTCACCGGACCGTTCATGAGCAACCAGATTTCTTACACACAGGAAGTCCTGAGAAAGAGCATCCATCTCAGTTCTCTTTGGATGGTTGTTGCCATGGGGTTCCTGCCCCGTCTGGTGAACATTGTGCTTTTCGCCGTGCTGCTGGTTGGCTGCATCATCACGGAATATGGCAATCATAAAAGGTGGAAGCTGTTCACCATGACTTATGGTGCACTGTTCAACCGTATGCTCCGGGAA
Source organism: Oxalobacter sp. (assembly GCA_018384065.1). Classification (GTDB taxonomy): domain Bacteria; phylum Pseudomonadota; class Gammaproteobacteria; order Burkholderiales; family Burkholderiaceae_D; genus Oxalobacter. The sequence continues at coordinate 38,989 of JAHAYL010000051.1, forward strand.
AAGGAAAAACAGGCAGATTTCCGTCTGAGTGGGGCGCCTTATCTGATTGGTGCTGCTTTGATGTGTGTCGTGCTGTTCCCGACAGTCATTGCCATGACGGGGTTTGCTGTGATGCTGATCGGTGATACGGTCGCCGCACTGATTGGCCGCCGTTTTGGGCGCCATCCCATCAATGTCGGGACAAAAAGCCTGGAGGGCAGCCTTGCTTTCTGTGTGGCAGGCTTTGCGATAATCCTGTTCTTCTTTTTCAGTTACGCACAGCCTGTGCTGTTCCTGATTTCAGGGGGGATTGGTGTGGTGGCAGCGGCATTGGCAGAAGCCTATGAGAACCGGATTCATCTGGATGACAACTTTTCAATCCCCTTAGCGGTCGGTATCTGCCTTTTCATCGGCCAGATGATGGTCTGAAAACAGGAGACGCAAGGCCTCCTGTTTTGGTCTGACAGTTATTATTTTGAAGCGGTTTCCGCTTTTTTCCGTCTTGTTACGGTTTTCTTTGAGGCGGTAGCGGTTTTCTTTGCAGGGCTTTTCCCTGTAGAGGCAGCTGTTGCAGTAGAACTGCTTTTCCGGCTTGTGGCTTTTGCAGCTGGTTCTTCAAACTTGAAGCTGATTTTGCCACCGCGCCCCAGTTCCAGATAGGCCTTGAAAGGCCGGTTTGTCCGGTTTGAGATGAAGCCGGTCAACAGGTCAGTCTTGCCTTCAGACAGCAGCTTAGACATCTGTTCTGGTGCAATTTCCTGTTGCAGGATAATACGTCCACTCCTGAAGGTACAGGATTTATCCTTGCCGGTGCTGTGTTCACAGAGATAGGCTTTACCGGTGTCATAGACATTGCCTCTGCATTTCGGGCAGATGCCAACAGGTGTCTTGCCAGTGAAATCAAGTGTCTCTGTTTCTTCTTCCTTTGGCTGACCGAAATCAAAAGCCATCTGAAGGTCTCCGGTTTCAGGGTTCTCGGTGATTTTCAGGATTGCAGCGAAAGGGAATCCTGTCTTGGCACGGAATCCCTGCAGGGGACCAATCTGGCGTTTTGCCAGCAGTTCCTCAACTTCAGGAATCGAGAACATACGGGCACCTGGCGTTTTTGTGATGGAGAAGTTGCATTTCGTGCAGGCGAAACGGCGGTAGTTTTCCTGAACCTGTCCGCCGCATTGCGGGCAGGGTGTTTTCAAGACAGCATAGTCGCCAGGAACTGTATCGCCATCATAACCTTTTGCCTGATTGACGATGCCCTCTGTCATGGTGGCGATATGCTGCATGAATTCTTCACGGCTCAGGTTGCCTTTTTCCATCTGGGCAAGCTGGAATTCCCATTCCCCGGTCAGTTCCGGCATTGTCAGTTCCTGGATACCGAGGCCATTGAGCAGGGTCATCAGCTGGAAAGCTTTCGGTGTTGGGACAAGTTCCTTGCCTTCACGCTGCAGGTATTCTTTCAAAAGCCCTTCAATGATGGAGGCACGGGTCGCAGGGGTGCCCAAGCCTTTGCCTTGCATGGCTTCACGGAGGTCGTCATCCACCAGTTTACCTGCGCCTTCCATCGCAGAAAGCAGGGTTGCTTCGGTATAACGTGCAGGTGGTTTTGTTGCCAGGCTGTCTGTCCAGACCTGTTCTGCCAAGACCTTTTCCTTATCCTTGACCGGTACCAGTGAGCGTTCGCTGGTGGTGTTGGCAGAAGCAGTTTCCCTGCCATAGACCGCCATCCAACCGGGTTTTTTCATAATCCGGCCATCGCTGCGGAACCGGTGTCCTGCTACATCAGTGTATCGGGTTGTGACTTGGAATTCTGCAGCGGGGAAGAACACAGCAAGGAAACGGCGGACAACCAGTTCATAGAGTTTCCGGTCGTCCTCACGTTGGGTCTTCAATGGTTGCAGGGTAGGGATGATTGCAAAATGGTCAGAGATTTTCCTGTTGTCAAAAATACGTTTGTTTGGACGGATCCATTTGTTTGACAGGACCTGTTCAGCGAACGGCTTGAAAGTGGCATCACTGCACAGGGCTTCCATGGTCTGGCGGCATGTCAGCAGATAATCTTCAGGCAGATGGCGGGAATCCGTTCTTGGATAGGTCAATGCTTTATGCTGTTCATAAAGCCTTTGCGCAGTATCCAGGGTGCGTTTTGCTGAAAAGCCGAAACGGGCATTGGCCTCACGCTGCAGGCTGGTCAAGTCGAACAGCGCTGGGGAAATTGATGTTGCAGGACGGGATTCTTCAGTGACAACACCTTGCTGTCCCATACATGCAGCAACAATCTTATCCGCTGCTTTACGGTTCCAAAGGCGCTCAGCACGTTTTTCGGGGTCTGATGCATCTTTCTTGAAGGCAGTATCCTGCCAACGGCCATCATAAGTACCTTCAGCGCATTTAAAGGTGGCATGGACTTCCCAGTAGTCACGGGGAACGAAGTTCCGTATCTGTTTTTCACGTTCCACAACAATGGATAATGTCGGGGTCTGGACCCTGCCGACCGTTGTCAGGAAGAATCCGCCATTCTGGGAATTGAAAGCCGTCATCGCACGGGTGCCGTTGATGCCGACCAGCCAGTCTGCTTCTGCACGGCTCCGTGCGGCCTTGGCAAGCGACTGCATTTCCTCATCGGTACGCAGATGCTTGAAACCTTCCCGGATGGCAGTTGGCGTCATGGATTGGAGCCAGAGGCGTTTGATAGGCTGTTTGGCTTTGGTGTATTCCGCAATCAGGCGGAAAATCAGTTCCCCTTCCCGTCCTGCATCACAGGCGTTGACCAATGTGGTGATGTCCTTCCGGCGGATCAGCTTCGCCAGCAGTTTCAGGCGTGGTGCTGTTTTTGTAATCGGTTCCAGGGCAAATTTAGGTGGGATGACCGGTAAATGGCTGAAAGTCCATTTGCCACGCTTGACTTCATACTCATCAGGTGCCTTGATTTCCAGCAGATGACCGACAGCGGATGTCAGGACATAGTCATCGGATTCCAGGTAATCCCCCTGTTTGATGAAGCCGCCCAGACTCTTGGCAATGTCGTTGGCGACAGAGGGTTTTTCGGCAATGATAAGTGTTTTGGTCATAAGGATTCAGTCACATCATTTAAACACAGGCAGGAAATCTGCATGGTACGGCGGAGAATAATAATAGTTCCTTGGCAGGCTCTGCAAGCCGTCAGCGCAACAGCTGGGCAGAAAAAGCCGGATTTTGAAGGTTTGATGTTTTTTTGGGGGGGAGGAGGTGTTTCCCATCTGTTCCTGTCAAGGGACCAGCCGGCGGTAGAATCCGCCAGGCAGGCTTTCTACCTGTCCCATCAATTCCAGGTTCAGCAGTTCTGCACTGAGGGTGGCGGCATCCATCCCATGACGTTGGCAGAGGGTATCCATGTCAACCGGGTCAAATCCCATGTCAGCCAATAGCGGGGAAACCAGGGACAGGCCTTCTGTCTTGGATGCTTCGGAAGCTGTGTCACCGATGACTGGCACCTGCCGTTTCAGTTCAGACAGGATGTCTTCTGCTGTCTCAACCAGTTTTGCGCCTTGGCGTATCAAGGCATGGCAGCCTCGGGACAATGGCGAATGGATGGAACCGGGAATGGCAAAGACATCCCGTCCCTGTTCAAGCGCCAGCTTGGCGGTGATCAGGGAACCTGACTGTGCGGCGGCCTCAACGACAAGGATGCCATCTGCCAGTCCGCTGATGATACGGTTGCGCCTTGGGAAGTTTGAAGGTATCGGACTGGTTCCCAATGGGAACTCGCTGATGATGCAGCCTTCATCGGCAATCTGGTGTGCCAGGGCATGGTTGCGGGCAGGATAGACGATATCCGCACCAGTACCGATGACAGCGATGGTACTGCCTTGGCTTTTCAATCCTCCCCGATGGGCTGCGGCATCAATGCCCAACGCCAATCCAGAAATGGTTGTCAGGCCAGTATCTCCCAGGGCGTTGGCAAAGTTTTCAGCGTCCAGGCATCCTTGGGCTGTTGCATTACGGCTTCCCACAATGGCAATGGCATCTGCTGACAGCAGGTCAAGCCGCCCTTTGACATACAGCATCAGTGGTGGATCAGGAATCTGAAGCAGTTTTTTCGGATAGCGGCTGTCAGCCAGGGTCAAGAGCCTGTTCCCTTGTTCAGAAAGCCATGAAAGTGTCTTGTCAGACAGTGCCTTGATGTCATCTGATGCAGGCGCGTGGAGCTGTTCTGCCAGTTTTTCCGGCACAGCTTTCCTGAGGGCGTTGTAAGAAGCACTGAAAATATCCTGCGGCATGCCAAATGCTGTCAGGAGCTTATGGGCAGTCCGGATGCCTATCCCTGGTGTCAGGACCAGACGCAGCCAGGCGATGAGTTCTTCATCATTGTTGTTGGATGCAACGTTGTTCAAAGCAGTCTTTCAATTATCAATGGAACCCTGTTGCGCAGGTTGTTCCTGCAAGGTTCCATCCTCAAACATCAAAGGGGACTATGCTAAACTTGCCGCAACAGAAATGTCAGCAGGCTTTCCCCAGTCACAGGCATGTTTGCTGTCCTGACAGGAAATTCTGCATGGGAAAGAAGTCGCTGGCAAGCGTATCATGACGGTTTGATGAATTTCAGAAAGAGCAAATGACACAACTGACAATCCTGCGGTATCCAGATTCCCGTTTGATGAAACCTTCCGAACCGGTTGAGGTCTTCGATGAAGCATTGAAGAAACTGGTGGAAGATATGGGAGAGACCATGTACAAGGCACCGGGCGTTGGCCTGGCGGCTCCCCAGGTCAATGTGCATCGCAGGATTATCGTAGTGGATACATCTGAGAAGAAAGACGACCTGAAGGTGCTCATCAATCCTGAGATTGTCAGTCTCAGTGAAGAAAAGAAAGTGTATGAGGAAGGCTGTCTGTCATTGCCGCATATCTATGAAAATGTCGAACGGCCGGCACAGGTGAAAGTCAGGGCGCAGGATATCCATGGCGGATGGTTTGAACTGGAAGGGGATGGTCTGCTGGCAGTCTGTCTCCAGCATGAGATAGACCATCTTAAGGGAACGGTTTTTGTAGATTATCTATCGCCAATGAAGCGGAACCGGATCAAGAGCAAACTGCTCAAGGAAGAGCGGGAAATCAAAAAAGCGGCTGCTGCCCAGAATTCCGGTAAAAACAGGAAGAAAGGCAGACGATGAGGATTGTATTTGCGGGAACGCCGGAATTTGCCGCAACGGCGTTGGATGCACTGATCAAGGCAGGACATGAGATTGCATTGGTGTTGACCCAGCCTGACCGTCCCGCAGGACGTGGTATGAAGCTGCAGCCTTCAGCAGTCAAGAAGCTGGCGCTTGCCAACGGTATTCCTGTAGAACAGCCGGTTTCCCTCCGTATTGATGGGAAATATGGTGAAGAGGCCAAGCGGGTCTATAACCGTATCAAGACCATTGGCCCAGATATCATGGTTGTGGTTGCTTATGGCCTGATCCTGCCGAAGGTTTTCCTGGATATCCCTGAAAACGGTTGCCTGAATATCCATGCTTCCCTGTTGCCGAGGTGGCGGGGGGCGGCACCAATCCAGCGTGCCATTGAGGCAGGAGATGCCGAGAGCGGGGTCGCCATCATGCGGATGGAAGAGGGATTGGATACCGGTCCTGTCCTGATAATGGCATCTACACCTATCACGGAATCAGATACAGCGGCAGTCCTGCATGACCGTCTGGCGGAGATGGGGGGAAAACTGATTGTCAGGGCATTGCAGGCAATAGCGGATGGTACAGCAACCTATACCCCGCAGGATGAAGGGAATGCCGTTTATGCCAAGAAACTCCATCGTGATGAAGCGGCACTGGATTTCACGTTGCCCGCCAAGGAAATCGCCGCCAGGATACGGGCTTTCAATCCTTTCCCCGGCTGCACAGCAGTGTGCGGGGAGACTACCCTGAAAATATGGGATGCCAGGGCAGAGGATGCAGATGCCAGCCAGCCAGCTGGGAAAATCCTTTCTGTGGATGGTTCGGGTGTTGTTGTTGCCTGTGGTCAGGGAGCACTCCGGATATTGGCTTTGCAGAAACCGGGAGCCAGACGCTTGCCGGTATCTGAATTCATCAAGGGTTTTTCCTTTGACGGTGGACAGATGAAATGACAAAGGACATCCAGAATCGACAGGGACAGCTATGAGATTTGAACATCTGCTTGAAATCAATAATTTCGATCATCCCGAGGCACAGATCCTTGCCAGGGAGCAGGTCTGGAAAGGCCTGTTGATGTGGATACGGAAACCGACATTGTTCATCCCGCATCTGGAAAAATGCGATGTCAAGGAGCTGATGGGAACCTATCACCGTTCATTGGATTATGGGAAATTCAGTTTCCAGGACAAAGTCACCTGCACCCATATGGAGAAAATCGTCTTTGACATCCCGGCGCAGGGTGATATGCCATCGACTTCTTTGGTGGTGACATTGGAAGAACCGTTCAATCAGCGGCTGTTTGTACGGTTCATCTATGAGAATACAGTATCGGATGAAGGTCCCGAAGCAAAATACAATGGCTTCCTGAAATCAGCATGGGAAGCGGCGGATGTGGATATCATCCGCCTGATCCATGAAATGGCTGCTACGGGGCAACTGGAAGACGTTGCCCCTTGATTGACGTGTCAAAGGATGTCGAGTGGCATCTTATGGGTTGGAGGCGGGAAGACCCGGTCCAGTTCACTGAGGACTTCTTGGGAAAGCTCGATGTCCCATGCCTTGCGGTTTTCCTCGATACGTTGAGTGTTGGAAGATTTAGGGATAGGAACCGTTCCCTGATGCAGGAGCCAGGACAGTGCCAGCTGGGCCGGTGTGATGGACAGTTCCTGTGCGATACGCACCAGACCGCTGGATCTCAACAGGCGGGTCTGATACAGCGGGGAATAGGCCATCACAGGGATATTGCGTTTTTTCTGCCATGGGATCAGGTCCCATTCGATTCCCCGTGAACCAAGGTTGTAGAGCACCTGATTGATGCAGCAGTTGCCGTCTGGGTCATATTCTTCAGCTTCCTGCATATCATCGGTATCGAAGTTCGAGACACCCCAAGAGCGGATTTTGCCTTCTTGCCGTAGTTTTTCCAAGGCTTCAAAGGTTTCCTCCAGGGAATAACCCCCGCGCCAATGCAGCAGGTACATATCCAGGTAATCTGTTTTCAGGCGTTTCAGGCTGTCTTCAAACGCCCTGACCGTACCCCGCAGGCTGGCATGGTTTGGCAGGACCTTGCTGACAAGGAATATCTTGTCACGTCTTCCAGCAATGGCTTCACCGACGACTTTTTCCGCACCGCCATTGCCGTACATCTCAGCAGTGTCAATCAGTGTCAGTCCGATATCGATGCCGTGCTGCAAAGCGGCGATTTCATTTTTCTTCTCAAAAAGGGATTCACCCATAAACCAGGTGCCCTGTCCCAAGGTCGGCATTTCGATGCCGTTCCGCAAAGTGATGGTATGTGTTGGCATAATGATTGTCTTCCTGTTGATTACCGGATTGGAAAGCCATGATGGCACCAAAAAATACCCGGCTTTCTCTAGTTGTTCCTGTTGCCGTTTATTTTGCATGGGTTCATCGTCCAGGACAAGAATCTTTATCTGACCTTGCATGGACCGCTGGGGAAAAACATTGCCATCAACAGTGCCGGTACTGGCAATGGATTGGCTGAGCAGAGCTGTTTCCAATTTTAATGAAGGGTACGGGCTGCCGTGCCGCCGGCTTTTTCCGGTGTCTTGCTGCCATCGTCAAAGACAAGGCGGACTTCTTCACCTTTCCCGACATCCACAGTGACTTTCCCGCCGTCAACCAGCCGTCCGAACAGCAGTTCATCTGCAAGGGCTTTCCGGACAAGGTCCTGGATGAGCCGGAGCATTGGACGGGCTCCCATCATCGGGTCAAAGCCTTTCTTTGCCAGCATGTTACGGAGACCATCCGTGAAGATGACTTCCACTTTCTTGAGGCTGAGCTGGTCTTCAAGCTGCAACAGGAACTTGTCAACCACCCGGAGGATGACATCCATATCCAAGGGTTTGAAGCTGATGATGGCATCAAGGCGGTTGCGGAATTCCGGCGTGAATGTCCGGCGGATTTCATCCATTTCGTCCCCGAACTGCTTCAGTCCTGTAAAGCCGATAGACGATTTCTCAAGCGAATCCGCCCCTGCATTGGTCGTCATGATGATGATGATGTTCCGGAAGTCGGCTTTTCGGCCATTGTTGTCGGTCAGCGTGCCATGGTCCATGACCTGAAGGAGGATATTGAAGACATCAGGATGGGCTTTTTCGATTTCGTCCAACAGCAGGACAGCATGGGGTTTCTTATTGATGGCTTCAGTCAACAGACCGCCTTGGTCGAAACCGACATAACCGGGAGGCGCACCGATCAGACGGCTGACAGCATGGCGTTCCATATATTCAGACATATCGAAGCGGATGAGTTCAATGCCCAGTTGGAAAGCCATCTGTCTGGCGACTTCGGTTTTGCCGACACCGGTTGGTCCGGAAAACAGGAAAGCGCCGATAGGCTTGTCCACTTTGCCCAAGCCTGCCCGTGCCATCTTGATGCTGGCAGCGAGTGCTTCAATGGCTTCATCCTGCCCGAAAACCAGGTTCTTCAGGTCGCGTTCAAGCGTCAGCAGACGGCTGCGGTCATCCTGGTTGACCGTCTGTGGCGGGATACGTGCCATCTTGGAGACAACCGCTTCAATCTCTGCTTTGCCAATCACTTTCTTCTGCTTGGATTTCGGCATAATCCGCTGAGCGGCACCGGCTTCATCAATGACATCGATAGCCTTGTCTGGCAGATGGCGGTCGTTGATGTAACGGGCAGACAGCTCTGCTGCGGCTTGCAGTGCGGCAGAGGCATATTTGACGTTATGGTGTTCCTCAAAACGGGATTTCAGCCCTTTCAGGATCTGCACCGTCTGGTCGATGCTGGGTTCATTGATATCGATTTTCTGGAAGCGTCTTGCCAGTGCATGGTCTTTCTCGAAAATGTTGCGGAATTCACCATAAGTGGTTGCACCAATGCACATCAGCTGGCCGTTTGATAAAGCAGGTTTCAGCAGGTTTGAGGCATCCATCGTGCCACCGGAAGCGGAACCGGCACCGATGATGGTATGGATTTCATCAACAAACAGGATGGCATGCTTGCTGTCAGTCAATGCCTTCAGGACAGATTTCAGGCGCTCTTCGAAATCGCCCCGGAACTTGGTGCCGGCAAGCAATGCGCCCATATCAAGCGCATAGATGACTGCATCCTGAAGGACTTCAGGAATCTCTTTCCTGACGATACGCAGTGCCAGGCCTTCGGCGATGGCGGTTTTACCGACACCGGCTTCCCCAACCAGCAGGGGATTGTTTTTCCTTCTGCGGCAGAGGACCTGGATGGTCCTGTCGATTTCTTCAAACCTGCCGATCAGCGGGTCGATTATGCCGGATTCAGCGGCTTTGTTCAGGTTATGGGTATAGCGTTCAAGTGGTGATTCTTCCTTGTCAGGACTGGAACCGGTTGGTGTCTCTTCAGCACCTTCGGTGGCTTTCTCTGCTTCTTTGGGCACATCTTTCCGGATGCCATGTGCAATGAAATTGACGACATCCAGCCGGGTGATGCCTTGTTGGTGCAGGAAATAGACTGCATGCGCATCTTTCTCGCCAAACAGGGAGGCGAGGACGGTGGCACCGGTGACCTCATCTTTCCCTGCGCCGGATGAGGCGGACTGCGCATGCATGATGGCCCGTTGGATGACACGTTGGAAACCGAGCGTCGGTTGGGTATCCATATCCTTTGTGCTAGGAACAACCGGTGTGTTGTCACGGATAAAATCGGTCAATGATCCACGCAGCAGGTCAAAATCAGCATTGCAGGCCTTCAACGCCTCAACAACCGTCGGTTCATCCAGGATGGCCAGCAGCAGATGCTCAACGGTGATGAACTCGTGACGTGCCTGGTTGGCATTGGTAAAGGCTTTCTGAAGGCAGGTTTCAAGGTCTTTGGCAATCATGCTTTCTCCATCACACATTGAAGGGGATGCCCTTCCTGACGGGCGTGGGCAGTGACCTGCGAGACCTTGGTTGCTGCGATGTCTTTAGGATAGGTTCCGCAGACACCCCGTCCTTCCTTGTGGACTTTCAGCATGACCTGCATGGCAGATACCTCATCTTTGTTGAAATACTGCCGTAAGATGAAGACGACAAACTCCATCGTTGTGAAATCATCATTGAGCAGAACCACTTTATACATCGGCGGGGGCTTGAGCGCGGTATCCTGTTTTTCAAGCACCGCCTCACCGCCCGGTTGACTGTCTATCGGGGTCATAAGGCATCCCTTTCAAAAACTTCCTATAAGTATATTTGTTTTAAACGGTACTGCGCCATATGACAGGTCAGAAACCTGCTGGATTTCCATTACAATGCCAGTATGGAAATGACACTCGAAAAAATCCTGCAAAGCCAAGGATTTGGCACCCGCCGCCAATGCCGTGACTTAGTATGGGATGGTGCGGTTGAGATTGGTGGCAGGGTCTGTGAAAACCCAATTGAACGGATATCGACCGATGGCTTGGTGTTTACCGTGGATGGCAAAGCCTGGCAGTACAGGGAACATCTCTATCTGATGATGCATAAGCCGGAAGGCTATGAATGCTCGCATGAGCCGCAGCATCATACCAGTGTGTTTGCACTGGTGCCTTGGCAGTTCCTCAACCGCAACCTGCAATGTGTCGGCCGATTGGATCAGGATACAACAGGCTTGCTGCTGCTGTCTGATGATGGTCAGTTCATCCACCGCTATACATCCCCGAAAAAGCATGTTCCCAAGGTTTACCGGATTGCCTTGGCAGATACTGTTACTGATGCACAGGTTTTCGCATTGGAATCAGGTGTGCAGCTTCACCAGGAGAAAAATATCAGCAGGGCATTGTCCTGTGGGCGGTTGGGTACGGATTGCCTGGAAATGACGGTTGATGAAGGGAAATACCATCAGGTCAAGCGGATGGTAGCCGCAGTCGGCAACCGGGTGGTTGGTCTGCATAGAAGTACCATCGGCGGGCTTTTATTGCCTGAAGACCTGGAGGCAGGGCAATGGCGTCATCTGACAGCGGAAGACCTGAAGAAACTTGCCGGATTGCCTGCCAGTCAGGATTGATGCCTGTCTATTGGATAGGCGCTTTGTTGGTATTCCAGGGCTTTTTTATTTGCCGGTTTTCGTGTAACTTACATCTTTTTGCTTACCGGAGGTTTCCGGTGGCGTTGTCTCGAACTGTTTATAACGATTCTTATTTCTGTAGATAGATATGACTGCTCAAATCATCAGCGGTAACGAACTCGCAAAGAAAATCCGGGAAGATATTGCAAAACGTGCGGCGGCACTGGCAGAGAAAGGAGTTGTCCCTGGCCTGGCTGTGATTCTGGTTGGGAATGACCCAGCTTCGACCGTTTATGTCCGTAATAAAGAAAATGCTTCCGTCAAGAATGGCATCCGGTCCATCATGGAGAGATATCCAGAAGATTTCACTGAAGAAGCCTTGCTGGAACGCATCCGCGTGCTGAATGAAGACCCATCTGTCCATGGTATCCTAGTCCAGTTGCCTTTACCGAAACACATTGATACCCGCAAGGTCATCGATGCGATTGCGCCTGAAAAAGACATGGACTGCTTCAGCGTTTTCAATACAGGGATGCTGATGATCGGTGAACCACGTATCAAGCCCTGCACGCCATTCGGTGTGATGAAGATGCTGGAATCTGTCAATTATCCGATACGCGGTGCCCGCGCAGTGATTGTCGGGGCTTCCAATATCGTTGGCAAACCGATGTCCATGCTGCTGTTGCAGGCTGGTGCAACCGTGACCATCTGCAATTCCAAGACGCGTGACCTTGGTTTCCAGACCCGTCAGGCGGATATCCTGATTGCTGCTTCCGGTGTCCGCCATATCATCAAGGCAGATATGGTCAAGCCTGGGGCGGTTGTCATCGATGTCGGTATCGGCCGTGGAGAGGATGGCAAACTGTATGGTGATGTGGATTTCGAGAACGTCAAGGAAGTGGCGGGTTATATCTCCCCGGTCCCAGGCGGTGTCGGTCCGATGACCATCACCATGCTGCTGTCCAATGCGGTTGATGCAGCAGAAAAGGCACAGAAAGCCTCCCAGCAGTAATCTTTCGACCAGCAAGGGTACGCATCTGCGTGCCCTTTTTTCAAGTTTTTCCATAAGGGGAGATTGGTATCATGGAAAATCCTTTGCTCGATTTCAGCGGACTTCCCCGTTTTGATGAAATCCGTCCTGAACATATCACACCAGCCATTACCCAACTGCTTGAGCGGTGCCGAAAGGTTGTTGCGGAATTAGAAAAGCCTGCGGTGGAAGTCACTTGGGATGGTTTTGTCACCCCATTGGATGACTGTACAGAACAGCTGAGCCGTGCATGGGGTATTGTCGGGCATCTATGTGCTGTAGTCGATACGCCTGAGCTGCGGGCTGCTTACAATGAGAATATCCCGGCGGTGACGGCATTCTGGACATCCCTGTCCCAGAATCTGGCACTGTTTGAAAAATACAAGGCAATCCGCCAGGTACCATCATTTGATGCCCTGCCACCTGCCCGTAAGCGGGTGGTTGAGAATACACTGCGGGATTTCCGCTTGGGTGGTGCAGAATTGCCTGATGAGAAGAAAAAGGCCTATGCCGATATCCAGGAAAAAACGGCTTCGCTTTCCACCCGCTTTGCTGAGAATGTCCTTGATGCAACCAATCATTTTGAACTGTTGGTGACAGACAGGAAGGATCTGGCGGGATTGCCGGAAGATGTCTGTCAGATGGCGCGTTCTGCTGCTGAGGCAGAGCAGAAAGACGGTTGGAAATTCACCTTGCATTTCCCTTCCTATCTGCCCGTCATGCAGTATGCGGACAACCGTGACCTGCGCGAAAGGATGTACCGGGCAAGCTGTACCCGTGCTTCTGAATTGGGGGAAAACCCTGATTGGGACAATACCCAGATCATCCAGGACCTGTTGAAATTGAGGAAACAGGAAGCAGGCCTGCTGGGATACCGGAATTTCGCTGAGGTTTCCCTTGTCCCGAAAATGGCGGATACCCCTGAGGAGGTCATCGCTTTCCTCGAAAAACTGGCTAAACGGGCTAGGCCTTCTGCCGAGAAAGACTGGGCAGAACTGAAAGCATTTGCTTCAGGGGAATTGGGACTGGATGACATGCAGGCTTGGGACCTTGCTTATGTTTCTGAAAAACTCCGCCAGAAACGGTATGCGTTTTCTGAACAGGAAGTGAAGCAGTATTTTCCGGAAAACAAGGTCATTGATGGATTGTTCGGTTTGGTATCAAAGCTGTACGGCATCACCATCAAGCCCGACCAGGCGCCAGTCTGGCATAAGGATGTGAAGTTCTTCCGGATTGAAAAAGAAGGCAGACTGGTTGGCCAGTTCTATATGGACCTGTATGCCCGGAAAGGGAAACGGGGCGGGGCATGGATGGATGATGCCCGGAGCCGCCGTATGACTGCCAACGGGTTGCAGACCCCGGTTGCGTACTTGAACTGCAATTTTTCAGCGCCTATGATGAAAGACGGCGTCTTGCAGCCTTCGCTGTTCAGGCATGATGAAGTCCAGACACTGTTCCATGAATTCGGGCATGGCATGCACCATCTGATGACACAGGTCGATGACCTCGGTGTTTCCGGCATTTCCGGTGTGGAATGGGATGCTGTCGAACTGCCATCCCAGTTCATGGAGAATTTCTGTTGGGAATGGGATGTGGTCCAGGGGATGAGTTCCCATGTCCAAACAGGCGAGGCTTTGCCCCGTTCCCTGTTCGACAAGATGATGGCTGCGAAGAACTACCAGTCTGGGATGGGGATGCTGCGCCAGGTTGAGTTTGCGCTGGTCGATATGCACCTGCATTATGATTACAATCCAGAGGGAACCCAGTCTGCCCGTGAAGTCTTGGATGATATCCGCAGGCAGTTTGCGGTCAATATCCCGCCATCGTTCAACCGTTTCCTCAATGCTTTCAGCCATATCTTTGCAGGGGGATATTCAGCAGGTTATTACAGTTATAAATGGGCGGAAGTGCTTTCTGCGGATGTTTACAGTGCTTTTGAGGAAGCGGCTGAAAAAGAAGGGACGGCTGTGTCGCCTTCAATGGGTGCAAAACTGGTGGCAGAAATCCTTTCAAGGGGCGGCTCACGTCCTGCGATTGAATCATTTGAGGCATTCCGGGGACGCCGTCCGACGATTGATGCGCTGCTCCGCCATAGCGGGTTGGCATCCTGACTTTCCAACAGGGGAAAAACAGACCATAATGCTGATGCCTTCCCATTGATGGATGGCGGTTTTCCGTTGGCGTTTTTTTCATCCTATGACCAGAATCGAGTTCCGTACAAACATTGCAGATAAAATCAGCTATACCTGCCGCTGGGTACGCAAGGCTTTGGCGCAGGGACCTGACATCAGTATTGTGATCCTGGCCGAAGACAGCAGGCAGCTTACGGTGCTTGACCAGGCGTTGTGGACTTTTTCGGATATTGATTTCCTGCCGCATGCTGTCCTGGGGGCACCACTGGCGTCACGGTCAAGGGTGGTCCTGACAGATGATGGGGAAGCAGACCTGCCTGAAAGCCAGATTCTCGTCAACCTTTCCAGGACAGTCCCTGCCAGCTATGCCCGTTTTGACAGGTTGCTTGAGCTTGTCTCAACAGATGCTGTCGATGTGGATGCCGGACGGAAAAGATATGTGCATTACCGTGACAGGGGATATGCACTCCATCACGAAAATGTTAACCAGAAATGATATGACGCCAGATACCAGTGAAGCCAAACAGGTTCCAACCCCTGCAGGAAAAGGCGGGGAAGATTATCCTCTGCTGACAGAAGTCCTGTCGACATTGCCGGATATTGTGGACTCTGCCCAGAATGAGCGCGCTTGGATTGAATTGGAGGAACGCCTTGCCCAGCGGATCATGGACCGGGTACAGGAGCGTATTGGATTCATACTTGAAGAAATCATCCAGCAGAATCTGGCAACGACATTGCAGAAAGTGACAGGTACACTGTCTGAAGCCATCACCGCTGACCTGAAAAGTACGCTGGAAGTGGTTGTGACACATACTGTTTCAGATGAATTGCAGAGACTGAAGCAAAAAGGATATTTTTCCGATGCCAATCGTCTTAAAATAGCGGACAATCAGGATTGATTGGATGCCAGGCTGGAAAACAGATCTTTGAAGGGGGAACCGTGAAAATAACCGTATTGGGCGCAGGGATTACCGGGACAACCACTGCATGGTTCCTGCGTCAGGAAGGTCATGACGTGACCGTCATTGAACGGCGCAATGGCGCTTCCCAGGAAACCACTTTCGGCAATGCTTCCCAGATTTCGGTTTCCCATTCTGAACCATGGTCCAATCCGGGCGCACCGTTGAAAATCCTGAAATGGCTTGGCAAGGAAGATGCCCCCCTGCTGTACCGTTTCCGGGCAGAGATGCTGCAATGGGAATGGGGCGCACGCTTCCTGCGTGAATGCACACCCGGCCGCACAGCCCATAATACCCGTCAATGCATGGCGATGGCGGATTTCAGTAAACGGACGCTCCGCCAGCTGCGTGACGAGACAGGTATTGAATATACCTATCTCAGGCGCGGGATCATGCATTTCTATACGGACAAGTCAGATTATGAAGCATCGAAAGCCGGTGCAAAGCTGATGACTTCCTGGGGATGCCCGCGTAACACCATCACAAAAGACGAGGTTGTCCGTCTGGAACCTGCATTGGCGCCTGTCTATGACCGGCTGGTTGGCGGGGATTTCACGCCTGATGATGAACACGGTGATTCCCGTGAATTCACCGTTGCATTGGCCAAGAAGGCGATGGAGCAGGGCGTTGAGTTCCGTTTCAATACCCAGGCGACACGCCTGCTGACGGAAGGTACAGGTGAGGATGCACGCATTGCGGCTGTGGAAATCATCAAAGACAATGGCGAGTTCGACATCCTGAAAAGTGATGCTTTTGTCTGTTCCTTCGGCAGTTTTTCTGCGCCTTTCCTGAAACCGTTGGGCATTGACCTGATGATTTATCCGACAAAAGGCTATTCTGCCACATTCCCGGTCATCAATCCTGACAAGGCGCCATACATTTCCCTGATTGATGCAGGATACAAGCTGTGCATTTCCCGCCTTGGCAACCGTCTGCGTGTTGCCGGTACGGCTGAAATGAACGGTTACCGCCGTGAACTCAATGAGGAGCGTTGCAAGGCATTGATCCGCCGCACTTCAGAACTGTTCCCTGATGCCTGTGATTTCAGTCAGCCGCATTTCTGGACAGGCTTCCGTCCAATGACACCGACCAATATCCCGTACATCGGCAGGACCCGCTACAAAAACCTGTACCTGAATACAGGCCATGGCACATTGGGGTGGACAATGGGTTGTGGTTCCGGCCGTTCCATTGCAGAAATCATTTCCGGCAAGAAACCGGATGTTGATTTTGAGTTCTATGGAATGAAATAACCTTCGCGTGTCATGGCAAAAAAAGCAGGAAATACAGTTGCCGCATGTCCGTGCGGCGGTTCTTCTTTTCAGGAATGCTGTGCGCCTTATCTGGAAGGCGGGGTTCCCGCACCGACAGCATTGGCATTGATGCGTTCCCGTTACAGTGCCTTTGTCTTGGGCAACGAAGGTTACCTGCGTGAAACCTGGCTGGCGAAGAACCGGCCTTCCGGCACCATCATCGAGAAGAAAGACCCAGTTAAATGGGTCGGACTCAAAATCATCCGCCATCAGGAACTGGGTGACCGTGCAACGGTTGAATTCATTGCCAGTTACAAACGCAACGGCAGGATGATGAAACTGCATGAAAACAGCCTGTTTATCAGGGAAAACGGTCATTGGTATTATGTTGACGGGACTTTTTTCTGATAGGCCATGACAATCCAGGATTCAAACATGACGACTGCATCTGAACTGTGGGCGGCAAGGAGCCGGAAAAGTGTCTGGCATCCGTGCACCCAGATGAAACACCATGAGACTTTGCCGCTGCTTGCCGTGAAAAGTGGCAAGGGCGTCTGGCTTCACGACCAGGATGGCAGGCGGTATTTCGATGCCATCAGTTCTTGGTGGACCAATCTGTTCGGCCATGCCAATCCCTATATCGGTAAAGCGTTGAAAGAACAGCTGGATACCCTTGAGCATGCAATGCTTGCTGGCTGTACCCATGAACCGGTTGTCGAGCTGTCAGAAAGACTCTCAGACCTGACGGGCGGCAGGCTCGGACACTGTTTCTTTGGTTCAGACGGTGCTTCAGCTATTGAGATTGCCCTGAAAATGAGCTTCCATTTCTGGAAGAACACAGGTTATCCAGAAAAGCAGGAATTCATCTGCCTGGAACACAGTTACCATGGCGAAACCATTGGTGCGTTGTCCGTGACGGATGTTGTCCTGTTCAAGGATGCTTATGCGCCGCTTATCCGTAACGCCAATTTAGTACCTTCCCCTGATCCACGCTTTGCGGAACCAAGAGAGACTGATAAGGATGTCGCCCTCAGGGCGGCTGACAGGCTTGAGGACCTGCTGAAAGAAAAGGCTGACAGGATTTCTGCCGTTATCGTTGAGCCCTTGGTGCAGTGTGCGGCAGGATTCATCATGTACCATCCCGTCTATCTGAAGCGGGTTCGGGAACTCTGTGACCGTTACCATGTCCATATGATTGCCGATGAGATTGCGGTTGGCATGGGGCGGACCGGCTCTTTCTTTGCCTGTGACCAGGCAGATATCCGTCCTGACCTGCTGTGCCTTTCCAAAGGGATTACCGGCGGTTTCCTGCCTTTGTCGCTGGTCATGGTGACTGATGCCATTTACCGGGCGTTCTATGACGATGATGTGACCCGTGGATTCCTGCATTCCCATTCTTATACCGGGAATCCATTGGCATGCCGTGCGGCATTGGCTGTCTTGGAACTGTTTGAGAAGAATGAGGTCATTGCCCGTAACCGGCAGCTGTCTGACGTGATGACCAAGGCGTTGGAACCAGTCTGCCAGCATGGCAAGGTACATCATTTCCGCAATAAGGGCATGATCTGGGCATTTGATGTGGATATGACACAGGAAGAGCAGGCCTTGTTTCCCCGCAGGTTTTTCCAAACGGCACTCAGGCAGGAGGTCTTGATGCGCCCTATTGGCAATACAGTCTATCTGATGCCGCCTTATGTGATGACAGCGGAAGAGGCTGTCTGGCTGGCTGACAGGGTGAAATCCGTGTTGTATGAGGTGGTGGGTGTATGACGGGACCTGCTTATTTCATTACGGGGACAGATACCGGAATCGGGAAAACGACATTATCCTCAGTGATTGTCCGTGCCTTGGTTGCCAAAGGAATCAGGACTGCCACAATGAAGCCTGTTGCCGCCGGTGCGGTAATGGTGGATGGTGCCCTGCATAATGAAGATGTGGATATACTGGTTTCTGCCGCCAATGTTGCCCTGCCAACAGGACTTGTCTGCCCTTATCTGCTCCGTACACCTGTCTCGCCCAACCTCTCTGCAATGCAGGATGGCAGGGCAATCGATATTCCACATATTGTTGACTGTTACCGGAAAATCCGCCAGAAGGCTGACGCCGTCATTGTCGAGGGGGTGGGCGGGTTCCTGGTGCCTTTTTCCAGGAACACCTCAAGTGCTGACTTGGCGGAACAGCTGGAACTGCCGGTCATCATGGTCGTTGGGTTGAAGCTGGGATGCATCAGCCACGCACTGCTGACGGCAGAAGCCGTCCGCGCCCGTGGGTTGACATTGGCGGGCTGGATTGCCAACCGTGTCAATCCAGACATGGCATTCAGTGATGGTAATATTGAGACCTTGGAAAATTGGCTGGAGGCACCAAGACTCGGAACCATGCCGTATCTCAAGTCATTTGAAGGGGCAGGACATTATCTGGACCTGAGTCTTTTGCCTGGGTGGCCTAAATAAAGAACGATACAATCATGACATCACAACCAATCCATTTTTACCGTCCGTCTGAAACGGCTGACCTGCCAGAACCTGAAGTCTGGCCGGTGAAGGAGATTCTTGAACTGTACGAGCTGCCTTTCACAGAATTGATGTTCCGTGCCCAGGAAGTGCACCGGGCGAATTTCCCTTCAGGCCAGGTTGAGTTGAATTCCCTGATTTCGCTGAAAACGGGAGCCTGCACGGAAGACTGCGGTTATTGTCCACAGTCCATCCATCACAACACCGATGTGACACCGAGCAAGATGCTGGATATGGAAACCATCCTTGCTGCGGCACGCCGTGCGAAGGAGCTGGGGGCGAACCGTTTCTGTATGGGGGCATCGGGCCGTTCACCGAATGACCGGGATTTCAAGAAATACCTTGAAATCGTCCGTGCGGTGAAGGCGCTGGGTCTTGAAACCTGCATGACCTTGGGGATGCTCAAGGAAGAACAGGCACAGCAGCTGAAAGAAGCGGGATTGGACTATTACAACCATAATCTGGATACTTCTCCCGATTATTACAATACAATCATCTCGACGCGGAGTTACAAGGACCGTCTAGATACATTGGGACGTGTCCGTAAAGCCGGTATCAAGGTCTGTTGCGGCGGCATCATCGGCATGGGGGAAAGCCGCGAACAGCGTGCGGCTCTGCTTTCACAGCTGGCAAACCTCAACCCGTATCCTGAAGCGGTGCCGATCAATCATCTGATTCCAATCAAGGGGACTCCCTTGGAAAACATGAAACCGCTTGATCCATTGGAGTTTGTCCGCACGATTGCTGTAGCGCGCATCATCATGCCACAGGCGAAAGTCCGCATGTCTGCCGGCAGGGCAGAATTGGGCGAAGCCATTCAGGCACTGTGCTTCCTGGCAGGTGCAAATTCCATTTTCTATGGTGAGAAACTGCTGACTACCGACAATGCAGATGCAGCTGAAGACCGTGCATTATTGGCGAAATTGGGACTGAAGCCGTTTGAGGCGACGGATGTCAAAGCCCGTATGCCAGGGTTGCCAGAGCATGACCACCATGACCATTGAGATCCTTTATCACAATGAAGGGGAAGACCCGGATGAATGGCTGCCTGCATTGAGGGCGGCATTGCCAGAGGCCAATATCCGGCAATGGCAGGCTGGCGATACTGCGCCAGCAGACTATGCCCTTGTCTGGCATCCTCCGGAAGGCCTGTTGGAAAACAGAAAAGGATTGAAGGCGGTTTTCAATCTTGCAGCAGGAGTCGATGCCCTGCTTGCATCGGGGGCTGTTCCTGAGGATGTACCGGTTTTCCGGCTGGAAGATGCCGGCATGGCTATCCAGATTGCTGAATATGCCGTGTATGCTGTCTTGAGGTTTTTCCGGCGGTTTGATGGATATGCCAGGTTGCAGGAACGGCGGGAATGGGGATTCCTGCCACCTTATAGCCGGAAAGATTTCACAGTCGGTATCATGGGGATGGGTGTGATGGGGAAAGCCGTCGCAGAAAAGCTCAAACCTTTCGGCTTTCCTGTCAAAGGCTGGAGCCGTACCCCCAAACAGATTGAAGGTGTCACCTGCTGTCATGGCAAGGCAGGATTGGCAGATTTCCTGAAAGACCTGAAAGTCCTGGTCTGCCTGTTGCCAAAGACCCCTGAGACCGTCCAAATCCTCAATGCCGGTCTCTTTGAAAGGCTGCCTGATGGTGCTTTTGTGGTGAATCTGGGACGGGGAGGCCTGTTGGATGAGAAAGACCTGCTGAAGGGGCTGGAAACAGGGAAAATCCGTGCCGCTGTCCTTGATGTGACAGCAGTCGAGCCGTTGCCGGAAGACCATCCTTTCTGGGGACATCCAGACATCACCATCACACCGCATATCGCAGGACTGACATACTGTGAGGAAACCGTTGCTGTGGTCGCGGAAAGCATCCGCCAGCTGGAATGTGGGAAAACACCTTCCGGTCTGGTAGACCGCAACTTGGGTTACTGAGTAGGAAACGTGACAAGAGGAAGTCTTGGATGTGTAAATGGCATTAAGGTTGCCGCTGTATAATCTTGTGCCTGATGGACAAAACAAAACCCCGCCTGTGCCGTAATACCTCATCTTGAACCAAGCGGTTCAAGTGGTCGCAGTTAGCGGGACTTTGGGTCCATCGAACGAGCGATGTTCTCACCTATCCAGCAAATTTCCGCAACCTGTATCAATTATGGTTCAAAGAATATATGGTATAAGTCGAACACTGCAGGGCAATTCCAGTCTAACGCATCAGAATCTGCTGTCAACTGTTTTCTTATGGCTGGATGGCAGAGTCGATGATACGCGTCATGGCATCCACTTTCTGGCGGAGTTCCGCCAGTGCTGCTTCTGACAGGGGGGCATCTGGCGATTTGAGCGTCAGCAGCTCAGCTGCCATGCTGAGGCAGACCATGACAGCGATACGGTCAGTCCCGCGGATTTTGCCAGCATCACGGATTGCACGCATTTTCCCATCGACATAGGCGACAGCCTGACGCAGTTTGCCTTCCTCTTCATCCCGGCAGGACAGCCGGTAGGCCTGTCCCATGATGGAGACATCCAATTGACTCATTCTGTGCTTCCTCCTGTTTCAGCAGGCAGTCTCTCGATGATGGCCGCAACTTTCTGACGGGCGGCTTCCATCCTTTCAATCAGCTGCTGTTTTTCCTGTTTCAGGGATTCTGCTTGGGTTTTCAGTGTGGCATTTTCCTGTTTGAGTGTTTGTGTCAGTGTCACGAGACCGTTGATTTTTTCGGCCAGCAAGTCCAGTTCTGAAATCATAGTTGAAAGTTCCGTATTGGTTGTCGCGGATACCCATGCAGGTGTGGTTGCATGGCATTGCTGTGTTGTGTACTATCTGTATCCAGATTTTACCCTCCCTTCAGTCGATATTCTGAAATTTTTTTATCAAGACAGCACTTTTTTCTGGGGTTGCCTGTCGCTGGAGGGCTTTTCTTTCTTTGATGATTATGGATTCACAGGGTCTTTCCTCAAAAAAACCGGTTGTCATCACGATTGATGGACCGACTGCCTCCGGCAAAGGGACGGTTGCGCAGCATCTGGCAGATAAACTTGGATTCCATTATCTGGATTCCGGTGCGTTGTACCGTCTGACAGCCCTTTCAGCCTTGCGTGCCAAGGTTGCGCTTGATGATATGGAAACCATTGCCGATATGGCGAAGTCACTGCCGTGTGCTTTCAGGCAGGGAAGGATTCTGCTTGCAGGAGAGGATGTCACTGACAGTATCCGTGCTGAAGAGGTGGGCAATACCGCATCGAAAATCGCCGCTTATCAGCCTGTGCGTGATGCGTTGAAAGCATTGCAGGTCAGTTTCCGTCAGCCGCCAGGCCTTGTTACAGATGGCAGGGATATGGGGACAGTGATTTTTCCAGATGCCGACTTGAAGGTTTTCCTGACGGCAAGTGTGGCTGTCCGTGCAGAAAGACGTTATAAACAGTTGTTGGAAAAAGGATTTCCTGCTAACATTGATACCCTTCGCAAAGATTTGGAAGACCGTGATAAACGGGATTCTGAAAGGAAGTCATCGCCCCTGAGGCCTGCTGCCGATGCGGTGATGCTGGATACGTCTTTCTTGGGCATTGATGAATCTGTCCAATGTATCCTTGATGCCTGCGCGGAGAAAAAGATTTGACAGTCCTTTCAAGGACTGTTCCCGGTCCCCAAAAGACGCAATGTCTTTTGGGTTTTTTAACCTGACCCGGCTTGTCCCAAAAGGACACCGGCTTTTCGTTATAAGTAAATATGCCTACTGCATCTGTTCCAGAAAAGGAAAGTTTTGCCGCTTTATTTGAAGAATCCCTCGCACGTCATGATATGCGTTCGGGAGAAGTTATCTCTGCTGAAGTTGTCCGTATTGACCACAATTTTGTCGTTGTCAATGCAGGGCTGAAATCTGAAGCTTTCATTCCTATCGATGAATTCAAGAACGACATCGGTGAAATCGAAGTCAATGTCGGTGATTTTGTCTCTGTAGCCATCGAATCCCTTGAAAACGGTTTTGGTGACACCATCCTGTCCCGTGACAAAGCCAAACGCCTGGCTTCCTGGCTGGCTCTTGAAAAGGCAATGGAATCCGGTGAAATCGTTACCGGCGTTGTCAATGGCAAGGTCAAGGGTGGCCTGACTGTCCTGACCAATGGCATCCGTGCTTTCCTGCCTGGTTCACTGGTTGACACCCGTCCAGTGAAAGACACCACGCCTTATGAAGGCAAGACCCTTGAATTCAAGGTCATCAAGCTTGACCGCAAGCGCAACAACGTTGTCCTGTCCCGCCGTGCTGTTGTTGAAGCATCCATGGGCGAAGAACGTGCGAAACTGATGGAAAGCCTGAAAGAAGGCACCATCATCACCGGTATCGTCAAGAACATCACCGATTATGGTGCATTCATCGACCTGGGCGGTATTGATGGCCTGCTGCACATCACTGACCTGGCATGGCGCCGTGTCCGTCATCCATCTGAAATGCTGACCGTCGGTCAGGAAATCCAGGCGAAGGTCCTGAAATACGATCAGGAAAAGAACAGGGTTTCCCTCGGTGTCAAACAGCTGGGCGACGATCCATGGACTGGTCTGTCCCGCCGTTATCCAAAGGGCACCCGCCTGTTCGGGAAGGTCACCAACCTGACCGACTATGGTGCTTTTGTTGAAGTTGAACAGGGTATCGAAGGGCTGGTCCACGTTTCTGAAATGGATTGGACCAATAAGAATGTCGCTCCTGGCAAAGTGGTCAAACTGGGTGACGAAGTTGAAGTCATGGTTCTGGAAATCGACGAAGAACGCCGTCGTATCAGCTTGGGCATGAAGCAGTGCAAACCAAATCCATGGGAAGAATTTGCAGAAACCCACAAGAAGGGCGACAAGGTCAAGGGTGCCATCAAGTCCATCACTGACTTCGGTGTCTTCATCGGCCTGCCTGGCAATATCGATGGTCTGGTCCATCTGTCTGACCTGTCTTGGACTGAACCGGGCGAAACCGCTGTCCACAATTTCAAGAAAGGCGATGAACTGGAAGCTGTTGTCTTGGCCATCGATGTTGACCGCGAACGTGTTTCCCTGGGTGTCAAGCAGCTTGAAGGCGATCCATTCAGCAATTACATTGCCATGAATGACCGTGGTTCCATCGTGACCGGTACCGTCAAGTCTGTTGAACCGAAAGGCGCTGTCATCCAGCTGACTGAAGATGTTGAAGGTTACCTCCGTGCTTCCGAAATCTCCAGTGACCGCGTTGAAGATGCAGGTTCACAGCTGAAGGAAGGACAGTCTGTCGATGTGATGATCATCAACATTGACCGTAAATCCCGTACCCTGCAGCTGTCCATCAAGGCTAAGGACCAGCAGGAAACCCAGGCAGCCATCAAGAAGATCCAGGACGATTCTTCCGCTGCATCTGGTATGACCAGCCTGGGCGCACTGCTGAAAGCTAAATTCGACAACAAGCAGTAATCAGGAAAAAAGATGACAAAATCCGAATTGATCATCTCCCTCGCCAACAGCTATCCACAGCTGTTGGCAAAAGATGCTGAACTGACGGTGAAAACCATCCTTGATGCCATGGCTCAGGCCTTGGCAGGTGGTAAACGTATTGAAATTCGGGGTTTTGGCAGTTTTGCACTGAGTGTCCGTCCACCACGCGTTGGACGTAATCCCCGTTCTGGTGAAAAAGTGATGGTTGCTGAAAAGCGTGTCCCTCATTTCAAGCCTGGCAAGGAACTGCGCTACCGCGTTGATCTGGGCGTCAAGTCAGAATGATCTGATTTCTTAGGTTCAGCGGAAAAGGGCATCTTCGGATGCCCTTTTTTACATCGGGCCAACTTTTTTCCTTTACAATATCCTTTTCCCTGAAACACAGGATAGGACGGTCAGGCATCCTGCGCCTGAATGTTATGGTTTTTGATGGCATCATCTTATGGAATTTGAAGTCTGGTGGTTGGTCGGCGTTCCCATTTTCTTTGGTCTTGGATGGATTGCTGCCCGTATCGATATCAAACAGCTGCTGTCTGAATCGCGCAGCCTGCCAAAAGGGTATTTCAAGGGGCTGAACTTCCTGCTGAATGAACAGCCGGACAAGGCGATTGATGCTTTCATTGAAATTGTGAAGCTGGATCCTGAAACGGCTGACCTGCATTTTGCCTTGGGCAATCTGTTCCGCCGTCGTGGGGAGACGGAACGCGCCATCCGTATGCATCAGAACCTGCTGCTGCGTCCGGACCTGCCTATGGAACAGCAGATGCAGGCACGTTTTGAACTGGGGCAGGATTTCCTGAAAGCCGGTCTGCTTGACCGTGCAGAAGACGTTTTCCAGGAACTGACGGAAACACCTTATTCCATGCGGGCACGCCGTGCGTTGCTGGAGATTTTCCAGCGTGAAAAAGAATGGCGCCAGGCGATTGAGGCGGCGGAGGCCTTGCAGAATATGGGGGCAGGAAACCGTAGTCGGCAGATTGCACAGTTTTATTGCGAGCTGGCAGAGAATCAACTGGTACGGACCCATCCTGAGAAAGCATTGCCTTTGCTTGACAAGGCATTGGAAATCGATGGGATGTGTACCCGTGCGACAATCCTGACCGGCGATGCCCACAAGGCAATGGGAGATATTGAGAAGGCGCTGGAAACCTGGCGCAGGGTGGAAAAACAGAATATCCAGCATACCATCCTGATAGTCCGCCGCCTGATGGATGGTTACGAGGCAGTCGGACGTCCTGAAGAAGGGATCAGCCTGCTGAAATCCTATCTGTCTGAGATTTCTTCCATTGATATGCTTGATGTGCTGGTCAAGGCTGTCCTGAAACAGGATGGTGCTGAAAATGCCAATGCACTGGTACGGGAAGAGCTGCGGAAAACGCCTACCCTGTTGGGTTTGGACAGGCTGCTTGAAGCTCAGTTGCTGGTGGTTCCGCCTGAAGTCCGTCAGGAAATTTCCAGTATCCGTACCCTGATCCAACGCTATGCCCATAAACTGTCCCATTACAAGTGCCATAACTGTGGGTTTGAGGCAAGGCAGTTTTACTGGCAGTGCCCAGGATGCCATGAATGGGAATCCTATTCACCCAAGCGGGTGGAAGAGGAGAATTTCTCCTGATTGGCGGTTGAACAGCAGTTTCCGATTCCATCGAGTCAATACACCATGAGTAAACAAACATCTGGTCCTTATATCCTGATTGTCGGCGATGTCATGCTTGACCGTTACTGGTTTGGTGAAGTGAACCGCATTTCACCGGAAGCGCCTGTACCGGTTGTCCTGATCAACCGGAATGAAGAACGTCTTGGCGGTGCAGCCAATGTCGCACGCAATGTCGCCGCATTGGGGGCAGACTGCAGCCTGATGGGGATTGTCGGTGATGATGAGGCAGGCATGATTGTGGAAAGCCTGCTGAATGAGGCGGATATCGTTCCCCATCTCCATGTCGCGAAGGAAATCTCGACAATTGTGAAACTCAGGGTAATCGGCCGTCAGCAGCAGCTGTTACGGCTTGATTTTGAGAAACGTCCTCCGCAGGATATCCTGGATCATGCCATGCAGCATTACCGCAATCTGCTGGCATCACATGATATTGTGGTCTTTTCCGATTATGGCAAAGGAGCATTGGATAATATTGCAGAAATGATTGCTGTCGCCCGGGAAGCAGGTAAGACCACGTTGGTTGACCCGAAAGGCGATGATTTCACAAAATACCGTGGTGCATCATTCCTGACACCGAACAAATCTGAGCTCCGTCAGGTGGTCGGCAGTTGGCGGGATGAACAGGAACTGGCGGAAAAGGCCCGTAACCTGCGTGAACAGCTCAATATCGACTGGCTTCTGTTGACCCGTTCAGAAGAAGGGATGTCGCTGTTCGGGGAAAAAGACACCATCCACATTCCAACGGTTGCCCGGGAAGTCTTTGATGTCTCAGGGGCTGGTGATACTGTTATTGCAACATTGGCGACAATGCTGGGTTATGGCAAGCCTGTTGCTGAGGCGATTGACATCGCGAACAGGGCGGCAGGTATTGTGGTTGGCAAACTTGGGACCGCAACTGTCACATCAGCCGAACTGTTTCCCCAATAATCTAGCGGTGCTCCAATTTTGCAATAGTCAGGTCCAGCAGTTTCATGCCTGCCCTGCCGAAATTGATGTTCGCCCGTTGAGCACCGTCAAAGCTGACAATGACCCCTTCCCCGAATTTCGGATGATAGACCGTTTCCCCGATATACCATCCAGTTTTCCCAGCAGAGGAACCTGATGATGGCTTTATGGATGGGGTTCCTGTCTGCCGCAGACCATAAGGATGGGAAGGTTTTTGGAAGGAACCGGTCCCCCATTCCGCATAGTCCATGCTGATACTTTTCTTCGGGGACAGGCGTTTGATGTTTTCTTCCGGCAGTTCATCGATGAAGCTTGACGCGATGTTGTAGCGCATATGGCCGTGCAGCATCCGGGTCTGGGCACTGCTCAGGTAAAGCCGTCTTTTCGCCCGGGTCAGGGCGACATACATCAGGCGGCGTTCTTCTTCAAGACCATCTGGGTCGCTTGCACTGTTCTCGTGCGGGAAGAGCCCTTCTTCAAGTCCCGTGATGAAGACTGCTTCAAATTCAAGCCCCTTGGCGGCATGGACGGTCATCAGCTGGATTGCATCCTCATTTTCATTCGCTTGTGCATCGCCGGCTTCCAGTGATGCATGGGACAGGAAAGCCGACAATGGTGACATGTTGAGGGGCAGGTCAGCATCAGCATCGAAAAGCGTCTGTGGGCTTGCCAGCAGGTCAACGGTATTGTCCCTGTCAGGCATGGCAATGGCTGTCAGTGCAGGCTGATGGTAATCAAAGCCTTCTTCAGAAAGGAACAATGCTGCTGCAGAAACCAACTGTTCGAGGTTTTCCAGACGGTCCGCGCCTTCTTTTTCTTTCTGGTAATGCTGTTCAAGGCTACTCTTTTGTTCAATGGCACTGATAAGGTCAGGCAGGTTCATATGCAGAGCTTCAGTCCTGTTGCTCTCAATGAGATGGGCAAAAGCCATCAGCAGCGTTTTTGCCCTGCCGGACATCAATGGGATGGCAGCATAGAGCGAGCAATGGTTTTCTTCCGCCAGTTGCTGCAGGTGCTCTATCGTCCGTGTCCCGATACCGCGGGGCGGAAAGTTGACGACACGCATGAATGCGGCATTGTTGTCTGGATTGCCGACCAACTGGAGATAGGCGATGGCGTGCTTGATTTCAGCACGTTCAAAAAAGCGGAGGCCACCATAGACACGGTATGGCATGCCTGTGCTGAAAAAACCATGTTCAATGACCCGTGACTGGGCATTGGACCGGTAGAGGACAGCGATTTCCCGATAAGGAATGCCTTCATCTGCAAGATGCCGGATTTCATCCCGGATCCATTCTACTTCGCTGATGTCAGATGGCAATTCCAAGACCCGGACAGGCGTTCCATTCCCTGCATCGGTATGCAGTTTTTTCCCTAAGCGTTTCTGATTGTTGGCGATGAGGGCGTTTGCCACAGCCAGGATATTCCCGTGCGAACGGTAATTCTGTTCCAGACGGATCAGGTTCTGGACATTGAATTCCCGCTGGAAAGCCAGCATGTTGTTGACATTCGCGCCACGGAATGCATAAATGCTCTGGTCATCATCACCGACAGCAAATACAGCAGTTTCTTTGCCGGCAAGCAGTTTCAGCCAGCGGTACTGCAGGTCGTTCGTATCTTGGAATTCATCGACCAGGATATGATGGAAACGGTTCCGGTAATGTTCCCGTAGGGGCTGGTTCCGTTCCAGCAGTTCGCAGCTGCGTAGCAGCAGTTCTGCGAAATCCACAACGCCTTCATGCTGGCATTGGTCTTCATACAGCTGGTAGAGGGCTGCCATTTGCCTTTCATAATCATCATGTGCATGGACATCACCTGCACGCAGCCCCTGTTCTTTCTGGTGGTTGATGAAATATGTCAAAGATTTTGGTGGATAGCGTTCACTGTCCACATTGGCGGTTTTCATCAGGCGTTTGACAGCAGACAGCTGGTCTTGTGCATCAAGGATGTTGAATGTCTGTGGCAGGGCGGCATCCCGCCAGTGCAGGCGGAGCAACCGGTTGCATAGCCCATGGAAAGTGCCGATCCAAAGTCCACGGAGATTGACGGGAACCATTGTGCCAAGGCGCGCCGTCATTTCTTTGGCTGCTTTGTTCGTGAAAGTCACTGCCAGGATACTGTTTGTCGAGACCTGACCGGTCTTAAGCAGCCAGGCAATGCGGGTGGTCAATACACGGGTCTTGCCAGAGCCTGCACCAGCAAGAATCAATGCCGATTGCGCTGGCAGTGTCACTGCAGCCAGCTGTTCGGTATTCAGGTTGTTCAGTAAGGAATCCATGCGGGTATTATCCAACAACTTGGATTGTCCTGTCTTGGGCTTTTCAGCTTGAAGGCGGAAGGGAACCTTCTGGTGAAATTGAATCATCTGCCGCCAATCATGCATTCCCGCGTTTCAAGGGAGTTGCTTGTTGTTTGCAGAATACATAAATAATAAATATAATGAGAATTATTCTTATTTATGTTAGTATCTCAGTTCCTGAAGTTTTTCATTTTGATTTTCCCTTTTGAACATATCATGAATAAGAAAGCACTCGTTGCTGCCCTGCTGGCCCTTGCCGGCACAGCGGCTTATGCACAGACCAATGTCCGGATTTACGGTACTGTCGATACCGGCTATGTCAAGGAAACCGGCACAGATACCCGGATGGATGAAAATGCCGCAAACGTCATCGGCTTCAAGGGGACTGAAGACCTTGGCGGTGGCTATAAGGCGACCTTCCAGTTGGAAAAGCAGTTCTTGCTGAATGATGGGGGCTATAAGGATATTGATGACGCTTCCCATTTTCATGATGTCCTGGAAAGCCGTCTCAGGGGAAACCGGCATCTCGACTGGATGGGGGCTGCCAATGTCGGCATCAAGGGTGATTTCGGTCATATCCGCTTGGGGCGCGTCAATGAGATGTCCGTCGAGTATTTCACGGAAATCGACCCGTTTGAACAAGGGGCGACTGGCTCTACACTGGCGAAATACAACCTGACCCGTTCCGAACAGATTTCCAACACCCTCCGCTATGACTCACCGGAGTGGTCCGGTTTCTCTTTCGGGGCGACCTATACCCTGGGAACCGATTCCCATCAGCGGGTTGAGAATGACGATGGCACGTTCTCACATAAACGGGGTATCAGGA
>JAHAYL010000052.1 GCA_018384065.1 Oxalobacter sp.
GGTTGCAGCGGCGCACAGGCGCTATGCTGCACAGCATGCAGCAGCGGCCGAGAAGGCGCTTGCCTGACGGGTGTATATCATGCTTTCCCGGACAGACGCCCACTACCGGGCGTCTGTTTTTATATGCGCTGTCCAATCGAGGTAAATCTTTATCTTGAACAACAATCCGTCAGCCATAAAAAATGCGGTTCCCGGACCGCATTTTTTACCACAATAACAGGAAGGGAAAAACTCCCGTCAGAACCTGTCTTCAGATTTACCTAGACGGATACCTTTATCTTCATTGATTTTCTCAACAGCCAGCAACGCTGCCGCCTGGTCTGCTGTCGCATGGTCTTCAAGAAGACTGTTGAACAGTTCAGCGACCATTGCTGTCAAAGGAATCTGAAGCCCTGCTTCAGCTGCAGCATCCAAGATATTGGCATGGTCTTTGGCTTGGGTCTTGATCTGCCCCCCCGGCCTGAAGTCACGGTCAAGCATACGCTGCCCATGGAGTTCCAGAATACGGCTCTCTGCAAATCCACCCCGGATTGCCTGACGCATCGCTGCCGGGTCAGCGCCCCCAGCCTGTGCCAGCAGCATGGCTTCAGCCACAATGGCAACAGTCCCTCCAACAATCAGCTGGTTGCAGAGTTTCGCAATCTGTCCACTGCCAACAGGTCCAACCAAGGTTGGACGCCCCAAAACCTTGAACAGGGGCTCAGCCCGAAGGAAATCTTCCTGCTTTCCGCCTGCCATGATTGCCAGTGTCCCTGCTGATGCTCCGACCACACCACCAGACACAGGCGCATCTATGAAAGCCACCTGCTTTGCAGCCAGCATCTGGGCAACATCAATGGCCTCAGACTGTTTAGTGGAACTCATATCAATGACCAACATACCAGCAGAAAGGTAAGGCAGCATTGACTGCACGATTTCTTTTACAACTGGCCCCGCTTCGAGCATGGTCATGACAACATCCGCACCTTTGACGGCCTCTTCAAGGGTTGCCGCCACTTGCGCACCAGCCTTTGCCAGTGGCAATGCTTTCTCCCGGGTCCTGTTCCATGCCCGCAATGGATATCCCGCCTCAAGCAGGCGGGAAGCCATAGGAAACCCCATCAACCCGATGCCAATAAAGGCAATCTCAGGCTTTTCTGCTGTTCCACTCACGTATGTTCTTCCGTCCGTCTGTATCAGCAGTTATCACCAGCGGTAAGCACCACGCAGAACAATGAAGTTCTCACCATCATTTGGTTTCTTGATACCAGCGTTGGAATAATGCTGAAGCCTCAGACCCAGGTCAAAGTTGTTGTTGAAGACATAACCAACCCCGATATGGTCTGCAAATTCAAAGGCAGTGGACATCTTGTTATCGTTGTTGTTGTAGGTTTCAGAGAACAGGCTGGCACCAATACCACCTTCAACATAAAACCCCTTCTTGCTGGCATTTTCCCAACGGAAAACCGGTGTCAGACCAATAACCCCGATATCCTGGTCCTCGTTCTTGTCACGATGACGGTCTCCGTGCCACCAACCCAGGTTCAGGTCCCAGTAACCGTTCAGGTGATAGCCACTTTCAGTCCTGAACCAGTCTTTGTTCCAGTCCCATTGGAAACCGACACGTGCAAGTTGGACATGTTCACCTGCACCAACTTCAAAGGACATACCATCTGGGGCAAAGGAGCTTTTTGCCTCATCAGCCTGCGCTGCCATGGATACAGCTGCCAAGGATACCAGCGCAGCACCAAGGCATTTCTTCATGAATCCCATGTTCCTTCCTTTCTTAAAACAACCTTTATTTTTTCTTACCTACTTACTATCCCAATATCCCTAGAATTCCCTTGACCGGGAAATCCATTCAAATCTTTGCCGCCAGTTTTGAAGCAATCCCCGTATAAGTGGCAGGCGTCAGTTTCAGCAAGGCTTCCTTCGCTTCTTCCGGAAGCGCCAGTCCACGGATAAATGCATGCAGGTCCTGCTTATCAATCCCTTTACCACGGGTCAATGCCTTGAGCTGCTCGTAGGGATTCTTGATGCCATAACGGCGCATGACCGTCTGGACAGGCTCAGCCAAGACTTCCCATGCATTCTCAAGATCGCTGGAAATCCTGTCAGCATTGACCTCAAGTTTGTTCAATCCCCTCAGGCAGCTGTCATAAGCAAGAACTGCATAACCCAACGCAATACCGATATTCCGTAGGACAGTCGAATCTGTCAAATCCCGTTGCATACGGGATATCGGCAGCTTCTCCGCCATGTGTTTCAACAAGGCATTTGCAACCCCAAGGTTTCCTTCTGAATTCTCAAAGTCAATGGGGTTGACTTTATGCGGCATGGTGCTGGAACCAACCTCACCTGCCTTGGTGACCTGCTTGAAATACCCTAAGGAAATATAGTTCCAGATATCCCTGTTCATATCAATCAGGATGGTATTGACCCTGGCGACTGCATCAAACAGCTCTGCAATATAGTCATGCGGTTCAATCTGGATGGTATATTCGTTGTAGGTCAGCCCCAAGTGGCTCTCAACAACATCCCTGGAAAAACTTTCCCAGTCAACTTCTGGATAAGCTGAAAAGTGGGCATTGTAATTACCGACAGCCCCATTCATCTTACCCATGATTTCAACAGACCGGACCCTGTCAGCTGCCCGTTTTAACCGGGAAACAATATTGGCAATCTCTTTGCCCAAAGTAGTCGGGCTGGCCGTCTGCCCATGGGTACGTGCAAGCATTGCCAACGACGCATTCTCATGTGCCATGCTTCGCAGTTTCTCAATCACCGCCTCTAAAGCTGGGAGAACCACTTCATCACGCGCAGCCTTGATCATCATACCGTGGGAAGTGTTATTGATATCTTCAGATGTACAGGCAAAATGGATGAATTCGGCAACAGGTCCGACTTCTGCAGTGATTGCCGGATCAACACTTACCTTACGGGGATTCAGACGCGCCAACTCTGGCGGCAATGCCAACCCGACAGATTCCTTTATCCAATACTCAACTGCTTTCACATCATGGTTGGTAATGGCTTCGATTTCCTTGATCCGGGCAGCGTCATCAACTGAGAAACCGTCAACAAGTGACTGCAGGAACTGTGCTGTCTTGGGAGAAAACGGCTTGATTTCGGTAAGTCCCGCCTGAGACAATGCCTGCAACCATGCCATCTCAACCTTGACCCGATGGCGCATAAAACCAGATTCCGAAAGAATCGGCCTTAACGCACCGGTCTTCCTGACATACCGTCCATCAAGAGGCGATAATGCTGAAAGTGCAGACAATTCCATAAGCAATAATTTCTCAGACTAATACAAGTAGTAAGTTTAGCACTTTCCTGATTGAAGGCATGCCTGTATTGTCATTTTTGTCCCAACTTGATGCCTGTCGAATACGCAGACTGCTGTTTTTCCAACAAACCGGCACCTTCAGACACCTTGACACGCATCATCATCAACTGTGTAAGGCCGCTGGATTATCAATAATACCGCCCCCCAGACAGACATCCCCATCATAGAACACAGCAGACTGTCCTGGTGTGATTGCCCATTGCGGCTGCAGGAACCTTGCTGAAAAGCCTGTGTCACCCTGCACGGTCAAAAGACAGGGGACATCCTTCTGACGGTAACGTGTCTTGACAGCAAGCTGGTCCTGCATCGGAGCTTCGCCTGAAATCCAGCTTGGTTGCCCTGCTTCCAAGGAAGAAGAAAGCAGCCATGGATGGTCATGTCCTTGGACGACATAGAGTGTATTGGACGCGATATCTTTCCTGGCAACGTACCAGGCATCACTGGTCCCATCCGGCTTCCTGAAAGATTTCAAGCCGCCGATGCCAATCCCCTTACGTTGTCCGATGGTATAGAAGCTCAGGCCGACATGTTCACCGATCTGCCTGCCATCAGGTGTCTTGATCGGTCCCGGTTTATATGACAGATAACGGTTAAGGAACTCACGGAAAGGCCTTTCCCCAATGAAACAGATACCGGTTGAATCTTTCTTCCTGGCATTCGGCAAACCGATGTCAGCCGCAATCTTACGGACTTCTGTTTTACGGAATCCTCCCAGTGGGAAAAGGGTTTTTGACAGCTGTTTCTGGTTAAGGCGATGCAGGAAATAACTCTGGTCTTTTGTCCCGTCCAGTGCCTTGAGCAGTTCAAACCTGCCATTGTTTTCCCTGACTTTCGCATAGTGGCCTGTTGCAATCTGTTCCGCACCCAGCTGCATGGCATGGTCAAGAAATGCCTTGAACTTGATTTCCGCATTGCAGAGGACATCAGGATTCGGGGTCCTTCCTGCTTCATATTCACGAAGGAAATCTGCAAAGACACGGTCTTTATACTCAGCGGCAAAATTGACGACCTCGATATCGATTCCAATAATATCAGCGACAGTCACGGCATCCAGCCAATCCTGCCTTGCAGAACAGTATTGCCCGTCATCATCATCTTCCCAGTTTTTCATGAAAAGCCCGATGACGTTGTACCCCTGCTGTTTCAACAGCCAGGCAG
Organism: Oxalobacter sp.; assembly: GCA_018384065.1. Lineage (GTDB taxonomy): Bacteria > Pseudomonadota > Gammaproteobacteria > Burkholderiales > Burkholderiaceae_D > Oxalobacter. The sequence goes on from JAHAYL010000052.1 coordinate 4,487, forward strand.
ACACTGACGAATCCACACCGCCAGACATACCAATGACAACGGTTTTCTTAGCCACTACTATTCCTTTCCAACAATCCGTGAGGATAAAAGCGACACGGGACAACGGATTCCCTGTCTGTATGCCTCAATCGTATCCAATACCAGATGGCTGCGGAGACGGTCTTTACAGGCAAGGATTTCCTCATACGTCATCCAATGGGTACGGATGATATCCGGATCCAACGCAGCATCAGTCTGGGCAATGAATTCGGCTTCAAAGGTGAATCTCAGGAATGACCGGGATTCATGACCATCCTGCATATATTCCAACAGATTGACAGCGACCAGTGCCACCGGTTTTACCCGGCAGGCTGTCTCTTCCATTGCCTCCCGTACCGCACCTGACTCAACCGTCTCTCCAGGTTCCAGATGCCCCGCTGGCTGATTCAGGCGGATACCGGTTTCCGTTTTCTCTTCCACCAACAGGTAACGCCCGTTTTCCTCAACAATACAGGCAACAGTGATTTCTGGTTTCAGCATGATTGATAACGGTAAAGACGATACTCAATTTTATCGTATCGCCTTTGCCAATAGGCGCCTTGACCGCCCTCCAGCCGACCATATTGCCATTTCAGGCAACCTGGCAAGTGGTCAAAATACCAATGAATGGGAAAGATTTTGATTTTTTTGATTTCTTTCCTCAAAAATTGTGTATCATTGGACGTTTCCTATCAAGACAAAGGATTATGGCAGGAAGCCAGCCTTTCTCTGATGGTATCCTGATGCAATGGTCCAGCAATCCCGATTGTTGTGGCAGGTTCCGGGGATTACCCGGTTCTTGGCAAAAATTTCCATCATCTGGATTTCTGTGCACTTTTGCTGATTTATAATAGGAAAGGGGAACGTACATGCCTTGTGTGGTTCCCTTTCTGTAAACAGGAGAAATTGACAATGCAACGGATTATGTTACGTGGGAAAATCCATCGTGCGACTGTTACCCAGTGTGACCTTGCTTACGAAGGTTCCTGCGCAATTGATGAGGATCTTCTCGATGCCGCCGGTATGATGGCTTATGAGAAGATTGACATCTGGAATGTCAATAACGGTGAGCGTTTTTCGACTTACATCATTCCTGGGAAAAGGGGTAGTGGCATCATTTCCCTGAATGGTGCAGCAGCGCGGTGTGTCCATCTAGGCGATTTGGTCATCATCGCAACTTTTGGCCTGATGGATGAAGAGGAAGCCCGTGCTTTCCGTCCGAAGGTTGTTCTGGTGGATGAGAAAAACCGGATTACCGCCGTCAAGAACTGATCAGTACAGTTTTTTCCCAAAAAAAGGGCAGGAAATTTCCTGCCCTTTCTGTTTCATAATCCCAGCAGGATTTACAGCTTCAACGGTGTATTGAGTGCATCCAGTTCCTCAATGGTATTGACGTTATGCCATTCTCCCCGATAGATTTCTCCTCCAACCTGCCCCCTGGCGATATATTCACGGAGGATTGAGCCAAGGGAAGCTTTCTCGCCTGGCTTGATGGCATCAAACATGGACATCCGATAAACACCGATACCGGAAAACGTCCACTTCGGCTCCCCTTCATTCTGGACAGTGAAGGCATTCAGTGCAAAATCACCCTGTGGATGGAAATCAGGATTCTTGACAAGATACAGCCATGCAACATCACGCTTCGCTACATCATGCGGCTTGCCCCAGACATCATTGTCTTCCAAGACAGCATCCACTTCCCTGAAATTGAAATAGGGACAATAGACATCCCCAGCGACAGCTACAAACGGACCGTCCCCTAAAAGCTCCCTGGCATAGGCAATCCCACCAGCTGTCTCAAGTGCCGAATCAGGCTGTTCCCTGGAATAACGGAGCTGGGCACCATACTGTGAACCGTCACCCAGCGCCTCTTCAATCATATGTCCCAGATGGGCATGATTGATGACAATCTCTGTAATGCCTGCCCGTACCAGGTTCAGGATATGCCAGACAATCAATGGACGTCCCCGTACTGTCAATAGAGGCTTGGGACAACTGTCCGTCAATGGGCGCATCCGGTTGCCACGCCCAGCTGCAAATATCATGGCTTTCATGATTGTTCCTTATGCTCCCAACCGTCTAAAAAGAATAAGTTGCACCAGGCTTGACGTCCTGCAGGTCATCCAGCAGTTTAGCCAATGGCGCCAATTCGGTGTAGCGGTGCGCAGCCTTGCTTGCATATTTCATGACCAAAGGAATGTCCTTGAGATAATTCTCTTTGCCATCACGGTGATATAACCTGGCAAAGATGCCCAGTACCTTCAGATGCCGCTGCACGCCCATGAATTCAAAATCACGGTAGAACTGGTCGATATCCGGATTGACCGGCAGACCGACCTTCCGTGCCATTTCCCAATAACGGATGACCCAATCCAAAACCCGGGCCTCTTCCCATTCCACATAGGCATCTTTCAACAGCGAAACCAAGTCATAGGTAACGGGACCATACAGCGCATCCTGGAAATCCAAGATGCCGGGATTGCCATTTCCTAGATACATCAGGTTCCTGGAATGATAATCACGATGGACAAACACCTGTGGCTGAGCCAGGTTGTTCGCTAACAGGACATCAAATGTCCTGTCAAGGACCGCCTGTACTGCCGGCGTGATTTCCTTCCCCAAATGCCTGGTTATGTACCATTCAGGAAAGAGTTTCAACTCCCGCAGCAACGCCTCACGGTCATATTCCGGCAATACCCCTGGACGGCTGACCATCTGGATGCGGACCAGCGCATGCAAAGCCTCACGGTAAAGCTGGTCGGCATTATTCTCTGACAGTTCCGCCAGATACGTCCGGCTGCCCAAGTCAGAAAGCAGCAGGAAACCATCCCTGACATTCCTTGCAAGGATTTCAGGAACAGCGACACCGCTTTCCTTGAACAGTTCATCGACATGGATGAAGGGCTCAACCTTTTCCTTATCTGGTGGCGCATCCATTACAATATAGGAGCCCCCAGCAGAATCAACCCGGAAATATCGGCGGAAGCTGGCATCAGAAGATGCCGGACGGATGGAAGAAAGGTCAAGCTCAAATCCTGCCTGGTCCTGAAGCCATGGCAGGAGCAGGGACAGCCGGGAATCTGATGGCATATTCGGTACAGTTGTTGACATAGCAAACAATTCTTTACATTATCGGTTTAAACTTCCCATATAATAAGCGATTCCTGCTGAATTTATTGCTGTTATACCGTCTGTAATTTTTTCATGAGCCGTTTTTTTGCATCTTTCAAGACCAGTGTCTTATTTTCGCTGATTGCAGTGCTGTACACCGCTGTACCTGCATCCGCTACTGTGGCACATCAACAGGAGGGCAAAAAGACAAGGCCTGTCCATATCGAAAACAAAAATGCGCCAACCATCCTTCGGGCGGAACAGATGGCAGGACGTCAATCCCGTGACATGTATATGGACTATGATGTCGAAGTTGAGCGTGACCAGACAATCATCACGGGTGACCATGGCATCCTCCATAATGAAGAAAATGAAGCAGAAATGGTTGGCAACGTCTTTGTCCAGCGTTTTGGTGACCAGTTCGCTGCCAAACAAGGCAACATGAACCTGGATACAGGGGAAGGCACTCTCAAAGATGCTTATTACAAGCTTGAAATCAACAATGGCCAAGGGCGGGCAGGGCGTATTGACCTGACTGGAAAAGATACGGCAGACCTTTTTGACAGTACTTTTTCAACCTGTGAGGGACTGGATCCTGACTGGTATATGAAAACCAACAAACTGCATCTGGACCAGGGTCAGAATGTCGGTTATGCTACAAGCCCAGTGCTGTATTTCAAAGATGTCCCCATTCTTGGCGCACCTGCCCTGACTTTTCCTGTCAATGGAGAACGGAAATCAGGTATATTACCCCCTACTGCGGGTTTCTCAACAGACCGTGGTATCGAGCTTACTGTCCCGTATTATTTCAATCTGGCACCGAATTATGATTTCACACTGTATCCCCACCTGATGACCAAACACGGTATCAATCTTGGTGGCGAATACCGTTATATGGGTGAAAATTACGCTGGAAATACGTATTTTGAATACATGCCAAATGACCGCCGCACTGGACATCACCGGTATCTTTATGCTACCCAGCATGAACAGCGGTTCAACGACGGTTGGGCTTTGAAGTGGGATTACCGTGGCGCATCCGATGATGACTATCCGGATGATTTCTCGATGTGGAGCAATGCAGGATCCCTGAACAAGCTGTCTTTCATGAGAAGCTACGATGACGAAGACGATAAACGCAAACTGAGACGTTATGGTCAAGTCAGCAAATCCTTCAGTACAGAACACTTTGGTTCCTGGAATGCCTCACTCACAGCTTCAGGCTACCGGATACTGCAGGACTGGGACTCTATCATCAGGAGAAGCCATTCCCGACTACCCCAATTCGTTCTTTCAGGGCGTGATGACGATGTTGGCGGCTTTGACTGGAACTTCCGTGCGGAAGCAACCCGTTTCTGGCTTGATGACAAAAATATGGACCTCTATTGGGGGAATAACTGGAGAAACAGGAGGGCTTTGCGGAAAAGCGGTAAGTACCAATACAACCAATACAAACAAAACCGGGGCAACCGTTATGTCATTGAGCCCAGCCTTGCCTATCCAATCTATCACGCAGGCTGGTTTGTCGCACCAAAAGTAAAATTGAATTACACCAAGTATAAACTGGAAGATGTTGACAACCGTCTGGTACCAGATACCTCCCTCAGCCGTACACTGCCGACATTGTTGCTTGACAGTGGCCTGATTTTTGAGCGTGATTCGAGTGCTTTTGGAGAAGGTGGGATCCAAACATTGGAACCCCGCCTGTTTTATGCTTATACACCTTATCGGGATCAAAGCGATTTCCCTATATTTGACTCAAGCCAATTCACTTTTGGCTATGCAAAGCTGTTTTCAGAGAACCCTTACAGTGGTTATGACCGTATCGCAGACCAGAACAGCCTGACAGCAGCTTTGACTAGCCGGTTCTTGGAACAGGATGGTACAGAACGCCTTCGTTTTACAGTTGGTCAGAAATACAATTTCACAAGACAGCGGGTCTATCTATACAGGCTCTCTGATGAAAATTCACCAGACTACTCTGATTTACTGTTACAAGCCAGCGGACAACTGACTGATGAATTCAGTTTTGATTCCAATGTTCAATACGGCTTGAACCATGATATGGTCGAAATGGGCAATATTTCAATGCATTGGAAACCAGGTCCGATGAAAACGTTCAATGCAGAATACCGCTATATGCGTGATGAAGCCGATGAGGTCACCGGAGAAAAACTGAATCAGACAATTATTTCCGGGCAATGGCCTATCGGGGACAGATGGTATGTGGTTGGACAACATAACTATTCATTCTCCAACCACAGGGTTGTTGAAAGCATCGCTGGCCTGGAATACAACGCCGACTGCTGGGTCCTGCGTCTGGTTGCCCAACATGAAGCCACTTCCTACGATAACAGCAATACCTCTTTCTATGTACAGCTTGAGCTGAAAGGTTTTGCACGCTTAGGCAATGACCCCGTCAAAGAAATACAGGAAAAGGTTACTGGGTATGACGCTTTGACGGAGCATTATCAGAAAGAAGACACCTTCTGACAAGGATTTTTCCATGTTCCCCATATATCAGATTGATTTCAGACGCTTTATCACGGAATGGCTGTTGATATTGGCAACCTTCTTCACTGGCATCAGCACTTGTCTGGCGCAGACTGCTCCGGCAGCTGCTGACAGTTCCCCCTCAACAGAAGCTGTTCCCCAACCACAGCAAGAAAATGCCTTGCCAGGGCGGCCAAAGTCTGTCGTCATTGATTCCATCGCGGCTGTTGTCAATAAGGATGTCATCACGATGTCTGAACTGAACGCACGTACAAAACTGGTGACAGAACAGTTGAAAAAACAGAACATCGAACTCCCTCCACCCGACCTTCTGCAGAAACAGATTCTTGAACGGATGATCATTGAAAGCGCACAGGTCCAGTTAGCCAAGGAGATGGGAATCAACGTCACAGATGTACAGCTGGACAAAAGCATTTCCATGATGGCCCAGCAAGAAGGCAAGACCATGAGCGAGTTCCAGGAAATGATTGAGAAAAGAGGAAGGTCTTTCGAAGATTTCCGTGAAGACTTCCGTAAAGAAATCACCATGCAGCGTCTGCGGTATCATGAAGTAGACAACAAAATACAGGTCAATGACGCTGAAATTGAAAATCTGGTCGGTAATGATCCTGCAGAATCCCAATCCTCTGCTGAAGTCAGGCTGGGGCATATCCTCATCAGGATTCCGGAAAATGCATCACCTGAACAATTGGCAGAAAGACGGGAACGTGCTGAAAAAGTCCTGAAACTGCTTCAGTCTGGCAGCGACTTCCAGCAAAATGCCGCTTCTTTCTCTGATGCCGATGAGGGATTGAGTGGTGGGGATATCGGTTGGCGGAACACTGACCGCCTTCCTCAGGCATTTGCCGAAGCCTTGGCAAATGTCCCTGTTGGTGGCATTACTGGCATAATCAGAAGCCCTAATGGATTCCATATCTTGAAAGTGCTTGAACGGCGTAGTCCAGAAAAAGCGGTTCCTGCCACAGCAGCTGCAAGCAACACCATACAGCAGATCCATGCACGTCATATCCTGATTAAAGTCAACCAGCTGGTCTCCGCAGATGAGGCAAGGCACAAACTGGTCGACCTGAAACAGCGCATCATCAACAACTCCGCCACATTTGAAGAACTGGCAAAGACCTACTCCAATGATACGTCCGCCAACCGTGGGGGGGATCTTGGCTGGATTTATCCAGGTGATACCGTCCCCGAATTTGAAAAAGCCATGATGGCATTGAATATCGGTGAAATCAGCGACCCTGTTGAAACCCAGTTTGGTTTCCATCTGATCCAAGTCCTTGAAAAGAAGATGGATGATGTCTCCCAAGAACGTAAGCGGGCGGCCGCCAAACAGCAGATCCGGGAACGCAAGATTGCAGAGGAAACCGGGGAATGGCTCCGTCAATTGCGCGACCAAGTGTATGTCGAATACCGTTTGGACAACCAGGAACAATGATGGGAAAGCCCATTATCGCCATCACAACCGGAGAACCCACCGGCATAGGTCCTGAAATCGCCATCCGGGGAGCTTTGGACTGTCTGGACAGTCTTCAGCCAATCCTGATTGGCGATTACCATCAACTTGCCAGCCTGGCCCAGCAGATGGGCTATGGACCGCTGATGCACCGGTTGCCAGCAGAAGGCCTCTCCAAGGCAGGGTTTGTCCCTCTCTCCGGGAAACTGGTTGTTGTCGATAAACCATTGGCGGTCCCGCCTGTCGCCGGACGGTTGGATGCCCGGAATGCACCGGCTGTCCTGGCATTCATGGACATTGCCATTGATGGCGCCTTGGATGGTATCTTTGATGCCGTTGTGACTGCCCCTGTCCAGAAAAGCATCATCAACGACGCAGGCATTCCCTTCACTGGCCATACTGAATATTTTGCAGAAAGGACCCGTACAGAACGGGTTGTCATGATGCTTGCTGGAAAAATCCAGCAGAACAATGGGCTGCCCTCTGGTACTGACCTGCGGGTTGCCCTTGCCACGACCCACCTGCCTTTGAAAGATGTATCGGATGCCATCACAGCCGTTGGATTGATGGAGACAGTCTCCATCATCCATAAAGACATGAAAAACCGTTTTGGACTGGCTTCTCCCCGTATCCTGATGACAGGGCTCAATCCACATGCCGGCGAAAACGGTTATCTGGGTATGGAAGAAACCGAAATCCTCAAGCCCGCCATCCAGCATCTGAGGCAACAGGGCATCGACATCACCGGTCCTTATCCTGCCGATACCCTTTTCCAGCCCCATTTCCTTGAAAACGCAGACTGCATCCTGGCGATGTACCATGACCAAGGACTGCCCGTCCTGAAATATGCCACTTTCGGACATGGCGTCAACATCACTTTAGGTATGCCGATTATCCGGACATCTGTCGACCACGGTACCGCATTGGATATCGCCGTCAAGGGACTGGGCATCGCCAATGCCGGCAGCATGTCTGTCGCTCTAAGGACCGCCGCAGACATGGCAGCCAACACCTCCCGCACCCTATGAAACATATTCCCCGCAAACGGTTCGGCCAGAACTTCCTGAAAGACCCTTCTGTGCTGGATGCCATAATCGATGCCATCGCACCGAGGCCAGAAGACATCATGGTTGAAATCGGTCCTGGCATGGGTGCCATGACAGAACGGCTGCTACCCCACCTGAAACGGATGGACGCTGTTGAACTGGACCGCGATTTGGTCTCCTTCCTCAAGAAGAAATTCAAGGACACCCCCCTCACCATCCATCAGGGCGATGCGCTGGCTTTTGATTTCCAATCCCTTCAACCTGCCCTAGGGCAGAAAATCAGGATTGTCGGCAATCTGCCATACAACATCTCGACGCCTTTGCTTTTCCATCTGATGACCTTTGCGGACCATGTCAGGGACCAGCATTTCATGCTTCAGAAAGAAGTTGTTGAACGTATGGCGGCAGGTCATGGCTCAAAAGCCTATGGCAGGCTTTCCATCATGCTCCAATGGCGTTATGACATCGATATGCTGTTCACAGTCCCGCCAACCGCTTTCAGTCCAGCACCAAAGGTCGATTCCGCCATTGTACGGATGATTCCAAAGACATCTCCTGTCCCCTGCAATCTAGAGAACCTGTCCAAAGTGGTCACCCAAGCGTTTTCCCAACGCCGGAAAATCATCCGCAACAACCTTGCCCCATTATTTTCAGAGAAAGCATTGGAACTGGCTGGCATTGACCCTGCAAAACGGCCTGAACAGCTGACACTGGAACAGTTCATCACCCTGTCCAACCAACTGCAGGAAACCAGATAAAAATCCCTGGCAACCGTTGAGGCAAAGCTGAACGGCCATATCAGGCAGGAATCCTGGAACGCTCCCTTCCGGACATGGATATTTCCTTCAGGAAACCGTTAGACTAGATGATTTTCGTCGCAATCCACCAACCAACCGCTGACATGGTTGCAGCCGCAGGAATCGTCAGGATCCAAGCCCAGACAATATTGCCAGCCACACCCCAACGGACAGCAGACAGCCGTTTGGAAGCGCCCACCCCGACAATGGCGCCTGTAATGGTATGGGTTGTGGAAACCGGGATACCCAACGCCGTCGCCATGAACAGGGTCAACGCACCACCTGTCTCAGCGCAGACACCGCCAACCGGTTTCACCTTGGTGATTTTCTGCCCCATGGTCTTCACGATACGCCATCCCCCGAACAGCGTCCCGAAACCGATAGCCCCATAGCAGGAAATGATGACCCACATCGGCAGATGGTCGCCCGCCGTCGCATAACCGGACGCCAACAGCAGCATCCAGATCAAACCCATGGTCTTCTGGGCATCATTGCCGCCATGCCCAAGACTGTAC
>JAHAYL010000059.1 GCA_018384065.1 Oxalobacter sp.
CAAGAAAGGAAAGAAGATACAACGCATGCTTAAGGCTTTGTGACCGGATTGTGGGGGACCGGGTGGTCCCCCTGAAGTTCAATGCCTGACGGCCATAGCAGGGCGGTCCCACCCCTTCCCATCCCGAACAGGACCGTGAAACGCCCGTGCGCCGATGATAGTGCCGCAACCGGTGTGAAAGTAGGTCACTGTCAGGCAGCCCATATGAAGGCCCCGCATCACATCCGATGCGGGGCTTTTGCTTTTCTGTGACATATACGCCTGAAAATAGGCATACCCTTCTTTTCCTTTTCCTGAAGACGTCACCCGGTTAAATCCTTGATGGTTTGCATAAAGGTTTCTTTAGCCGTATCTTTCCTGATATTTTTGAAGATGACGCAAAAAAAATCCCTTGTTCCTGTTTTCAGGAACAAGGGATGGCAATATGAGATGGAAGAGAATGTAAATTGAGAAAATAAAATCCACTGAAAAGTCAGCGGATTTTATTCTGGTAGGTGGTGGGAGGCTCGAACTCCCGACCAACGGATTAAAAGTCCGCTGCTCTACCAACTGAGCTAACCACCCGAAAGCACTAAATTCTATGAGAAGTTTTTTAATCCGTCAAGAAGTTGGTAAAATAATGTATCATTTTTCCAAAAGGATAGAATAGTCTTATCAGCGGTGTTCATCAAAACTGATAAGACGCCTGTTTTCGACAAGGATTATCTTCCACTATGATTGTTTTGGGCATTGAGTCATCCTGCGATGAAACGGGTATTGCATTGTATGACACAGAAAGAGGGTTGCTTTCACATGCACTCTATTCACAGATAGCATTGCATGCCGAATATGGGGGAGTGGTGCCTGAACTTGCGTCCCGCGATCATATCCGCCGTATTGTCCCATTGCTGGAAGAGGTTTTTGAAAAGGTATCTTTGAAACCATCTGACATTGATGCGGTTGCCTATACACAAGGACCGGGGTTGGCAGGCGCATTGCTTGTCGGCAGTTCTGTTGCTGCTGGTCTTGGTTTTGCCTTGGACAAGCCGTTGATTGGTGTCCATCATCTTGAAGGACATCTGCTGTCTCCCTTGCTGGCAAAGCATCCACCAACGTTCCCCTTTGTGGCACTGCTGGTTTCTGGTGGACATACCCAGCTGATGAAAGTCAGTGGTGTTGGGCAGTATGAACTGCTGGGAGAGACATTGGATGATGCTGCGGGAGAGGCATTCGATAAATCTGCAAAATTGTTGGGACTGCCCTATCCAGGAGGTCCAGAGATTTCAAGACTGGCGGAAAAGGGTGTTCCAGATGTTTTCAAGTTACCCCGTCCGATGCTGCATTCCAAGGACCTGAATTTCAGTTTCTCAGGATTGAAGACCGCTGTGCTGACTACTGTCAATAAACAGCAGCAGCCTTTGTCAGGAAGCGTCCGTGCTGATATTGCCAGGGGTTTTGTGGATGCGATTGTTGAAGTGCTGGAGGCAAAATGTGCAAAGGCATTGCGGCAGACCAGGTTGCGCCAGTTGGTCGTTGCAGGCGGTGTCGGTGCAAACAGGCAGTTGCGGACGGCTTTGGATAAGATGGCTGCCAGACGGCGCTGCAGGGTGTTCTATCCTGATATTGAATTCTGTACTGATAATGGTGCGATGATTGCCTTTGCAGGTGCGATGCGTATCAAGGCAGATCCAGGCTGTGTGCACCGTACATATGGTTTCACTGTGCGGCCACGTTGGCCAATGGAAGAACTGACTGCTGCCTGATTGCAGTCAGGCCGTTTTCTGTCTGTCATGCAGAGAGGCAAGCTGGGCACCATGCCGGGCAATCATCAGTTCCTCATAAGTTGGCAGGATCCAGACAGAAACACGGCTGCTTTCTGCGCTGATTTTCAGTTCTCCCAGGCGGTTTGCGCGTTCATCCAGTTCAATGCCGAGCCAATCCAGCTGTCTGCAGATTGCTTTCCGGATTTCAGGCGAGCGTTCACCGATTCCTGCTGTAAACACAAAAGTATCCAATCCGCCGCATGCGGCGGCAAGGGAGCCTGTTTCGCGTACGACACGATAGACAAACAAGTCCAATGCTTCCTTTGCTGAGGCTTCCTTGCTTGCTATCAGGTCACGGACATCATTGCTGATGCCAGAGACACCCAACAGGCCAGAATCCTGGTACAGCAGCGTTTCCAGTTCCTTCGCTCCCATCTTTTCATGCTGTATCAGGTAAAGGATGACTCCTGGGTCAAGTTGACCGCATCGGGTACCCATCACCAGCCCATCCAGTGCGGAGAATCCCATGGTGGTTGCCACACTTTTACCATTCACCATACCGCACATGCTGGCACCGCTGCCTAGATGTGCGATGATGGTTTTACCCAAGGCTGCATGACGGTCAATGTATTTCAGTTCTTCACTGACATATTCAAATGACAGTCCATGGAAACCATAGTGGATCAATCCCTTTTCAGACAGGGACCTGGGCAGGCCATACAGGCGTGAGATGGGCGGGTTCGTCTTATGGAAAGAAGTATCGAAACAGACAACCTGGCATAGTCCTGGGTAACGTTCAATGATAGCGTCAATGACCTGTAGGATACGGGGTTGGTGCAGTGGAGCCAATGGAACCAATGTCCGCATTTCTGCAAGGACTTCGGGTGTGACAATGACCGGTTCATCGTACAGTGTGCCGCCATGCAGCATACGGTGGCCGACAGCGCTCAGATGGTTGGGGGCAAGGAAACGCTCAATCCATTCAATCAGGAATGACAGCAGGGTATCCAGTTTGGCAGGATATTCCCAACGGTGTCCATCCATGCGGTACAGGTCGCTGTCATAGGCGGTGAAAGAGGGGGATGGACTACCGATTCCCTCAATTCCCCCGCTTGTCTGCCGTTCCAGACGGCCGTCATCGGTTTCTGCGAAGAGTGAATACTTCAGGCTGGAAGAACCTGCATTGAGGACAGCAAAGAAACGCTGGTCAGAAGGCGTATTGGCGGTTTTCATCAAAAGGCTTCCCATGCAGGCTGTCGATGGAGTATGTCTGGGGAAATATCATTCATCAGACAACTATATGATAACAGCCATCTGGAAACATACGCATGGTTTTCCGATGGGCAGTCTTGATGAGGAGGTTGGCTTGGCCAGATGTTTCCTTTTGAAGGTGTTCGATGGATATGGAATCCCGGGCATGGCGTGGTATCCTTGCACTGTTTGATGAAATCAAACTATTGTTTTAATGTGAATTCAGATATAATCATCTGATTTTTCCGTTTAAACTTTTTTTGGAAGACTTATGGTCGTTATTCGTTTAGCTCGTGGTGGCGCCAAGAAGCGTCCTTTTTACCAGATTGTTGCAACTGATTCCCGTAACCGCCGCGATGGCCGTTTCATTGAACGTCTGGGTTACTACAATCCATTCGCAACTGAAAATGAACAGCGTGTTGTCGTTGCCGCTGACCGCTTGGCTTACTGGCAGGGTGTCGGTGCGAAACTGTCTGATACGGTAGCACGTCTGGTTGCTGCCCAGTAACCGGCTGGCATATCCGTCAGGAAATTGAAAACAGACCGCCAGCAGATTCCCGAAGACCTCGTTGAGGTCGGACATGTCAGTGGTGCATACGGCATCCGTGGATGGATAAGGATAAGACCTTATTCAGCGGATGCCGAAGCTTTGCTGACTGCCGGTAAATGGTGGCTTGACAAGCCGGTTCTCCATGAGGTCACGGCTGTCCAGGCCAGATGGCAGGGCGATGGGATTGTCGCCTGTCTCGAAGGGATGTCAGACAGGAATGCGGCAGAAGCCTTGCGGGGGGCTGTTGTCAGGATATCAAGGGCGGATTTTCCTGCCCTTGAAGAAAATGAATATTACTGGGTAGACCTGATTGGTCTGGATGCCATCAATAAGCAGGGCATCCGTCTTGGAGCCGTATCCAACCTGATTGACAACGGTGTCCACCCCATTCTCCAGGTGCAGGCAGAATTGCCTGATGGCAGGCAAAAAGAACTGCTGATTCCATTTGTCGACAGTTATGTCGGTGACATTGATATGGACAAAGGGACCATCGCTGTCGATTGGGAACTGGATTACTGAAACGGGTTTCCCGTTCCGGATTTTTCCATTGAAGGACTGATGATGCAGTTTGATGCAGTTTCCATTTTTCCTGAAATGTTTTCTGCGTTGACTGAAGCGGGGATTACCCATCGGGCATTCAGCGGTGGGATCTGCCAGCTCAAGGTGTGGAATCCAAGGGATTTCACCGAGGATGCCCGTAGGACAGTGGATGACCGTCCTTATGGGGGAGGTCCGGGTATGGTCATGATGGCAGAACCGTTGGAGCGGGCCATCCATGCTGCACAGGAACGGCAACAGGCTGCTGGAATCAGGAAACCTTTCGTCATTTACATGTCTCCACAGGGGAAGCCACTGACTCATGAGAAAGTGGTGGCACTGGCGCAGGAACCAGGATTGGTCATACTCTGTGGACGGTATGAAGCTGTTGACCAGCGCCTGTTGGACAGGCTGGTCGATGAAGAAATCAGTATCGGAGATTTTGTCCTTTCCGGGGGCGAGATTCCTGCTATGGCATTGATGGATGCAGTTATCCGTCAATTGCCGGGAGCCCTGCACGACGGTCAGTCGGCGCAGGAAGACAGTTTTGTTTCAGGCATCCTTGATTGCCCGCATTACACCCGCCCTCCTGAATATCGTGGTGTACCGGTGCCACCGGTGCTGATGAGTGGCAACCATGGTGAAATCGCACTGTGGCGCCGCAGGCAGGCATTGCTGATGACCAAAACAAAACGTCCTGATTTGCTTGAAAAGGCGGAAAGGGAAGGAACGCTGTCAGAAAGAGACAGAAAATTTCTGGAAGACAGCAGTATGTAGTACAATACAAAGCTCTGTGGATTTTTCCACTTTTATAAACCGTCATCCTATACCGGGCATCAGTCTGCAAGGGGCAGATAAAACAACAGCGCCGGCATGATGATTTTAGGAGTCAAAATGAACCTGATTGATCAGTTAGAAAAAGAAGAAATGGAACGTCTGGGCAAAGATATCCCTGAATTTGCCCCTGGCGATACCGTTGTAGTCAACGTTCTGGTTGTTGAAGGCAACCGTAAACGTGCCCAGGCATATGAAGGCGTTGTGATTTCCCGCCGTAACCGTGGCCTGAATTCAAACTTCATCGTCCGTAAGATTTCCTCTGGGGAAGGTGTTGAACGTACATTCCAGCTGTATTCCCCACTTATCGAGTCCATCAAAGTCAAACGCCGTGGCGATGTCCGCCGTGCAAAACTGTTCTACCTGCGTGGACTTACCGGTAAGGCAGCCCGTATCAAGGAAAAACTGCCAACCCGCAAAGCAAACGCTGCTTGATTATTGCGTGGAAGATGATTCAGAGGGGACGTCCAGGATGTCCCCTTTTTTTGTGTCATATGCAGTTGTTATGACAAGCAAATTCATTGATCCGACCATTCAGCCTGTTGATGCCATCGCGGAAGGGGCTCCCGTATCAGGAGACCGGTTGACCGCAGAGGCGTTGCGCCGGCGTTTTGCTTTTCCGCCTGAATGGCAGCCGGAAGTCAGGGGGGAAAAGCGGTTTGTTGACCGTGATTGGCAGTCTGCGGCTGTACTTGTTCCATTGGTTGACCATCCAGAAGGGATGTCTGTACTGCTGACACAGCGTTCCATGCGCCTGAAGGACCATCCTGGTCAGATCAGTTTTCCTGGAGGGCGGGTTGATGAGGAAGACGACACGCACATTGAGACTGCTCTCCGGGAAGCAAAAGAAGAAATCGGTATCGACCGTGACCGGGTCGAGATTCTTGGATTGATGCCGGAATACCGGACAGGAAGTGGTTTCAAGGTCATTCCTGTTGTTTCCATTGTCCATCCCCCCTTTGAGATAAGCCTCAACAAGCGTGAGGTCGAAGATGCTTTTGAACTGCCGTTCTCATTTTTCATGAACGGTACGAACTACCAGATCCGTTCCGCTTATTTCCCCAATGCGTTGGGCAAGCGTCAGTTCTATACCATCCCATGCAACGGGCGTTTTGTCTGGGGTGCCACAGCAGCGATGCTGCGTAATCTGTACCATTTCATCCGTGCCTGATTTCCGGATTTTCCAAGAGTAGCCGATAATCGGCAACAACTGTTGATTCCCTGCTATGGAACAGCTATTGTATTGCTATAGGGGCTGTCTGTTCCTGACAGTGTTTTCCATATGATTTTCCCTGCATACTGCAGGTGAAAGACAGGGGGGAAAATGGTTTCTTCAGTATTGATCAACGATTCGCTCGAAAATCTTACGGCTGGACTGTCCAAGGCAGATGGACAGTCTGTCATGGATGCTTTTGAGTTTGTCAAATCAACCTGCCCAGACACTACCGTTGTCTGTGGACAGTCAGGCGTGGAATTTGTCAAGAATATCGGGTTGATCCTGGCTGAACTGAATACTGATGCCCAGACGCGTATTGCCGGGATGGTGACATTGGTATCGGAATATCATCCAGAGGCATTGGAAAAAATTGAACCCCGGTTTGGTGCTGATGTTTTCAATCTGGTTGACAGCCTGAGAAAACTCCTGAAGCTCAAGGACCTCACCGGTGGGCTTGAAGAGATGGCTCGGGGGAAGAATGCAGCGCAGATCCGGAAAGCGCAGGCGGAAACCCTCCGTAAGATGCTGCTTGCGATGGCATCCGACATGCGGGTTGTCATGATCCGGTTGGCTGTCCGTATGGCTTCCCTGCGTTATTTCGCCAAAATCAAGGCGGAAAGTGAAGTCAGCCAGCAGTATGCCAAAGAGACCCTCGAGATTTATGCACCGCTTGCCAACCGGTTGGGTATCTGGCAGGTCAAATGGGAGCTGGAAGACCTGGCTTTCCGTTTCGTCAATCCAGAGGCTTACCGCAATATCGCCAAAAGCCTTGAAGAAAAACGTACTGAGCGTGAAGCATTCATCCAGCATATCATGACCCGGTTGCGGAAAGAGCTGGATAAGGAAGGGATTAAGGCGCAGGTGGCAGGCCGACCGAAACACATCTACAGCATTTACAACAAGATGCGGGGTAAATCCCTGGATTTCTCAAATCTCTATGACCTGCGCGCATTCCGTGTCATCGTCTCGGATGTCAAGACCTGTTTTACCGTCCTGGATATCATCCATCGGCTTTGGAATCCAATCCTCAAGGAATTCGATGATTACATCTCCAGGCCAAAACCCAATGGTTACCAGTCATTGCATACCGTTGTCGTTGCAGAGAATGGGCAGCCGTTTGAAGTCCAGATCCGTACAGAGGAGATGCACCGCTTGGCGGAATTCGGGGTTGCGGCGCACTGGCGCTACAAGGAGTCTGGTGGCTCTACTTTTGTGGCACAGCGCTACGATGAAAAGATTTCTTTCCTGCGTCAGCTGCTTTCTTGGAAAACAGAAGTCGGTGATGCGGTGGCAGAAGAGGGGTCGCACAAGGAATGGACAGAAAAAATCAAGTCTGCCACATTGGATGACCGTATCTATGTCCTGACACCGCAGGCACGGGTCATTGACCTGCCACGTGGCGCGACGCCGATTGACTTTGCCTATCAGGTCCATACCGATGTCGGTCACCGTTGCCGGGGAGCGCGCGTAGATGGTGCGATGGTTCCATTGAATACCCCATTGAAAAGTGGACAGACCGTTGAAATCATTACAGCCAAAGGCGCTTCAGGCAATATCGGTCCTTCCCGGGACTGGTTGAGCCCGGGGTATGCTGTCAATCCAAGGACACATACCAAAATCCGTGCATGGTTCAATGGCAAGGAATACGAGGAAACCGTCAATAATGGCCGGATTGCCCTTGAAAAACAGCTTCAGCGGGAAGGCAAGACAGCTGTCAATCTGGAAGATCTGGCAAAGAAACTCCAGTTCCAGAAAATTGAAGAACTCTTTTTTGCGATAGGTAAAGAAAAGGTCACACAGAAAGCTATTGAACTGGCGTTGAACGGACAGGCGGAACCGCAGAATGAAGAACATAGCGGGGAAGATATTATCCGTAAAAGCCGGTCAGATGGTAAGTCTGGCGTTCTGGTTGTTGGTACGGAAGGGGTGCTTACACAGCTTGCGCGTTGCTGCCGTCCAGTGCCGCCTGATGAAATCGTTGGCTTCGTGACGCGGGGCAAAGGGGTTTCCATCCACCGGCTTGATTGCAAGAACTTCCTGGATATGGCCCGGCATGCGCCTGAACGCATCATCCAGACTGATTGGGGAACCCAGAAAGCGGATGCAGTCTACCCCGTTGACATTTATGTCCAGGCAAATGACCGCCAGGGGCTGCTCAGGGATATTTCCGACATCTTTACGCGTGAGAAACTCAACGTGACCGGCGTCCATACCCAAAGCAGCAAAGGCATAGCGAAAATGACCTTCACTGTGGAGGTTTCCAATACAGAATGGCTCAAACGGTCAATGAAACTGATCCGTGAAGTCAAGGGGGTTTCGACAGTCACCCGTTGTTGATAGAGAGGGTGGATTCCTCAAAAGGCAAGGATGTACAGAGGTTTTTTGAGAATACTGCCAGTCATGGTATATTTACTCTTCTGACTGGCAGTGTATGCTGTCTCTGTACACCGTTTCGCAGGCAATGCAATGAGGAATAGACGATTTTCAAAATGGGAAGTGTTCTTTGGCTCCATCCTGGTTGGATTTGGCGTCATGTCTTTCCGTCTTTACCAATATAACTTCTCTGGAGAAGGTTTCCACCAGTGGGCGCTGGACGGGTTGTTTGTCACAGCCATTGTGGGTTGGATTGCTCTCAAGGTGCTCAAGCATTATGGAAAAATGAAAGACTGAATGTTCCCTTGTACTGGTTTCCCCGACCGGTTGGACCGATAAGCAGACCTGGTCAGGCTCTGTCCGTTTATATATCCACTTTTTTAACAGTTACCGTTTTTTGTTCCTCTCCTTGTATCTCTGTCAGTACCTCTAGGCCCTGTTTCAACCATCCTTCTCTCCCCTTCCTCAAGCAAATCAGTAAGGAACCGAAGGATTCCCATTTCAATGGAATGTATGGTTTTTGGAAAAAAATCAGCGATTTCCGTTTTTTTCTCATCGAAACAGTGGTTTCTGGCAACAAAACGGATGATAACTGCAGTTTTTATTGTTATCATTCAATGTGTTGAAAAAGAAGTAACCCTTCTCTTTGCGCTGATGGACCGTATTCGCACCAAAATGCGGTCTAACGGGGCATATTGCACACTGTATCGACAACGCAAGATGTTTTTGCCCTGTCTGGCACGGTAAGACCGCCATGCCAGTTTTTCTTTGCGCATCACAGGATGTTTGAACACATTCTTCCGCGTCAGTTTCGTGGAATCGCGGAACGGGACACGGCTGTCAAAAGTTGTCAAACGTAAAATTGTAGAAAAAGAGAAAATGACTGAACGTAAACAGTGTTACCGCTTGCAGGTAGCAGAGCCCCTGTACCGTTTTATTGAAGAAGAAGCACTGCCAGGGACCGGTATAAAGAGTGATGATTTCTGGCGTGGCTTTGATGCTATCGTACATGACCTGACCCCAATCAATGTTGAACTCCTTGCGGAACGCGCACGTCTGCAGGAAGAACTGGATAACTGGCATCGTCTCAATCCAGGTCCTGTGGCTGATATGGAAGCCTATAAGGCATTCCTGAGGAAAATCGGTTATCTGGTTCCTGTCCCGGAAAATGTCACGATTGACCCGAAGAACATCGACCATGAAGTTTCAACCCAAGGTGGTCCGCAGCTTGTTGTACCGCTGACCAATGCACGTTATTCCCTGAATGCAGTCAATGCCCGTTGGGTCAGCCTCTATGATGCCCTGTATGGTACAGATGCCATCAGTGAAGAAGGTGGCGCAACCCGTAGCGGTCCTTTCAATCCTGTCCGTGGCCAGAAAGTCATCGACTATGCACGTGGCCTGCTTGATAAATTCATTCCTTTGACTGCTGGTTCCCATGTAGATGTCACCCGTTATTATGTGAAAGACGGTGCCCTGGCAGCAGTCCTCAAAGATGGTTCAGAAGCTGGTCTGAAAGAACCTTCATGTCTGGTCGGTATCAATGGTTCTGCTGATGCGCCAACCTCCCTGCTGTTCAAGCAGCATTACATGCATTTTGACATGATCTTCGACAAGACCAGCCCGGTCTGTGCAACAGACCCAGCTGGCGTCCGTGACATCATTGTTGAAGCAGCGACCACCACTATCCTTGACTGCGAAGATGCAGTCACTGCAGTCGATGCAGAAGACAAGGCACTGGTTTACCACAACCTGCTTGGCGTCATGATGGGCACCTTGGAAGAAAGTGTCACCAAGAACGGCAACACATTTGTCCGCCGCCTGAACAAAGACCGCGAATACAGCTGTGTCAAGACAGGTGAAAAATTCTCCCTGAAAGGCCGCAGCCTGGTCTTCGTCCGTAATGTCGGTCATCTGATGACCAATCCATCCATCCTGGATGAAAACAACAATGAAGTCTATGAAGGCATCATGGATGGTGTCATCACCTCCCTGATCATGATGCGTGACCTGACCACCAAGATCAGTTCTACTGAAGGTTCCATCTATGTCGTCAAGCCAAAACAGCATGGTCCAAAGGAATGCGCATTCACCAATGAAATCTTCAACCGTGTTGAAGCGATGCTGGGACTGCCACAGTACACCATCAAGATTGGCATCATGGATGAAGAACGCCGTACTTCATGCAACCTGAAAGCCTGTGTTGAAGCCACCGCACACCGTCTGGCATTCATCAATACCGGTTTCCTTGACCGTACTGGCGATGAAATCCATACCTCCATGGAAGCAGGTCCAATGATCCGCAAGGGCGATATGAAGAAGACCAAGTGGATCCAGGCATACGAAGACAACAACGTCTATGTCGGGCTGGAATGCGGTATGCGTGGTGTTGCCCAGATTGGTAAGGGCATGTGGGCTGCACCAGACCTCATGGCAGACATGATTGAGCAGAAGATTGGTCATCTGAAAGCAGGTGCGAACACAGCATGGGTTCCCTCCCCGACAGCGGCAGTCCTGCATGCTTTGCATTACCATCAGGTCAACATTGAAGAAACCCAGGCGGCTATGGATGCAAAACGTCCATTCCCATCAGTACTGGATGACCTGCTGGTTGTCCCTGTTGAAGCCAACCCAAGCTGGACACCTGAAGAAATCCAGCAGGAACTGGACAACAACTGCCAGTCGCTGTTGGGCTATGTTGTCCGTTGGGTTAATCTGGGCGTTGGTTGCTCCAAGGTGCCTGACATCACCGATACAGCACTGATGGAAGACCGCGCAACCCTGCGTATCTCCAGCCAGCATATCGCCAACTGGCTGCGTCATGGCATCGCTACTGTTCCACAGGTCATGGAAACCCTGAAACGTATGGCTGTTGTCGTTGACAACCAGAACGCCAATGAACCTGGCTATTACAGGATGTCTGACGATTATGAGCACAACCCTGGCTTCCGGGCAGCATGTGACTTGGTTTTCAAGGGACTGTCACAGCCATCCGGTTACACAGAACCCCTGCTGCATATGTGGCGGCGACGGGCCAAGGTCTATTATTCTTGTGGTTGTGGATGCTGCTGCAGCTGTGGCCAGTAAATAAAAGACAGGAACAGCTGTTATAAAGAGACTGGATCATCGCAAGGTGGTCCAGTTTTTTTTCGCCTGAAAGATTGTTTGTGGCAGCGATGGTCTGATGGTCCATTCCTTGATGATAAGTAACAGTGACCCCAAAATACTGTCGGCTATAGAAAACAAGTTTAAAGTCGGATACATTTATAGGAATGGTGAATCACTGGAAACAATACAGGCAGTGATGCCAGTCAAGGTTAAAAATGGGCGGCATGTGATGGACAGGTCTGCCTGTCCAAGCTGTTCCAACTGAAATAGAGGGTAGGATGAATCATGGCTGAGAACAGATACCAAATACCATTCAATAGACCTTTTTTCTCTGACAGCGCCCTGAAAAATATAAAGCACCTGATAGGGAATAAAGGTTCATTGGAGGGAGGCGGCTATTTTACAAAAAAATGCCAGGCGTTGTTGGAAGAAAAATTCAATGTCAGTAAAGTCCTTTTAACGAATTCATGTACGGTAGCCCTTGAAATGGCCGCCTTATTGGCAGGTATTGAAAAGGATGATGAAGTGATTATGCCCTCATATACATTTGTCTCAACGGCAAATTCAGTGCTGATGAGGGGGGCGGTTCCTGTCTTTGTTGATATAAACATCAATGACCTGAATATAGATTGTGAGTCTATCAAAAATGCTATAACGGGAAAGACAAAAGCAATCATGCCGGTGCATTACGCAGGGAATCCATGCTGTATGGATGAAATCAACAACATTGCGGAAGAAAACGGCCTGTCTGTCATTGAGGATGCTGCACAATGCATAAATTCGTTTTATAAAGGGAAGGCTCTGGGGACATTCGGTGATATTGGGGCGGTAAGTTTTGATTGGGCCAAGAATATACCTGTCGGTGAGTGTGGAGCCATTTATATCAATGATGAAAGCCTGCATGAAAGGGGCGATATCATTATCGAGAAGGGGACGAACAGGAAGGCCTTCAGGGATGGCAGGATTGACCGGTATGGCTGGATGGATATCGGTTCATCATATTATCCCAATGAATTGACAGCCGCTTTTCTTTATGCACAGCTGGAAAAGGCAGATCAGATAACGGAAAGGAGACGCTATATCTGGAATAAATACCATGTTTTTTTCAAGGAATATGAGGAGAAAGGTATTTTAAGGAGACCCCATATCATTGAAGGAGGCATTGGCAATGCACATATTTATTTTGTATTGATGGATTCAATGGAGGAGCGCAATGCTTTCTTGAGGTATCTTCAGGAAAACAGTATCACTGCCTTGACGCATTTTGTTCCCCTGCATAGTTCACCATATGGCAAGAAGGCAGCAAAGACATCAGGTTCGATGACAGTGACAGATGACGTTTTCCAACGCAGCCTGAGGTTGCCGATGTACGCCATGAGTGAAATTGAGATTGATTATATCCTTGATGTGATGGAAAGTTATTTCATCAAGAAATGAGGTATGGATTCCACTATTTGCCATGCAGGGATGATTGAAAGATGAGCGCAATAAAGAATCTTGGCACCATTGCTGTGATGGTACCTCTTTACAATAGCGAACCTTATATCCATGATTGCCTCGACAGCTTGATTCAACAGTCATATCCCTACTGGGTTGCTTATGTGGTTGATGATGGATCACCGGATGCCAGTGGTAAGATTGCCGATGAGTATGCCGCAAAAGATTCACGGTTCTGTGTCTTTCATAAACAGAATGGTGGATATGGATCTGCCTTGAATTATGCGATTGAACAGGCTGCATCTTCTTTGGAAAGTTTTTTGGCGGTTACGTTTCTGGATGGTGATGATTGCTTAGATACAAATGCTTACCGAGATCTTTCTTTGGTTATGGCGAATACAGGATCGGATGTTCTCTTTTTTGGTTACAAACAACTATATGCTGATAAGAAGATTAATGAGCGACCCTTTGCCTGCTCATCTGGTGCAGTTACCAGATTGACTTATCACGCTGCACAGCTTGGATACGGTATATGGCGAGGAAAGAATGGGACATGGCGTGCAGTTTGGAACAAGTTTTATAAACCTGCATTGATTCAAAAAATCAGGTTTCTTGGAGACAGAAATTATATTGAAGATATAATTTTCTGTACAAGGATTGGCATCCAGGCTAATAGTTTCCATTTTATTGATAAATCCTATTATTTTCATAGGCAGCGAGAAGATAGTGTTTCACGTTCACCAGATATACAAATTAGAAGAAGTCGAAGTATATTTTATTCTCTTTATGTTATTGAAAAAAGTAATGTATCAGAAAAGATTGGAATATTGAATTTGAAATACAAAGAAATGTTTCATATATTTCAAGAAATGAAGGACAATCATATTGTCCATTTTTTTGAAAATAGCAACCTATTTATTGAAGTGGCGAATAAAATTATGCCTTGGGCAACCCAGGAATACCAAGCAGGAAGGGTGAAGGAAAAGGATTTTTTGTTCTTATGTGAGGTGGCATCAAGCCAGCCATTAAATGTTTCGCTTACAAGACATCCTGCTATACAGTTTGTCTTGCAAAAAGCAGAGTCATTGATAAACGAAAAGAAAATATTCAATTATGCCAAATATCTAACACTTCGGGTTGATATTCGCAATAAAGGAAAAGAGGGCAATAAGGTCATTGCACAGTCAATAGTTCCTGATCCTGAACGGGTTAGGGAACAGCCTGCATGGTTGCCAGATGGTATCAGTATTGAGTCTACCTCACGGGAAATGAAAGTCATCATATGTTGCCAAGGGAAAGGCGAACTGGATATTCGTTTGCGTGGTCGGGATGAACGAAATGATGATAGAAAGCGTTATCCAGTGTGGATAGATTGTACTTATTTTACTGTCAATGGATTAGTTGTATTTTCTGAAGCAAAGACAGTCTGTCATGATAAACCTTACCTTTATAAGAAAACAGTCATAGATAGAGAGGTTGTCAAATTGGAGTTCAGATGGACAGAATGCCGTTCATCATCGGTTTTAGATGAATATCACCAATTGCAGAAAGATTTAAAAGAATCCCATCAAAAATTGAGTAATGAAGTCAAAAAGAACAAATTGCAGTCAGCATATGCTTCTCAAGTTTTGTCTCAATTACATGATGAGGAGAGGAAGAATAAACGGCAGGAAGCGTATATTTTCAGAGCATCGTCACAATTACGCAGATTTCGTTTGACTAAGTATCTGAAGTATAAGTTTTTATCAAAAGTGACCTTTGGTAATATGCGAAACCATTATAAAGAAAAATATCAGGAACAGAAAAGTATCTATAAGTCGATAAAAAAAGGGCAATTCAGCTTATAAAATAATACCGGTTTGTTTATGAGTCTTGATTTTCTTGGCAGGACTGCCAACATACTGGGAATAAGGAACAGTGTCTTTTGTGATGAGAGTTTTTGCTCCTATCAATGTTTCCGTTCTTATCGTCAACCTTTCAAGTATTGTTGAAGAAATCCCGATAAACGATAAGTCTTCTATCGTTGAATAGCCTGCGATATGGCAACCTGGTGAAATATATACCCCATTGTGGATATTGAAATCATGTCCCACATAGGTATTAGGACGGATGATGTTGCTGTTGCCAAGTCTGCCAAAGAAATCCAGATAGACACCGGAGAAGATGATATTGTTTTCGCCCATTACAACATTGTTAGCAACGGTTGCTTTCCTGCTGATGTAGTTGATGAACTGATAACCTTTCGCTTTCATCTGCAGGTAGGAATAGTATCTTTCCCTTGGAGAGGCATAGACCCCTGTTGAAATGACTTTCAGGCTGCCAGGGGGAAAATGCCTTTCAATGTCTGATGCCCTGTAAACAGGTTTTCCCATGAAATCAGCCGCTGAATAGAATTTATCATCACAGACGAAAGCTTCCACATCATAACGTCTGTCATCTGACATCTCGGCAAACAAGAGTCTTCCTTGCGTGCCAGTACCATGTATTAGTATCTTCGTCATTGAAAAAACCTGTATCTGTCTGATTGGAATATGGGAGATAGTGAAAGTGTATCACCGGCAATAAAAAAGCCTTGAAACAGGTAGTCCAAGGCTTAAGAGGTAAATAAAAATAATGCTGTAATAGGATGGTGCCGGGAGCCGGAATCGAACCGGCACAGTATTTCTACCGGCAGATTTTGAGTCTGCTGCGTCTACCAGTTTCGCCATCCCGGCACATCTTTACATTATCGCTTATTTATGGGTTCTGGGCAACTGACAGTACAGGCTCAGAATCAACTGGAACCTTTTCATCCAAGATGGTCAGATGCTCGACTAATGGTGGGCGGACAAAAAATTGTCCGACAACGCCCCGCCATTGCAGGAATTCCTGGGAGCTGCGGAAATCAACAGTATGGTTTTCCAATGTTGCCCAATAATTCTGAAGGACATAGCGCTCAGGGGATTCAATGGATTTACCGATACGGTAGCCAAGAAATCCCGGGGTTTTTGCAATATAAGTATTGACGCCATATTCAATGGCCTTATCGAATTCTTCCTGTTTCCCAGGCTGAATCAAGATATCAACCAGTTCAATGATCATAGCGGATTCCTCCATGTCTGAATGGACATTCTAACACGCGTTCAGGAAATATCACGTGAATCCCAGCCTTGGAGCCAGTCACGGAGCCATGTACAGAGCGGTGCCGCCGTTGGCAGTAAGGGCGAGACGGTGATATGGTCCTGCCATTGCAAGGATTGGCTTTCTTGGGATACGGGCTCTCCAGCCCAATGCCTGACAATAAAGCAGTGCAGGCGGACCTTTGCATGAGGATAGGTGTGCATCATGCAACACCACGGCAACGTGGACAGCACAGCAATGCCCAGCTCTTCCTGCAGTTCCCGTTCCAAGGCCTGTTGGGGTGTTTCGCCTGTTTCAATCTTGCCTCCGGGAAATTCCCAATAGCCTGAGAAAACTTTACCGCTGGGCCGCTGGGCCATCAGTATCCTGCCATCTGGATGGATCAGGATACCGACAGCAGCATCCACAACAGGCGGCAGTTCAGCCATTCCGGTCATCCCAAAGGTTCAGGTTGCTGCTGTTGGGATTGATGGTATCAGGGACGGCAACACCGAAATGACGGTAAGTTGCCGTGGTCGCAATACGTCCACGCGGCGTCCGTTGCAGGAACCCCTGTTGAATCAGGTAAGGTTCCAGGACATCCTCAATGGTATCGATTTCCTCCCCGATTGCTGCGGCCAGGTTGGCAATACCGACAGGTCCGCCACCAAACTTGAACAGTACCGCTTCCAGAAGTTTCCTGTCCATCAAGTCAAAGCCGACAGAATCGACATCCAGCATCTTCAATGCCGCATCAGCCATTTCGCGGGTGATTTCTCCAGAACCACGCACTTCGGCATAATCACGTACCCGGCGCAGCAGGCGGTTGGCAATCCGGGGTGTTCCCCGGGCACGTTTGGCGATTTCACGGGCTCCTCCCTCGACAATCGGCGCTTTCAGCAGCATCGCACTGCGGGTCACAATCTTTGTCAGGTCGTCCGTATCATAGAACTCAAGACGCGAGACAACACCGAAACGGTCACGCAATGGATTTGTCAGCATACCTGCCCGGGTTGTTGCGCCTACCAGCGTGAAAGGCTGCAGGTCCAGCTTGACAGACCGGGCTGCAGGTCCTTCGCCAATCAGGATATCAATCTGGTAATCCTCAAGGGCAGGGTAAAGGATTTCCTCAACCACCGGTGACATCCGGTGGATTTCATCGATGAACAGGACATCGTTCGCTTCCAGGTTTGTCAGGATAGCTGCTAGGTCCCCGGGGCGTTCCAAGACAGGACCGGAAGTCTGGCGCAGGTTTACACCCATTTCACGGGCAATGATATGGGCAAGGGTCGTTTTTCCCAGACCGGGCGGTCCGAACAGCAATGTATGGTCCAATGCCTCCTGCCGTTTCTTCGCAGCGGCGATAAAGATTTCCAACTGTTCCCGGACTTTTTTCTGTCCAACATATTCATTCAGGAACTTGGGGCGCAGTGCACGTTCCATCGCCTCCTCATTGGAAGAGGCAGGGGCGGCATCGATAATCCGCCGTTCGCTGAAACTGTCGGTCTGTATGCTCATGGAATCCCTGTCAGTCAATCATCCAAATCAGCTTTTGGAAAGTGTTTTCAGTGCCATTTTAATCCCATCTGACACATTGCAGTCAGCAGGCAGCTGTTTTACAGCCAACAGCATTTCCTTCTCAGAATAGCCCAATGCCAGCAGGGCGTTTTGGATGTCTGTCCGGTTTGCTGCGGCAGGTGTAGAAGTGGTGTCCGGTAAAGTTGACGTATCCAGTTTGCCCTTCAGTTCAAGGAGCAGGCGTTCAGCCGTCTTCTTGCCAATGCCTGGGACACGGCAGAGACGGGCGGTATCCTGCATGACAACCACTTCCGCCATTTCCTTGGCGGAAATTCCTGACAGCAGTGCCAATGCTGTACGGGCACCGATGCCCGTAATCTTGATAAGCTGGCGGAACAGCGTCCGTTCATCTGCTGTGCCGAAACCGTAAAGGACATGCGCATCTTCACGGATAGCCAGATGGGTCAGCAGCGTGACTTCTTTCCCCAATGCAGGCAGATTGTAAAACGTGCTCATCGGGACATCGATTTCATATCCCACGCCATGGCAGTCCACCAACACCTGAGGGGGATTCTTTTCAAGCAGGATACCCTGAATACGGCCAATCATCTTTCACCTCAAAAACAGGCTGGTGGACAGGTTCCTGTCCATCAGCGGATAAGTCGTCCCCGACGGATACGGAAAGAACTGCGGTTTCCCAGGGAAGCCGCATTTTCCAATGTACGGATGGCATCAAAACCGTGGGCATGGCAGATGGCTGCTCCCAATGCATCAGATGCGTCAGCACCGGGGAGCCCCGGTAAAGACAATAAACGCTGCACCATTGCCTGTACCTGTGTCTTGTCGGCCTTGCCATGACCGACAACCGCCTGCTTGATCTGCAGGGCAGTGAATTCATACACCTCAAGGTCAGAAGCCACCAAGGCACTGATTGCCGCGCCACGCGCTTGGCCAAGCATCAAAGTCGATTGGGGATTGACGTTCACAAAGACTTTTTCAATGGCGGCGCAGTCCGGCTGATAAGTACCGATAATTTCAGTGATTCCCTGGAAAATCGTTTTCAGCCGGGCTGGCAACCCTTGGTCGGCTGGGGTCTTGACGGTTCCTGATGCGATGTAGGACAGCTTGTTCCCGTCCTTATGGATGACACCGAACCCCGTTGTCCGGAGCCCGGGGTCAATGCCAAGGATCCTCATGATGGCACCTTCATAGAGACGGTGACGCTCATCATGGGGCTCCCTGCTGTCAGATCAATGGCGGAAATGGCGGATGGCTGTGAATGCCATCGCAATACCATGTTCATCCGCCGCATCGATGACTTCCTGGTCACGGACAGAGCCGCCAGGTTGGATGACTGCTTTCGCACCAGCTTCAGCCGCAATATCCAGACCATCACGGAACGGGAAGAACGCATCGGATGCCACGACAGAATCTTTCAGGGAAAGTCCTGCCTGTGCTGCTTTCATGGTTGCGGTACGGGCAGAATCCACACGGCTGACCTGACCGGCACCGATGCCCAGGGTCATTCCGTTGCCACAGAACACAATCGCATTGGATTTCACAAACTTCACAATCTTGTAGGCAAACAGCATGTCGTCAATCTGTTGCTGGGTAGGAGCAACCTTTGTAACCACCTTCAGTTTGTCAGCCATAGCTTTCGCCGTATCAGCTGACTGGACCAGCAGACCACCGCCAACACGTTTCATTTCATAATTGTTCGTCTGTTTACCCAATGGGATTTCCAGCAGACGAAGGTTCTTCTTGCGGTTGAAGACCGCTTTTGCCTCTTCCGTGAAACGCGGGGCAATCAACACCTCGACAAACAGCTTGGAAACTTCTTCAGACGTGCGGGCATCCAGTTCACCGTTGAAAGCGATGATGCCACCGAATGCCGCCTGAGGATCAGTCTTCAATGCCTTGAGATAGGCATCCAGCAGGTCCTTGCCGACTGCAACACCGCATGGGTTTGCATGCTTGATGATGACACAGGCAGGTTCGTCAAAGCTCTTCACGCATTCCCAGGCAGCATCTGCATCTGCGATATTGTTGTAAGACAGTTCCTTGCCTTGGAACTGCCTATAGCCAGCCAAGGCGCCGTCAGGCAGGTTCTTCTCACGGTAGAAAGCTGCGGACTGATGGGGGTTTTCCCCATAGCGCATATCCTGGACCTTCTCAAACTGCAGGTTCAGGATTTCCGGATAAGCCTGGCGGTTCTGATGGTTCTTGTCAGCATTCAGGCTGGACATATAGTTTGCAATGGCACCGTCATAGGCAGCGGTATGGGTAAATGTCTTGACCATCAGCTGGAAACGGGTTTCCATCGACAGGGAACCGTTGTTCCGCTGCATTTCAGCGATGATTTCCGCATAATCTGCCGGGTCACAGACCACAGCGACATCCTTCCAGTTCTTGGAAGCGGAACGAAGCATCGCAGGACCACCGATATCAATGTTCTCAATCGCATCTTCCAAGGTGCAGTCTGCCTTTGCGATGGTCTGCTGGAACGGATACAGGTTCACAACCACCATATCAATCGTATCAATGCCATGCTGCTGCAGGGCCTTCATATGTTCGGGCAGGTCACGCCTTGCCAGGATTCCACCATGGATTTTTGGATGCAGGGTCTTGACCCGGCCATCCAGCATTTCAGGAAAACCGGTATAGTCAGCGACTTCAGTGACGGCGATGCCGTTTTTCTGGAGCAGGTCAGCGGTACCGCCAGTGGACAGGATAACCGTGTCCATTGCAGCCAGTGCCTGGGCAAATTCAACAATACCTGTCTTGTCAGAGACAGAAATCAATGCATATCGGGTCATGTCAGCAACCTAAAAAATAAAAAGAAAGGTCAAGGACCGTTACAGCGGATCCTGGTCCAGCAGGTTATGTTCCGCCAGTTTTTTCCGGAGGGTGTTCCGGTTGATGCCAAGCATCTCTGCAGCATGGGACTGGACAAAGCCTGCCTGTTTCATCACCACCATCAGCATCGGTTTTTCAACCGTCTTGATGATCATATTGTAAACATCTGTCGGTTTCTGACCGTCCAGATCCTTGAAATACGCCAGCAGACTGCGCCTGACAACATCCTGAATATGTTCGCTACTCATCTGTATTTCCAATCACAGGCTGTGGCATATGCCCGCCAAACAATCCATAAGGTAAACGATTTCAATATTGTAACCGCTCATCGCGCGCAAGTAGAGGGGTGAAAAAACAATCTACGGCATTCAGTTGTTTTTCACAGGAATCCGTGCGGTTCGCCTGTTGCCTCAATACCTCACCGTCAGGCAGGAAACGGGCATACCAGCCGATATGCTTCCGCGCGGTGCGGACCCCAGCATATTCACCGTAAAACGCATAATGCATCTGTAGATGTTCACGCATGATGCCATATACTTCAGACATTCTTGGGGGAGGCAGCAGGGTCCCGTCCGTCAGGAAACGGTCAATTTCCCGGAAAATCCATGGACGTCCCTGGGCAGCCCTGCCGACCATCAGGCCATCTGCCTTGGTTTTTCCCAGCACCGCAGCGGCCTTCTGGGGTGAATCAATGTCACCATTGGCGATGACAGGAATCGAGACGAGGCTTTTCACCTCGGCAACCGTATCGTATTCAGCCGTGCCCTGATAGGCATCAGCACGGGTACGTCCATGCAATGCCAGTGCGGCGATACCGTTTTCTTCCGCCATTTTCGCAATGACAGGCGCATTGATATGGTCGTGGTCCCAGCCCGTCCGGAATTTCAGCGTCACTGGTACATTGACCGCAGCTACGACCGCCTTGAGGATCCTGTCAACCAGCAGCTCATCCTGCAGCAGGGCGGAACCACACCAGTTGGAACAGACCTTCTTGGCGGGGCAGCCCATATTGATATCGATGATCTGGGCACCTTGGTCAACATTGAAACGGGCGGCGTCAGCCATCGTTTCTGGGGAAGCACCCACCAGTTGGATGGCAATCGGGGCTGGTTCCCCATCGTGCATCAGACGCCTGCGGCTTTTGTCTGTATGCCAGACCTGTGGATTCGCTGCCGCCATCTCTGATACGGCATAGCCAGCACCCAGTTTCCGGCAAAGCTGACGGAATGGCCGGTCAGTGACACCCGCCATTGGGGCAACTACCAGCCGGTTCGGCATCTGATAAGGTCCAATCTGCAACATCGCCATCCAACAGGAAACAGCCCGTCCAGAAGACGGGGCAATAAGGTCAGAAATGCTTGAAATAATCCACAGGCGGCTTTTTCGCCTCTTCAAGATGCCCTGATTCCTGCCAGGCAGTCAGCTCAAGACGTCCATCCTTGTGCCAGCGGAACCGGTTGATGCTTGTGTTCAGGACAGGCATCCGGTTCACCACCCCCAGTGGGATGCCTTTCGCCTCACGGTAAGCTGTTTCCAAGACACCGAAATGCGTGATGATGGCGATTGTCTGCCCCAGATGGGCTTTTGCCGTTTCAGCAATCGCATCACGGGCACGGTAATGGAACTGCCTCGGGCTTTCCGTCTTGCGTTCGCCATCTGGGAAAAACAGGTCGGGCGCTGCTGCGACCCAAGCCTTGTATTCCTCCGGGAACTTCTCCCGGATTTCATCCGAACGCAGTCCCTCGCAGGCACCATAGCACCGCTCACGGAACTGGCGGTCAGCTGTTACAGGCAGGCTGTGTACTTCCGCAATTTCGAGCGCAGTCTCATAGGCGCGTTTCAGGTCGCTGGAATAGATGGCATCCAGATGCTCTTCTTTCAGGATATCGGCGAGGACCGCTGCCTGTTTCCTGCCATCTTCGTTCAGGGGTATATCACTATGCCCCTGAAGACGTTTCAGCTTGTTCCAGTCTGTCTGCCCGTGGCGGATGATCAGGATATCGGTATAGTCCGCCATGCCATCACAGCTTGGCGGCGACATCAGGATTCAGTGAATACACTCCGGTGATTGCCGCTTTATCCAGTACATGGCCTTCCATCGCTTTCCAGACGTCCTGTCCGGTGAATGTACCGGAAACGTCCAGTTTTTCGACATCCAGCGCATACAGCGTGAAGACATAATGATGCGGAATCTCATCATTCCATGGCGGACAGCAGCCATCGTAACCGAAATAATCACCGGACATATCCTTGTCCGAAGCGAACCAGCCAGTATAGTCATTGATGCCCTGACGGCTGCCATCCAGGGATGCCGGACCGGCCTTGCCACGGGCAGTGATGCCATTGGAGAATTCCCCTTCCGCAACCGATGAACGGGAGGCAGGCAGGTCAATCAGCACCCAGTGGAAGAAATCCACACGGGGCAGGGAAGCAGGGACAACCTTGCCTTCCTGGTTCACATCGTCGCCCTTGGATGGCACATCATAATCATGGCAGATCAATGCCAGGGATTTCGTGCCTGCCGGCAGGTCACTCCAGGCGAAATGCGGATTCTTGTTGTCAGACATCGTCAGATGTGCGGCAGGGTCATACTTGCAGAAAGCATATTGTGCCGGGATGGCTTTGCCATCCTGAATAGAATTGCTCCAGAATTTCATCGCTGCTCCTTGAAACAGGTTAAAAGAATACTGCTATATTGTGCCAGAGGAAAACAGGTTCTGGCATCATTTTCGGGGCGTTTCCAGCCAGAAAGTCACGGGACCGTCATTGACCAGGGAGACCTGCATGTCGGCACCAAACCGGCCCGTCGCCACTTTGGCGATGTCAGGCTGTTCCTGTGCCCGTTCCACAAAATAATCAAACAGCTTCCTGCCGACATCAGGCGGTGCTGCCGGTGAGAAAGAAGGGCGGGTGCCGGACTTCGTATCTGCCGCCAGCGTGAACTGGGGTACCAGCAGCAGTTCTCCTCCAATGGCGGAAACCGACAGGTTCATCTTGCCACAGGGATCGGAAAACACCCGGTAATTCACCAGTCGGTTCAACAGCCAGTCGGCTTCCTTTTCTGTATCTCCCCGTTCTGCGCAGACCAGCACCATCAGTCCATGACCGATCCGTCCAATCTCCATTGAATCCACATGAACCGCCGCCTGGCGGACTCGTTGCAGCAAAGCAATCATTCCACAACTCCCAAACAATCTGTTGCACTGTCAGGCAGGATACAGTGCCCCAAGGATCCTCGGTCCCTTGGCACCAGTCACTGCGGGCAGATTTCCAGGTTTCCTGACCGTGAAGCGGTGTGCCAGCCATGCAAAAGCCAGCGATTCCACATGCATCGGGTCAATCCCCAGCATGGCTGAAGAATCCAGCATGATGCCAGGTTTCTTTGCCTGCAGCAGACGGCGGATAGACTGGACCAGGAAGCTGTTCAAGGCACCACCGCCGCACAGATAGACCTGACCGGCATCCGGTGCATGGACCAGTACCGCATCGGCAACAGTCCTTGCTGTCAATGCCAGCAGGGTCGCTTGGATATCTTCCCCATGCGTTGACTTGTCAATATCCGTCTGGAACAGATGCCGCTTCACCCAGCCTAGATGGAAGAGGTCACGTCCAGTACTCTTTGGTGGGTCTTTCCAGAAAAACGGTTCATCCAGCATATTCTCCAGCAGCGGCTCAATCACTTGGCCGCTTTCCGCCCATCTGCCGTCCTTGTCATAAGGTTCCCGCAGCTGCTGCTGGATGAAAGCATCCATCAGCATATTGCCTGGACCTGTGTCGAATCCAGTCACCGTCCCATCAGGATGCAGGATGCTGATATTGGCGATGCCCCCGATATTGATGACAGCCCGGCAGACAGAACCTGAACCGAAAACCGCCTGATGGAATGCGGGCACCAATGGTGCGCCTTCCCCTCCGGCAGCAATATCGCGGCTGCGGAAATCCGCAACCACATCAATGCCAGTCAGTTCAGCCAGCAGGGCAGGGTTGTTTGTCTGGCGGGAAAAACCCAGTTCGGGGCGGTGGCGGATTGTCTGTCCATGCACGCCGACCGCCGTCACATCTTTTGGCTTCAGCCCAGCCTTGGCCACCAGTGTATTGACATTTTCTGCATAGCTTTCCGCCAGCGCATTCGCTGCCTGTGCCTCACGCTCAATTTCATTCACATCCATTCCCTGCAGCTGCATCAGCTGTCTGCGGAAAGGAATCTCAAAAGGCACATGGGCATCAGCAAGGATTTCAATCCCGCCGCCATTGTAGTCATCAGGAATGGAAGCCAACACCCCGTCAACACCATCCAGACTGGTTCCAGACATCAGGCCGATATAAAGTCCCATGGGTGCTCCTTGATGTTCCGGGATATGGCTAAGAGCTGATCCGTTTTGAAGGATTCGCATTCAGCTCGGCGAAATAGCTTTGCATCCGGTACAGATGCTGCCTGAAACGCGTCTTGTCACTGCCGGTCAGCATCACATTCTGCCTGCTGGAAATACCGGAGATGCCGGCAATCTTCGCAGGATCCTGCTGGATACCGTTCACACGGACCTCATAATGCAGGTGCGGACCGGTACTCATCCCGGTCGAACCGACATAACCGATTACATCGCCCTGCCGGACACGCAGGCCGGGTGTCATGCTTGGATGGATACGGCTCATATGACCATAAGCGGTGGCATAGACACTTGTATGCTGGATCAGCACAAAATTGCCATAGCCACCATGCCAGCCCGCTTCACGGACAGTGCCATCTGCAGCGGCATGGATCGGTGTACCGGTCGGTGCAGCCATATCCAGCCCCTTATGATGCTTCAGCCCACCCGTGACAGGATGGATGCGGTAACCGAAGCCCGAAGAAATCCGGAAATTGTCCAAGGGGGTGCGCAGGGGCGAAGACAGCTGGGTGGCGGATGCCTTCAGGGAACGGCCCTCGACATCGTAATACTCACCCTGTCCGGTATATTTCTCATACCAGATGGTCTGGTAATGCACCCCTTCATGGATGAATTCTGCTGCCAGCAGGTTCCCGGGTTTCATAAACCGGCCATCCTTTCGGTAAACCTCATAAATCACATTGAAGCGTGAGCCCTTCAGGTCACTGATGTCCATATCCACATCAATCGAGAACAGGTTCGTGAACTTCTTCGTAATCTCATCTGGCAGCCCTGCGCGCTGTGCAGCGGCAAAAATCGTCGTTTCAATTATGGCGGAACGTGCTTCTACAGCAGTGACCGTAGCAGAAGGTTTCTTCTCACGGGGCCCTGCATCACCCTTTGCATAGACCCGCGGGGTGTCATTGTTGCTGTAACGCTCGCGGTAATCCTGCTTGGCGATTTCATCAATCTTCGAAGAAACAGGATCTGGCTTCACTGCATTCTTGGTTCTTTCTGAATACTGGCGGGGATCCTTGGGTTTTGCCCGGATATCGCCTTTCTTTGCCACCTGTTCCTTCATCACCGGTTTCTCAACAATCGGTTTTGAAACATTGGAGGGACCGCCAGAAGTCTGGAATTCCGGCAATGAAGAAGACGTGCCGGCGGTTTGCCGTGATGGCTGGCGGGGTTGGCTGAAGCTCTTGGAATAAGTCTTTCCACCGGATTCCTGGTATTCAGGCATCGATGCAGCGACAGAATGTTTCTTGGCATGCGGGGTGGCATGCTGCTGGGTTTTGTGTGTTGATGAAGACTTGGCGGCAACCTGGCGGGATACCTGTCTGGTGTTTTTCGCCGGTGTTTGGGATACCGCAGCCTTATGGGTATCCTGCCTTTCGATGGACGCTACTGCAGAAGACCGGCTGGCAGAAGGCTTTGCCACGGTCCTGACAGCAGATTTCCTGGCTGCTTCCGCCTTGGCAGGGGCGGAAGCTTTCTTCTCAACGGCTTTGGCAACCGTTTTTTTGGCAATGGGTTCTGCTTTCCGTATGGTGGAGCCTGGCGCAGTACCGGCAGAAACAGGAGAAGGTGAAACCAACGCAAGCCCAGAAACCGCCATACATACTGAAAGCAGCATCCGTTTCAATTGCTGTATGGCTCTTTTGGTAAGAAGCATCCAGTTTCCCTCTTAAGGCTGCAATCAGTTAAAATAAATAATTTCTATGCGGACAAAAGTCCTGATGTATTGCATCGTCAATACATCAATCGAGCTTTAAATTATAGCAATTCAAAACGATAGATATAAGTGAATAATCACCGATGACTGAAAATACCTCGATGCCTGCGCCTGCAGAAGAACTGCCTCTGACCGATTCTGTCAAACAGGCACTTGCCATTACGAAACGTGGTTGCGATGAACTGATCATCGAAGCGGAATTTGCGCAGAAACTTGCCCGTTCCGAAAAGACCGGAACCCCGCTGCGTATCAAGCTGGGCCTTGACCCGACTGCGCCAGACCTCCATCTGGGACACACCGTTGTCCTCAACAAGATGCGGCAGCTGCAGGACCTTGGTCATGTCGTCATCTTCCTGATCGGCGACTTCACCTCACTCATCGGTGATCCCAGTGGACGTAATGCCACCCGCCCACCGCTGACCCGTGAACAGATTGAAGAAAACGCCATGACTTACTTCAAGCAGGCAAGCATGGTGCTCGACCCTGAAAAGACAGAAATCCGTTACAACTCTGAATGGAGCGATGCCCTCGGTGCGCGTGGCATGATCAAACTCGCTGCCATGTACACGGTTGCCCGTATCATGGAACGAGATGACTTCTCTAAACGCTTCAAGGCAGGCACGCCGATTTCCGTCCACGAATTCCTGTATCCGTTGATGCAGGGCTATGACTCCGTCGCCCTCAAGTCAGACCTTGAACTTGGCGGTACCGACCAGAAATTCAACCTGCTTGTCGGCCGTGAGCTCCAGCGTCAGGTCGGTCAGGAGCCCCAGTGCATCCTCACCATGCCACTGCTTGAAGGTCTTGATGGTATCCAGAAGATGTCGAAGTCCAAAGGCAACTACGTTGGCATCAAGGAACCCGGCAATGTCCAGTTCGGCAAGCTCATGAGCATCTCCGATGACATGATGTGGCGCTACTATGAGCTGCTTTCCTTCAAGTCAATCGAAGAAATCGAGAAACTCAAGAAAGCCGTTGCCGAAGGCATGAACCCACGTGATGTCAAAGTCGCCTTTGCTCAGGAAATCGTTGAACGCTTCCATTCCAAGGCAGATGCAGAAGCAGCGCTGCAGGATTTCGTCAACCGCACCCATGGCGGTATCCCAGACGATATCCCGACCGTCAAGCTCAGCGGTGCGCCTTTGCCGATTGGTAACCTGCTCAAACAGGCTGGTCTGTGCCCGTCTACCTCAGATGCGATGCGCATGGTCCAGCAGGGCGCCGTCCGTATCAACAGCGAGGTCATCAGCGACAAGGCACTCAAGGTCGGTGCTGGTACCATGGTGGTCCAAGTCGGCAAACGGCGCTTCGCCAAAGTCGAACTGGCATAAACACCATTCCAGAAAACAGTAAAGCCGTTCAGCGATGAACGGCTTTACTGCATTCAGGCCTTCAGCATTCAGTCTTCCGCATCGAAATCCAGCCCCAGTGAAGCACAGATTCCAGGGTGGGAAACCTCCCATGAAACCTTTGCCCCGTCACGGGCATACTGTGCCCTGGCAGTCTTGACAGCATCCAGCAGCTCATTCAGCCGGACACTCGGCCCATAATGCAGCAGCTGCCAGCCGGCATCATTGCATGCATAGTAATAGCCAATGCCGCCCGCCACACCGACCCGTGTGATGAACGTCACATCATATTTCTCAAGCACTGCCTTCCCGACATAGACATCCGTCTTGTCCCAGGCACTGAAAACCATATCTGCCAGCGATTCATTTCCCTCGATACGGACAATCTCCATCTTCGCACGGCCATAAGCCGCAATGATGTCCTCGCGCCTTGCCGGTGCCAGATTGGTCGGGTTTTTCATGAACACGGCGACCGGATGCGTCTGTGGCAGGCCGTTCCCATCCGTATAGGTCAGCCCCTTGGAACGGTGGGCGAGGAACCGTAAGCCGGAAGCCTCGCAGATGCGCACCCAACGGCAGAAAGTCTCGCCATAGCCCCAGCTGTCCTGCGAATAGAACACCCCGTCATCTGCCAGCAGTTCATCCACCAGCTGCATATCCGCCAATGGCTGCTGGGGCTGATCCCGTTCATCCGGTGTCATCAGTCCCTTGCTGAACACATCCGTCGTCATCGAGGTGGCATACACCTGTGAGGCAATCACCAGGTCTGCCTTGACCAGCCCGGCTTTCAGGAAACTGTCCAACGAGCCTGTGAACGTATGCACATTGTCCAGCTTCAGTCCGATTGCCCGTGCATCCGTCACCAGCGTGGCATCCATATTGATGTCCAGCGCAACCACCTGTGCATCCGGGAACTGCTTCGCCAGGAAACACGCCAGCAGGCCGTTGCCACAGCCGATATCCACAATCATCTTGCCAGACAGGTCGCCGACCTGCCCAAGTAGCCATTCAGCAAAAACCCCCAGCCGTCCGGCATCCAGCTGGCCTGCCAGCGCATTCGAGAACTCCAGCGAGGAATAAACCACACTGTAAGGTTCTTCAACAGGACTGCCTTCAGCTTTCGCATGTACATAATCCAGATAGCGCTTCGCCATATCCTTGAACTTGATGTTCAGGCGTTTCTCAAAAGCAGCATTGTTCGTCTGCTTCGGGACACCATGCCCTAGGCAGAACTGTGAGAATACCTGCCGGACAGGCTTGCGGTTCGATGGCTTCTTGACTGGTTTCATCTCAAAAACACTCCGTGGCACAGGAGAAATGTGCTGATAATCAGAAAAGGAAAAAGATATGCCTGATGGTTCAGCAGTCAATCTGCTCGAATGTGATGCCGAAAGCTTTGGCGATTTTCCGTTTGGTGGTTTCCCTAGGGTGCCTGCTGTTTTCCTGTTTGGCATAAGCTGCTTGTGAAATGCCCAATTTGGCGGCAATCTCAGCCTGTGTGAAGCCAAGGTATTCACGCCAAGCACGGATAGGACTCAAGTCCTGCTTGACCATCATGCCAACGACTTCATTAGGCACTAAGGCTTCTTCACTGTTGTTGAAGAGGGAAAGATAATCGCTGTATGGGATGACAGCAAAGGCTGGCAGACCTTTTTCGTCATTCAGGATCTGTACATTAGTAGGTCTGTTCATCACGTTTCCTCACTTCGTCAATCTTGATAATGATGGGGTGGCTGTTCTGGTCGATTTCAAAAATCACCCGATAATCACCGACCCGTAGGCGGTATCCGGCACGGCTCTGCAGTTTTTTGATGTCAGCATCCAGATTTGGCCAATATGCCAAACGTTGCACCTGATTATAAATCCGTTCCCGTTGCTTTTTAGGGCTGATTCTCATCAGCAGCTTGATTGCTGCCGGTTTCCATTTTATATGATTCATACGGTTATATTATAACCATTTATGATTAAAAAACAACTTTTGTTTTTAGCTGGTCTAACCAATCTCAAGTACTCGGTAGCAGTGCAACATCATAAAAGTCGTAAAAAAGCAATCACGAGTCAATCAGGATATTAGATGAAAAAGGAGTTAAGCTGGGGTCTAAGTTGAAAAAGCTCTTTTTAGCTCTTTGCTGTGCAGATAGCCTATCAAGAATGAATAAAATATCCAATATATTGATTTTAAAGAATTTTTAAGAGAAATTTGAAGTAATCAAGCCGTCAGCTGATTCTTGCAGACCTGTTTGACGCCATGCCCCAAGCAGAACTGCGAGAACACCTGCCGGACAGGCTTGCGGTTCAATGGCTTCTTGACTGGTTTCATCTCAAAAATACTCCGTGGGACAGGGGAAATGCGCTGATAATCAGAAAGGTCTTACTGTATCAGAGGATACAGTTTTGTCATATCAGTATTTTGATGGGGAAAGACTGGTTGCCAGCTGAGAAAAGGGTAAATGTTTTTTCAAGACATAAAATAAGAAGATCCTGCCATTGCTGGCAGGATCGGATTCGTTTTCATTCCCGAAGGAAATCAACTTATTGTAGTAACGGATCTCACCCCATAAAGCTACAACAGCATAAGTCTATCTGAACTTTCAGGTAACTGCAAATATTATGAAACCAAAATTTTTTCACAATATTGTGGATACCAGAAAATCCTGAAAACTGTTTAAAATAAACGGATTGGAACATTTTCAGGAGCTGGTCATGAACGAGCGCATCATAGGACTGGATATCGGTATAGCATCAGTTGGTTGGGCTGTCATTGAGAACGGAAAACGGATTATTGATCTGGGTGTCAGGACTTTTGACAAGGCGGAAACAGCCAAAGAGGGCGATTCCCTCAATCTCATCAGACGGGAAGCCCGGCTTGCCAGAAGACGTTTATCCCGCCGTGCCCAACGGTTGCGCCAGACTGCCCATTTCCTGAAAACAGCCGGATTGATTGCATCCGAATCTGATTTACATCAAACCCTCCCAAAAGATTCACAGAAAATAGAAGGGGAAGGTAAATCACCATGGCAATTGCGTGCTGAGGGGCTTGACCGTTTATTGACACCATTTGAATTGGCAAAAGTTGTTTTCCATATCGTTAAACATCGAGGATTCCATTGGGTCAGCAGTGCGGAAAAAGTAGCGGCAGATAGCGATAAAGAAGGAGGGGCGATTAAGAAAGGGCTTGCAACCACTGAAGCCAGGATGAAAGAAAAGGGTTTTCGGACATTGGGCGAGATGATTTGGAAAGATTACCCTGAGGCACAGCGTAATAAAGGCGGGGCTTATGAAAAAGTCCTGTCAAGGACTGGTTTGGATGCCGAATTGAGAGTCCTTTTTGATGTTCAGAAGAAATTGGGTAATACCTCTGTTACTGATGCTCTTGTTGAAGGTATTGTGGGTACAGGTGACCAAAAAACAGGACTGCTTTGGAAGCAGAAACCACCACTTCAGGGCGAGAATATCCTGAAAATGCTCGGGCATTGCCGTTTTGAACGTAATGAATTCCGTGCACCGAAAAACAGTTTTGCTGCAGAACGGCATGTCTGGCTGACCAAGCTGAATAATCTAAGACTTGTCGGTAATGGGTATTCCCGTGAATTGACTCCAGAAGAAAGAAAAGAAGTCTTGAATGTGCCTT
This sequence comes from Oxalobacter sp., assembly GCA_018384065.1. Lineage (GTDB taxonomy): Bacteria > Pseudomonadota > Gammaproteobacteria > Burkholderiales > Burkholderiaceae_D > Oxalobacter. The sequence continues at coordinate 31,604 of JAHAYL010000059.1, forward strand.
ATGAGCAGAAAGGCGACCTGACTTACAAGCAGCTGCGCCGGAGATTGGAGAAAGCAGGTTTTTGGAGTAAAGGCGAATATCGGTTTTCAGGATTACGGTATGGGGAAAAAGACCCTGAAACCGCTGTATTATGTAAAGTTCCTGGCTGGCATAGTCTTGAAAAAGCTTATGTAAATGCAGGATTGCAGGGAGAATGGAAACAGATTTCAGACAAGGCTCTCTTGGAAAGCAGTTCTGGTTTATTGGATCAACTGGCATTCATCCTGTCCGTATATAAAGAAGATGAAGAAGTCCGTGAGCAACTGACTGAAGTATTGGGAAAAGGAAAGGACAAGTTGATTGATGCCTTGCTGTCCATCCGTTTTGACCAGTTCAGTGCATTGTCCTTGAAAGTGCTGAATGCCATCCTGCCATTCATGAATGCAGGAGACCGTTATGATAAAGCCTGTGAAAAAGCCGGTTATCAGCATAGCGCCAAAGGGACTGAAAACCTTGAGAAAACAAAGTACCTGCCATCATTGTTCAGTGGCCGTGATATCCATGGAACCATGGTCTTGAATGAAGAATTGGATGTTCCACGCAATCCTGTGGTGTTGCGGGCAATCAACCAGACACGCAAGGTATTGAACGCCATCGTCAAGAAATATGGTTCACCTTCTGAAGTGCATATTGAGTTGGGTAGGGATTTGTCCCGCAGTTTTTCAGAACGGAACAGCATCGCAAGGGAACAGAAAAAATATGCGGACAGGAAAGAAGGTTTGATTCAGAAGTTCAGGGAACTGTTCAATGCAGAGCCAAATGGACGCAATCTGGAAAAATTCCGACTTTATAGCGAACAGCAGGGTAAGAGCCTTTACTGCGGGAAACCGATTGATATTGGACGTCTCCTTGAACCTGGTTATGTTGAGGTGGATCATATCCTGCCTTATTCCCGCAGTTTCGATGATTCCAAGAACAACAAGGCACTCGTATTTACTTGGGAGAACCGTGATAAAGGGAACCGCACCCCCTTTGAATATATGGGTGCAGATACAGACGGATGGCATGAGTTTGAAGAGCATGTCGGTTCATTGAAACTGACAATGGCGAAACGGCAGCGTCTGTTACGGAAGGATTTTGGTGATAAAGCAGAGAAAGAATTCCGTGACCGCAATCTCAATGACACCCGTTATGCCAGCCGTTTCTTCAAGAATTATGTCGATGTCTGTTTGAAGCTTGAAAACCCGCTGAGTAAGGCAGGAGCAGTCAGTGTCAATGGTCGTATGACAGATTTCCTTCGTACTCGTTGGGGGTTACGGAAAGACCGTTCTGAAAGTGACCGGCATCATGCAATGGATGCTGTGGTGGTTGCCTGTTGTACAAGAGCGATGATTCAGCATGTTGCGATTTATTCTTCGCATAGAGAACGTTTCTTTATAAGAAAAGGCGATGTTGTAGATTTATCAACAGGCGAGGTCTTGAATCGTTTTCCTGTGCCTTGGAAACAATTCAAGAAGGAAGTTAAGCTTCGTCTTGATTGCAATGACCGTCAGATGTTGCAGGAAGAATTGGCTAAGTTCGGAACTTATCCAGAAGAAGCCTTGAAAGCCGTGAAACCACTGTTTGTTTCCCGTGCCATCCAACGTCGTGGAACAGGGGCTTTGCATAAAGAAACCATCTATTCCCAGACGGTAGAACAGAAAAAAGAAGAATTGGTTACCCAGAAGATTCTGTTGACGGACTTGAAACAATCGCATTTCAACAGCCTTGTAGATTATGACCGTAATGAGAAACTCTATGAGACTATTCGCGGGAAACTGGAAGCGGCAGGCTGGGATGGCAAAAAAGCCTTTCCAGAAGGTTCAATGCGGATGCTGGATAAGGAAGGCAAACCGAATAGCACAATGGTTAAATCAGTCCGGATAACGGAAAAGAAGACGGGGACATCCATCCGTGGTGGATTGGCAGAAAATGGATTGATGAGACGGGTGGATGTCTTTAAGAAAAACGGTCAGTACTTCTTGGTGCCAGTCTATTTCTGGCATAAAGAATTGCCGAATAGGGCGATATTGCCGTCTAAACCAGAGAATGAATGGCTTGTTGTTGATGAGCAATTTGAATGGTGTTTTTCACTGGTAGCAAATGATTTGATTCGCCTTAAATTGAAGGACAGGGAGTATCTTGGCTATTTTGCGGGATTAGACCGTTCAACAGGAGCAATCAGTATATTGGCACATGATAGGGCAAATAATTTTGGCAAAGACGGCTTGCAAAGAGGTATTGGTGTTCGCCGTGCATTAGCATTTGAGAAACTGGCGGTCGATGTGCTTGGCAATGTCTATGCCTTGCCACAGGAGCCACGCCATGAGCTGGCGTAGCATCGTTATTTCCAATCCTGCCCGTTTGCATCGGGAACATTATTCACTGGCAATCGAGCAGGAAGAAACGGTTTTCGTTCCTTTTGAGGATATAGCCGTTATCGTTTTGGATTGCCCTCAGGTTACCTTGACCCAACCGGTTCTTGCCGCTTGTGCAGAATATGGGATTGCATTGTTCAGCACAGATTTTACCCATACACCAAATGGTGTGTTCCTGCCGTTTGGGACACATACCAGGACTACCCGCATCTTACGGTTGCAGCTCAAGGCAACCCAGCCTGCCAAGAAACGTATCTGGGCGGAGATTGTCAAAGCCAAGATACGCAATCAGGCAAAATGCCTGAAATATGCGGGACAGATGGGCGATGACCGGTTGGAGAAACTGGCATCGGCAGTCCGTTCAGGCGATGTGGGCAATCTTGAGGCAAGAGCAGCTAAATGGTATTTCGATAGGCTGTTTGGCAGTCAATTCAGCCGTGTCCAGGATACACCTGTCAATGCCTGCCTCAATTATGGTTATGCTGTGCTGCGGGGAGCTGTTGCCCGACAGCTGGTGTTGCATGGATTGCATCCACCGATGGGTATTTTCCACAGCAATGAACAGAATGCCTTTAACTTGGCAGATGACTTGATAGAACCTTTCCGTCCAGTGGTTGACCTATATGTTGCCACCCATTTACCTGCTATCTCGAAATCATCGGGGATTCCTAAGGCATCATTGGTCCGTTTATTGAATGTGGATATGGTCATGCCGGAGGGTGTGACCGCTGTTTCAACAGCTATTGAATATGCTGTGGAAGGTTTTGTCAGGGTGTTGGAAGGAACGGGCAAGCATCTGTCGTTGCCAGAGTTGATACCGATACGGACACATTTCAGGGAGATATGAAATGTCAGCTGAATTGAGGCGTCCTATGCGATTACTAGTCTTTTTTGACCTGCCAACCATTACCCGTGCCAATAAACGGGCATATGTGCTTTTCAGACGGTTCCTGCTCAATGATGGTTTTGACATGATTCAGTGGTCAGTCTATGGGCGCATTCTTGCAGGACGGGAAGCAGAGCAGAGGCATTACCAGCGTATCCGCGAAAATCTGCCACCAGAAGGCTCTGTGCGTTGTATGACAGTCACAGAAAAACAATATGCAGGCATCAGGTTGTTGGTTGGTAAACCGAAAAAACAGGAAAAAAAAGTCAATACTGACCAGCTTCTGCTGTTTTAAAAAAGCCTGAAATCTGTGGATGAGCACAGGAAATCAGGCTTTTTTCTAGGGTCGAATTCTGATAACCCTTTGAATATCAATCAGAATCCAGAGACCGATTGTAGCTTTATGGGGTGAGACCGGAAACTACAACACTCAATGCGTTCACTGCGTCTGCAAGCTCATTGTAGCTTTATGGGGTGAGACCGGAAACTACAACTTCCTCCGTTGGATTGACTTCTGCAGCAATATTGTAGCTTTATGGGGGGAGACCGGAAACTACAACGATGTCTGATCTGCGGTAGGGGTATATTGAATTGTAGCTTTATGGGGTGAGACCGGAAACTACAACGACACAGACCGTAAACATACCGGAAACAACATTGTAGCTTTATGGGGTGAGACCGGAAACTACAACGGACGGGAAGCTGAGGCAGTCCTTCCCCTGAATTGTAGCTTTATGGGGTGAGACCGGAAACTACAACTGGAACTGAGGTTTTCCTTGCGCCTGATACATTGTAGCTTTATGGGGTGAGACCGGAAACTACAACACTTGCACCATGCCTGCCATAGCCCGTACCATTGTAGCTTTATGGGGTGAGAC
>JAHAYL010000064.1 GCA_018384065.1 Oxalobacter sp.
ATGCATATCTGTTCAAGAAAGGAAATCATATGCAAACCCGTAGACTCCGTGATATTGAAGTTTCTGCCGTAGGCATAGGCTGTATGGGCTTCAGCCATGGTTATGGCGCCATTCCCACTGAAGCAGAATCCATCCGCCTGATGCGGAAAGCCTTTGACCTGGGCTGCACCTTGTATGACACCGCTGAAGTCTATGGCCCATTCGTCAATGAAGAACTGGTCGGCAAAGCCGTGAAACCTTTCAGGGACAAAATCATCCTTACCACTAAATTCATGCCCGCCACACTGGCAGGACAGGAAACCTGGGACGAACCCAAACTGACCCGCTCCAGCCTCCGCCGTGCGTTGGAAGAATCCCTCCAACGCCTTCAGACAGACTATGTCGATATCTATTACGAGCACCGTGTGCCACTTGACAGCAATCCTGAAGAAATCGCCTATTGGATGGGGGAGCTGATCCAAGAAGGCAAAATCCGTGGCTGGGGACAGTCGCAGTCCACCGAAGAGCAGATACGGAAAGCCCATGCAGTCACACCGCTGACCGCCATCCAGAGCGAATACTCGATGATGGAAAGGATGTTTGAGAAAGATGTCATCCCTGCCTGCCGGGAACTGGACATCGGTTTTGTCGCCTTCTCCCCTATGGCAAGCGGCTTTCTGAGCGGGAAATACGATGCCTCCAACGAATACAAAGGCGATGATGTCCGCCGCGTCATCACCCGCTTCGCCAAGGAAAATGTCCTGGCGAACATGCCGCTGCTGGACATGCTGGACCTGTTCGCCAAGCAGAAAGGGGCGACAAAGGCCCAGCTGGCACTGGCATGGATGCTGCATGGCAATGATTTCATCGTACCGATTCCCGGGATGCGCAGTGATGCCCGTATTGAGGAGAACCTGGGAGCTGCTGATGTAACTTTCACCGATGAAGAATACACAGCCCTTCAGGCGGCATTGGCAAAAATCACCATACACGGCAACCGGACGGATGAAGACATCCAGCGCGGTCTGGGTTCGGTGAAAACCCACGACTGACTATCATGCCAGCCCAGCCACTGTCGACAGTGGTTGGGCTGGCAACGCACCGGCTGGCAAAAAAATCCCCTGACTGACAGGGGACAGGAAGACAGTGGAAACAGGATTCATGGTATCCGGCACAGATTGTCCAATGCCTTCAATACTGCTCCCACAAAAAGAAAACACTCATGCACCGTCTTGGATGGATCCAGCCTCCAAGTACGCTCAGAACTTATGGTTGATGCCGAACTGGACGCCTGTCACTGAATCACGCTCAGCACCGTTGGTGTTGTAAACTGAACCGACTGAATCATTGTCGCTGTCAGTGTAGGCGGCGATGGCATAAAGCGAAGTCCGCTTGGACATCGTATAGGTATAGCCCAGTGCGTACTTGTTCATATTGCCGTCATAATCCCCCCTGCTTTCAAGATCTCCACGGTTATATGAGAACTTGACGGTATGCGGTCCCGTCTCATACACCAGACCGATAATCCAGTCTTTCTGCCTGATGCTGTTACTGTCGATTTCCAAAACATCCGCAGCTGCACTTTTGACAACCGTCCCCTGATAACCGGCCGTCGCAGTGAACCCTTCATAGGTGTAACCGATACCCACATTCCACAGCCAGGATTTATCAGAATCCGCCAGCCGGTCATAATTGGCGGTCATCCACAGGCCTCCATCTGCATACTTCAGACCGACAGCAAAACCGTCATTGCCATAAGAATGGTAATAACCCTTGGGATGGGTATCTTTCCCCAAGGTATAACTGGCTGATATCGACAATCCTGCCATTTCGGGGCTGTCATAACGGATGGTATTGGGAATCTGTTCCGCATAGAGCAGATTGACCCCGCTGCCTGCGATACCGACACTGAAATAAGCGAAAGGATCGACCGCCCCGTAATTCTCAATCGCAATATCATTCACCCGTCCCAACGTGACAGTCCCGGCACCATCACTGGCAACCCCGACATAAGCTGCCCCCTGCCATTCTGCACCATCACTGCCCTGCAGTTTGTCCAAGGCATTGTTGTCGGCATACTTAGTCCCGTCATTGCCATTGAAACGCTGTTCCAACCTGAAAACAGCCTTTGTCCCCGAGCCCAAGTCTTCAGTTCCCTTGAAACCGATGACACTGTTCTCATTGTTGCCCATCCGGGTATCCGAACCGGTTTCCTTGATGATGCCGGTATCAACCTGCCCATAAATCGTGACATCCGTCTGTGCATAGGCTGAACCAGCCAACAGTCCCAGAACCAATGTGTATAAAAACCTTTTCTTCATGCCTTGCCCCCTTTTCCTGTCTCGGTTTTGATGATGGCTTTCCTGTTTCCAGAAACATCAGATTGACCTTCAGTCAATGGCCAGTCTTCCTGTCTTGAGACAAAGCAAGCATTATGCCAATAAAAAATTCTTTGAATAAACAATATGTTATAAAAATAAACGGAAACTGCCTGTAAAGACTGGGATTCAGGAATGTATCAATATGGCGCACGCTTGGACAGGAAAAAAGCACTATCAATACCAAACGGTGCGGACAGATCTATAAAGGGGAGCATCAGGAAAAACGGCCAAAGTATGGGAGACAGGAAAAGGGAATCCGGCAGCTGTCAGCCATGCCCTCCCCGGATTTCGACCGTCTGACCGATGCCGCAATGGATCCATGCCTCAATAGTCTCGATGACCTGCTCAAAAGGCAGGCGTGATGTCCCCCTGATGGCACATTCCCAGACATGGCAGACCCGCCAGCCCATCACCGTCAGCGCACGGGTTATACGGGCATCGCGGGAACGGTTGCGCCTGAACTTTGCTTTCCACCAGTCTGTGTTGGTGGATGGGATATGGAACATCCTGCAATGGTCATGACCATGCCAGAAACAGCCATTGACGAAAATCATCGCCTTGTATTTCGGCAGGACAATATCCGGTCTGCCAGGATAGCGCCTGTCATTGATACGGTAGCGGAAACCACGGGCAAACAGTGCCTTCCGCACCATGACCTCCGGTCTGGTGTCCTTCGCCCGGATGCGTGACATGACCCGGTGACGGGCTTCTGGTGTGAAGGTATCTGCCATAACCCCATTCTACTGCGGTGGAACTGCGAAGCCACAGGCATCCATCAAAAAAGGCATCCCCCGTGAAACAGGAAGATGCCTTCAGGAATGCCTGTCAAAGCCAGCAATTACATGGTATCGAACAGGTCATTGACCTGTTTCCAGACCTTCTCTTCGTTGACCTTGAAGACAATGCGGGCTTTCTGTGTGCCTGTCGGAGGAATGCCACGGTATGCCAAGGTAGAACCGTAGTTCGGGCTGTAAACCGTGTTCACATCAACCGGCAGGGTTTCCTCCACTTCGATGATGCTTGGATCAATGACATAAGCCGCACAGAGGACATCCCAGACGAACGTGTTCCATTCCGGGTTTTCCTTGAAACGCGGTGTCGTCCAATGATTGGCGAACATCGACTTGAAGTGTGGCTGTTTCAGGCGGGCAGCCAGTTCATCATAAGTCTTCTTCGTGAACTTGATCTTCTCACAGGCATCCAGTGGGAAAATGACCTGTTCCTTGAAAGGGGAACGCCAGGCAATCTGTGCAGCTTCCGGGTCAAACCAGATATTGAATTCAGCCTGTGGGGTCACATTGCCGTTCCAGAAGAAAGCGCCGCCCATATAAACCACCCGTTTGATGAGTGGCACGATTTCCGGTGCTTTCTGGACAGCAGCAGCCAGGTTGTTATAAGTGCCAATCGCTACGATGGTCACTTCATTCGGGTTTGCCTTGACCTGGCGGATGATGAAATCAACAGCATCTTCCTTGCTGGGTTCGATGGTCGGCTCCGACTTGTAGGCCTCACGGTAAGCATCCTTCCATGACTTCGGCTGAGGATACCCTGCCGCACCATCATGGGTGTCTGGACCACGGCCAAACATCGTCTTCTCATCCTGGATGGCTGCGATACGGCCTTCACGATGAACCTTGTTGACCCCCATCAGGACAGGGATATCCGTGCGTTTGATGCCTTCCAGCTGACGGATGGCACTTGCTGTACCGGTCTCAACCCAGGTATTGCCAATCACCACAGCAACCCCCAGCAATTCAACCTTCGGGCTTTTCGCCAGCATCAGCATCGCGACACCGTCATCAAACAGGTCAACGACATCAGCGCTGAGAATGACCTTTTCCTTACCGGTATCCGCAGAGGCAGGCGCAACCGCCCCGATGCAGAACACAACTGCCGCCATCACGGCACATAAGAACTTCTTCAAGGTAGCCTCCTTCCTGTATCAGAAAATATCCATTGAACTATAACAGACATTCAGGAATAATTTTAAGGACAGGTATAAAAAACCTGATACATCCGATTACACCCGCAACCGACAAAGGACATCCCATGAAACGCCTGTTCTCTGCCCTGCTCGCCACCATCATCACTTCTGCCCTGCCCATGACCGTCCAGGCCGACTCCGGCAGCATTTACGATGCTTATGACAAAGCCGTCAAAAGAGGCATCCGTTCCGGCTTCGCCGGCTTCCCCTTGGGTGCTGAACGCTATGCCACATGGTTCGATGCAGAGACCCTCCAAAAAGGGGATAAGGTCCCTGCACTGAAAAAAGGCGACAAGCTCACGCTTTACCGCTTTTCCGGCAAAATCGGCCAAGGTACAGTAACCAGCGTCGAGAAAGACGCCCAAGACACCATCATGTACACCATCAAGGCAGACAACGGCAAGCAGTACGGCGTCGGTGAACCCATACTTGCAACCGACAACCCTTTAGATGCTATGCCAAGGCGCATGGAAAAACTGTCCAACAACAACCCTGTCTATCTGGATATCGTCCGGAAAATCCTGGAGAAAAAAGGGCTTAAAGGCGTCAAGCCCCAGATTGTACAGCTCTTCAGGGGGCAACTCGGCATTACAGGTCACAGCTACGACGATATTGTCATTGTTGCATCCAATATCCCACCACAGCAGGGCGGTGATGCCGCGTGGAACGCTGACAGTGAATTCCTGAACTACGGTGTCATGCCTGGCGCCAATCCCAAGAGCTATTCCATGGTCATCGTCCGCCAGATTGTGGACGGGACTGTGAAAGAATACATCCTCGACTCTTATATCAGTGTGAAAGGTTCTTCCCCTGCCAACATCGACTGGCAGCCACCTCACATCCATAAGGTGGAAGCTTTCGCAGACCTCAATGCTGACGGCAACATGGAAATCATCCTGACCGATATGATGTATGAAGGCGTGGGCTACAACGTCTATTACCATGACAGCAAAGGGTGGCGCTGTGTCCTTTCCAATGGCTATGGCGCCTGATGGCAGCATTCCCCAAGGAGAGAACACCATGATGAAACGGCTACTGGCAACCGCCCTTGCTTTTCCCCTGCTCTGCAGTACGGTGCTGGCAGACACCACACAGCTTGACAGGATATTCACCCGCGCGAACATCAACGTTCCATGGGCAAAGCTGGAGCAGGTCACTGGCAGTCCCATCGCCTTAAAGGAAGAAGCAGGCACACGCCGCTATCAGGTCGGGCAATGCCTTGTCACCGCCTATTCCCATAACGGGGAAACGGTCAATTCACTGGAACTGGAGACCATCACACCCTCATGCACCTTTGACATGAGCCAGCTTGTCAAGGTTCCCAAAGGCACTTACGTCCATAAACTCACCTTCGGACAATTCGCCAGGTTCGCTGAAGACGATGGCATCAATGCCAACTGCCTTGACGGCTGTCCGGATGAACCCTCTTCAGTCAGCATCAGCTGGCAGGGACCGGAATCTGAACAGTATCTGGAAATCATCACCCATGACAACCTGACATCCCCAGAAAGTAAAGCAGCTGCCGCCAAATGGATTGCCTTCATGAAAGGGCAGGAAGGCAGCGACTACCGCCCCAACAGTGCTGCCTGGACACTCAAGCACACCAAGCAAGGCTTGGCTTACTTCCAAGATATCCCGCTTACCAGCATCCGCATCGGCTACTGTATGCTCGACTGCTGCCATGATGAAGAGGAAGAATGACAAGTCCATTCAAACCAAAAGGAAGAAAACAATGAAACGCTTATTGGCAACCGCTATTGCACTCCCCTTCCTTTGCGCCACAGCGCAGGCAGACCCAGCACAGGTCAGCAGGATATTCACCCATGCCAACCTCAACGTCCCGTTCAAGAAACTTGAACGGCTGACTGGAAAACCGGTCAAGGTTGAACCTGGCAGACGCCACTATCAAGTCGGTCAATGCCTTATTCGAGCAGATAACGACGATGGCGACAACAAAACAGTCACCAGCCTCACACTCAAAGTCTCCCCTGACTGCACCTTTGACCTGAGCCAACTCGTCAAGGCACCAAAAGGCACTTACGTCCATGACCTGACCTTCATGAAGTTTGCCCAGGTCAAGCATGTCGGTGCGATGGCAATCCCCTGCCTTGACCTATGCAATGCGCCACACCCCTTCGTGCATATGTCCTGGCAAGGTGGCGCTGATGAAAAATACCTGCAGATTGACATCGAGAATGACATCAACACGCCTGAAAGCCGGGAAGCAGCCGACCAGTGGATCCAGGATACAAAGCAACTCGAAGGCGGGAAATACCATCCCAATGGCATTGCCTGGACGGATAAACACTACCGGCGGGGCCTGACCTTTTTCAAGGACATCCCAATCACCACTATCCAGATCGGCTACTGCTTCCTGGATGCCTGCAACCCATGACGATACCAAGGCGCACTATGGCAAAACGGCTGTTGCCCCTCTCCATCCCCCTTTTCCTGATTGGTGGCGCTGCACAGGCTGACCCGGCAACACTCAACAGGATTTTCGACCGGACCAACATCTATGCCCCGGTGGCACGACTTGAAAAGATTGCCGGTAAACCGGTTTCCATTGATGGGGATGAACGCATTTATCAGGTTGGGCAATGCAGGGTCACTGTTTATGCGGATTCCCTCAATCATGTCCCTGATGTCGTGCAGGAAATCGACATGGCTGTCAGTCCGACCTGCACCTTCGACCTGAGCCAGGTAGCGGAAGTCCCCAGAGGCACTTATGTCCATGAACTGACCTTTGGACAGTTCAGACGCCTCATGCATAATCCCTATCTATGCCCGCCGACTGCCACACCTGACAATCCGGATTATCCGTCCCAGCAGAAGGAAATCACCCTGACATTCATGGGATCAGGCACCATTCCCGGTGATCCCTCCATCGTCGTCACGAATGACATGACCTCCAAAGAGAGCAGGCAGGCCATCTCAAGATGGGAAGCCTATATCAAGAAAAAGGAAGGTCCTGCCTACAAAGCAGAGAACTGGTCTTCACTCGCCAATTACAGATACAACCAGCAGGGACAGGTTTATTTCAGGAATATCCCTATCACCCATATCCAAGTTGGAAGCATTGGCGGCATGCTGGAATGTCAGTGATCGCGCACGCCCGTAAACAGCCCCTTCGCAGCCATGCCATCAGCTTCATAATACGGATACGGTTCACTGAAAAACGCATGGCACCTGACCCTGACAAAGCGCCCGTCTTCAAGCAGCAGGTCTTCTGTCCCATCCCCGTCATGGATACGCCAATGGGTCATAACGGTTCCTGCCGGTAAAGTCACGCGTGTGCTGGATGACGCCTGCTTTGACGGAAAAACATCAAACTCATGATTGATTTTCAGCGTCAACTTTTCATTGTATTGGGGCAGTGCGTAAATATAGCCATCCTTCGGGGGAATCAGTCTGGGCTGTCCCCTTTCGGTGATCTCAACAGCCCTTTCCGTTACAAAAGTGCCAACACCGCCACCGCCCATGACCACCGCCACCTTGGCTGGATCCTTCGGTTCCCCGAGCAGGCCGACCTGATAGGTATTCCCTGTACCAGGATAATTGGACTGCAAGGAAAAATACCAGATGGAGGAATGGGTTATCTTTGATGGCTGTGGATCATAAAGGTACATGATGTTGCCATACCTGCTGTGCACAAAATACGGCACGCGGTTTTCCTGGCGTCGGACAAAGTCGCTGTAGAATTCCCTGTCTTTTCCGTAGGCAATATAGAAGCCTTCCTTTGTCATCTTGCCGGTTTGGGTATAGCGGACGATGATGGTCGTCGTCCCTTTGCCCGTATCATCCGGCACAACATACGGCGTGTCATATTCCAGTTTCTGGATAAAATATCCTGGTGTCTGGATGGTGACCATCGGCTTCAGGTCATGGGCATTGGTGCACCCCAGCATACAGAAAGCTGCCGCCACAATTCCGGCCATCTTGAGGTTTCCCATGTACGGCTCCTTTCCTGTTCGTCCAGTGCCGGTCAATACCCGCCACCGCCCAACATCCGGTTGCGCTTCGCATGACGGTTGCAGGAACCGCCAATCTGGATATTCTCCATATCCCCCCAGACTTCCATATAGGCATTGAGCAGGTCATTCCCCTCAACCGACTCCATGAAATCCGGGTAGTCAATGGCATCAATACGGCTGCTGATGGCAGCCATCACCGCAGCTTTCTTCACGGCTGCCTGAAAACGGTAATCATTGTCCAGCGTTTCCTGGACAGCCGCCTGTGGGAAGATACGCTCGATATCGCCTGCCCGCCTTGCCTGCACCAGCAGCTCATCATCAGCACAGTCTTTCTTGATGATTGAAAGAAACCCGTCATTCAACATCATCCACATGGATACCTCTCCTTTTTTATCAGCCGTATGCCTGAATCAGGCTGCCGCCATTCTACAAGGGAAGACGGCATACCGCAAAAATCACATTTTTATTAAGAATAATGTGATTCTTGACTCAAGTCCTGAGATTCCCGGCATAGAGAACCATTGAAAAGCCACTACGCCTGATACGGTGGAACCATCTTCTGAACAGGTTCCCAAAGACATGGCAATATCCATCAATCATTCGTTTCGACCTTCCGGATAGCCTTGTCAAGGTCCTTGGTCAGCGGCAGCTTCTGGAAACTGTCTGAAGCAGGCAGGCTCATGCTGAAACCGTTCGTCTGGTCAAAGCCGGCAACCGCCCTGTCAACCCTGACATCCAGCAGATGCCCACCGAACCTGCGGTTCCTGTCGATAAAATGGAAATGCCATCCAGGCGCATTCAGTCCCTTCATATATTCCGGACAGTAGAGAGCCACAACCGTCCCCTCAATATCCTTATGCACGAAGAAAGTCTGGTCATGTTCCATCACCTTGTCCAATGGACGGTACGGCTTCTCCTGTGCATATTCACTGCGGACATGCACCATCCTGAACAGCCCATCGATACGGACCATATAAAAATGGTTGGCACCATGCTCACGGACCACCTTGTCCAACTCAGCCTTCAGGCCATTGATGTCAGCCACATCCTTCAGTTCCTGTGTGTAATCCGTCTCGAAAAACGTCACACACGAGAAAGGCACCGTCAACGTATCAGATGGTTCGGCGATTGTCCCATCTGACAGCGCCTGATAGACATGGCCATCCAGCATGACCAGCTCACCATTGAGCCGGTCGAACGTGCCGATGCCCATATCACCCAACCGCTTCAGCTCCGCAATAGGAACAGAACCATCATATTCACCCAGCATCAATGACTGGAGCAGGGCCGTCTGATAAAGCGTTTCGCGGTCAACTGCAACCGGCTCTGACGCCGCCGCAGGCACTTGCAGCAGGCAGAGAAGCACTGCCATGAGAAACTCCTTAAGCGGAGCCTTCGCATCGGACCGCATGTCCGACAGACCGTCTTTTCCTGAAAGTCCCCTTGGACCGACTTCCTTTTCTTCCATGACAAATCTCCCTTATACAGATACCCAGATTATGCCATGAAGCTGACAGGAAACCGTCCTGCCATCCTTCCTGGCAAGCCCCCAGCCTGATTGAAACACCCCTGCTACAGGTGTAGGATGATTGCTTTCTGAACCGCCCTGTCCAAAATGTCTGACAACGAACATGCCTCATCGAAAGATTTCGTCCTGATCATGCTGGCGACTTTCTTTTTCATGGGCTCCTATGTGATGGTCACCCCATTGCTGACAGGGTTCGCTGAAAGCCTTGGCTCCACCCATGTCATGATTGGGCTGATCGGTGGCGTGGCGAACATCGTGGCACTTTTCTTCCGTCCCTTTGTCGGTGCCATCATCGGCAGGCACCGGAAAGTCAGGCTCTGCCTGATTGCCGGCATCCTGCAGCTGCTTGGAGCCATCGGGTATTACTTCCTGTCTGACCCTTCCCTCATCCTCATCTGCCGTATCCTTGCCGGGGCTGGCTATGCGATGAGCTCACTCTGCCTCTCAACCTGGGTGGCTGAAATGATGCCTCCCCACCGCATCGGCTACGGCATCGCCATGTACGGCACGATGAACGCCTTGGCGATGGGACTTGCCCCAGCCTTCGGGGTACTCATCTACCAGCATCTCGGTTACCGGATGTCATTTGCCCTCGACATCTTCTTTGTCGTCGTCATGACCCTGCTGCCCTGCTTCATCAAACACAGCGGCAACCCGCCAGTGGTCAAACATACCCCTGAAGAAATCCGGAAAGCCCGCTTCCAGTTCTTCCTGCCCGCCGTGCTGCCGGTCGCCGTCATCAGCCTGATGTTCACCCTGCCTTATTACACGATGCAGACATTCATCGTCCGCTACACCGAAGTCCGGCATATCCCGGTCATGGTCAGCCTGTTCTTCCCCTGCTATGCCATCGTGCTCTTCCTGCTCCGGCTTGGTGCAAAAAGCCTGTTTGACCGCGTGGCTTTCATCTGGTTCATGCTGGCATCCTCCCTCTCAGCCGGTGTCGGCTATCTGGCACTGGTCTTCATGGAAGGCAATATGCTGATGTTCCTCGGTGCCGCCTGTATGGCAGGTGGTTTCGGGTTCGCCTTCTCAGTCTGCCAGTCGCATGCCATCATCATTTCTGGCGAAGACCAGAAAGGGCTGGCGAACAGTACCTTCTACATCGGGGTGGATATCGGTATGTCAACAGGCCCCTTCCTGGGCGCAATGCTCTGGGAATACCTGCCGATTGAATGGTTCTTCTGGGTGCTGTTCCTCTTTGCCCCTGCCACACCACTGCTATGGCTGCTGACCAAGCCATTCAGGCGCGGTCCCAGACATGCGTAATACGCCTGATCCAGATTTCACAACAGACACTGATTTAAAAGACCCTTATCCATACCTTTGAAACAGCAGGGATGGATTGAAAGTCTTTTGTCATGGGCTGCCTGCAAGCCCCCAAAATGGGAATAGACAGGCTATAATCGGTAGAAAGAAGATGATAATCCATCAACCCCCGAACGGAGGATACCATGCCAGAAAAACGCTACATTCTTACCGCAACAGACATGTCAGCCTGGGCAAAGCACGCCGAAAACAAAGGGGCAGCGCTCACGAAACTCGTGGGGAATGCAGAAATGCTCCTTGTCAACGTCCAGGAACAGGTGGAAGGTCTCTTTATGATGGCCTCAGCAGACGAATTCCTTGCACAGCAGTCCTATCGGCGGGAAGCAGAAAAAATCCTTCAGGAAACCGCCAGCCGGCTGTCTGAAAAAGAAGGCATTACCGTCACGCCAATCGTCTGCACCGGCAGTGTTTCCGAGGAAATCAAGGCACTGGTCAAAGAGAAAAATGCATCACTGCTCGTCATCGGTGCCCATGGGCAGGGATACCATTTCATGCCGATTATCGGGAATATCCCGGCAAAACTGATCCAAGGCGGTCAATGTCCGACGCTCATCATCCGCCAGGAAGAAATGCGCCCTTACAAGAAGGTCTTGATACCGGTTGATTTTTCTGAAGTCTCCCTCAACCAGGTCAAGCAGTCCTTGCCTTTCATCCCTGAAGACGCAGAAATCATCCTGATGAGTGTCTGTGGATCATCGGGTTCCGACAGTAAGTTCTATGCCAGTGTCAAACCAGAGATCCTTGAGGAATACCGCAATAAGGTCAAAGGTGAAGCCAATAAGAAAATCAATGCGCTGATCCAGCGGATTGATTCCCAGAGGAAATTCCAGACCCACGTTGCGTTAGGCATCCCCCACAAGCTGATCTTGGATTACGTCAAAAATAACGGAATCGATTTGCTTGTATTGGGCAAACACCCACGCATCAGGCTTGAAGACTACCTGGTTGGCAGCACGGTCCATTATGCAATCAACAGTGCAGAGTGTGATGTCATGATTACAACACCGGCATAACCGGATATCCGCACCACGAAGGGATACGGTCTTTTGCCGTATCCCTTTCATTTTTCAAGCATCTCTGCATCCCCATTGGCATGCCTGCTGACAAAGCCCTTCAGTTGTGAAATAAGATATGTGCAGAAATACGTTTACTATGAAACTGATTTCAGGATTGAACGGGGTTCAATAATAAATCCCTGCCGTAGAATGTCCGCTTTTGCATCCTGACTGCCCTTTTCCAAAGCCAATATAGCTTCTTGCCTGCCTGTATCAGGGCAGAAAATCTTTCCATTCAGCAATTTGAAATTCTGGACAACCCGTGCAGTAAAATCTGCCCTCTCTTCAACCTTCAAAGTATAAAAATCATAATGACCAACCAACATCTGCAGGATTTCTTTACGGAATTTCTGACGGACATTCTCTTTGAATGCCGCTTTCTTCAAATCATTCGCCCCTGCATACAACGCAAGAACAAACAGGAAATTGATGTCGTAATGCGATAACAACAAAGTATCGCGGTCGAAGAGACGGTTCTGGAAATGGTGGGACATCCTATCTTCATCCTTTCTATGGATAAGATTATCTGCCCGATAATCCAAGGTATCGTCCAATTTGGCACTGATGAAAAAGTTGGGGGTGATGTTATAGCCTTCAGTCAGTTCATCGCGGTAGCGCAATGCGCTTGTACCTGAAGAGGTGTCCAACAATAAATCAAGGTTGTACTGAATCACATTCCTTGCATAAGTATATTGCTTATATCGGGAGCCTCCCTTTACCTGATGTCCAATCTTGTAATACTTGCTGTCACCGATGTAATAGATGTCTTCAGGACTGACCAAAGATTCATATGGATAGATATGGTCAACAATCTTGCCATCCGCCTGCTCTTTCAAACCAGCAGGAACCTGCTTATCACTCAGCAATTCATCAATCATCGCTTCAAAAACGATATTGAAGTCCTTGACCATCAGATAATCGGTATTCTGCTGAGCCGAATGGATGCTTTCTGATAACGCAAAAAAATCATGACAAAACTGCCACAGCAAGCGTGCCCTGTCTGAGAAATACCGGTGTTTGATTTTCTGCAACCGGACTGTCCCGTAATGCTTGAGCCAATGCGTAAACTCTTTACCGGTAATCAGATCATAGTTCGCATCAATACCCACGGAGAACCCGTATTCAACCTTGATATACCGCAGGATTGAAAAGAAGATGACAAACAGCTCTTCGTCATAGTTGATTTGCTTACGCCTGACAGTAGGATTCAGGTAGATAGGTGAACCATTCTGAAAAATCGGCTGCTGTTTGGTGATTGTCCGATGCCAGTTGATTTTGCCATGTCCGCTGTGCATATTCCGCAAGGTGAACATGACCCAATTCCGGTTTTCCTGATGGAAACGCAGAAGCGACAGCACGATATCCAGCAACGTATTGCTGACAGAACGTTTTGAACTATCCAGACGCGAGAAAGATTTCTCATAAGTTACAGAACTTTCTGGATTCAGTCTGCGGAACTCCTTGACTGTCCGATAAATCCAAAGAGAAAACCTGTAAAGAAAATCCTTATCCTCCTTGGCAATCTGGTCTGAGTCTGCATCTATCAATGCTTCTGGTCTGTACTTTCCAAGCACCCTGTCTTTTTCATCAAGAAGCACTTTTGGCAAGAAAAAAACACAATCCCTGATTTCTTGACTGAAACAATACCCGACATAATCCAAAGCGACCTGCCCCGCTTTGTTCTCAAGCAGTTCAAACCCTTTCAGGACACCGTCCAATGCCCCCGAAGGATATGGGTATCCCTCAAGAATCAGTTTCATGATTATGCTGATGATTCCACTGGCTCTGAGGATTCAGATTGTATCGGTTCCATTCCCAATCCTCTGAGGAACCGTTCAGTCATTGCCTCATCTACTTTATTGGTACCTGAGAAAAAATGCCGGAACCGAACAACCTGGGTATCCCCACCAGATTTGAGGACAAATGGCGAATCACCATCTTGACTATAATCTTTGAAAACATCATTCCAAAGATAGGAAACCACTTTGGACTCAAAACGGTCTGCAGAAATCATGCCATTTTCATCTGCTTGGGCAAACCAATAACCAATCTGTTTGTCTTCAGATTCAGTTACCTGTTCGATACGGGTATTGATTTTCTCGACAAAAGACCATCAATCATATTCATTACCAGCCACGGCAATTCGATGGTTTCTCTTCTCATCAACAATCGGCATATACTGCCAATCCCAACGGCGCTTGAAAGCACTGTCTATCGAAAACAGTGACTGGTCAGACGTATTCATCGTTGCATAGATATGCAGATTGGCAGGCAGTTTCATAATATCGCCAATCTGGATAGGAATATTATCAATCTGATTTTCTGCACCTAGGAAAGCCTCTTTCAAATACTGCTGCAAATCTTTATCAGGTTTTACATCATAACTGGATACACCATTAGAGTCTCGGTCAAGCAATTGGAAAATATCACCAAAAATCTGGGCACAGTTACCACGATTGATTTCTTCGATGATAAGGAAAAAATCCCGATGAGGATTCCGCCACGCCTTCACATAAGCTGTTGTAAAGGCCTGTGGTACATATTTATACTGGATTTTCCCTTCATTATCTGCGACTGGCTTATAACAACCAACAAACGATGCATAATCTGTGTCTGGATGAAATGCGGTACGGATACAACACTCTTTATCATTGTTCACACATGCTAAAGTGATGTCATCAATATATTTGGACTTCCCTGTTCCCGGTGCCCCAAAACAGATAATTTGATAAGGAATTTTCTGTCGATAATTGTAAACCTTTTCTTTTTCTGACAAATAAGGAAATAACTCTTTAGATTCTTTTGAAATTTCAGTTTCTTCCCCTATTATAAGATTTTTAATGTTCTGAAATTTCCCAATAACTTTCTTAGCATATTGTAGCCTTTCCAATAACCCCAGCATTCTATTCTCAATACCAGAACCTGTATTTGATAGAACAGAAATTCCTGAAACAATAGGAAGACCTTTCTTAATCATAAGATGAGATATGTTACCCATTCGGCGTTCAACAGATCCTTTTGTTCTTCCATCGGTATATTTCTCTGCAATATTCCTATATAAAGCCTGCTTATTATATTTCTTACCTGATTTATCTAAGTCAATCATTATTAAATAAGCAATTAAGGTAATTTCAAGCTCTTCATCAGACCAATTATTCTCTGCCATAACTTTCACTCATTAGGTAAGTTCACATCTGAATTATAGTAATGCATTTCTTTGTAAATTCCAAAAATTATCTTTAATGAAGTTGATTCTTCACCGTCTATGCATTGCTTTGGAAGACATGGACCAACAAATCAAGCCAATGGCACAACACCTACACCATTAAGGGGTTTTATGGGAAATCAACTAAAAACAAAACCATTATAGGATTTCACTCCAACTTTTTCAGACTCCCATGAAAAAACGGGAGGAGACTCCGTGATTCTTACTGAATTGATAGTTCATCTGAGGAACTAAAACTGTTACATTCCAATCTTGCATTCACTTGAACCGATTGACCGTCTGTCTGCTTCTCTTATAGTGGACTGACTTTTTTCCACCATCTTCATCACAAAAAATATCACAAAACGCTGACAATCGTGTTAAAGTTGAGAAAACCTATCTGATACCTACGACCTCGACAGGGACAAATATGGATTTTTATACGGTAAGGGACTTGAGAAATACCCCAAAAAGTATCTGGGAAAACCTTGAGGCAGACGGTCAGGTTGTCATCACCAACAATGGCAAACCCGCCGCCTTGATGATCAATATCGCTGACGGCAGTTTCGAAGAAACCGTCAAGGCTGTCCGCCAAGCAAAAGCAATGATTGCCTTCAATGCCATGCGGGCAAGAGCGGCATCGGCGGGTTTCATGACAGATGCAGAAATCGAAGCAGAAATCAATGCCGCACGCCTTGGGGAATAATGTTTATGCTGGTAGTGATTGATACCAACATTCTCGTCTCAGCCTTATGGTCCAGAAATGGAGCCCCTGCAAAAATCCTCGGCTTGGTCATCAACGGAAATATCACACCCTGTTATGACTGGCGGATCCTTTCTGAATATCAAGAAGTCCTTAGCCGTCCAAAATTCCGGTTTTCTCCAGCGGAAACCAATGCCTTGCTGGATTGGATCAAAACTTCTGGAAATTCTGTCATTGCCAATCCTGTGGAAGAGGTATTCAGTGATGAATCTGACAAGAAATTCTATGAAGTGGCAAGAACCTGCAATGCTGCGCTGGTCACAGGGAATCTGAAGCATTACCCCAAAAACCACTTGGTCTGCGATGTCCAGACATTCCTTACACGGTACAGAACGGATTCAGGATAACAGGCTTACTGGTTAGAAATCAGCATTGGTACCGATTTATCAAGCTGGTACCAATGCTGTATCCGGTTCTGACAATGCCTTTTCTTTTGGCTGGCTGCCTGAACGGCTATTCCACAGGTCAATATGGCGGTAGGTGCCCAGCCCTTTCGGTTCGCGGTGTGCAATGACAATGATGCTGCTTTGCGGCAGCTGTGTCCTGATCAGGTTGTACAGTTTTTCTTCTGCCTCGATATCCAATGAACTGGTGCCTTCATCCAGGAATATCCAATCAGGTTCCGCATAGAGGATCCGCGCTATCTGCAGCCGTTGCAGTTCCCCGCCTGACAGCCGGTAGTCATCGCCGATATCGGTTGCTTTCTTCAACTGTTCCTGATGCCGTGCTTCATTGAGCCCGACCAGCTGCAGCAGGTTTTGGATTTTTTCCATGTCCTCGGGGGCTTCAGGGTAAGCGACGCATTCCGCCAGGCTGCCCAGAGGCAGATAGGCTTTCTGTGGGGAAAAGACAATCTTCCCCTGTGGAACAGCAAGCCTGCCACTGCAATACGGCCAGATGCCGGAGAGGGTTTTCAGCAGGGTTGATTTGCCGATGCCGGAGGGGCCATCAATCCAGACGGTATCGCCGGGCTGGATGGTCAGGTCATCTATATGAAGGAGTTCCTTGCCCGAAGGGTCTTTCACGGTCAGGTCATTGACATGGAATGCACCGTCTTTGGTTTCTGTCTTTTCAACTGGCTGGGGCATTTCTGCGACGGCATCCATTTCCTGCAGGAAATTGGCAAGACGGTTGGTGGTTGCGCTCAGTTCCGCCAGTTCCCGGTAGGAGAAGATGAACCAGGACATGGTGGTGACCAGACGCATGAACGCAGACCCGAGCTGCATCAGGCCGCCCAGTGCCACATGCCCTGCCAGATAGGCGGGAAATGCCAGGAAGGTCGGGATACGCAGGACGGTCATGTAGTATGGCCGGGTGAAAAGCCCCAAGATGAATTCCCGGTTGATTCGCTGCCGCCAGTTGTCGAGGATCCTGATGTAGCGGTTGTCGATGATCTTGCGTTCTGCATTCTCGCCGTTTTCCAAGGCAACGGCTTCCTTGAATTCCCTGATCCTTGCCAGTGCAAAACGCATGTCTGCCTCACGGTGCTGCTGGATGACATTCAAGCGCATCAGCGGAGAGCCCATCCAATGGGTCAAGGTGCTGGAAATGAGCACATAAATCGGCGCAACGATGATCAGGTAATGTTCAATGTAGTATGTTTCACCGAACATCGTGATTTCGAGCGGGAACGCAGACAGTTTCCAGAGGATGAAGACGTAGGTGGAAAGACTGATGACGGCACTGATCAGGTCCAGAGCCTTGCCGGTCAGGCGGTCCACAAAAAGGCGGCAGTCTTCTGAGATACGCTGGTCAGGGTTGTCCAGTTTGGAGCTTTCATCGGTATTCAGGTGCCAGAATGCCTTGTTGGAAAACCAGCGTCCCAAGAAGGTGTTGGTCAAGACTGTCCGCCAACGGATCTGTACGAGCTGCCGGAGATAGGTCGCCACCAGATACTGGAACGCATTGATGCCTGTGATGATGCCGAACACCCCGATCTGATACAACGCACCAGTTGCATCATATTTCTCCAACGCACTGTAGAAGTCTTTGTTCCACATGATCATCTTCATGGAAAGGTAGATTTCCAGCAGGTTGAGCCCGAGGATGATGCAGCAGTAGAGGATGCCGACTTTACCGCCCGGTCCCTTGATGCATATGGAAGCCAGGTTGAAGATGCGTTTGAGTGTCCTGTTCATGGTGCGTTGTTTCTGATGTCTGGTTTATGCGTTGCTGTCTTTGTTTTCCTGACGCCGTTTGGGCATACGGCGTTCTGGAACAGGTTCAGGCAGGTCCAACCGGAAGACAGCATCGGCGAAGGATTGGTCAGGTGCACCGTCTTCCCCGGGAATGTCAGGGCGCAGCTGCCAATTCTCACTTTGCGAAGGCAGCAGCACCGCTGTATCGGTGATGCCCAGGTCAGCCAGCTGATAAGGGGTACCGAAGCGGTATTCCAGATGCCCCCTGCCGATGATGCCGATGATGAGCGGTGGATTGGCTGGGTCGGATTCTTTCAGGGCATGTGCGATGTTGCAGGCGAATGCCCTGTCCCAAGTCTGCATCGCACGCATGAACCTGCCACCATCAACCGGGATGTTCCCACGCCCTCCAGCATTGCCGCCTGTCATCGCCAACAGGTGCCTGACATAGCTGGGCAGTGGCGGTGCGGAAGGGGTCAGTCCATCCCGTTCTTCAACCGGAATGGCATCCCAGCCTTCCTTGCCGACACGGGTGACGAGTTCGCGGTAGCAGTTGAGCGCAAGCATCCTGACACCGTTCTGGCGGCAGAAATGGAACAGGGGCAGATAGAGTTCCGGCGGGAAGCCCCAGACGGTTTTCCATTCTGATTTTTCAAGGAAGTCCGCTGTATCCAACCTGCCTGCCACCCACTCATCCAGTACAGGCTGAATCCGGCGTGGGAACATCTCGAAGCCCATCATCATGTTGGGCCGCCGTGCATAGAGGAAAGCCGCTGTATGCAACTGCCAGCGGTGGATTTCTGCAATGTCATGGGTTTCGCCCAGCATGACGACAGATTTTGCTGCCATTTTTTCCATCAGCGCTGAAAAGGGAATGGATTGCCCCGTTGCCGGAGCAATCCATGTGCCGCGCTGATGGAAAACAGAATCATTCTGTTTTTCCATCAAGTCCTCCTACGAAAATCAGAAGTCAGCCTGCAATGAGATAGCAAAGGTCCTGCCTGGAGCTGTGTAGAGTTCCATTGGATTAGCAGGGTTGGTCTTGTTGTCAACACTCCAGTCGCCAGCGGTATAGTCGAAATACCGTTTGTTCAGGATGTTGGTGACCGAGGCTGTCAGCTTCAGGTTTTTGGTCATCTGCCAGTTGACATAGCCATCAAAGACTGCATAACCACCCGGTTTGAAGTTGTCTTTGCCTTCTGAATCTTTGTCAACCCGGCGGACTGCACGGGCAAAGGTGCCAAAGAGTTCAGAGGTGACACGGTATTCAGGCAGTTTCCATTTCAGACCGACCACTGCGGTGAGTGGTGGAACATTCCATGGTGTCTTGTTGCCGTCTTCATCTTCATATTTGGCATACTGCCAATCGACACTGCCACTCAGGCTCCAGTCCCTGGCAAACTGCCATTCACCGGATGCCTCAACCCCGTAGATTTTCATCTGGTCAAGGTTGTCATAGGAGATAGTGGTCGGTGACTGCTGCCGCTGGGCAATGAAGTCATCGTAATCACTGTAGAATGCACCAACCGAGAACCAGCCTTTGTCATATTTGCCCCGGAAACCGATTTCATAGGTGTCAACAGTTTCAGGTTTCAGGTCTGGATTGGGAATCAGGCTCATCGTATCCCCCTCAAAGCTCATGAAAAGCTGTTGAGCGGTCGGCATCTTGAAACCTTTCGCATAACGCGCATAGGTTGAATAAGTGTCATCAAACTTGAAGATGGCGCCAATCTGGGGAAGCCATTTGTTTTCACTGATTTTCCGTGCTTCATACCCGGTAACGTCCCGGAATCCACTGCCACCCTTTGGATCGACTGAATAATGGGCACGACGGATGCCTGGGGTGACTGTCAGACGGTCGCCAAACAGCTTGATTTCATCTTGGATATACAGGTCTGCACGGGTAGTGTCCGCATTCGGAAAAAGTGGATTCATCCGGTTGGACAGCTGACTGCCTTTCTTGAAGGTTCCAGCAGTGTAGTCTGTTTCTTCAACGGAATATTTTGTTTCGGTGAGGTCACCTTGGAAACCATAGGTCAGCTTATGGTAGGTATCTGCCCAGTCAAAGCTGGAGGTCATCTGGATGTCTGCCTGCCAGAAGTTCTGTTCGTAATCGGTATCCCGCCTGGTGTTGATATGGTCACCTGGTTTTACATACGGATAAGACAGTCCCATCATCCGCCCAATCATGGCGCCCATCATCGGTCCATACAGTGCGAGGTAGTCCGTTGCATCGGTATAGTAGTTCCTGTCCCGACGGACTTCCCGTTCCTGCTCAGAATAGGATACGCGCCATTTCAGGTTATCCAACCAACTGGCGTTGACATCCCATTTATGTTCCAAGGCGAAACGCCATCTTTTCTGGTCCTGGTTACGGTGGTCATAGCCATTCAGGGCAGCACCTGAAGCAGCCATGAAAGGAATATGGGAATTGGTATCTGCCTCGAAAAATTCGCCTGTCAGCTTGAACTGATGGTCTTGGTTCGGACGATAAACAAGTTTGGCCAAGACATTATCAACTTCAGTATGGGATGGTGGCAGTTTGTCGCAAGGGAAACCTTCCCTGCCGCAATTACGGTCACGTGCCCTTCTCAAACGGGTTTCTTCATAGGTTCTGTGTGTATACCCCAACAATGCCTGGGTGGTGTCATTGAACTGGAATGCAAGTGAACCATGTTCGCTTTTACCATAATTCAAGCCATCCCATGTAACTGAAGCCTTACCGCCGAACTCCCTGCCTTTCAGGAGGTCATCAGGATCAATGGTCTGATAGGAAACCATGCCACCCATCGCATCCGCGCCCCAGAGGGTAGAGGCAGGACCACGGGCAATTTCTGCTGATTTCAGCATCTGGGTATCCACAAACATCCGGTTGCCGATATCACCCTGCACACCAGCTGACTCCATCACACGGTCACCATCGACGACTGTCAGGATACGGTTGCCACCGACACCCCGCATCGAGATGCTGCCCAAGTCTCCGAATGCTGAATTGGCGACTGAAACCTGCCTGCTGACATGGACACCTGGCGTATGCCTCAGCATTTCTTCGACGTTGGTGACATTATGGTCATCCATCGTCTGACGGGTGATGACATTGATGGTCTGTGGGATGTTCAGGATTTTTTCCTCCTGACGGGTCGCTGTGACGGTGATGGCATCCATCTGCATGACATCGCCTGACGCCATGCTGTCAGGCAGATTGGCCTGCGCCGCGGCATCTGGCTGAGGTGCTTCCT
Source organism: Oxalobacter sp. (assembly GCA_018384065.1). Taxonomy (GTDB): domain Bacteria; phylum Pseudomonadota; class Gammaproteobacteria; order Burkholderiales; family Burkholderiaceae_D; genus Oxalobacter. The sequence goes on from JAHAYL010000064.1 coordinate 21,576, forward strand.
GCTGGGCATTGACGGTTGCCACATCAGCTGAGGCTTCCTGCTGGACGGTCTCAGCGGCTGGCGTTACGGTACCAGCATCCTGTGCCCTTGCCTGCAATGCCAGGAAGAGCGCAGAGGCGAGGCAAACACCGACAACGGGGTACTGCTTTCTCATGGTTTTTCCTATTCCTTTTAAAGATTTGCTTTCAAATGCTGTATGGGTTGAAAAATGACTGCCTGTCTTTTTATGGATTTATTTTTTTTCGGGTTGTGTCACGAACCCGATACGTGTAAGTCCTGACTGTCCGGCATCTGACAATGTCTGGGCAACGGACTGGTAATCGGTATGCCTGTCTGCATAGATATGGACTTCTGGCATCGGTTTTTTCTGGGCGGCTGCCGCAAACAGCGCACGGCTTTCTTCGCGGCTGACGGTCTTTCCATCAATATGGCGTGTGCCATTTGCACTGATGGAAACCGCCATCTTGGCAGGCACCTGGATACCTGCCGATGAATCTGCTTTGGGGAGGTCAATCTTGACCGCCTGCCCGATCAATGGTGCCGTGACAATGAAGATGACCAGCAGCACCAGCATGACATCGATGAGTGGAATCATGTTCATCTCGGTCATCGGGGTGCCACTGCCCTGCCTGGATGAGAACCTGCTGCCGAAAGCCATTATTTTTCCTTCCGTGCAAATGGGATGACACTGCCAGCCTTGGCATCAGTTACTTCCGCAGCCTGTGGCATGGCATAGGGTTTGCCGGTTGTCAGGAAGGTCAGCAGTTCATTGGCAAACGCATCCAGCTTGGCGAGGGTGACGTTGTTCATCCGGAGCAGCCAGTTGTAACCGATGACGGCCGGGATGGCGGTTGCCAGTCCGATACCGGTCATGATGAGGGCTTCACCGACAGGACCTGCAACCTGTCCTAACGAAGCGGAGCCGCCGATTCCGATGGCAATCAGCGCATGGTAGATACCCCAGACTGTCCCGAACAGCCCGACAAACGGCGCCGTTGACCCGATGGTTGCCAGGACGGTCAGTCCTTTGGCAAGGCGGGTGGCATCTTCATCAATCACCATGCGCATGGTCCGGATGATGAATTCCTGCTGGGTGCCTGCCTCAGACAGCTTGGAGGCTCCGTAGGTTTCATGGTGTGCCTTCGCATGCTGGGCATGGGCTGTCAGATGCGAAAACGGGCATTGGATGCCATGGACCTGGATTTCATGCTGGACGCTTTCCAAAGAGGTGGCGTTCCAGAACAGCTGCAGGAATGACTGGCTGCTGTTCTTCTGTTTCCATGCCGCGATGCCTTTGACGATGATGATGGTCCATGACACGATGGACATGGCAATCAGGACAAAAAAGAGGAATTTGCCCAGGAAATCGCTGTGGCTGATGAAATGGCTGAAGCCGAAAACATTTTCAGTTGTTTCCATTCTCTGACTGCTGCTCCTTGTCTTTGCTTTATCTGTCCGTCACCGGTTGAGGTTGAAGCGGTATGGAATGCTTGCCATGACCGCTACTGCAACCCCGTTATCCATATAAGGATGAAATGTTGTCCGTTTCGCCGCAGTGAGGGCGGCATTGTCAAGCCTGCGGAATCCTGATGACCGCTCAACACCGGCGTTTTTCACGGTGCCATCTGTGCCGACAACCACCCGGATATTGACCTGCCCTGTCTCACGGCGTTCTATCGAATCATCCGGGTAATACGGCTTGACAGCATTGCGGTAGCGCAGTGCTGACAGGGAAACCCTAAGAACGCCATGTCCACTGCCTGTGCTACTGCCAGTCCCGGAACCTGTCCCTGAACCGATGCCACTGCCAACACCGGAACCAGAACCACTGCCTGTACCGCTGCCGATGCCAGTGCCTTGACCTGTTCCGACACCACCACCGGAACCCGTGCCATTCCCCTCAACAGCCGCTGCCTGCTGTGCAGCCGATGAGGACCGGTTCTGCTGGACAGATGGCTCTGCTGTTTCTGTTTCACGTTTCTGGGCTACGGTGAAACTGCTGTCAGCTTCATCGGATTCCGTGGCGACAATCTGCTCAGCCTTGGGTTCCGGCACTTCTGCTCGGATGTCTTCTCCCTGTGGAACCTGAAGGACACTGACCTGTATCACCCCGTTGCCGGCGGAACCACCCCCTCCGCCACCGCCGCCACCTTCGATAGCGACCGACTGCATGGTGTTCTGTGCAACCCATCCCAGAATCAGGCAGTGGACCAGCGTCACCGCAATGCACAGTCCCCTGACCAACGGCTTGGACATCTGATTGTTATGCCGGTACCGGAATGGCATGGAAGGTGTTTCTAACATTCTGCTCTGTGTTCCTGCGGCTTCTGCTGACCGTCAGATTGACGATAATAATGATTCTCTTTATCATTTATGGCTTAACGAACGCAAATGATAATAGTTCTCATTTTGATTGGCAAGTTTTTCCAGAAGGGAAAAGGGATTTATGCAACAGGACAAGTTTGAGGCATTGAGAAAACAGCTGGCGGAAAACCCGGGCATCGGGCTTGAGCAGCTGGCAAAGGAAAACGGTCTGACAACTGCTGAAGCCATCGAACTGCTGCCACAGGAAATCTGGCAGCGCACCGATGGCAGCCGTTTTGTTGAAATCATGAAGGCGCTTTCAAAGCTGGGCAAGATGACCATCATCATCAATACAGGGGATGTCATTTTTGAATATGCCGGTGAAGTCCCCAATGGTGGCATCGCTTATGGTTATTACAACCTCACCCCGAAAAGCCCCCTGCATGGCCATCTGAAACATGAAAGCTGCAAGGCCATCTACCTGATTGAACGGCCTTTCATGAACACCCAGACGGTCAGCATCCAGTTTGTCAATGGGGATGGCGGTGTCATGTTCAAGGTGTTTGCCGGCAGGGATGACGAACGGAAACTGCTGATGGACCAGGTTGAGGCGATGCGTGCCCTCTTCAGGACGGATGCTTCTGGAGTCCCTGCATGAGTTCCTATGACCTGCTGGTTTTCGGCGCCACCCGGAACACCGGGTTGCTGGTTGCAGAGCTGGCTGTTGGACGCGGTGAATCTGTTGCAGCCATGGTCCGGCAAGGCAGTGATGCCTCTGCCCTTGAGTCTTTGGGTGTCACGGTTATCCGTGGAGATGCCTTCAGTCTGGATGACTGTATCCATGTGGTCCAGCAGACCAAGCCCCGTCGTGCTGTCAGCCTGATGGGTAGTAAGGACCAGAATGGACGCCGTATCTGCGCCATCGGCAATATCCATGTCGCGGAGGCATTGTCAGGCAGTGAGGGACTTGAACGTTTCCTGCTTCTGACTTCCATGGGATGTGGCGACCAGTATGCCGGAACCAGTGACATGGTGAAAAAGTTCCTGGGCGAAGCACTCCGTGCAAAGACGCGGGCGGAAGATTATCTACGCGCAACAGAACTGCCTTGGACGATTGTCCGTCCAGGTGGATTACTGGATTCCCCTTCAACTGGCAGGTTCCACCTGTCAGAACAGCCTGACAGAAGCCGGAAAGGCTACCTGTCCCGTGGAGATGTGGCGCTGGCTGTCCTGCAGGTGCTGGATGACCCTGCCTGGCTGTACCGTATTGCAACAGTCCAGAACATCGAACGACAGGAGGAAAACTGATGGACCTGACCCCTTTCTATGCCCGTATCTCTGACTGTCCTGCAAGGGATGCCTTCGTCCATGAAGAAAAGAAGATGCCTTCAGCAGCAGAGATGGCTGCATGGAAGCCTCCTGAATGGACTGGCGGGACATTCCGTGATTTCGCAGAAGAAGCGTTCATGACAGACGTTTCCCGCCCTTTGGCGCTGTATGTGCATGTCCCGTTCTGCCATCATCACTGTACATTCTGCCCGTTCTATATCAATCAGACGAAGAAAGGGTTCAGCAAAGACTATACGGAACTGCTGCTGCGCGAAATTGAAATTACTGCCGATGCCCTGAAAAATGTCGCAGGCAAACGGGAAGTCACTGCCGTGTATTTCGGTGGTGGAACACCGACTGACCTGGATGAAGCAGATATGGCTGCTGTCATCACGTCGCTGTTTGACCATTTCAAGATTCCCAGAACATCTGAGGTCACCGTTGAAGGACGGACAACCGGCTTTACATCATCCAAGGCAAAAACGTGGACAGAAACTGGGGCAAACCGATTTTCCTTGGGAGTCCAGTCTGCAAACACCGACCTGCGCAAACGGCTGGGCCGTATCTCAAGCCGTGAGGAATTACAGGATTCGCTGGACGGCATCTGCGCAAGCGGTTCTTCTGTAATCATCGATATGCTGTATGGCCTGCCAGGACAGACCCGTGAAATCCTGATGGATGATATTGATTTCATCAGCAATAAAACCGGGATTGACGGACTGGACCTGTATGAACTGCGGATTTTTCCGGGGACACCGTTGGACAAAGCCATCAAGAACGGCAAGATACCGCCTGCCCCGGCTTTTGACGACAAGGCGGTGATGTTCAGCGCCGCTTATGATGCGCTGGAATCCGCAGGATTTGAGCATTTCTCTCCGAAGCACTGGCGCAGGAATCCCCGGGAACGGTCGTTGTACAACCGGCTGGCTGGGATGCAATGCGATATGATTCCTTTCGGCTCTGCCGCCGGAGGACGGATCCATGGCATCGGCTTGAGCAATTCACGGGATATCAAGACCTACCGGGCGCAGGTTGAGGCAGGCGAAAAACCATTGGGACGGATCATGGCATCTCCGCTGCGTCCTTCTCCAGAAGGATTCAACCAAGTGCTGGCATCCTATGGTGAAAACCTTTGCCTGCCACCTGCTGGGCTCTGGCCTGAACCGCACAGGGTCTTGGCTGGTCAGCTTCTGTCTCAATGGCAGGATGCCGGTCTGTTGATGGAAACGGAAAGGGGACTGAGACTGACAGGAGCTGGGTATTTCTGGACACAGCGGATAAAAGGACTTGTCCAACGTTTCCTGCAGACACCTGTCCAATGATTTCTGTAGAGAGCCTGAACACCCTGCCAACAACCGCCAGCCGTTCTTTGATGTTATATGACGACACAGGTATTGTTACGGTTATGCAGGATATCCCTGATTTTTTCAGGATTTGTTTAAAAAGGGCTTTCAATTCTCAGCAGTCAGGGATAGAATTGTTCCTGTAATCATTCCTTTTATCAATTTGCCCCATCTGGACTACCGCTCAGATGGGGATTTTTTTTGCCACTTTCCCTGATTCAAGGACTTTCTTCCATGCAAAAGAAAATCCCGACTGTCTCGCAACAGTCGGGACTCTATCAGCGTGTAAGTAATTATCCCGGTGACTAACCGACATCCGCCTACCGAAAGGACGCGGCATCAGATGCTGTACTGGTTTTTCCCCACCATGTACTGGGGGCTTATGAAGAAAGCTTATGCTATGCAATATAGCATTCCGCTTTAGATGAAGTTGTTTTATTTTGTAACAAACAGCATTAAAAACCGAAAAGTTTAACCATTTAAAAACAATCACTTACAGCGACACCTGCAAATCAATATAAGATGTAATTGGCACACTTTGGCACATATTTGTCACAATCCGCACAAAGCTGTGGCACGTTTTTGCCACATCACTTTGGCCACGCCTGGACAACTGCCTGATGGCGGCGGGCGCAGTCACCGTATTTGGCAAGCAGATCTATTGACCAATCCAGATAGTCATCGATGTCGGTGGTTTGGGGTGGTTGGATTTGTGGGCATGGTGCGACCAGCGCGGAGTCAAGGGGCACGGTGATTGGCTGCGGTGACGGCGTTCTGGATGATGCGCAGGCGGTCAGCATCCAACTGGCAACCAGCAGGCAGAGGATTTTTCTTTTGGGCATTTTTGAGGTCCTGTTTGAGTTTGGCGGTTTCCTGGGCGTTTTTTTCTTCAAGGGCTTGATACCCTTCCGCGGATTGTTTGATGCGGGCCAGCAGTCCTGCATTGACCTGCTGTGCCTGTCTGAGGGCTTCTGCGGTTTCTTCCGCATGTGCCAGGTCAATCTTGTCCAGTTTTGACTGCCATCGCAGACCGTTGATATACCAGCCAGCACAGAACGACATGACAACCAGCAGGACAGCGATGCCTGCTTTCCAGTATTGATTGATGTTCATGGTAATAAAAAAGCCAGGCAGGATGCCTGGCTTGATGTTTAGAGGTGTTGGTTACTGTGGCACGAATTGGCTTTTTGTGCAGGCCTGTTCGGTGAACATTTTGCGTTCTTTGTATTCGGATTGTTTGCCATCATTCCATTGTTCGACCGGGCGGTGGTAGCCCATTACGCGGGTCCAGACTTCGCATTTGGTCCTTTTTTCCTGCGGTATGTCTTTAATGTCCATTCTCGGTTTTCCTTTTGTTTTGGTTGGTTTGCCTAATTATTGTAAGGCAATCTTAATTTTCTTGCAGGGAGGCTGTCAGTTATCCGGAATTCCCGGATAACTGATTTGATGTCAGGCAACCAGCCGGTATGTCCAGTCGTTGGCAGGGACATAGGAGAGTTTGAGGTCGTGCCCGGTGCACATGCGGTATTCTGCTTCGCGTCTGCGGACGAGTCCTTTGAGGCGTTTGCCGCCTGCGTAGACCCATTTCTTGAGTTCTGCACAGGCTTCGCTGTATCTGCCCTGGTTGAGTTTTTTCAGCAGGGTTGACCTGGCGAAGTTGCCGACGCCGACGTTGTAGACGAAGGATGCATAGGCGTCTGCTTCGTTCTGGCTGATGGGGACTTTGATGTATTGCCTTGCCTGTTCCCAGTGTTTGTCTGCGTCTTTGACGAGCAGTGCCTTTGCCTGGGTGCGGGTGATGGTCATGCCGGGTTTGACGTCTTTGCCGGTGTGTCCGTAGCCGATGGTGTTGACGTTGACGGCGTCTTTGTAGACGGTCGGTGAGAAGCCTTCGAAGTTGGCGATGAGTCCGACAGCGGCCGCGGAGACAGCGATGAGGATGGCGGCCATCCGGGTTTTGAGGCTGTTCATCCGAGCCACCCTGCATCACGGAGCGCCAGGTAGATGCCGATGATGGTTGGTATGGCGCCGATGATGGCGGTGACCATCCATTTGACGGTTTTTCCCTGGGTCAGGAGGGAATCGACTTTCTTACTGACTTCGACGGTCAGGTCGTGTGTCCTGCCTTGGCTTGTGCAGAGTTTTTCCAGCAGGGCATCCTGCCTGACGTTGTGCTGTTCGAGGTTGCCGATGCGGTCTCCGTGGCTGTTGAGCCGTTCGGTGTGGTTCTTGACCTGTGTTTCTACTGCGACGAGCCTTTCGACGGTTTCCATTTGTCTTTCCCATGAAAAAACCGCCCTTGCGGGCGGCCGGTCTTTGCTGCTGTTTTTCTCAGAACTGGAAGGTGATGGCTTCCAGTGCTTCGACGTCCTGTGCCTGGGCTATCTGCTGTTCGTATGCCCATTTGACGCCATAGAGGCGGCTTCCGTTGGCATCGATCTCTCCCTGGATGGTGTTGAGGTCGGTCAGGGTGAGGCCGGGGTGGTACTGGTTGTTCCAGTCCCTGAAGGTGGCGGTTTCGATGTCGCCTCTGACAAGTTGCCGGATGAGGGATGCGACGTTGCGGTTGGCGGTGTCGTTGGCATCGACTTCGAAGCCGAGGATGGATGGGCAGTGGGCGGTTTCTGCTGCCTGTTTAAAGGCTGACTTGAGCGCTGCCAGTTTCAGTGCCTTGGCTTCTGGCAATGGCTGCTTGGGGGCATACCCTTTAAGGTACATCGCGCCATCACAGCCAAGCTCGATTTGGTCATCATTCAGTTCGATGATGTCGGATTCTGTCCACCTGTCGTCAGCAGATATGGTGAAGGCCAGCCTTGCCCTGTCCGTATCGAGAAAATAGCATTTTTTGCCTTCTAAAATTGCGTAATAAGTCATGGTCACCTCTAAACGTAGGATTTTGCGGGATTGAACCAAAGAAAAGTGTTTGCCTTTGGCGTCGAGTAAGAGACGGTGATGCTTTCGCCGTTGGAAACGGGTAAATAGATGTCGATGTAGTTGCCGTTGCCGGATGTCGTTGTCGCTGAATCCCTGACACGGATTCCTCGTCCTGCATGAGACAGGTAGCCGTAAGAACCGACACCACCGCCGTTTGCAATCAGCTGGATCCAGCCATCACCGGGGGCTTTGATGACTGTCCCAGTATTCGGTGTGGTGATCTGCGAAGCATCTCCAATGTCAGGGAAAGAGAATTGGGAACTCCTTACGCCATTTGACAAGAGCTGCCCGGTGGTTTTTGAGATGGTCAGCGGGCGGTCAGCGGTATAGGTTTCTCCACCGTCATCTGAGAAAAGCAGGTAGAAGGCGTCGCTGTTCACATGCTGGATGATGCAGCGTGCCTGTCCGGTGCCCAGTGCCAGGGCCGTCTGCGGTCTGATCTTGAGTCTGCCGGTCAGGGTGCCTCCTGTCAGAAGCAGGTATCTCAAGAGGACTTCAGCCAGTCCTGCCGGTGTGACCGCCCGGGTGGTGTCGGTGCCTGCCTGGGTTTCTGCATTAGTGGCGAGCTCAACCAATCCCTGACGTGATTCCGTGGCTGTGCGTGATGCCAGGCCTGCGGGTGTGACCGCACGGCTGGTGTCGGTGCCTGCCTGTGTCTCCGCATTGGTGGCGAGCTCAACCAATCCCTGACGTGATTCCGTGGCTGTGCGTGATGCCAGTCCTGCGGGTGTGACCGCACGGCTGGTGTCATTGCCCTGGATGGTTTCGGTTGATGTCGCCAGTTCGACGATGCCCTGGGTTTCGGTGGTGGCAGGCGGCAGGTGATAGGTGACGCCAGAAACGGTGATTGCCTGGCTGACATCGGAACTCAACGCGAAGTCGATGGCGAGGACGGCATTGGCGGCCGATGTCTTTTCAATGATGGTCTCGCTGGCATTAGAGGCGATGCCGAACAGGATGCCGCCAGACGTGAAGACCCCGAGCTCATACGCCCGGTAGCTGGCTGACGATGTGTCTGTTTTCTCAAGATGGATGATGTTGTCGCCGACGTTGCCAACCGCGATGTCTGTCAGCGTGGCGAGGAGGTTGCCCTGCATAGCGGTCTGACCGGCAGACGGGGTGTATCTGCCGTCTGCCAGGCGGATTTCCGACAGGGTGACGGTTGTGCCTTGTTCAACGGCGTCAGCAAGTGCCGCCAGACCGGCTGTGGTGACGATGAATTTTGTTGCCATGGTTTTTCCTTATAACGCGGTGATTCTGCTGCATGTGATGGACTGGATGACGCCGACGGCGTTGAATCCGCTTCTCATCGACTGGACGATGTTCAGGCTGTACCAGCTGCGAACAGGTTTCGCTGAGTCAATCTGCTTGATGAGGTCTTCCTGGGTTTCTGTGTCTGTTCCGCCTGCAACGTCTGACATGGTGGCTGTGATGGTGAATGTGTGCGGCTCGCCTTTAGGCGTGGTCTGCCACCATTCCGTCATGGTCATCGTCGATGAGATGGCCGCCAAGGCGTTCCTGACCGCCTGGACGGTGCCGACCAGGCGTTTGTTGGCGATGGTCGCCTTGAGGACAGACCGCTTGCGGCTGATGGGCCAGCTGTCACGCCAGGTTGCATCGTACTGTCTTGACAGATGGTCAAGCTGGGCTGATGTCAGGCTGTCGATGCGTTTCAGCAGGACGGGGGTGTCGAGTGCTTGGGCAATGCGTCTGAGTTCGGGGTCCACCGCCAGCCCTGATGCCTGCATGTTGGCATCTATGAGGATGGATGGCGGCAGGATGTCTGACAGGGTGATGGTTTCCAGCTGCTTATTCATCTTTCAACCCCTGGTAGGTGACGGTAACTGCTGTGCATTGGGCAACCGAGCCTTCCGGAACCTCAACGAAGGCATTGGGTGCCAGGGTCGCTGAGTTGACCCGCGCAGCCCCGGCGTTGACGACCATCGCCAGCAGTTTCTCAGGACTGATGTCCCTGCCGATCCTGCCCTGCTGCCAGAGTCGGTATTCCTGGACAGCTGATGCGACGGCGGTCTTGATGGCGTCAATGCGTTCCCTGTCTTTCTGGCTGATCCACCAGTCGATGGTGATGGCGTAGCTGACTGCTGTCGGTGCCAGCACCTGGACGTAATCGGTCAGTGGCCGGATGGTCTCGATGTTGAGGTGTTCTGCGATGTCGTCCAGCAGTTCCTGCGGGGGCAGGCTGCCGCCGGTCATCAGCGGATAGACATTGACGTAACCCGGCTGGGGTGTGGTGACTGACACGTCGATGATTGCGCTTGAGACGCTGTAGGTGTGGAACTCATACGCTTTTTTCGGTCCCGCAACGGAAAAGGCGTTTGGCGCGAGCCTTATGCGTTCTGCAAACGCCTCATCGGTTTCGATGTCTGCCCCGCCTGCTGTGGCGGTTGTGTTTTCCGCTGACGCCAGGAAGGTCATCGGGCTGACGATGGTGTTGACCTGCCCTGCCAGGTAGGCGTTGCCGGCTGTGCCTGCGGTGGTGCAGGTGGCATCGACGGTGCCTGTCATGCTGCCAGCCGGAATGATGAGCTCACGGTCTGTGGCGAAGGTGACGATGCCGTTGGTGACTTCGAACCCTGACGGGATGGTGTAGGTCTGTGCCAGTGCCGAAGACAGGGTGAATTCCAGTGTGGTTACAGCCGATGCAGCAGGCAACCGTTCAACGTTGAGATAAACGCCAAGCGCATCCAGGTATTCTCCCTGTGCATAGGAAAGCAGGTTCTGCCTTGCCGCCAGGTTGATGGCGGTGCGCTGCTGGATGATGACGGCAGCGATGGTCTCAAGGAAAAGCCGCACAGGGTCGCCTTTTGCCAGGGAGCGCCCTGCCAGTGTCTCGTACCGGTTGATGATGGCGGCTTCGATGGTGCTGCTGTCGGTTTCGATGAAATCGACGTCTGGCAGGTTCCAGCGTGGGATGGTTTCAGCCATTGTTCGGTTCCTTTAAATGAAAAAGCCCCGTGGTTCGGAACTTGATTGTTTTTATGCCGCCCATTCGGATCCGATGCTGTAATAGAAGCGGAACCGCCCTAAAGTGCCGGCGGCACTGTAATTGACTTGAACGGTGTCGCCCTTGCAGACAGGGACATAAATGTCCAGCGTGTTCGCACCAGTCGAAAAGGCCCTTGCTCGCAGTGACGGAGTCTGGAGATAAATGTACTGACCGGCTGCTGTCGCCGCTTTTTCAAGCAGCACCCAGCCATCATCAGAAGCTGTTACCGTTCCGCCCGACGATGGGAGACTCAGATTCTTGTATGACGTCGAGGGCAGGCAGTATCTTGCAAGAGGAATATTGTTGTAACTCAGTTGACCACTCGCTTCTGGCTTGAACCACTTGACATTGCCATTTGCATCACAGGCTCCAAGACAAGCTGCCCCCCCAAAGCTGTAGCTGCCGCCTTCAGCAATGAATTCCAGCCCATAAAGTGCCAATACACCTGACAATCCTTCTGTTCCACCCCACAACCTCATGCAACGATAATTGGTTTCCTGCGTCAGAAAGGTTGAGTACTCCATGGCATCAGGCGTACCGTTGAAATGGATGGGACCTGTAATCGTTCCTCCAGCCAAAGGCAGGTATCCAGCCAGCTCGCTTGTCACATCGCTTAGTGTGATGAACCCTGAGTCATTTGTCAGGTCGCTTGTTTTTGTCGGAATGACTGCCCCATCACTGAAAGCATAAGCCAATGTGCGCCAGCGGGATGTGCCGTCCCCGACTTTAGCCTTGCGCGTGTCGGATTCGATGCCAATCTCACCTGCCAGCAGGATTGGGTTCTGTGCTGTCCATCTGGCGGCGGTGTCATACCGATGCTTGATTTTAAGGACAATCTCAGCCATCACGCATTCCCACAGTTGATGATGATGCCGGTGTCGCTGTAACGGACGATGTCAGATGTATCTGACAGGTCGGTTGATGCCTTGGCGGCAAATGCACTGTTGAACCGGGCGGCTGTCCAGTAGAGGTTCGTGCCTTCGCTGATGTCGCTGGTTGTCAGGGTGACTGCACCGGTCTTGTTGTTGACGGATGTGACCGCATCGGTCGGTGTCAGCAGTTCTTTCCAATTTGCCAGCGTAGACGGGCTATCTCCTGACAGGATATAGGTCTTGTTCTCATCCGTCCGGATGGCGATGTCGCCTTTCTGGCAGGTCAGCGCAAGCATGGCTGCCTGGTTGGCAACTGTGTAGACATCCATGATGGACAGCGACGGCAGGACGGATGTGGAGAGTTTGCCGTTGGAATCCAAGACAGGGACATTGCCGGAACCTGTGCCGGTGTTTTTGGTTGCTGCCGTTCCAAGCAGCCCGGTGATGTCTGATGCCGCCAGGTTGGTTGCGGCAGTGACCCTGCCTTTTGCATCGACAGTCACCTTGGTGTAGGTGCCTGCGGTGACGCCGGATGCCGCCAATGTGCATGCAAGGGTGAGCGCACCTGCTGCACTCCAGGTTGTCGATGCGGTCACATCGTCTGTCAGCGACACGGTCCGGGCGGTCTTGAGCTGGGTTGCTTTGGTGGCCTCATTGACGGTCACCGCCCCGGTGCTGCCGTTGACGGTGATGTTGCCACCGGATTTCACACCGCCGATGACGGAGGATGATGCAACCGGAAGGGTGTAAACGGTGATGTCAGTGCCGTTGACGGTGATGTTGCCGTTGGTTGATGACTGGGCGATGATGGCGCCTGCATACGGCAGTGCTGTCCAGGCGGATGTGCCGTCACCGATCTTGAACCGGGCGGTGTCGGATTCGATGCCGATTTCACCTTTAAGCAAAACGGGGTCGCCTGATGTCCAGTTGGCTGTTGTGTCGTTCCTCAAAATCAGCCTGACGTCGCTGAGTGTCTTGGTTGCCATTTAGATGCTCCTGATGATTTCAATATCCTGCCAGTCCCTGCCGACGCAGATATAACGCAGGGTCGCCGTGTCCCATCTGTAAAGTGCATTCTCGTCCTGTGCAATGTAGAGGCTGTTGTCTTCGCCCAGGTTCGGGAATGCCGCGATGCTGCTGTACTGCCTGATGGTGCTGCCTGTCCGCCCTGCGTCTTCCCTCAGCCGCAGGACGAAGTCGGTGAGGCTTTTGGCTCCCCGGTTGGTGTTCTTGGGGATTGCCATGTCAGCTCTCCCCGTTGTTGTAGAGTTCGGTGTAGTCGCTCTGTTCGATGTCCCTGAGCCGTTCTTCGATGTCTGAGACCTGCCCCATGAGCATGCTGGTGATGGCTGATGTGTCAGCACTGCCGCTGGATGCTGCTGTGGTGTCGATGGTCTCTGCGGTGCTGCCACTGCCTGAAGCTGTACTGCCGGTTGATGCTGCATTTTCGGTGCTGACGGTCTCTGCAAGTCTGATCCGGACGATGGGTTTCAGGATGCCGTCCATGGCATCGGTGGTGCTGTCCTGGAAGCCGACTGCAGTGACCTGTGCACGTGGTTCATAGACCTGGAGCGCCTGGATGATTTCGGCCTTGAGCATCATCCTGGCAACGGGCAGTGGTTTGTCGATGTATGACCAGCTGAGTCCAAAGTCCCTGTCGAGGGGCACGGTGCCACGGCGTGTGGACAGGATGGTCCGCACGTTCTGCAGGACTTCTGCTGCTTCGCTTGCCGGTGCGAAGTCGACTGTCTCAAGCAAAGAGACTGAGTAAGCCTGTGATGCCGCCATCTGCGACCTCCTTCAATTCAATCTGAATGTCTGCAATGCGGGCAACGCCGGATCCGGTGAAATGCCGGTTCTCGATGTCCAGTGATGTGATGACGAACTGCCCGTGGTATTCCATGCCGATAAGCAGCAGGTGCGGCTGGCCGGATGCAACCATGCGTTCAAGCGCCATCAGGCCGACGGACGGCGGGACACCGAGCATGGCATCAAGCCGGATGCGCATGGTGATGGTGTCGGTGTCTGGACCGACATACTCAAGCACGGGTTTCTGGCCAATGACAGCATGGCTGGCGAACCGGGCTGCTTTCTTTTTTGTCATCTGTGAGAATGTCAGGACCCGGCTGTCTGAGCAGACGAACGGTACGCCAAGCTGGCCGGTGCCCAATAGCCCTATCATGCCCATTTAGACCCCCTGGTTTTCTTTGATTGTGCCTGATGCCTTGATGTCACCATGCACGTTGCTGTCACCGTCGACATACAGGTCACCGTTGATGCGGGCGTTGCCGGTGAAGGTGATGTCGGTGGTGTCTATCACGGCATTACCGCCGTCAAGCCGCATGGTGGTGCCACCCATCTTGAGGTTGATGACCGCCGATTCGATGTTGATGGCGGTGGCGCTCTTGATGTTGACGGTGGATGTCCCTGTAATGTCAACGGTCTGTCGGTCTGCCTTGAGCTCGGTGCCTTCGATGGTGGCTGTCAGGGTGTGGCTGGCCATGTCGTACTGGATGACGGTGCCATCCTTGAACTTGACCATCCTGATGTCTTCGGTGGCGGCAGGCGGGGTGATCTCCCCGGCATACCAGCTGCCGATGATGAAGCCGTCATCCCCGCCCTGCGGGAAGATGCAGAGGACATCTTCCCCGATGGATGGCATATGGTAATCCGCTGTCTCCAGGGTGTTGCGCTGGATGACCGGCAGGTCGTAGCTGACCAGCGAATCTTCATCGTCGAAGACAACCCGGGCGGTGCATCGCGCCGGGTCGATGGATGAGACTTCACCGATCTTGATGAGGCGGTTGGCGGCTTCTGCGGTGCTGTCTTCTGTCTGGCTGTCTGTCAGTAGCATGGCTTCCTCAGTAATTCATGTTCACCCGCCTGAGCTTGACGGTTGTGGTGTACCCTGAACCGGTGACGCTGTGCCCGGCTTCTTCTACGATGAACCTTCCATCGAAACTGCCGAATCCGGCACAGGTGATGACGACGCCTGCCACCAGTCCGACATCTCCGACGACGGTCATGGAGCCGGTGACTTTGCGCTGGTTGAGTTCACGCAGTTTTGCCTTGGCGAGGCGCTCTGCCTCGGCTATGCTGGTCGCCCGTTTCTTGAGGCTGTATTCCTGCCCGTTGGCGTCTGCCTCTGGGTCGGTGTAGGTGTATTCGTTCACCGCCGGGTTCCTGCCTGCGGTGGCTGTTGTGTCCTGGCTGGTTTTGCGTGAACCGGCTGAACCGCGTTTCTTTTTCCGTGGATCCCGGTAACTGACGGTCACGGATTTATAGGTTTCCGACTGCTGGGATTCGAAGTCCCATCTGATGATGCCGGATACGCCCAGGATGTATGTCTTGACGGACGGTTTTTTCTCGTAGCTCGCCTGGTCGAAGATGACGATCCTGTCATTGGTCAGCTTGATGGAAAGCCCGCTGTCTTTGCAGAGCCGGGAAAGGAACTTGAGGTCGGTTTCCCTTTTCTGGTCCTGACGGTCGTATTCCGGGTTGTCCTGGCTGTCCCACATCAGTCCGATGCCGTTGTCTTTTGCAACCGCTGTTGCGATTGCCTTGAGGGTGGTTTTCTCCCAGGCTTTGGTTTTGAGTTTTTTCCGGATGGGTGTGTCCAGCGGGATTGAGATGCCTTTCATTTCCATGACACGGGGGCTGCCGGATGTCCGCAGGCTGTCGATGTGGAATTTCCCGCATGGCAGCCTTGAGGGTGTGCCGGTGATGCCCTGCACCAGGTTGATGAGGTCCGCCACAGTATCGGTGCTGCCGGTGATGATGGCGGCTTCGACGAGTTCCCCGCCGTCTGGCTTCCAGGAGCCTGCCCATCTGCCATCCGGGTCTTTCAGTGTCAGGCTGATTTCATCTGCCTCATCGGTTTCTTTGTCGGTGTAGCTGAATCCAAGCAGGTCAGGGGCAATGTCCTGGCTGACGTTGACCTGCCTGCTGGTGAACAGGAGTTCGATGTCTGTTTTGATGACGCTCATTGCCGTTTCCAGGGTGGCAGGTTTGCGGATGTCTCATCGGTGTCGATGTCTATCTCAGGCACGTTGATGACGGTGCCATATGAAAAGAGCACCGTCTTGCGGTGCTCCAGGTTGGCTTCGATGAGCTTTTCCATATAGTGTTCGTTGCCATAAAGGCGTTTTGACAGGATGTCCCAGGTGTCACCCTGCCTTGTCGTTGTGGTTGCCATGTTGGTCCTCACGCATAGGAAACCCGACGCTGGTCAGCCATCAGGCGTTCAAGCTCGGCCTTGAGGTTGCGGGTGCCTTCATCCAGTCCACGCTTTACCTGTGCATAGGCATCAGCTGAACCGCCTTCGATGGTGATGGTCTGGCTGACATGGATGCCGCCGCCATAACCTGCTCCACCGCCATTGACCATCCGGCTGAGTTCTGAGAGTGGCAGCACGGCTTCTGATTCCCTGCCCTCGCCAATCATCGCCAGTGTTGGCTGGCTGACGATGCCACCTTCTGCAAGTTTCGGGATGGTCGGGATGTTCAGGCCGACGCTTTTGCCACCGACGCCGGGCACCCAGTCTGGCACTTTGAACCTGCCCAAGGCGTTCAGTCCTCTGATGCCCATATTGATGACACTGATGATGTAGTTGACATACATCTTGGCGGCATTCTTGATGCCTTCCCATATGGATGAGAACGAACTGGCCAAGGCATTCCAGGCAGTATCCCATGCTGATTTGAGCCCGCCGGATATCATGCCGATGATTTCCCAGAAGTTGTCCACCAGCAGGTTCCATTGTGTCCTGAAGTATTCGCAGACCGCCCCCCAGTTCCGGGCAAGCACCCACAGACCAACCGCTGCAGCGGCAATGGCAAGCAGCCCCAAGGCAACCGGATTGGCAACGAACAGTGGACTGATGATGCTGTACGCCTTGTAAAGCGACATCAACGGACTGACCACACTGGCGATGGCAATCCTGCCTGCATGGAATGCAACCCATAGACCACCCGCTGCTGCCGCAACTTTCACAAAATTAGCAATAAGGTCTTTGTTTTCTTTCATCCAAGCCATGATTTTCGGTCCGTATTCGCCAATCAAATGCAGGCCATCCTTGAGATAAGGCAGGAATATTTTGCCCAGCTGTCCAGAGAAAATCCGGTACTGGTTCTTGGCGATGCCGATGGCATCAGAAACCGTGTCAGCCCGGTTCGTATATTCTTCCATCATCGAACCGGCATAGCTGGCTTCATCACCGGCTGTCGCAAAGTTCTGGGAAAGGATGCCCAAGTCAGACGCAAGGCCGGTGACTGCCGCCTTGATGCCGGATTCGTTGCCGAACAGCTGTCCGATGACCGCTCCTTTCTCGTGGTCGGCAAGGCTGTTGATGCGCGAAAACACATCCATGATGGCTTTCTGGGCTTCTTCAGGTGAACCGACCATGGCTTTCGCCAGGCCACCTGCATCCAGCCCCAGTTTCGCCAATGCTGTTTTCTGGGCTTTGGTTGCCGCATTGCCCGCCGTCAGCTTGGAAATGAAGGTGCCCATGGAAGTCGAGGCAATCTCGACCGATGGCGCCACTTCCTTGAACGATGTTGCCAATGCGGTAATCTGCCTGGTATCCAGACCGGTCAGCCCCTTGACGGTACCGCCCTGACGCTGGAGGATTTCGCTGACTTCCTTGGATTGAACATTGCGGGTGTTACCGTACTGGTTGATGAGGTCAAAGACCTGCCTTGTCCCCTCAATGTCCATTTTCATCCGGGACTGGATGTCCGCCCAGATTTTGCCGGATTCCCCTTTGCCAAGGTCAAAGGCAATCTGTGCCTGTGTCTGGTATTCAATCAGGTCGGCAAATTCCTTTTTGGTGGTGGCAATGCCTGCCTGCATATTCGCCACACCCATCGCTGCCAAATCTTCAAAGGAAGCCGAATATTTGGTGGACAGCCGGGCAACTTCTTCAAAGTATTCTTCCCCGAATTTCTGCTTGCCTGCCTTGTCCAGGCTGTCAGGGGCATATTTGCGGATTTCGGCCGTAACATCATCCATTGCCATGGCATTCTTGAATGCGTTGGCAATCACCGGTCCGACAGTCGCCCCCATCTGGACCAAAGCGCTCAGGCTTTCATTCTTCCAGGACTGCATCTTGCTTCTGATGCCATCAATCCTGAAACCAACTCCTGATTGGTATAGCTGGCGCTGTCTGCGGGCCAGTTCATCAACAGATTTGCCTGCTGTGCGGTACTCGTTTTCCAGCCGGTTCAGTTCATCCCGTTCCTTGCCGAACGCATGTGAACCGATATTGGACACATCAGAAAGTTTTTTCCGGAGTTCGATGATCCGCTTCAGGTCACCTGACTTGGCAAATTCCCGGTTGGCTGCAGCACATTGCTGGGCATATTCCTGCATCAGCCTGTTGCCGGAACCGAATGCCTTGGTAAGTGCACTGGTGATTTCACCGGTCAGCAGGAAACGGAGTGTGAATTCTTTCGACATAATGAAAAAGGCCCGCCGAAGCGAGCCTGTTTAAGAGAGGTTATAGGATTTATTTATAGATGAATGCCCAGAAGGTGAAGGAGTCCTCCTCCAATAATACCGGCAAGAAGAACCATGCCTACGAAATCAAATCCTTTGCTCATATCGTCCTCCCATTTCCTGCTGTTTACCATTGGTCACATTATAGCAATATTTTCACGGTCTCTCCGCTGACCACAATATTGTGAATTTGCGCAACCTACATCTGGAATGGTTGATTGATGTTTACTATGTATGCTGCCCCTTGATCATTGGCAAAAATCTTAATTGCGGGGGACTGTTGGAAAGTAAATCCCATCAGATGATGAACGGTGAGGATAAGATCTTGCAACTCATTGTCATCCTCTAAAGCTGTAACGACAAGCCCTGCGTCTTGCGCCTGTTTCCTGGGTATATGCCTATTATGAGCCTTTGATACATTTTGGTCACCAAGCAAAAGCCTGACGCTTTCGATTTTGGCTTCTTGTGTATCCTCGTCATAATTTGCGAACATAACCCTTTTTAGTGCATCAGAAAGTATATCGTTTGACCACTCTATAGCTTTTTGGCACATCGTCAGGGTACCAGGCTTCATTTGCCCAATAATTTGCTGCCATAACAAGAACTTGTTTGCGTCCCCTGCAATTTCAAGATTAGCCCTTTCAAATTCAGCAATGTACGATTGTGCAGCGATTCCGTTTATTTGAGGATCAATAGGGCCAATACTTGACTGGTGTCCCATTACGATTTCCTTGCAGGACGTTGCAATCAATGTGCCACCAGACATAGCAAGTTGAGGTATAAATGCCCTGATATCGCCTTTATAAAGTTCGTATAGATAATCAATAATAGACTCTGTTGCCGCTACATCTCCGCCTGGCGTGTGCAATATCAAATCCAAGCCTTTTTCGCGATCAACTTTTTTGGGGCAGCATGCCATAAACCCATTTTTGTCAGAATCGTTTATCTCATAACCGCTTAAAGTTGGCTTTTGCAGCCAGCCTGAGTAGTAGAGCATCACGTTCCTTCCTGTGTGCTCTGCTATTTTCCGCATATATTTGTTCCGAAGAACATCATGTGGCTTAGACGCGTTGATTTCGCTGTGGACAGAGTTCCATGATGGCATGGTTCACTACCTTATAGAGCAGGTTGTATCGGAAACAGTGAAAGTGAACTTTCTCGCATCGCCTTGTGCTGGGCCAAAGACAGGGTTGAACGAACCGTATTGACCAAATTTAAAGCCGCTTTCAGCAATCATTTTTTCCAATTTCTTCATCTGGTCAGACTTCTCCCTACCTGCATTTTCTCCAGTTTTTTCCATAGTTCGCTCCTCTTTCTTCAGTGGTTAAGTCTGATCCTTCTCAGAAAATGTTAACCCCTACAGAGGGCTCGCGACAAGGAATTTTGGGCGAATGTGTGCGATTGTGTCACTGTTTCTTCATCCTTTTCCGCTTCTTCGCCATCCGGTTGACCGCTTCTGCCCAATGCGATAACTCCATAATCGGTACGTCAAACCACTCCAGGCATCCGCAGCCGGTCTCGGCTTGCGCAAGGCTCAGGCACCATTCCCGGACTTCGACGTCCGGGTTCTGCACCTTAAGCCCTATAGCGCTAAAAAACCGCTGACCAGACGGGTGAGCCGTTCAAAGTCTTTTGCAGGCATTGCGCTGAAGAATTCCCGTGGCTGCTTGATGAGCCGTGCCAGCAGGATGGCACAGAAGTCACAGTCTGTCGCCATGACTGGTGTGAAAATGCCTTCACCGTTCATTTCTTTCTTGGCTGCGGAGATGTCTGAACCTTTGAGTTCTTCAAGGTCGAATTCGAGTTCTTTGTATTCTTTGCCTTCAAAGGTGTATGGCTTGGAAAATGTGTATTTGGTCATGCTGTTTCCTTTTCAATCTGAAGACCGGACGGCTTCCACCGTCCGGCTTCCCATCAGTTGAGCCCCATGGCGACCCGGACAGGTGCCAGGATGTCTTTGCCGTTGATGACGCACTTGTAGTTGAATTTGTCGATCTCAAGGACTTCTCTGTTGTCGATGAAGAGTTTGAGGTAAACAACTTCAAATTCGGTGCTGGTGTCGGTGGTTGCCCCGACTTCGAATTTCCCGGCGTTGAGCTGCTTGGGCATGCATTTCATGGTGCAGCGTACGGGCACGGTTTTCCAGGCGCCGTCTGATGCGTTGTAGCTCTGCTGTGCCCCACGTGCTGTGATGAGGTGGGCTTTCATGTCGAGCAGGCTGACGGCTTTCTTTTCTATGGTGCGCCAGTTGAGGGTGGTACCCATGCTCTGGAAGTGTCCTATGACGGGGCTTTCGACTTCGCCTGCAAGCCCGGCACCGTTGATGGTGTCGGTCATGTAGGAGAGTTCTGGCAGTTCGACATCGGAGACACCGAGCAGGTCTTCTGCTTCGTTGTAGATGCGGAAGTTGGTGAGCCGTTCTGGTATGTTGTTTGCGCCATTTGCCATGATGGTTCACTCCTTATTGAAACAGGGTTGATACGTAGTCCGGGTCGTATTCCAGGACAAAGTCGATTTCACGGTTAGGCGATGGCGGTGTGATGTACACGTGGAATTTCGCCTTGCCGTCCATGAGGTCGACGGTGCTGTTCTCGGATTCCAGGAATTCGACCCTGCCTCCTAAAATGACCTGCTGGGCTGCCAGTCCGTTGAGCCAGATGTTTGCACTGTCTACGATGACATCAATCTGACGGCGGTTGAGTGGCTGGTCAACCCGCTGCCAGTAGGTCTGGATGAAGGTGTTGCCAATCCAGCTGAACATCCTCCTGATAGGGATGAATGCATCCTTGACGTCGGTGTTGCCGGGATAGCAGGCGGTGCGGTTGCCCCACAGGCGCCAGCCACCGATGAAGTTGAGTGCAGTGACAACGCCCTGGCTGTTGAGGTAGGCGGCTGTATCCTGTCCAAGCCAGGTTTCGGTGCCGTCTGCCAGGACGGCTGCGGTCATCTGGAGGTTGTGGTTGGATGGGGAGACGTAAGGAATGCCGTCGTTTTCTCCATCGACCTGCCCTATCAGGCCTGCCATCTGGGTAGACAGGTGGTAAGCGGTGCCATCCAATGCGGCCATCGGCCAGCAGCAGACCTGTTTTTCATCGGTGATGTTGTTGGTGTTTTTCCAATCAGCCACAGCGGTGTAGCTGGAGACGGTTCCGGTGGGGACATCAATCAATGCAAGGGCACTGAAGCAGCCGTTGATGTTGGCGGCTTTGGCCGCCATGACAGCCGCGACAGATGGATTGCTGGAATAACCCGGTGCCAGGATGATGCCGGGAACGAGGCGGAACCGTGGGAAGCATTCTTCTATGAGTTCCAGGCCAGTCTTGACGCCGTTGGTATCGACACCACCGATGATGTCATCCCCATCGACCGCAGACGGGTCAAGTTTTTCTGCGGAAAAGACGAGTTCTGCACCAGTCGTCAGCAGGAAGCTGCCTTCGCTGTCTTTCAGTGATGTGATGACGAGGTTGCCATCAGCATCGAATGAGGTGGCATAGCTGGATGTTGCATACGGGTCGCTTTCGCCATCAGCTGCAATGGAAACGGTATCCGGCAGGATGCCTGCTTCCGGCACGGTTGCTGAACCGGTGCGGGCATCCAGGGTGATGGATGCGGTCTCAGCCGGTGTTTTATGCGTGGACGGATCCAGCACGTTGACGATGATGACTGGACCGACGCCATACAGCGCAAACTGCGAATAGATGAATTCGCTGATGCTGTAGCTGTATTTTTTCAGACCGGATGCACTATCTTCTGCTGCGGGCACGAAACCGAAAGCGGCAACCGCCTCATCATAGGTGGAACAGAGAACTGGTTTGTTGACGTTGGCGATATCCGTCATGTTGACGGGCGCTGTGCCAACGATGAATGGAATGGCGGAATCCACCTCGACCGGAGGCAGGATGCTGGTCGCCAGTTCCGAAACACGTACGCCGTGTTGATAAGCCATTTTTTAGCTCCTTTTTTTGATTGAAAATGAGAAGGTGGATTAAAGACCGTAGTCAGTTCCGTCTGTCCACGGCTTTGGGGAAAAGGTCAACCAATGGGTGGTAATGTTGAGTTGCCATTGTGGCCATGCCTGTTCGTCCACGTTATGCCACTCAATAGGCAACCTTAACTGATACCTTTTCTCCAAGACCTGGGTTGGTATGGACAGCAGGGCCGTCCGGATTTTGGTCACGACTTCCAATGCCCGCTCAAATCCGGTCAAGTCCTTATCATAGATACCGACAATAAGCGAAACATCGGTGACCGTTGCTTCGCTGGTGGACCCAGAAACTGGACGGACAATGATGAAAGGGAAGTCATCATCATTGCCTGTACGTTTCGGTGGCAGATAGTTGGTAAAGATCTTTGGAACAACCAATTCACCGCGTTTATTCGGCAACTGATATTGCGAACAGACCTGCTCAAGAAAACGGGCTATTGCCTGAACCAGTGAAATTTCCTGCATTATTTCCCTCCATTCAGAAGATGGTTGACCTGATTGTCCAGGCGTTTTTCAAACTGCTCCTGCATACGTTCCTGGACCTGTGGGGCAATCTGGGCATTACCGACCATCTGAGGGATGGATACGGAATATGGGATTTCCAGATTTTTGTCCCAGCCACTGTGTTTGACCGGGATACGCCGGAGGATATTGCCGTTGTAACGGAATCCTGTACGCATACCGAAGGTATTGCCTTTCTTGATGGTCACCCGAATCTGTGTCCGCTTCCGTCCGGTTGTGTCACCTGAATCCGGTTCATGTGGAAATGCTGAATATGGAAGCCCAGGTCCTCTTGATGTCAGTTCTCCCACAAGAGCATTGTTGGCTGATTTCCTGACGGAGAAAGAGGCTTTGACCATATCTTTGTTGATGGCATAGATTTTCGGCACTTCTCTGGCAGCACGGGTTCTACCTGCTGTCAGAGCGGCACCGATTGCCCGCTTGGATGCCTTTTGAACACCACCAGGCAGGTGTTTCAGGAGAGAAATCGCCCTATCAAGCTGCTTCCTGTCAACCTCGACATGCATCAATTGTTTAGCTGACATTTTCCTGTACCGTAATCATGATGATCCCTGACTCGGCACTGGCAGACAGGACTTTATGGAAAGACCCGTCAACAGACAGTACAGAATCCACCGCTGGAATCTCCATTTCTTCCAAGACATAGATGGTCAGGGTATTGATGAACACTCCATCGATGGGATAGGCCGCTGAATCCTGGTATTGGGAATTGATGTTCCTGTCAATGATGCACAGGACATCTTCCCCATTGATATTGTGGCGTTCAGCAAATTCTTTCTCATTGAGGAATACCTGTTTCGCATCCTTGACTACCTGCTGCTTGAACCGGCTTAACTGCCCCATTTGAATCCCCTTCTGCAGGCGGTTTCCCGCCTGCGTCTTTTTAGACAGCCGTCACAACGTAAAAACCGTTAATCTGGTGGACGATTGGCAAAGGACGGGACTTGATCTGGACAATACGGCCAGATGGGTTCTTGCGCTGAACCCAAGAGATAGGAACACGCTCTCCCTCAACCATCATCTGCTCCTGCTTGTTCTCATTGACAACTTCAACGCAGGAATACGCCAAGGTGGTCGCTACACCACGGCAAGCCATCAGGAACTTGTCAGCAGGAACGAATGGCTGTTCCACCTTACTATCATCCAGATACCAAGAGTCATAGGAATAGACATCCAGACCGGAATCTTTCAGGTATCCCCAATAAGTCACACCATCCGGGAGGTGGGATGGATCGATCAGCCCCATATCAACCCGGCGGGTATCCAGGTCTTTGCCATTAACCAACTTATCCAGCAAGGCTTCCAGGACACTGGTACCGCAGATGATTTCAGCTGGGGACAAGCCAGACTTCTGGATGACCTTACGGCGGATGGCACGCAAATCAGCTAAAGGGGTGGCATTTGCGTTATTCCATTTGGTGGAAAGGGTTTCTTTGGGCTGTTTTGCAGCAGTAGATGGCCAGTACTTGATGACCTCATCATAGCCCTTGCCTTTCACAGTCACTTGACCTGTAAAGAGGGCTTCAGCACACATGACTTCCTCACGGCGGGTGATGATGTCATCCAAGTCACTCAAATCACGGCCTAATTTTTCCGCTGCACGTTCGTTCGGGGATTTCTGGCTGTAGACCGTTTCACCTGGAGAACGTTTCAGCAAGTCTTCTGAGGTCGTCACCTTCATAGGAGAAACCTCCGGTGCTTCATAGCTTTCAGTCCGGTATCCCTGATCCTCGATAACAATACCGCCAATCTTCGGATTGACGAACGGCGCAACACGGCGTCCCTGGTCATCAATGACGTCAACATCAACACGGGCGGTATTGAAAGTAACGCGGTTGCTGAAATAGCGGTCACGCAGGAAAGTGGTAGGCTTCTTGTCAGCCTCTCTGACCATGCGGAGCATGGTCCGGGTATCGTACATATCCATTTCTCATGGTCTCCTTAAATCGTTTCTTTGATAAAGATGCCAACCTTCCGGGCAGATACCTTGTAATCGGCAATTTCACCGCCTGCCACGGTCAATGCACTGGCATTGAATTCCCCTGTCAGATAAACAGCGGCCTCTTTTGCGGCATCAGTTGCATCCACATCCTCAGCAAGGACGGCATAAACATCATCAATGGTTGGGGTTTCCCCTGAAGTTGCTGTACATGCAGTACCCGTCGCAGTGACAAGCGTGCCACGGGTCAGATTCTGCCCCGCTGCAATCTCCAATACGTCTGAGACAACCGGCATCATCTGGCTGTCGGCAAACAGGTTGTCAGGGGTCATGGTATGGGTTTCCTGTTTCATAATTCCTCCTTACATACGGTTAAAACCACGCTTGCCTGCTTCAATGACAGCATTCATAGCAGCTTCTTCCTGGTCTCTCTTTTCGGCTTTCGGGTCAAAGCCGGTATTGCCAGCCTCTCCCAACCCTTCCAGTTCCTTGGCATCAGCACGATGCTGTTCCAGGCGGGCCTTGTTGGCTTCACGTTCAACTTTCAGGATGGCAACCGCCAGCATCTCAGCAGTCATGCCGTTTTCATACTTAGCCTTGGCGACCAGCTCTGCATGTCCTGCAACAGCAATCTCTTCAATAGCCTTGATGCGTGCCCGTTCCCGGTTCACACCTTCGGTAATAGCTTCTTTGCGGATTGCTTCCACTAAATCGGGATGTTCCGCTTTCAGTTTTTCAAGATTCATAGTCACTCCCTGTTCTGCGGATATCTCCGCTTTGAAAAATCCCTCCGGTGCCATACCCGCAATACAGGCAGACACCTTCAGGTCATTGACAGTCGCCACCCCATCAATCAAGGTGTTGGTGACGGACTGTGTTTCATCAATGCGGTCAGCAAAGCCTTTTGCCACCGCCTCCTGTCCTGTCAGGAAAGATTCCCCATGCATCAATGCCAGCAGTCCTTCACGGCTTTGCCCTGTTTTCTTCTGATAGACATCAATCATGGTTTCCCGGATCTTCTCGAGATTGACAGCCGCTTCCCTCAGCTCTTCTGGTGTCTGTGGCATTCCTGCCATTTGACGGACAGGATGAATCAGCATCATGGAACCGGTTGGCATAATGACCGTGGCATTTGGGATGCTGGTAATCAGCGTGGCGGCAGAAGCGGCAAGACCACCAACAGTGATGGTGATTTTTCCCTTATGCTGGGAAAGCAGGTTGTAAATCGCCAATGCAGTAAAGACCGAACCACCTTCTGAATTGATCAGGATGTCGATTTCACGATCTGGTGGCAGAAAAGCCAGGGCATCCTTGATTTCCTGTTCGTTGATGTCATCCCAGAATCCACCGCCGATACGTCCAAAAAGCGAAAGCCGGACAGGATGCCCGGCTTCATTGGTGATTTTCATGTAATCATTTATCATCATCTTCCTCTTTCGGTATTTCAATGATGGTGCTGCCGACCAGTCCATCCGCTTTCCGCATAGCCTCTTCACGCTTGCGGATGGCATGGATGTTTTCGTATTTCATGCCTGTCAGTTCCGCAGCTTCCCTTTCACGGGTTGAGAAACCTTCCTCAACCCGGACTTTGGCAGCATTGGCTTCCTTCAACGGGTCAAGCTGTCCCTGTGAGTCACCGTACCAGTCAGCGCCGCACCACGCGGAACGGACAGCCGGGTCTGAAAAGAATCCCGGTGCTGAGATGCGCCCTTTCAATACAGCCTCTGTCAGCCATTCCTCATAGACCGGCTGGCAGAAATTGCCGACCAGCCATTCACGGCGCATCCGGAACATCTTCCAAGCCTCTAACAAAGAAGCCCGTGAAGCGGAATAACTGGCGACAAAATTCTTGACCAGCAATTCATAAGGGATTTCCAGTGCAGCACCAATCTGACGGGAGATGGCAATGACAAATCCCTCGAAAGCGGTATTTGGACGTCCAGGATTGGCAGTCTGTACTTTTTCTTCGGCACCCAGCTCAACGATGGCTCCATTGCCAAGCGCAATATCGTCCGGATTCCTTGGTGCGGGAGCTGGTCCCGTGAAACCGGGAATGGGAGCCATACCTGCATCCAACGACTGCCTTTCCGGGGAGCTGATAAAAACCGTGAACATGCCAGATACCACTGCAGCCATCAGCTCAGCTTCAGAATAGCGTCCCAGCTGTTTCAAGGATTCAATAACCGGTGCCAACAATGGCACACCACGCCTTTGAGCCGGTCGTTCAACATCTGCCATGATATGCAGGATATTCCTGCGTCCCGTTGCTGTACCAAAAGCAGGAACCCTCTTCCAAGACTGGCGTTCTTTCAGGGTATTGGCTCTTGGATAGGTATTGGGGTTATGGTGCGCAACATAGTAGGCAACAGTCTCACCATAAGAACCAACCTCAACACCTCCCAGGATGTTGGTATTTGTCGGCAATGGCACTGGATCACAGACACGGTCTGCCTCAATCAATGCGATTTTCAGGTCATAGGCAGTGCCCTTCCGCTTGATGTACGGCATGATGACAAAGACATCACCAGAAAGCAGGGCCGACATCAGGACCAACGACTGCAACTGGAAGAAATTCTGGCGGCGTTCTGCATCACAGTTGACGCTTTCAGACCAGAGTTTCCATTCACGCTCGGTGTTGGATTCCCATGCCCGTGCCTCTTCCTCTGTCAGCCCCAGAAAGTCGGCATCAATCTGAGCATTCAATGCAAGGCCAGAGCCTACAACATTTGTACGGATAGTCTTGATAGCTCCCGTTGCCAGAGGAGTCCCCATAAACAGGTCACGGGAACGGTTACGGAGCGTTTCGATATTGTCAACAATGTCTTCATCCGCTGACATTCCTCGGCTAATCCATCCAGCCAAGCTTTTCTTGCCATAACTCGCGCCATGCCTCCCATAACCAGCACCATTGAACGCATTGAGCATACTCCTTGCCATCTGCCTGCGCAGTCCCTCAGATGGATTGAACCATCCAACAATCCGGTCAACAATATTCATTCTCAATAATCCATAGGAACAACACGTCTGACACGTATACCGCCACGCCTGCCACTGTCGATATCGTCCAGCATGGCTTTCCAGCGCATCATCTCCCGATAAACCTTATCGATATCAACCCTGCTCAGTCTTCTGGTTCCAATCTGATATGACTGACCTGTTGAGCAAGCCTCGTAGGCTTCCTTCCACATTTCATAGAATTCAAGGACTTCTTTTCTTGAGAAGCTCATAACTCAACCCCTTTCGAGCGGACACCCCGCCGACTGGATGTCTGGGTTACAGGTTTTCCTGTACTGATAACCTCGTTCAGGTATTCAAAATTTGGTGTCAGGATTTCCATGGCAGCTGTGGCATAGACTGCACAGTCCAATGCCTCGTTGCGTTCACGGATTTTCTTCCAACCAGCCTTGATAACGCCTTTCTCGAACTTCTGTTCAAAAACCTCAGAGGTCAACTGCTGGAAATAATCCTCACTGAATCCCCGTTCAGACTGCATCGGGTAATGCACAAACCCAGCTCCGACTTCTTCCACAGCCAGGCGGCCTGATACCAGCGACTTGCCGGAATCCACGCCCAAAGTGAACAGCATTGCCTGAACAACATTGCTTTTTGATGGGGTACTGATGAACGGCACACCGATACCGCCACGTCCCTTTATAGAAAACACCCTCAGACGTTCCCTAGCTTTGGTGTACCGATAGACATCTGCGGTATAAGCACCGTCACCGGAATCAACACAGACACAGGCAACTGATAGGTTTATTCCATTTGAAAGCCGATACTGCTTCTGAAGCAGAGCATCCAGCTGCTGCCATGTCCCGACATCATCCGGTTTGCCATAAATCACTCGATGCTGGATGCCCCAGCATTCCCGACCAATACCCCATCCAAAGACAGTGCATTCCAGACGGTCACGCTGAACATCTACACCTGCAGTCAGCAGCAATACCCCATCCGGCAGAATGTCATTGATAGGATAAAATTCACGGCGTTTATATAGACGTTCCCAGCTGCCTTCATCCGGTGATACTTCTTCCCATGGTTCACCAAGTTTCAGGTTGATGAATTCCATCAGACCTTGTTTGTCCTTGTTCCTGGCAGCTATGGTGAACTCATCAACCAGACTGGACAGGTTCACCCACGGGGAATACAGGCTGTTGATATGATAGCCACGAATCCTGTTTCCTGGTTCAGTAGCAATCCATCTGCCCTTCGCAAGCATCAATGGATCAGGTTTATAGGCCCCCCGCATCTTCGCCCCGCATTCTGGACAGAAAACAGCAGCAGTCTCTGGCAAAGCATTCCCAGTCTCATCTTTTTCCCATTTGACCAGCTCCCACCTAAGGATGTGGTATTCCCCGCAATGAGGGCATGGCACATGGAACTGACGTTTGTCAGAACGGTTCCACCATCGTTCAATCGGTGACGCATCCTTGATGGTTGGAGTTGATACCAGAATGATTTTCCGGTTATGGAAATTGGTTGTTCTCTGGATTGCCAATTTCAGCGGACCACCTTCTTTCGTGGCGGTATACCTGTCCACTTCATCGCACAATAGAATCCTGATTGGACGGGATGCCAGCCCAGCAGGACTGTTGGCCCCAACCAGAGCCAGATATCCGCCGGGATAATGCTTCATACGGATAGTGGTGGAACTCTTCCGGCTCGTTCCTCTGCCGTCCAGCCCTTCTTCCAGTTTTCCAATCAGACCAGATGAATACCGGAAAGTTGGGTCAATACGTTCTTTGGAAAACGCTTCTGCAGATTCGACTGTAGGCTGCACCATCAGCTGGGGAGCAGGCTCCTGGTCAACGTAATATCCCATGATGTTCAGGAGCGCCTCAGACTTCCCAACCTGCGAACTGGTCATCATGACCACCATTTCCGTTTCACGGTTGGTAGCGGAATCCATAGGTTCTTTCAGATAAGGAACCCGGTCTGTCCGCCATTCCCCTGGTTCGGGAGACGTACCAGGAGCAACATACCGGTACAAATCTGCCCATTCAGAACCAGTCAAACGGCTGTATGGCCGAAAGACCTTGGCAAAATTCTTGGTATAACTCACTTGAATTTACAGGTCTGCAGTTCTGCCAGTGCTTCATTGATGGCATCATCAATAATGGATTCAATCTCTCGGGCAGGACGTCCTTCGCAAATCACAGCACACCGTGGAGCAACAGAACGCAGTTTGTCCAATACAGCACCGGCAACCCGCTGAGCTTCTGCTGCAACGTCAGATGCCTCAATCAATTCCCCTTTACGATGGCGGTAATCCAACTCTTTCAGCTTTGCGGTATAGGTCTCCTTCGCAAGTTTGGCTTGGGCAGTCTTGTCACGGATATCCGAACTGGACGGCTTGGCTGACTTCTTGCCACCTTTCCGATTTTCAAAAGCCCGTAATCCCTCTTCCAGTGGAATGGTTCCATCAGAATTACGTGGGATTGCCCCGATATCAATCAAACGGCGGATATTCGCCCGACTCATACCGACTTCCCGGGCAAATCCTGAAACACTGATGTCTGTCATTTTTTAAAATCGAGGCCACATGGCTGCCATATGAAAAAAACATTACAGCTAGACGGAAAACGGCGCTCCCGGCACCCGCTCGGTCGATAATCCCGTCACAGTACCTGCGCAACCAGCCCGTTGGATGTCTTGCCGTCCTGCCTGACAACGTATCAATTGGTAGCCCTGTGGGAATCGAACCTAAATCTCTGCTGTGTCTCACACAATGGTGACTGTAGACCGGTACCAATCTACGCCACTCAGCGCTTCGAACCTTTAAGCTATGGGCAACTGATCTGGTGGACAGTGCTGGATT
Source organism: Oxalobacter sp. (assembly GCA_018384065.1). Classification (GTDB taxonomy): domain Bacteria; phylum Pseudomonadota; class Gammaproteobacteria; order Burkholderiales; family Burkholderiaceae_D; genus Oxalobacter. The sequence continues at coordinate 52,124 of JAHAYL010000064.1, forward strand.
TGAACCAACAATGCCAGAGGCGGCGGGGTTACAGCCCGCTGGGATACCGATTACCCGAACTGTCCACGGTTAAAAAGAAAACCGCCCCGTATTCGCGACACCCGCTGTTCAACGGAACACGGGGCTAAGCGGGGGTGGCTTGCATCTGGTTGCGGCGGGTGGACTTGCACCACTGACCTCCAGCTTATGGGGCTGGCGAGCTGCTTCTGCTCTACGCCACGTAAAATGAGGGTGTTAGCGCACCCTCTGGTTTTTCGTTACCGGAAAAACACGAAACTGGTGTGCGTGGCAGGGCTCGAACCTGCGACCGTACCGCTCTTCCGACTGAGCTACACGCACAAAAAAAGCCAGCACATGGCTGGCAGATGGCACTCTACATGAGTAGTGAACTGAAACGAAAAAAGCCCCGATTTCTCGGAGCTTCTTTGTAGTGCGCACAATCGCATTTTGGATAATTTGTAGTCTAAAACAACAACTTTGTTGTGTCAAGCGGCAGAGCATCCTATGGTGTAATGACATCATCAACAATCCTTGCCAATCGCACATAAATGTTGACAAGTTTTAGCAATGTTTCCCAGAGAGCAGTTAAACAAGGAAAGCGTGAGAAAATGCGAATGAAAGTGCTTTTAACAAAGGAATGCTCAAATCTAATCTTGTAACTTCATGATATTAGTCTGTCATCACAAACATCAACTACCTTATGCTTCAGATGAATACTGCATATAGCGGTCACCTTGTACGACAAAGTCTCCTCACTATTTTGCATTGCCATTACTCTTGTCTTGTGGTATATTGCAGATTATTGGTACAATCAATCGTGTATCAAAAACGGAAAGCCCGCATACACGGGAATGCATGCGGGCTGTTGTTGGTAGGGTTTTTAACCTAGCTGAGGTAGGCCCTTTTTTAGAAAATTTCGAATATGATTTTAAGAAAATTTCTCGATTTTGTCAATGAGAATATCGAGTTCAACGAACGCAACGCAGTCAAGAACAAGAACGATGAACGGCGTTCGGAGTCATACTCCCAGCGGGCTGGAAAATTCCGTGAACTGAAAACGTTTCTGGAAAATTTGCCTGACTCGGCCATTAACCCTACCAACAAGCAATCTTCCCCTATTCATCTTTCCCCGGAAGACCTCAAGGATTTGCCTGATGAGCTTTTGAAGGAATTGAACATATCCGATTCTGACAAGAAAGATTTCATTATCCTGGACATCATCAACCAGTTTGGTGGTGTGGCATCAATCGATAAGATTCTTATCGAATATTTCAGAAGGACCAACGAAATTGAAAAACGGACAAGGATGGTATCCCGTCTATACCGTATGAGCAGTAAAGGGCTGGTCTATTCTGCTGAAGGCAAAGGAGTCTACAGCACGTCGCCCGTCAATCAAAAGAAAGGAGGTGAGGCAGCTGAAGAGTAATTTCACACAGACAGAAAATTGTGAGCAGCAGATCCACTAAATCTGCTACCCACAATCCCTGATATAACCGGCGTTCTGGCTCTTTACCGAAACCGACGTTCTGTGTCTGCAGAAAATCAAGTCGGAGAAAGGAGGGATGCTCTATGGAACAAATGAGCTTTGATTTCCCGATTCCAGCGGGATACATCATTCGTTTTTCAGCCTATAGAACGGTAAAAGGACGACGCTTATATGCCAAAGAATATGGCATAAGGGCGTGGCCAATGCTTGTAAAGGCTTAATTTGACTACCCCAGCCAGAACGCCACCATTTTCAACATCACCTCTTTTAAAAGGAAAACAAAATGGTGAATAGATATTTTACATTAAATTGGACTAGACCCATAGGGTCATGGTATCAGTTTGATACAGTCAACTTACCTCCTGACTCTGTCGAAGGAGTCTATATCATCTGGTATTTTAACCCGTGGCCGAAAGCCGTTTACGTTGGCCAAGGCAACATTGCTCAACGATTACGTGCCCACAGGAATCGGGCAGACATCCTGAAGTACAGGTTAAATGGAACCCTTCTTGTCACTTGGGCAAACGTTCCTGCTCATCTCCGTGATGGCATTGAACGCTACCTGGCTTATGTCCTAAATCCACATGTTGGTGAAGCTTATCCAGACACAACACCAATCCCGGTAAACTTGCCATGGAATTGATCTAGCGCATTGGCGGGATAGAACTACTTGGTTTTATTCCGTCATCCAATCGCGAATCCCCAGCCTACCAACTGCAGTTGGTAGCAAATACAGATTATAAAGGATTTTAATCATGCCAAAATCAAATACAAGAAAAGAAACCCATGTAGTTCCCAATCCAAATGGTGGTTGGGATGTAAAGCAAAGTGGTGCAACAAGAGCGTCCCGTCATTTTGATGTAAAAGCAGATGCTATTACATATGGAAGGGATTTAAGTAAAAAGATGAAGACAGAGTTCGTTCCACATAAAAAGGATGGAAGAATTCAAGAAAAGGATAGTCATGGCAATGATCCATACCCACCAAGAGGGTAAATCTATCCCAATGATTTGAATTACATCCAAACCAGCCCCGCTAGCACAGCGGGGCTTTCTCCTTTCCTAGACAAACATCATCAATCATTCAGCCCAGCCTTTTCAGTTTCAGCCTTGGTTTCAGGTGCCTTGGCATCATCGCCGACCTGCTGAATCTGGACACCTGCAGCAGATGCCAGGGCACCGACCGTCTGATTGAATATCATCATCTTGCCCTGCGGGGTGGTGGATTCCTGGACAGCTGCCATCAGCAGGTTGATGCCGACAGCTTTCATGCGTTCAATCGCATCGAAACGCGCGCCGCTGCCGAAACATGCCAAGACAGCCACCTTGTAGATGTCACTGGCAGGTTGGTCAGCTGGTGGCTGCTGTGGAGCCTGCTGGATTGGGTTTTCAGCTGCAACAGCTTCTTCAGCTGGTGCTGAGGTTTCCTGGGTGGTTTCTGTGGTCTTGATTTCTTCTGTCATGTTTTTCTCCTTTAAGGTTAGTCAATCGTTGTTTTCATTGCCAACAATGCCCTTGTCTGTCAGAAGGCGGTCGACGGTTTCATAAGCCAGTGCATCCATGCCCTGCTGATGACGTGTTCCCCGCAGATAGGCATGGACTTTCTTCCGATGGGTTCCCACAGTTGAACGGTGGATGCCCAGAATCCTTGCCAGGGTTGCATCCTGTATATCAATCCCTGCGTAATAGACCGTCACATACACGCCTGTCAGACGCATTTCGACATGGGGAAGGACATCATCCGAGACAGCCAGTGCGGCATATGCAACCGCATCGTGCCAGCGTGGATGGGCAGGTGTGGCATACTTCGCGGTAATCAGGGATTCCATCAGTTTTCCGGCTTCGGACACCACCTGCTGGATATGCCCCGCCTCTGCGGCTCCGTTATAGCCGCCCAGCCCCTTACTGTTCCCAGCAGGGACAGAACCATAACGTGTCTGTGCAACAGCAAGCCCGGAATAGTTGTAGGCGAACCGCAGGGCATCATGCGTGCTTTTGAAAAGCGGCGTCATCCCAGCAGCTCCTCCACCGTCACTTCCAGGCGGGCATTGCCTTTTTCCGGTTCAGCAACCTCGGCGTAAATGCGCCTGACCTGCCTGTCGTTGCGGTAGGCAACATCCTGCAGCGCATCCAGCGTGATCTTGATGCAGTTGTCCACATCGATAGACCGCCTGCCTGGCGGGACAAGGCGGATGGACACCGCAACAGGTCCGCCGATGACATGCATCCCCGCCGCTTTTGCCCGCCAGAACACCTCCTGCTTGTAGCGCCGTGCCTCCGGGGTGAGGATGACCCTGACACCGCCGTTCGGCAACGCAAAAGACCGCCAGATGCGGTTGGTTGACGGTGGATAAGGCAACGTGGCTTTCATGAATTCCTCCCCAAACGTACATTCACCATGGCCAGCAGCTCGACCTCGCTGTAACCGTATTTCGCCTTGAACTGCTCCCTGCCCATACTGTGGACACCCCCTTTGCCCTGATGGTGTCCCCAGCAGAGCGGAATCGTGTTGAAATGCCCATCCCTGCCCCAGCCGGTCTTGGTCCTCACATGGTGGACCTGTGCCGGGGTTCCATAGAACCCCATCAGCTCGCAGACAATGCACCCCATCCTGGCAATCCGTGCCATATGGCGTTTTTCAGCCGCCGTCGCCTTACGCTTCATCCCTCACCCCGAACTGCACGCCGTACTGCGCACCGAAGGCGTAAACCTGCTCCAGGTACCGGGCAAACCCTTTCTTCGTCAGGTCCGTTGTGGAACCTTTCAGCACCCGGTCACCGTTCGGCAGGAACGCCCATTTCCGGTAACCGTCAAGCGTCATGCCTTCCTCCGGCATCTCCGGCAGGAACTCACGCTTGAAGTACTCATGCCAGACCTCCTTGCTGTACATCCGGCCGTCCAGATACACCTGCCGGCAGATATCCTCCAGCGGTCCCGCCCACATCAGCGCGTTCTGGTCCAGCTTCCTTGCCTGCACCTGTTCCCGGATCACTACCTCGATGGGCCTGTCCTGGTCCTCCGGCAGCTTGCCGATTGCCGCACAGGCGTAATCCTTCTGCACGGCGGAACGGATCAGGAAACGCCGTGGCGGGTATTTCTCGCGCCTCATCCGTCCCTCCTTACCGGCATCGGCAGGCCTGTACGGTAACCCTCCGCCAGGTCAAGCCAGTACTGCCGCAGGGCGGGGTCCTTCTTCGTCTCCAGCCAGATTTCCCGCTTTTCCGCCTCAGTCCAGCGCTCGATCCGTGAGACCTGCTTCAATGCCGCTATCAGCTTTTCATCCTGTTCCTGCATGTTGCCTGTCTGCCCTCCTGTATCAATAGAAACATCTTCTTCTCCATTACCCTTGATTCTTGAGGTTCATACAGACGGACACCTCCCAAAGGGCATTCCAGGAATCCCCTCCGGTGCGTCCTATCTCCAAAAAATGACTTACCCCGTCATCTCTCGGCCCCGTTGACGTCGCGCAGACTTGCAGAGATTCACCACGCAGGATCCTCCCCTCCCATGTCGAGCTCTACGCTCTCACCCCACTCTTTGGCCTGACTCGTTCTTGCCTCCCGGCTCCGGGCGTCGGCGGTTACCCCTCCCTATCTACCGGAGCCACAGAAATCACACTGCCCCTGCACTCCTTTCCACCATCATGCGGATGCGCCAGGGGGCACTGCTGCCCCATTCCTGCATCGCATCATTGAAATCCGTTCCCTCGATGCCCTCTGGGTATGCCAATCCGCAATGCAGGTTCCTGGCGGCCTCCGTGCCCGCCTTGATGCCCGGATTGATGAAAGGCGGCTTCTGTTCTGTGGCATGGTCGTTGTCTGCGCATACACAGCACATCCCAAGCGGCTTCCAGGCCTTTGAGACTTCCACCAGCCCGGCTGTGTTGAAACAGACGACGACAGTGGAACGGGGGATGCACTGGAATATGGAAAGACCCGTAGCCAGGCCTTCACAGAAGCAGGTGACGGCACTGCTGCGCCGTCTGAGGATGAGGGACGCCCCCTTTGCAGGACAGTCCTTTGCGAACCGTTTCTCCCCGTCAGGCGAAATCGTCTGCAGGGAAACCAGACAGCCGTTCCGGTACATCGGGACGACCAGCAAATCCTTATCGATGCGGAGCTGTGAACAGCCCAGCATCGATAAACCCTTGCGTTCAAGATAAGGATGGCCGCCCACGAGCGGAGGCAGGCTGTTCCAGCGTTCAACCATGCGCTGCTTCGCCGCATGCCGGCGCAGGGCATCCCTTTTCATCGAAGCCTGCACCTTCTGGCGGTATGCGGCCTTTTCCGCTTCGGTGAGCGTCTTCTTCGGGAACCAGACGGCAGCTGAAGTCATCGTCTCCCAGTTCTGCACCCAGCCCCAGCCGCCATCGAACATCACACGTCCGTTCTGCGAGCGGGGATGGCGTTCAGTCCCGAAAGCCTTGATCTTCCCGGCAGGCGGCAGACGGTCAACCATCACCCCATGCATCCGGCAGAAAGTCAGGAAATCCATATTCATGACGCCCCCGCCTTCCGCCTTGCCTTCGCATAGGCGATATCCATCTGCTTCATCTTGTTGATGACCAGCTTCAGCGGGGCGGCTGGCTTGGTTTCCTCAAAGGCCGTCTGCGGCCAGCGGTCGAACCAGCTCCTGTACCGTGCCAGAGCCAGCCTGCGTGCCTTGCCCGGGTCATTCACCCTGGACAGCGCCCAGGAGACAATCTGCGGCCAGACCGCCTGCGTCCGTTCACTGTTCGTCCCCGTGGAAACAATCTCTTCCAGCGTACCCGCTTCATGCTGCACCGCTGCCCGCTTCGGATACTCATGCCCGCAGTGCGGACAGAACGGCATCACCTTGTGCAGCGTCTTGCATTCAGGACAGAGGATGAAACTGTCCTCCTCCTTCTTCCGTTTCTTCCTGTCCCGGATCCTCTTCCTGTCCAGCCCGTCGGCACCCGATTCAAAGAACACATTGAAATCGTCCCAGAACCGCTTGCAGTTGCCCGAATGGTCAAGGATGATGCATTCCTCCTTGCCCGGCGCAGTGCGCAGGCCACGCCCGAACAGCTGGATGAACTCCGACAGCGACTTCCGCAAAGGGCGCGCCATGATGACACATCCCAAATCAGGAATATCGAAACCCTTGCTGGCCGCCGTCACAGTAACAAATCCCCGGATGGCGGAATCCGGCTTGCGGAACTCCGCGATCATCTCCGCCCGGACATCATCCGGCACGTTGTACGTGTACTGAGCGCAGTAGATGCCAGCCGCCTGGAACTGTTCCACCAAAGCCCCGGCATGACGCACATCCACCGCAGAGCAGATGAACTTCCCGCCGTTGCCATGCTTCAGGTATTCCTCAACCACGTCCCCGACAACCTTCAGCGCACGGTTGGATGATTCATGGGTTTCCCATTCACCGTTCACCACCTTCACGCCCGTCATATCCGGTTCAGACGGGGCGAAGATGCGGTACCTCGACAGATAGCCATCCCGGATCAGCTGGTTCGTCGTCGTCACATTCACCATCACCGGGTAAACCCTGCCCAGCCCCTCCGTGAACGGCGTCGCCGTCAGCCCGATATTGACCGCATCCCCCTTCGCCAGCTTGTCCCTGACCGTCTTATGGACCGTGTGGCACTCATCGATGATGTTCAGCTCACCCTCCGGCCAGATGCCCCGGCGGCTGATGGTCTGTATGGAACAGACCTGGACCCGCTCATACGGTTTCCAGCGCGGATTGCCCGCCTGCATGATGCCATGGGCAATGCCATAGCCGTCAAAGACCGCCGAAGTCTGGTCAACCAGGTTGATGCGGTCCACCATGAAATTGCAGCGTTTCAGCTTCTTCTGGCAGGCATCGATCAGCCAGGAAGCCGTTGCCGTCTTGCCCGACCCCGTCGGCATGCACAGCAGGACATTCCTATGCCCCGCCCTGATGGCATTGCGTATCTGCTCGATTGCCGCCTCCTGGTACTGGCGCAGGACGATGCCCATCACAGCCCCCGTTCCTTCATGGCACTGACAAAGCGCTTCAGCTCCTTCAGCAGCTGTGCAGGACGGCCGCCACCGAACTCCCCATACAGGTACTGCATCAGCGGCAGCCATTCCCTGATCGTCCTGTCCTGCTGCGCCACCCGGTTCTTCACCGAATCCGCCTCGCGCCGTGCATTCGTGGCAATCTTCTGCCACTTGCGGATTTCCAGTCCCTTCTCATCCGACTGCAAAGACTCCAGCTGAGCCTGCAGCAGGGAATTCTCTCGCTGCAGCTCCTCGACAATCTCCTCCAGCGTCGGGGTGGAATCCTCCGTGTCTTCAGAAAGGTCGATGCCCTTCGCCCAGTCAGGCACCTCTTCCTTTCCCGGTGCCTTCGCCACGGCATCCCTTGCCTTCACCTCCCTGTAGGCCTTGTTGATGGACATCTCACCCGAGCGGGCTTTTTCCTTGATGTCTTCATAGGGGGAATCCAGGACTTTCCCGACCTGACGTACAGATTCAGGGTTGGTACCAGCCTTTTTGGCAATCTGCTCATCAGTCCTGCCCTTGCTTTCGATAAGCGCCCCCTCTCGTTGTCCAAAATTTTGGACAACGGGCACTTCGTTATTTTTCAATGACTTAGCAAGCGCCCTCTGCTGGTTCAGTTTCCCCTGTTCTGCAATAGCCTGCTTCTCAGCCAGGTACTGCTCCACCGTCCGGAAAACAGAAGTATTGCGCCTTGCCCGCTGGTTCCTGCGTATCCAGTCCAACGCAGACCGCTTGTCGGCGCAGAGGATATAAGCGGCCTTCGGCTTGATGCCCAGCTCCTGGCAGATCCGATAGCGGTGATGCCCGTCAAGCAGATAAGTATTGCCGTCCCCTGCTTGCCAGAGCTTCAATGGGTCCGTGAACCCCTCATACCTGATCTTCTCCTTCAGGTCTTCATACACATCCGCATCCAGGGGCGGGAAGAAATCCCGGAAATCCGGGTCAATGACAATCTCAATCATGGCTGTCCTCCTTAGCCGTTCCCGCCTGTGTGGTAGGATTGGACATCCCACCTTCACAACCACTATCAGCACAGGAGGGGACATGGAAATCATCACAACCATCGCCAGCACCATTGGCGGCGTATCCGCAGCCCTTGAGGTACTGAGAAAGCTCATCTCTGCCAACGCGTCCAAGGAAGTTGCCGATGCTGTTTCTGATGTACAGGGCAAGCTCATCACTGCCCATACGGTCGCACTCGCCCTGCAGGAACAGGTAACGGAACAGGCAGAGGAAATCCGAAAACTGAGAGAAGCCGCTGCGGAGAAAGCCCGCTACCAACTTGTCGAGATCATTCCCGGAGGCGGCATTTTTGCCTATTTCTACGATGGGACCCCATTCGAGCGCACACCCGGCGAGCCATATATCAGCGAATCTCCGCACTTCGTCTGTCAGAGATGCTTTAACAAAGGGGTCAAGGTCGTGCTTCAAGCCACCAGAGGCCGGCATGGGAATCTCTGGCATTGCACTGAATGCGGGAGATATCTTCCCCTGGGCAAGTGGCCAAGGCATGTTGTCGAACCGTAAGCACTGGTCGCTTACCAGTTCCGGGAGCACCTTGAAGAACCTGTCAGTCACTTCAGGACGGCCAGTTGGGACAGTTACCATCAGCGCAACGCCGTATGGATCTGCGCTTGGGTAAATGCCACCCCTGATTGTGACCATGGTGTCAGTCATTGCATTCCTCCTGACAGGGCGGCGTTCATGCCCGTGCTAGAATTGAAGCTCTCACCCGACAATCCAGACACAGAACCGGATGCCATGGACATCAACCTCATTGACCTGGTAAAAATTGCTGCTGCCATCATTGCAATAGCCTTCACCTGTTACCGGTTTTACAAAAAACTCGAAAAAAGCATCTATCCAATGATTGCCATCAGTCAGGAAATCATCGAACGCAAAAACGGCATCGCCGTCTTTCGGCTCACATTCCATCCTGGACAAAAAACCATAGACATCATCAGAATCACCGCACCGGGCAGGAAAATCCAGCAAGCCCATATAGACAAGAAACTCTGGGACCAACCAAACAGTCCTGGCATCGTCGTAATAGCCTTTGATGATGTATACAACCCCAAGGCATCCGGTCCATTTACAGACGCCATCAACAGACGCATCCGCATCCTGCCTGAAGGCATCGAGAAAGAAACCAAGCAACTTGAAATAGCCATATCCGATGTCAGACCAGATGAAACCGAGGCCATACTGAAAATCAAGACAGAACAGAGCTGGTTTCCCCAGAAATTCACCGTCCTGCTTGATACTGGCAACTGACATCACCACTCCTGAATCAAATGCACCAACTGCAAAACCCAATACACCGCCATCACAACTCCGCCTACCAACCAGGCGACACCGCCAAACACATCCACCCAGCCAGGACCTGCCTCAACGGTAATGACAACCGGCGTTTTCTTTGAATCCTTATCCATCACTCCCTCTTTTCTGCCAGTTCTGGCCAGATGTCCTGCCAGTCGTTTGGACGCAGGTCTTTCCGAGTCACCTGTCCAGCTGTCGCACGCTCGATGGCGACGCAATGAACGATAGGAACATTTCTTCGCCCCGTTTTCCATGCGGATACATCTTCTGGCACGACACCGATTTGACGCGCCAAAGTTATGACACCACCACGTTTTTCCAAGAAATTTTCTAGCTTCATGCAAAAAGATTAGCAAATATGTAGTCCACACACAAGCTGTTTGCTAGTTTATTTTTCCGAGAATTTTGCTAGTTTTCTAAAAAAGGAGAGATTTATGACAACGGTGGAAGAAATCAGAACAGTCAATCTGAATGCCCTAATTAAGAAATATGGAGGATTTCAGGCTTTTGCTGAGAAAGTGGAACGTGAACGCTCACAGATTGAGCAATGGGCAAGAAACTATCTCAATGCCCAAGGAAACCCAAGATATATCAGCAGTAAGTCATGCAGACGTATTGAAAACATCTTATCCCTTCCAGATGGCTGGATGGATCAGGATCATGCTGAAAAATCCGAAGATTCCCAAAAACGCGATATTGTCTATACCAGCCTGGTTCCCATCAGGGGTAGTGCCAAATTGGGGGAATCTGACAACTATTTTGTGGATATGCAATATCCGCCAGGCGCTGGTGATGGCAACATCATCTTCCCGACACGTGACAAAGATGCTTACGCAGTCAAATGTGATGGTGACAGTATGCTGCCACGAATCAAGCATGGAGAATACGCCATCATTGAGCCAAACAGGGAAGTGAACCCAGGCGATGAGGTCCTTGTCCAAGACAAGGATGGGCAGGTCATGATCAAAGTGTTCAGCCGCAGGGTTGATGGGCGTGTCTACTTTGAATCCATCAATGCGGCACACCTGCCATTCAGCATCCCCGCTGAAAAAATCGAGTCTATGCAGTATGTTGCAGGAGTGGCCAAATCGGCTCTGAAAGTTGGTTAAACCGAAAAACTTTGCAGAAAGGAAAACGTCATGAAGAAAACGTTATCAGCTCTTACCATAGCATTGCTTGCAGTCTCCTTGACCGGCTGCGGAGGCGGCAAGAAAGAAGCGCCAAAGGCATCAGCGGTAGTAGCACAGACTTCTCAGCAGACGCAAAAAGTCGCTGGACTGGGCATTTCTACTAAAGAATTTAAGGAACGTTATGACCGGTTTACCTGGGATCTTGGCACAGCCAATCCTGATGTAGCTGTTGCTTTATCGTTTACGGATTCTATTGACTCCAAGATTAATAAAGACACTCATGTTGCATCTATATGCGCCAGTAATAAGTTATGCGCCTTAATCAAGACAGCGGACGATAATGAATCAATCATTGATGTGGGCACCATCGCTCAGGGCGACGGAACACCGCAGTCTGGAGCAACAGCTTTTCTGTTTATGTCATGTGTCGCCGGAGCAGCCATTCCAGAAGTCAAAAACGTCAAGGAAGTCGGTCCGACCATCATGAATCTGGTTAAATCTGCAAAGGGAGGCAAACAGGCTAAGGCAATGTTGAAGGGGTATGAACTGACCCTACTCATGAGCAAAGAAATCGGCGTAATGATGTCTATCTCTAAAAAGTAACATGATGAAAAAACTCCTGCCTGCACTCTTATCTACCCTGCTTCTGACCGCCTGTGCGTCTCAGCATCATTCGATGATCGAGACGGACTGCATTGCTAGGCGTGGGTGCTGTTCACATCACGGTGGTGTGGCTGGGTGTTCTGGTGGCAGGCAGAGATGCAGGGACGGAAGCTTAAGCCCCAGCTGTACGTGTCATAGGGATGAGGTTGGGACAGAGGTTTGAAAAATACGCCAAGTATCTAGATGATGGGGATAGCAATGCCTAGACAATTATTCAAAATTAGAAGCGATGATGATGCCATTTCACTTCTAAATGCTTTTCTTTCCAACAATCTACCTGAAGGCTATACCGTATCGCTAGACGGGTGGCCGCAGTTCACATTAAGATACTCCGGTGAAGGCTTTGATGGCACAATGACTGCACAGACAGCTGAAGCAATCATTGCCTTACAAAAAGCCGTAAATCGTATTTATTGTATCTGTCGATACGGCAATATTAATACAAGAAAACTGAGTGATAAAGAAAGAAGAACCCTTTTAGTACGCGTTGAGGTCAAAGAAGGAAGTACAATCCTATCTCCATATATTCAGGAATGGGGAAGCAAATTTTTAGAAATTGCAGGAAACAAAATGAATGGCGATCAGATAACTTTAGTCTGTATTTTCGCAATTCTAGCTATATTCGGGTATCAAGCAATTAAACGTTACCACGACAGGAAAGAAAAGACGGACATCGAACATGAACAGACTGAACGGATGCGAATTTTTGAACGTTTAGCAGAAAAGATACCGTCTGTTTCTAATATTCCTAATGTCGGCAATGCCATGCATGAAAGGATAATTCGCACAGCACAATCCGCAGATTCTCTTGAAATGAATGGCGTTGTATTCGATAAAAATAAAATTAAAGAAATAACCAGCAAAAAAGATAAATCTAAAGACACCAGGATTGATGGCGATTTCTACATCAATTCAATTAATAGCGAAGATTCTGATTACCTCAAGTTTGGTTTAAAACATTCTCAAACAGGAAACGAATTTACTGCCACAATCAGTTCGGCAATAGATAATGATTTTCTTGAAAAACTAGCTTTAGCAACTGTAAATCACAAACCCATTGCATTGCACGTCAATGCAAAAATCCTGCGGGATGAAATCATCGATGCCGGTATATGTGTTGATGGTGACTTAATCCGCCCCATACAGACTAGTTCAGAAAAAACTCCTGGATGGGGCTCATGGGGATAAAAGCTCATAATCGACAAAGTAGCAAGTTGCATCCAACCCTATCAATAATCCAGTAAACACACATACCACCAAGAAATGAGCAACCAATCTCCCCCTAACAACAATCAATCTTCCAGCCGCTGGTGGGAATACTATCTAGCAAGATATCTACTTCCTACTATTGTTGGAGTTTTTATTGTAATTTGGTTGGCTAATAAATTAGAATGTAATTATTTTCAAAAAAATTTAGAAGAATGGGATA
>JAHAYL010000013.1 GCA_018384065.1 Oxalobacter sp.
ATTTTTATATATTAAATCAAGGTTAAAAAACATTTTCAGATGAAAAGCACTTTCTTGAAACTTCATCTGGCAGTCTTGATTGGCAGTGCAACAGGCCTTTTTGGGAAACTTATTTCCATGCATGCACTGCCATTGTCTTTCTGGCGGACAGCAATTGCGGCAATAGCCATTGCCGTCATCCTTTTCTTCAGGAAATCCCTGCATAAAGTCAGTCTGAAAGACTTCCTGAAAATGGCACTCGCTGGAGGTTTCATAGCATTACATTGGGTTTTTTTCTACGCAAGCATCAAGGCATCCAATATCTCTATCGGCGTCATCTGTTATTCTCTGTTGGGCTTTTTCACAGCTTTTTTGGAACCCATCATCAACAGGAAACGTTTTTCTTTCCGAGACTTCTTCTACAGCTTACTGACCGTAGCGGGTATCCTGCTGATTTTCCAGCTGGATACCCAATTCAGGCTGGGCATCATATTGGGAGTCATCTCAACGTTCCTGGCTTCCTTCTACAGCATTATCAGCAAGAAACTTGATGCCCAGAAAATCTGTCCATCATCTTCACTGCTGATGTACGAATTGATTGCTGGAACAGTCGTCTTGCTGATTGTCTGTCTTGGTTATGGATATTGGCATCCAGAAATTCCTTTCATTCCAGACAATCTGACAGACATCACCATGCTTTTCCTGCTGGCATTGGTCTGCACGGCTTTTATGTATTTCCTGATTCTTCAAGTCCTCAAAAATGTTTCTGCCTTCACAGTTGGACTCGCCTACAATCTGGAACCTGTTTACAGTATTATCTTCGCTATACTTTTCTTTGGAGAATCCAAAGAACTGGGATTTGCTTTTTATTCTGGACTGACTCTGATTATCCTGTCCGTGGGACTCCAGACATTGGATGTCCTCAGAAAAGGAAAACCGGATAAAACTGAAAAGACTGAAGTACCATGATTGATATTGAAACTTTCGACAGTATAGATATGCGTGTCGGGACTGTTGTGTCAGTAAGTGCCAACAAACGTGCAAGGAAGCCTGCTTATAAGGTTGACATTGATTTTGGCAAAGACATCGGCATCAAGAGTACCTCTGCACAGATTACAGACCTCTATACGCCGGAAACATTGGTTGGCATGCAGGTTGTCTGTTGCGTCAACTTGCCAGCTATGCGGATTGGATCGGTAAAAAGTGAAGTCAGGATCCTTGGTGCGGACAATGAAAAGGGGTGCGTTCTCCTGACCCCTTCGCTACCCGCAGAAAATGGAGACCGGATTTTCTGATATTTTCCCAATGGATTGATGATGAAGGAAAAACTGGCCTTGTCCATCATCTTGACGCTTTCTACAGGCATCCTGTCAGGTTGTGCTGCCATGGAACGAGAAATGATTGGTGGACAAAGGGACAGACACGGATGCTTGGATACTGCTGGATATACATGGAGCAGGCTCAGACAGCAATGCATCCGTGTCTGGGAACAGGGTATCTCAGTGGAGGATCCGGTAAAACCTGATGAATGGGCAGGCAGTTACGCTGTTTTTTCCAAAGATGGAGAAAAAGTTGAACTTTATCTGGCAGACTCGCCGGATGACCACCCTATCTTGGAAAAACAAGACGGTGTTTTCGGGAACCATGACTTCAGACTGGAAAAGTACCAGGGAACCTGGCATCTGATCCGGAGAAACACCATCAGACAGCAATAATCCCTTTACCGTAAAAGTTCCCTGACAAGAAAAATGCCCTGAAGGACATATCTTTCAGGGCATTTTGGAAAGTTACTGGAATTCAGTAATTATTTTTTATTGACAGCAATCGCATGCAGTTTGGCAACATAGGCTGACATGTCAGCGATAGGAGCCTGTGCAACACCGGAATCCATCGCTGCCTGTGCAACAGCTGGAGCAACAGTTTCCAACAGGCGGTAATCGAACTGCATTGGAATCAGGTATTCACGGCCAAACTGGAATTTCTTGCCATACATTTCTTCCAGTTCTGCTGGCACTTCTTTTTCTGCCAAGCTGGCGATGGCGCGCAGGGCAGCCAATTCCATTTCGCGGTTGATGGTCTTCGCACGGACATCCAATGCACCACGGAAGATGTATGGGAAGCAGAGGGAATTGTTGACCTGATTTGGATAGTCTGAACGACCAGTACCAACAATCGCATCATCACGTGTAGCATGGACAACTTCAGGCAGGATTTCTGGAATTGGATTTGCCAGAGCAAAGATAACTGGATTCTTAGCCATCTTTAGGACCATTTCCGGTTTCAGGACATTGCCTGCAGAAAGACCCAAGAATACGTCTGCATCAGGAATGATATCCATCAGGGTACGTTTGTCGGTATCCTGGGCATATTTTTCCTTTTCAGGATCCATCAGTTCCTTGCGGCCCTTATAGACAACGCCAGCAATATCAGATACCCAGATGTTCTTCAGCTGGAAGCCTAAGGAAACCAACATATCCAAACAGCCCAAGGCACCTGCACCTGCACCGGAAACAACCAATTTAGCGGTTTCAACAGTCTTGCCAACTGCTTTCAGGGCATTCAGGATAGCTGCACCAACAATGATTGCCGTACCATGCTGGTCATCATGGAAGACAGGAATGTTCATCTTCTTACGCAGTTCGCGTTCAATGAAGAAACATTCAGGTGCTTTGATATCCTCAAGATTGATACCACCGAAAGTCGGTTCAAGGGTGGCAATGATATCAACCAATTTCTGAGGATCCTTTTCATCGATTTCAATATCGAAAACATTGATGCCTGCAAACTTCTTGAACAGGACACCTTTCCCTTCCATAACTGGCTTGGAAGCTTGGGCACCGATATCGCCTAAGCCGAGAACAGCAGTACCATTGGAAATAACGGCTACCAGATTGCCTTTAGTCGTATAAACATAAGCGTTCTGGGGATCTGCAGCAACTTCTTCACAGGCACAGGCAACACCTGGCGTATAAGCCAATGCCAGATCATTCTGGTCCTTGACCTGCTTGGTTGGTTCCACACTGATTTTCCCAGCAATAGGCTGGCTGTGAAAAGCAAGGGCATTCTTCTTCAACAATGCTTTTTTCTGTTCTTGAGAATCCATATTTTTTCTTCACTTAAATTATGATGGGGATAGAAAACACTATTCTATCAGATGTACCATTCGATTCAAAATGGCTGGTGGTGATAGGTTGTTTTAATAAAGTATTTTATATAAAAGTAGCAATAATGATATCCTTGGAATCTGTGAATTTTTTATATAAAATATTTAAAATCAATGAGTTATATTTCATAAACTTATTGGATAATCTGTATATCATCTACTAGCAGTTTTGTGCGGTCCGTCGTTTCAACGGTTTGTACCCAAACAGGCAACATCTTATCAACAATCATGTCCACAATTGTCTGTTGCATTCTATGATTGGTGTTGTTTTCTATCGATGGTAATGTTTGAGATTTCCCAAAGGGAACTACAATATTGTCTTGGAAAACAAGCTTTAGCAGGATTTTTTCCTGTAATTTATATTTCTTGTCAAGCAGGTCAATCTATCCACGATGTTATTCACATGTTTAAATCTGTTCTGTGAATAACTGGTTTGGTATTGGAAAAAGGATATTTGTGCAAGGTTTTCCAGTGTTACAGGTTTCACGTGGAACCTATGAAATGATATAAGTAGATGGATTTCTATGTTGTATTCGGTTCATTTTGATGTGATTGTTGTTGGTGGTGGTCATGCAGGAACAGAAGCTGCGTTGGTCAGTGCAAGGATGGGTAAAAACACGTTATTGATTACCCATAATTTTGACACCCTTGGACAGTTATCCTGTAATCCTTCAATCGGCGGTATAGGAAAAAGCCATCTTGTAAAAGAGATTGATGCCATGGGCGGCATTATGGCATTGGCTGCTGACAAGGCAGGTATCCAGTTCCGTATATTGAATTCTTCAAAAGGTCCTGCTGTACGTTCAACACGTGTACAGATTGACCGTTCACTTTACCGTCAGGTTATCCGTTATACCTTGGAAAATCAGGAAAATCTTTCTCTATTCCAAGAACAGGTTGATGAATTGGTTATTGAGCAGGACAGGGTAAAAGGCGTTATTACCCAAGGAGGTGTTGAATTCCATGCTTCTGCTGTTGTCCTGACAGCAGGGACTTTTTTGGATGGGAAACTGTTTGTCGGGATGAATGTCTATCCTGGCGGACGTTCAGGAGATGTTCCATCAGTTGCTTTGTCATCTTTCCTGAAAGAGTTGGATTTTCCACAGGGAAGGTTGAAGACAGGGACACCTCCACGTCTTGATGGTAAGACCATTGATTTTTCAGTCATGAGGAAACAGTTGGGTGATTCCAATCCGGTTCCTGTATTTTCTTACCTTGGTAATGAAACAATGCATCCAGAACAGATGCCTTGCTGGATAACCCATACCAATGAAAAGACCCACGATATCATCCGTTCAGGTCTTGACCGGAGTCCATTGTTTACTGGTGTGATTGAAGGGATTGGTCCCAGGTATTGTCCATCAATCGAAGATAAGATCCATAGGTTCTCAGGTCGTGATTCACACCATATTTTCTTGGAACCAGAAGGATTGAAAACCCATGAATATTATCCAAATGGTGTTTCAACCAGTCTGCCGTTTGACATCCAGATGGGTTTCATCAAGACGATTCCTGGATTGGAAAATGCGCATATCCTGCGGCCAGGTTATGCCATTGAATATGATTATTATGACCCACGCCTGTTGAAATCCTCATTGGAAACCCGTCAAATCAAAGGGTTGTTCTTTGCTGGGCAGATTAATGGGACTACCGGTTATGAGGAAGCTGCTGCTCAAGGCTTGCTTGCTGGTATCAATGCTGTACGTTATGTCATGGGTGAGGAGGCATGGGTGCCAAAGCGCAATGAAGCCTATCTCGGCGTCATGATTGATGATTTGATTACGCAAGGTGTCAATGAACCTTACCGTATGTTTACAAGCAGGGCTGAGTACCGTTTGAGTCTGCGTGAAGACAATGCTGACCTGCGTCTGACAGAAACCGGCTACCGTCTGGGATGTGTCACTGAAGCCCAATGGGAAATCTTTGAACAGAAACGGGAAAAAACCACCAGAGAGATACAAAGGATGAAGACAACCTGGATTCAACCAGCCATGTTGTCCACAGAAGAATCAGAAAGGGTACTGGGCAAGACCATTGAACATGAATATTCTTTGGCTGATTTGTTGAAACGTCCAAAGGTCACTTACCGCACATTGGAAGGCCTGACAGGAATTGGTGGTCAACAGTGGCGGTCTGAAGAACGGTTGTCCGATGATGTCAAAGACCAGGTTGAAATCCAGATTAAATATGCTGGTTATGTTGACCGCCAATCCCGTGAGATTGAAAGGCAGGCAGGTTTTGAGAATATGAAGTTGCCTCAGGATATGGATTACAGCAGCATCAAGGCATTGTCCATTGAAGTCCGCCAGAAGCTGGAAAGACAACAGCCCGAAACATTGGGTCAAGCTTCCCGTATTTCGGGAATCACACCAGCAGCTATTTCAATCCTGCTGATCCACCTTAAGAAAAATGGTTTGGTTTCCTTGACTGACTGACGGAACCAGAAGGAAGACAAGATGCAGATGGATAAAACAGCATTGAAATCACAGCTTGAGACTGGTATAGAAACCTTGGATATTTTTTTAGATGAACCTAAAATAAACCAACTGGTTGAATATGTTTTTTTACTGAATAAATGGAATAAAGTCTATAACCTGACAGCTATCCGTCATGTTGATCAGGTCCTGACACACCATCTGTTGGATTCGTTATCTGTTGTTCCATGGGTATCAGGTTGTTCCCATATCCTTGATGTCGGTTCAGGAGGAGGTCTTCCTGGTCTGGTCATTGCAGTTTCCTGTCCGGATATCAAGGTTGAAATGGTTGATATTGTCAGTAAGAAAACAGCTTTTATCCGTCAGGCCGCCATTGAACTTGGCTTGAAAAATGTGGAAGTCCATACTGGACGGGTTGAAACATTGCCGATGACTGGTACATTTGATGGGATTGTTTCCAGGGCCTTTTCCAATCTGGCAGACTTTGTTGCTTTGTCATCACATCTATTGGCTGAAAAAGGGCGTTTCTACGCTATGAAAGGATTGATTCCTGAAGATGAAATCAGTAACCTTGACAGGCAGTGGACAGTCAATAAGATTGTACCGCTTGCTGTACCTGGCCTGAATGCACAGCGCCATTTGGTCATTATTGAAAAAAGCAAACCTGCTTCCAAAGAGGAAGTCAATCATCCAGAACTGTAAAGGGATACCTTATGGCTGCCGTATTCTGCATTGCCAATCAAAAAGGAGGCGTCGGTAAAACGACTACAGCAGTCAATCTTGCATCCAGCCTGTCCCATCTTAAGAAGAAAGTCCTGCTGGTTGATTTGGATCCACAGGGCAATGCCACCATGGGCAGTGGTGTACAGAAATCAGAGTTGACGGCTTCGGTTTATGAAGTGCTATTGGGACTTGAAGATATCAGGCATGTCAGGCAACGTCCATCAGCTATCCAGTTTGATGTGTTGCCTGCCAACAGGGACCTTGCAGCTGCTGAAGTGGAGATGGTCAACCTTGAACGTCGGGAAAAACGGTTACGGGAAGCCCTGGACGCTATACAGGATGAATATGATTTCATCCTGATTGACTGTCCGCCGGCATTGTCCTTACTGACATTGAATGCGTTCTGTTCTGCGGATGGTGTAATCATTCCGATGCAATGTGAATATTTTGCATTGGAAGGCCTGTCAGACCTGCTCAATACAGTCCGCCATATCCATTCCAATATGAATCCCCAGCTGAATTCTATTGGATTGCTGCTGTTGCGGGTTATGTTTGATAAACGTGTCACACTTTCCATCCATGTTTCTGAACAGCTTGAAAAACACTTCGGCAACAGGGTTCTCAAGACAGTCATCCCTAGGAATGTCCGTATGGCAGAGGCACCTTCCTACGGATTGCCGGGTGTTGACTTTGATTCGTCTTCCAAAGGGGCAAAGGCTTACATGGCATGTGCAGAAGAATTACTGGCATGGCTGGAAGCACGCAGATTGAAATAAGGGGAATTTTACGCAATGAGTGAACCAACCATTAAAAAGAAAAAAGGACTTGGCCGTGGATTGGAAGTGCTGTTGGGTACAACGCCTGACCTTTCATCAGAATCGCCATTGGTTTCTCCGGTTTCCATGACCCGTCTTCAGTCTGGGAAATATCAGCCCCGTAACCGCATGGATGAGGGCGCCCTGAATGATTTGGCTGCCTCCATCCGAGAACAGGGTGTCATGCAGCCGATCCTTGTCCGTCCGGTTGCTGGTGGGAGCAAGCGTTATGAAATCATTGCTGGTGAACGGCGTTTCCGCGCCGCCCAGATTGCTGGACTGAAAGAGATTCCTGCCATTGTCAAGCATGTAGATGATAAAACAGCAGCGGCAATGGCATTGATTGAAAATATGCAGCGTGAGGATCTGAATCCACTTGAAGAAGCTATGGGAATCCAACGGCTCGTCAGTGAGTTCAGTTTTACCCATGAGCAGGCGGCACAGTCTATCGGACGCTCCCGAAGTGCTGTCACCAATCTGCTGCGTCTGTTGAATCTGACAGAACCTGTCCAGACGATGCTGACCGCAGGCGATATTGATATGGGGCATGCCAGGGCGTTGCTCGCTGTTGAGGGGGCTGTTCAGATTGCCTTGGCAACCCAGATTGTTGCTAAACGCCTGTCGGTCCGTGAGGCAGAAAAATTGGTGGCACAGGAACTTAACCGTCAGAAAAATCCCCCTAAACCAGCGAAAGTGAAATCCCAGGATCTGGTCAATCTTGAAACAGAACTGTCAGACCTGCTGACGACAAAGGTCAGTTTCAAGATGGGCGCAAAGGGTAAAGGAAAACTGATCATCGACTTTGCCAATCTGGATATCTTGGATAGTCTTCTGGCTAAAATCAGGAAAGTTTCCTGAACAGTTATCAACAGAAATATCCACAAGGGAAATGACCGGGAATCCCCGGTCATTTTTTTGCCTTTTTAATGATGTTCCACGTGGAACATCACCATATATGAAACAAAAGGAATCAAGCTGATGGAAATGTCAGTCAGGTATTCAGTCCTATCTGGATGTAGCGTAATATGTCATCCATCAACTGTTTTTGAACAATCATCATGACTTCCATCACAATACCAGACCGTATCCAGCAACTGCGTCAGGCAATGAAGCAATCATCTGTTGATGTATTGATTTTACCGAGCGCGGATCCCCATTTATCGGAATATCTACCGGATTATTGGAAATGCCGGGAATGGTTCTCCGGTTTCACAGGTTCTGCTGGCACATTGGTCATCGGCTTGGAAAAAGCCTCTTTATGGGTTGACAGCCGTTATTGGGAACAGGCTGAAAAACAGCTTGCAGGCAGTGGCATTGAAATGTGCCGTCTGATGGGAGCCAACAGCAGGAACCATATCGATTGGATACTTTCCTATTTTCCTGCTGGGACAGTTGTTGGTGTTGATGGCCGCCTGCTGTCTTTGAAACAGGGCAGGGAACTTAAGGCGAAACTGGAAAAATATGCAATGACGCTGCGCATTGATATCAATCCAGTCAGCAGTGTCTGGAAAGAACGGCCTGAAATGCCGGATGGTATCGTCTTTGAACATGGAATGGATTATGCTGCCTTTTCCCGCCAGGAAAAAATCGCACAGACCCGTGGGAAACTGAAAGAGAGTGGTGCTGACTGGACATTCATCAGTAGTTTGGATGATGTTGCCTGGACATTGAACCTGAGAGGTAATGACATTGCCTACAATCCTGTGTTCATCAGTTACCTCCTTATTGGTCCAGAAACGGTACAACTCTTTGTTTCTAAACAGAAAATACCATACACCATCCAACAGGTCCTGGAAAAGGAAGGCATTGAGCTGCTTCCTTATGAGCAGGTGCAGGCATCGTTGTCGCAGCTTCCTGCAAACGCCTCATTGCTGATTGATCCTCAACGGACATCATTGGCAATGGTTTCATCATTGCCCGAACATGTCCAGTTGGTTGAAGCGGTCAATCCAGCCTTACTGCTGAAATCCAGGAAAGCGCCAAAGGAACTGGACCATATCCGTGATCTGATGATTGATGATGGTGCGGCATTCTGTGAATTCCAGGCATGGTTTGATGAAGTCCAGCAACGTGGGGTTGTCATCTCAGAAGTCACCGTTGCTGAGAAAATCGAGGTCTGCCGTTCAAGGCGCAGTGATTACATTTCGCCAAGTTTCGCTACGATAGCTGGATTCAATGAAAACGGTGCATTGCCACATTATCAGGCAACCCAGCAGGCTTTTTCCATCATCAAGAACAATGGCCTGCTGCTGATTGATACCGGTGGTCAGTACCTTCGGGGAACAACCGATATGACCAGAGTCATTCCCGTCGGTATGCCGACCCAGGCGCAGAAGCGTGATTTCACCTTGGTGCTTAAAAGTGTGATTGCGTTATCCACAGCCCATTTCCCACGGTCCATCCCTTCAGCGATGATTGATGCCATCGCGAGGAAACCATTGTGGGAACAGGGGATTGATTTCGGTCATGGCACTGGTCATGGTGTCGGATATTTCCTGAATGTCCATGAAGGTCCGCAGGGTATTTCCTATCATGGCAATCCGTCACCGCAGACAGCTATGGAAGAAGGAATGGTGACTTCTATCGAGCCAGGGATTTACCGTCCAGGGAAATGGGGAATCCGTATTGAAAACCTGTCAGCAGCAGTGTCTGCCGGTAAAACAGCATTTGGGGATTTCCTGAAATTTGAGACATTGACCCAGTGCCCGATTGATACCCGTTGCATGGATGTTTCCCTGTTGACAGAGGCGGAGAAAGACTGGGTGAACCGTTATCATCAGGGGGTCCGCGAAAAACTGCTGCCACGGATTGCCATCAAGGCAAGGAACTGGCTGATAGAACGTACCCAAACCATCTGAACCGTTTCCTTGATTTTCCCCGGAAAGCGGCTCTCAGGCCTTTTTGATTGTCTGGATGGAAATCCCTTTCCTAGCGTCAGGAAACGCCTGTAAAGCCGTCTACAGCCACCTTGACAGCCTGTCTACCATATCAGCAGGCTGTTCAAGGGTCAGATGTCGATATTCCCTGCCAGCAGGGCATTGCTTTCGATGAATCTGCGCCGGGGATCGACTTCTTCTCCCATCAGGGTTGTGAAAATCTGGTCGGCGGCAATGGCATCTTCAATCCGGACACGCAGCATACGGCGTGAGGACGGATCCATCGTGGTTTCCCACAGTTGTTCTGGATTCATTTCCCCCAGCCCCTTATAGCGTTGCTTGGAAACGCCTTTTTCAGCTTCTTCACGGAGCCATTGCATCGCCTGATGGAAACTGCGTACCGCCATCTGCCGCATTTTCTCGCCTTCACCACGGCGGATGGTGGCGCCACTGCCAACCAGTGCCAGGAAATCCGCAGCAGATTTTTCCAAAAGCCGGTAGTCGTTGCCTTCCGTGAAGTCACGGTCAATCGTGGTGATATGGACATTGCCATAAGTGACCCGTTTGACTGCGAGTGCAGCATTGCCGTTCTCATCTGTCTGGACTTCAACGGTGACATCTGGGTCCTGCAGGGCTTGTTCCAGTGCGGCAGCGGAAGCTTCTGCTGCTTCAGGGGAATCCAAGCGGAGATGGACGCCATTCATGATGGCAGCAAGGACATCCTGACCGATCAGGCGGGCAAGGCGGCCGACGATATTGTAGGCAATGGTATGACGGTCTGCCATTTCCTTCAGCTCTGCGCCACTGATGGCTTCACCGCCGTCCTGTGGTACCAGGGAGGCGTTCTGCAGGGCAATCTCCATCATATGGTTTGCTTCTTCCAGGTCGTCTTTCAGATAGCGTTCGTCACGGCCGTTCTTGATTTTATAAAGCGGTGGTTGGGCGATATAGACATAGCCCCGTTCAATCAACTGCGGCATCTGGCGGTAGAACAGCGTCAGCAGCAGGGTGCGGATATGGGCACCATCCACATCTGCATCTGTCATGATGATGATACGGTGGTAACGCAGTTTATCGATATTGAATTCATCCGGACCGATACTGGTGCCCAGTGTCGCAATCAGCGTTGTAATCTGCTCTGAAGACAGCATTTTCTCAAAGCGGGCTTTCTCAACATTCAGGACTTTGCCCCGCAGCGGCAGGATGGCCTGGAATTTCCGGTCACGCCCCTGTTTTGCCGAGCCGCCTGCTGAGTCCCCTTCCACCAGGTACAGCTCGCAGAGGGCAGGGTCTTTTTCCTGGCAGTCAGCCAGTTTTGCTGAAAGGCCAAGCCCATCCAGCACACCTTTGCGCCGTGTCAGTTCACGGGCCTTGCGGGCTGCTTCACGGGCACGGGCTGCCTCCACAATCTTGGTGCAGATGATTTTTGCATCATTGGGTTTTTCCTGCAGGAAATCCGTCAGGGTCTTGGTGATGATTTCTTCGACTGGGCCACGGACTTCAGAGGAAACCAGCTTGTCTTTTGTCTGGGAACTGAACTTCGGTTCTGGAACCTTGACTGACAGGACACAGGTCAACCCTTCACGCATATCATCACCCGTAATATCGACTTTCGCTTTTTTCGCCAGCTCATTGTCAGTGATATAACGGTTGATGACGCGGGTCATTGCGGAACGCAATCCGGTCAGATGGGTTCCGCCATCCCGTTGGGGAATGTTGTTTGTGAAACAGAGCACCTGTTCGTTGTACGAATCGTTCCACTGCATCGAGATATCGACAAAAACCGGTTTACCCTGTTCGCTGATGCGTTCGCCTGTCGCCTGGAAGATGGTCGGGTGTATCGCGGTTTTCCCCCGGTTGATGTATTCCACAAAGCCACGGGTACCGCCTTCATAGGCAAAGACCTCTTCTTTGCCCGTCCGCTGGTCGAGCAGGCGGATACGGACACCATTGTTCAGGAATGACAGTTCCCGGATACGGCGCGCCAGGATGTCATACTGCAGTTCAATGGTGCTGAAAATGGAAGCATCCGGCCAAAAACGGACACGGGTGCCCTGACGGTCGGAATCACCAATCTCCTTGATTGGCGCACATTCCACCCCATTGATCATTTGGGTTGCTGTACGGATTGGCAGCCCACGTTCAAATTCCATGTAATGTTCTTTGCCATCCCGCCAGATTGTCAGTTTCAGTAAAGTGGACAGGGCGTTGACACAGGAAACCCCGACCCCATGCAGTCCACCGGAAACCTTATAGGCGTTCTGGTCGAATTTGCCACCTGCATGCAGTTCCGTCATGACAATCTCAGCTGCACTGCGTTTCGGTTCATGTTTGTCATCGAACTTGATGCCGGTCGGGATGCCCCGCCCGTTGTCGGTGACAGAAACAGAATTGTCACTGTGCAGGGTGACCTGGATTTCGGAACAGTAGCCTGCCAGTGCCTCATCGATAGAGTTGTCGAGTACTTCAAAGACCAGATGGTGCAGCCCGGTACCATCGGAGGTATCGCCGATATACATCCCTGGACGTTTCCTGACGGCTTCAAGGCCTTCTAGGATCTTGATTTCACTTTCGCTGTAGTCTTTGGCGTCTGTTTCTGTCTGTGGCATCGAAAACTTTCTTTAAAAACAACAAGATGCAACGCTTTTTTAAAAAGCGGCATCCTTTGGGAGGAGGAGCCTCCCTGCATCATCAGATGCGCATCGGCATGACAACGTATTTGAAACTGCTGTTGTCTGGAATGGTCATCAGGACGGAAGAGTTGCCATCCATCAGGTCAACCTGCATGTTGTCATTCTTCAGGTTGGTCAGCACATCAAGCAGGTACGTGACATTGAAGCCAATCTCAAAGCCGTCTCCATTGAAATCAATCTCAAGTTCTTCCAATGCTTCCTCCTGGTCGGCATTGGTGGAATTGATTTTCAGGCTGTCAGGCGCCAGGATGCAGCGGATCCCCTTGTATTTGTCCGTCGTCATGATGGCGGCACGCTGCAGGGAGCGGAGCAGGGCTTCACGGGAAATCACGAACTTTTTCTGATAATTCTTGGGGATGACGCGGGTATAGTCCGGGAATTTGCCTTCGACCAGTTTGGAAACGAATTCAACAGAACCGAAGACAAAGCGGGTCTGGGTCTGGGCAAAGTCGATGCGGACCATCTCATCGGTTTCACCCAGCAGGCGCAGCAGTTCCAGGACCGTCTTACGGGGGATGATCAGGTCACGTTTCGCATATTCCTGGGCGGTTTCCAAGGCGCAGAATGCCAGCCGGTGGCCATCCGTTGCGACGGCATTGATCTGCTTGCCATCAAGCTGCAGCAGCAGCCCATTGAGGTAATAACGGATGTCCTGCTGTGCCATGGCGAACGAGACCATGCCAAGCAGGTTCTTCAGGTCTTTCTGCGGCAGGGAAACCGAAGCATCGAATTCAGCTGGCTGG
This sequence comes from Oxalobacter sp., assembly GCA_018384065.1. GTDB lineage: Bacteria > Pseudomonadota > Gammaproteobacteria > Burkholderiales > Burkholderiaceae_D > Oxalobacter. Next base: position 13,428 of record JAHAYL010000013.1, read on the forward strand.
CTGACAATCGGGAAATCCTCTGCTGGCAGTGTCTGGAGCGAAAAGCGGGAACGTCCTGCCGAGACAACCAGTTTCTTGTCATTCAGGGAAAGGGTTACATCAGAATCATCCGGCAGGGTACGCAGGATATCCTGCAGTTTGCGGGCAGCTACAGTTGTGACCGCATCTTCCTCATCGGCACCGATCGGTGCATGGGTGATGATCTGGATTTCCGTATCCGTCGAGAGGAAAGAGATGTCATTGCCCTGTTTACGGATCAGGATGTTGGCAAGAATCGGCAGCGTCTGACGGCGTTCCACAATGCCGCTGACAGTCTGAAGGGGGCGGAGGATTTCATCACGGCCGGTTTTAACCAATTGCATAATTTTTCCTTGAATATCAATTGTTTTTCAGTTAATCAAAATCTGACCTGTCATCATGAGGTTCAGCGTTTCACCGTCTGTTCGAGGACATGCAGCTCATGATTGAGTTCAGCGTTCTTCTGCCTTTCCTGGGCGATTTTCCTGACAGCATGCAGGACGGTGGTATGGTCACGTCCACCGAACTGTTCACCGATTTCAGGCAGGCTCTTCTGAGTCAGCTCCTTGGCAAGGTACATCGCAATCTGGCGCGGTCTGGCGATATTGGCAGGACGGCGCTTCGAATACATATCCGCTACCTTGATGCGGTAATACTCAGCAACGGCTTTCTGGATGGACTCAACCGAAACCAGATTGGAAGGCCCTGTGCTTTTCAGGACCTCTTTAGCCAGGTCAACCGTAATTTCCTGGTTCATGAAGCGGGAGTGTGCGACGACTGTACTCAGTGCCCCCTCCAGTTCACGGACATTGGTCTGGCGGAGGTTGGCGATGAAGAAAGCGACATCATCATTCAGGCTGACACCGATCTGGGCAGCCTTCTTGATCAGGATTGCAACCCGCATTTCCAGTTCCGGTGGTTCGATGGCGACTGTCAGCCCGGATGCAAAACGGGATGTCAGGCGGCTTTCCATGCCCGCGATATCCTGGGGGTAGGTATCGCTGGTGATGATGATCTGCTTGCGTGCCGCAATCAGTGCTTCGAACGCATAGAAGAATTCTTCCTGCGTCCGGTTCTTGCCGGCAAAGAACTGGATGTCATCGATCAGCAGCATATCCAATGAATGATAATTGCGCTTGAAACCATCAAAGTCCTGACGTTGGTAAGCACTCACTACGTCCCTGACATACTGTTCAGCATGGATATAGCGGATTTTTGCTGAAGGCCGTTCCTTCAGGACCTGGTTGCCGATTGCCTGGATCAGATGGGTCTTGCCAAGACCGACCCCTCCGAACAGGTACAGCGGGTTGTAAGAGGAGCCTGGATTGCTGGCAATCTGGATGGCGGCGGCACGTGCCAGCTGGTTCGCCTTGCCCATGACAAAACTGTCGAAAGTCATCTCGGGATTGATGCCGGCATCCAGATGGTTCTGCTCTTGGGTGGACTGGTGTTGGGCAGGCTGTCCCGACAGGGAATCAGCCTTGACTGATGCTGGTTGTACTGCGGGCTCTGCTGACTGGGCTGCTGCCGGGTTTGTAGCATTCTTTTTCTTGGCAACTGACACCTGGACCTCAACAGGGACGCCAAGGATGCCTGATGCCAGCTCAGCGATGCGGCCGGCATATTCCTGTTTGACCCAATTGCGCTTGATGAAGTTCGGTGCAGCGATATGCAGCAGGCCATCATGGTAATCCACCAGGACCAAAGGTTTTATCCAGGTGACGTATTGCTGCCCTGCCATTTCCGATTCAAGCTGGGAGAGACAGTCCTGCCAGAAAGATTCCATGATTCAGCGATAAACGGTATTGAAAACAGACAGAAAAAACACCTTGGGCAACCATTTTTCCCATGAAGGGGAAAAACGTATTGACCAAGCGGATTTCAGTTAGGAAAATCAATTCATTCCAAGGCGACATTTTACCCTTAAACAGACAAGTTATCCACAGAAAACCGATTTTTTTTAGGTGATTTTGATAAAGTAACGTATTTGGTATTGACAGGTCATGCCATGATACGGTCTAATCATTGATTCCTTACGCATAAGGTGGTGCTTTGTCTGGACTGAGCCAACGCTGACAGCATCAAGGCTGTTCCGACCGGAAGTACCGTAACCCGAATTATTATTGCTGATCAATTAGCGAGACCATCATGAAACGTACTTATCAACCTTCAGTTGTGCGCCGTAAGCGCACCCACGGTTTCCGTGTCCGTATGGCCACCAAGAGCGGTCGTGCTGTCCTGAATGCACGCCGTGCAAAAGGCCGTAAACGCCTGGCCGTCTGATACAGCCCTTATTGAAGCTGATTGTGTGAGCGGAGAATTTCCTTCCGGTCGGCGTCTTCGCAAAACGGATGAGTTCTCATCCGTTTTTCGTATGCGTCCCTGTGCAAGGACAGAACATTTTGTCATCTATGCCAGACCCAATCAGCTGAAGCAGGCCCGGCTTGGTATTGTTGCCGCAAAACGGTTTGCGCCAAGGGCGGTGACACGCAATACGGTGAAACGGCTTTGCAGGGAAGTTTTCCGGCAGAGCCAGCTGTCAGGACTGGACTGTGTCATCCGTCTGTCATCCCCGCCCAATGCCCGCCATCAGCCTGCCACAGGCATGTCCCTGAAACAGATGCTTTATCGGGAACTGACCCAGCTTGTAGGACAATGCGGAAAGAGTCAGAAAAAGAAAGCTTCCTCAAAAGCTTCCTGAAATCACCACTGAAAAGCTTCTTTATCCTTCTGATAAGAGGCTATCAGCTGTTGATCAGCCCGTTGTTGGGTCCCAATTGCCGTTTTTATCCAACATGTTCCGCCTATGCCATCCAAGCACTTTCCGTGCATGGTTGCATTAAGGGCATTTTCCTGATATTGATACGCCTGTTGAAGTGCCACCCTTTCCATCCCGGTGGTTATGATCCTGTGCCGAAAAAAGGGTGGGGATGCCGTTGTGGCAAGTGGTTTAAGAAAAACAGCAGTTGATATAACTATCCGACAATTATGGACGTCAAGAAACGTACGACACTGATTATCATCCTGCTCATAGCTTTGTTTATGCTCTGGGATAACTGGGTTGTCTACAACGGGGGTTCTTCGCTGGTATTCAGTTACCGCAGCGCAGACAAGAAGGAAGAAGCCAAGACGGCGGAACCGGCTGGCCTGCCGATGGAGAAAGTCACAAAGGCCAATGCTGCGGCAGAAGAAGCGAAACAGGAAGAGGCGAAACGGCAGGCTGCCTTGGATGTCATCACTGTCCAGACAGATGTCTTCAAGCTGACCATCAATGCCAATGGCGGTGTCTTCCAGAACCTGGAACTGCTGAAATATCCTGACAATGACTTCCAGAAAGACATGGTGCTGTTCGAGAACAATCCACCACGTGTCTATCTGGCGCAGACTGGTCTGTCCGGTGGGCTTTATCCGAACCATGCCACCCATTTCAACGTCCATCCAGGTGACTTCACACTGGCAGATGGCAAGGATGAGGTCAAGGTTGTCATGGATGCAACACAGAACGGTGTCCGGCTTGTGAAGACCCTGACCTTCAAGCGGGGCAGTTATGTCGTTGATGTGAACCACCAGATCACCAATCTGACCGGTGAGCCGATCAATGCCAAGCTGTATATGCAGCTGGTCCGTGACAGCAGCCGTCCAGAAGGTCAATCCCGCTTCGTCAGCACCTTCACAGGTCCTGCTGTCTATTCCGGTGAGGAAAAGTTCCAGAAGCTGAAGTTTGACAACCTCACAGAAAACGGTACCGGTGAAAAATTCATCCGGGATACCAAGGACGGCTGGATTGCCATGGTCCAGCATTATTTCGTCTCTGCATTCATCCCAACGAATGGACTCAACCGGGAAAACTATGCGAAGAAACTGGGCGAAGACCTGTTCTGTATCGGTACCGAGCTCCAGGTGACGGATGGCGGCAAGATGATCCAGCCACAGCAGACGGTTTCCAATGACACCGCGCTTTATATGGGGCCGCAGGATACCAAACTGCTTGAAAAAGCCGCACCTGGCCTGGACCTGGTCAAGGACTATGGTTTCCTGACCGTGGTTGCAAAACCGATTTTCTGGCTGATGAACCGTATCCATGATGAAGTCAGCAACTGGGGTTGGACCATTGTCATCCTGACCATCCTCATCAAGCTGGTCCTTTCCCCGTTGTCCCATATGGGCTACAAGAGCATGGCGAGGATGCGCAAGTTCACACCGGTCATCCAGCGTATGAAGGAAAGGTACAAAGACGACCCGCAGACCATGAAGACAGAGATGATTGCCCTGTACAAACGGGAAAAAATCAATCCTGCGGGGGGCTGCCTGCCGATGATTGTGCAGATTCCGGTGTTCCTGTCGCTGTACTGGGTGCTGTTGGCTTCCATCGAAATCCGTAATGCCCCTTGGCTGGGCTGGATCCAGAACCTGGCAGCGCCTGACCCATGGTACATCCTGCCTGTCGTCATGGCGGGGACCATGTTCCTCCAGCAGAAGATGAGCCCGCCGCCACCTGACCCGACGCAGGCGAAGATCATGATGTTCCTGCCAATCGCTTTCTCGATTACGTTCTTCTTCTTCCCGGCAGGTCTGGTGCTGTACTGGATTGTCAACAACATCCTGTCCATCGCGCACCATTACTACATCAACAAGCAGGCAGACAAGCTCATTGCGGCAGAACAGGCTGTCGCGGCGCAGGCCAAGCCTGTGACTTCCAAGACCAAGCGGAGATGACCGCTGGCAAGGTACATGGACAATGAGACCAACCCCGTTAAGCAGGTCCTGTTTAACGGGGTTTCCTTTGAATGGATACCATGATTCCCAGAAAAAAGCGGCTTTGGCTGTTCGACCTCGACAATACCCTCCATGATGCTTCCGCTGAGATTTTTCCTCAGATCAGCCGGAACATGAATGGCTGGATTGCTGCCCATTGCGGTCAGGAAGGCAAGGCACTTTCCGAAGCAGAGGCGGATACACTCAGACAGTCATTCTGGCGGCGGTATGGGGCAACCCTGCTGGGCATCAGCCAGAAACCGGACCGCCGCACCCGGCAGTTCCTGGAAGCAGCGCATCAGTTCAGGGACCTGCCTGCCATGATCCATGCTGAGAAAGGGCTCAGGCGTTTTTTCCAACGCCTGCCAGGCAGGAAAGTCCTGCTGACCAATTCAGCAGGGGATTACGCGCAGCAGGTGCTGTCAGTCCTGGGGCTTGCCCCATTCTTTGAGCGCATCGTTTCCATAGAGACTATGCGTCTGTCGGGCCGGTACACCCCAAAGCCTTCAAGACGTTTTTTCCAGCATCTTCCCGTCCTGCTGAAAACCAAACCGTCGCAGTGCATTCTCATTGAAGATGATATGCGGAGCCTGAAAACCGCTAAAATAACAGGCATGAAGACCGTGCTGGTCACCCAGTACCTCAACCGAAGCCATCAATCCATCCATGCGTATGCACGTCCCCGCAGGAAAACAGCGTTGGGGCGGCCATCCTATATTGATGTCAAGGTCGGTTCTGTCCTCCGGCTGGTGCGGTGTCTTGCAGGAAAGTGAATCGGTCATATGGTCAGGAAAAAAACAGGGGAACGGAAGCAGGAAATCCTCCAGGCATTGGCAATGATGCTTGAAGAACCGGAAGGGATGAAAATCACCACAGCTGCGTTGGCGGCAAAGGTCGGGATTTCCGAAGCAGCGCTCTACCGGCATTTTGCCAGCAAGGCACAGATGTTTGAGGGGTTGATTGAATTCATCGAATCCGGTGTGTTCGGTGTCATCAACCGTATCTGTGACAATGAGGAGCGGGGGTTGGTCCAGGTGCAGAACATTGTCAGGCTGCTCTTGGGATTCGCCGAGAAGAATCCCGGCATGACCCGCGTGATGATGGGGGATGCCCTGATCAACGAGAATCCCCGGCTCCAGAAACGGATGAACCAGTTTTTTGACCGTGTGGAACTGACCCTGCGTCAGGCGATGCGTCTTGCCGCCACACAGGAGACCCATCTGGATGAAGCGTCTGCCGTCATGCGGAGCAATCTGCTGATGAACTGCCTGCTGGGGCGGATGGCGCGCTTTGTCAAAGGCGGTTTCACCCAGTCACCGACAGCAGGCATGCAGGAACAGATAGGATTTATCCTGTCATAGACAGGTCAGGATGGGCAGATGATGGATTACACCCGTTTCTCAATCGGACTGACAGGCGGCATTGGCAGTGGCAAGACATTTGTCTCGGATATCCTGGCGGAGCTCGGCGCCACCATTGTCGATGCAGATGTCATATCCCGTGGACTGACCGTGCCTGGCGGAGCCGGGATTGAGCCTATCCGCCAGGCTTTCGGTGAATCATTCATCGGGGCAGATGGTGCACTTGACCGTGCGAAGATGCGTGAGCGGGTGTTCGCCGACCCAGCGGAACGGCTCAGGCTGGAAAGCATCCTGCATCCCCTGATCCGGGATATCTGTTTCCAGCAGGCACTTGAAGCGGATGGCTGCTATGTCGTCTTTGTCAATCCCCTGCTGATAGACCTGCCGGTCTGGAAGGGGATGGGCACCCGTATCCTGGTGGTGGACTGTCCTGAAGACCTCCAGGTACAGCGCGTGATGCGGCGCAGCAACCTTTCTGCCGGTCAGGCAAAGGCCATCATTGCTGCGCAGGCAACCCGCCAGCAGCGTCTTGCCAAGGCGGATGATGTGATTGTGAATGACCGGGGTGCCGGTGAAATCCGCCGCGAAGTTGAACGGCTTCACAGGACCTATCTGGCGATGGCCAAGGATGCCCTGTGATGGAAAAGAGACAGTTTCCGGTTGATGGACTGAAAGGCAGGATGCCTATGGTTGACGGCAATCCTGCCAGTAGATACTTGTTGGATTGGAACTATGGTGCTGACTGTCAAATGCCCGATCTGTGGCAAACCTGTTGAATGGACAGAGGAAAGTCCGTTCAGGCCTTTCTGCTCCGACCGTTGCCGCCAGATTGACCTGGGCGCATGGGCGGATGAGGCATACCGTGTCACTTCCCGTCAGGAAGACGAAGATGGCGGGGAAGGACCATAATGGTTTCAAGTACTTGCCAATCTACTGTGCTTGCGTAATAATTCGCAATATGTACAAAGCAATCTTTTCTTCCATCTATCTGATTCCACTGCGTTGGCGTTGGCGTATGCCAAAAGCCTGATTCCCCTGTGCCCTCCGGCACCCGTACACCCTAAGCCCTGGCTGGAGCATTCCAGCCCATCCAATTGATATATACCGATGAAAAGGTGGCAGTCATGTTACTGATGATAGACAACTACGATTCTTTTACATACAACATCGTCCAGTATTTCGGTGAACTGGGCGCAGATGTGCAGACTTACCGCAACGACCAGATCACCATCGAAGAAATCGAGAAACTGGATCCAGACCATATCTGTATCTCACCGGGACCGAAGACGCCTTATGAGGCAGGCATCTCCATGGCGGTGCTGCGGCATTTTGCAGGCAGGAAACCGATATTCGGTGTCTGTCTGGGGCACCAGTCAATCGGTGCGGTCTTTGGCGGGAAAATCGTCCATGCCAAACAGGTGATGCATGGCAAGGTGTCCCCGGTATTCCACAATGGCACCGGCGTTTTCAAGGGGTTGCCCAATCCCTTCATCGTGACCCGTTACCATTCCCTCGCCATTGAACGTGAAAGCCTGCCGGACTGCCTTGAGGTCACTGCCTGGACTGAAGACGGTGAAATCATGGGTATCCGCCATAAGACCTTTGATATCGAGGGTGTCCAGTACCATCCGGAGTCCATCCTGTCTGAACATGGACATCAACAGCTTAAAAACTTTCTGGAAAGATAATCATGACGACCATTACTTCACGGGAAGCCCTTGCCCGTTGTATCGACCATCGGGAAATTTTCCATGACGAGATGCTTGACCTGTTCCGTCAGGTGATGAGCGGCGGGATGTCACCGGTCATGGTGGCTGCGCTTGCCATCGGGCTGCGGGTCAAGAAAGAATCAGTCGGTGAGATTGCAGCCATGGCTGAAATCATGCGTGAGTTTGCGTTGAAAGTGCCGGTCAAACATCCGGAACGGTTGCTGGATATCGTTGGCACAGGCGGTGATGGCGCGCATACCTTCAACATCTCGACGACGGCGATGTTCGTTGCGGCGGCCTGTGGCGCTGAGATTGCGAAGCATGGCTCCCGCAGCGTGTCTTCCTCCTCCGGCAGCGCCGATGTCCTGGAGGTGTTGGGCATCAACCTGGCGTTGCCGCCGGAACAGATTGCCCGTTCCATTGAAACGACCGGCATCGGTTTCATGTATGCCCCGGCGCATCATAGTGCGATGAAGCACGTCAAGGCTATCCGGGAGGAACTGGGTGTCCGTACGGTGTTCAATATCCTGGGTCCACTGACCAATCCCGCCTCCGCCGCCAACATGATGATGGGGGTTTTCCATTCAGACCTGGTCGGTATCCAGGTCCGCGTCATGCAGCAGATGGGGCTCCGGCGGGCACTGGTTGTCTGGGGACGGGATAATCTGGATGAGATTTCCCTGGGGGCATCCACCCAGGTTGGCGAGCTGGTTGACGGAAAAGTCCGCGAATATGACATCCATCCTGAAGATTTCGGCCTTCGGATGTATGCCAGCCGGAATTTCAAGGTGTCCAGTGCCGAGGAATCCAAGGAAATCATATTGGATGTCTTGGGTGGCAGGGCTTCTCCGGCATCGGATATTGTTGCATTGAATGCTGGAGCTGCCTTGTATGCCGCCGGTATTGCGCCATCCATTGCAGAAGGACTGAAACAGGCGCAGGAAGCACTCAGGAACGGTTCAGCGAAACGCAAGCTGGACCAGTTCATCGCATTCACACAACAGGCAGTCTGAACAGTTTCCATCACAAAGGGAAGAATATATGTCCGACATCCTTCGCAGGATCCTTGAAGTCAAGGCAGTTGAAATTGCTGAAGCCAGGCAGCAGTTGCCGTTTACCGCCCTGCAGCAGCAGGTCGAAAGCAATCAGTCACTCAGGCAGAACCGCCGAAGTTTCGAGGGCGCGTTGCGCGCCAGGATAGCAGAAGGCAAGGCAGGGGTCATTGCTGAAGTGAAGAAAGCCTCTCCTTCCAAAGGTATCATACGTCCAGATTTCAAACCTGCAGAAATCGCCAGAAGCTATGAGAGACATGGCGCAGCATGTTTGTCAGTGCTTACTGACAGACAGTTTTTCCAAGGGGATCCCGCCTATCTGGAACAGGCAAGGTCAGCCTGCCAGCTGCCTGTCCTGCGCAAGGATTTCATGGTTGACCCTTATCAGGTCTATCAGGCGGCATCATGGGGGGCTGACTGCATCCTGCTGATTGTTGCGGCATTGTCCGATGTCCAGATGCAGGAATTGGAAGCCTGCGCACATGGACTGGGGCTTGATGTGCTGGTCGAATCCCACTGCCCAGAAGAACTGGAACGGGCATTGCGGTTGAAAACCCCTTTGATTGGTATCAACAACCGGGACCTGCGCACGTTTGAGACATCCATCCAGCATACCCTCGATATGCTGCCGATGCTGCCCGGAGACCGGTTGGCTGTCACAGAATCCGGTATCCGGACCCGTGAAGATGTGCAGGTCATGCGGCAGCATGGTGTCCATGCCTTCCTGGTCGGGGAGGCATTCATGCGCGTTCCGGAACCTGGAGGGGAACTTGCCCGTCTCTTCGCCTGATTTTCCCTGACTGTCAGCTGCCCAGCCAGGACTGCCTTGCCGTTTTCATGGCATCGGCCGCATTTTCCGTCAGGGTCAGCGTATATTCCGGTGCTTCCTCACTGACAAGGATGGCAGTCAGCTTCATCAGCTCATCACGGCGGAAAACATGGATATCGACTTCATCGCCCAAGGCATAGCGCGAAAGCTGCCGGGCAATGGATTTGCCATCTGCAGAGACGCGCAGCCCATCAATTGCCAGCAGGACATCACCGGCTGAGATGCCGGCATAATGGGCTGATCCGTTTTCATAAACATGGGTGACGACACAATCATTTCCCTGTTGCCGGGTCCGTATATCCAGGCCTGGCTTTCCGCTATCGGCCGTGTTTTTCATCGTGACACCGAAATCCGCCAGTGCTTCGCGTAATGGCAGCACAGTTGTGCCGTAGATATAACGGCTGAAGAAATCACGGAGGTCAGTTCCGCTGATTTCCTCCAACACCCGTTTGGCTTCAGCATCAGTCATCCCGACAGGCAGCCCCTCATCAAAGGGTCTGCCGAAACGCTGCCATAGCAGACGCATCACATCATCCAGTGAACGGGCATTGCCGGTTGCTTTCCGGAGCGTCAGGTCCAACAGCAGGGCAACCAGCGAGCCTTTGGTATAGTAACTGACAAGGGCGTTTGGCGAGTTTTCATCCTGCCGGTAATATTTAATCCAGGCATCAAATCCGGCATCTGAGATGCTCTGCCTCAGATGCCCTTTGCCGCGCATCACGCCATTGATGGTCTTTGCGATGAGGCGTAAGTAAGTGCCTACATCAATGAGTCCGCTCCGCAACAGGAAGAGGTCATCGAAATAACTGGTGAAACCCTCAAACAGCCAGAGCATCCGGGTATCGGTTTCCGCATCCAACCGGTAGGGGATGAAGGCGGTAGGTTTAATGCGTTTCACATTCCAGGTATGGAAGTACTCATGGCTGCACAGTCCTAGGAACTGGACATAATCTTCTGACAGCTTGCCGTCCTGTTCAGGCGTCGCCGTGCTTGGCAACGATTTCCGGGAACAGAGCAGGGCGGTGGAAGCGCGGTGTTCCAGCCCGCCGTAGCCGTTGCCGACCGCCATCACCAGAAAGACATAACGGTCAACCGGGGAACGTCTTGATTCCGGTTCAAAGAAAGCGGTTTCTGTTTCACAGATGGTTTTCAGGTCTTTTTCAAGCCGTACCATGTCCAGGTTGGGGACATGGCCTGTCACAGCGATTTCATGCAGGGTGCCGTACACTTCAAACTGACCCAAGGCAAACGTGCCCAGTTCAACCGGTGAATCAATCAGCTCATCATAATTGGATGCCCGGTAAGTGCCGAACCCGTAACGTGGAGCTTCCAGTTCCGGCAGGGCGGTGATGACACGCCAGTTGTCATAACGCTCACCGAAAGGGCGCTTGATATCGATGACCAAGGGCTGGTTCTCATTGCCCTGTACCTCAAGGAAGACACTGGAACCATTGAAAAAACCATGCGTCTGGTCAAGATGGGCTGTCCGTACAGAAAGGTCCCAGGCATAGACATCATAACTGATGGTCAATGCACCCTTGCATGGGGATGCCTGCCAATGGTTCTTGTCCAGTTTTGTCAAAGGGACAGGGATGCCATCGCAGACCGCATCCATCTGGATGATGTTCCGGGAAAACTCGCGGATCATATAACTGCCGGGAATCCAGGTCGGCAGGCTGAAGCGCTGTCCTTCGGGATCAGGTTCTGCAACAGTCAGGTCAACATGGAACAGATGACCGTTGGGGTCAACCGGTTCAATGGCATAACGGATAAGCTGGGTCATCTTGTTTTTTCCTGTTCAGTCAGACAACGGGGACATCACCGGAGCATCGGGGCAAGCCATTTGGAAAGCACTTCCTTGGAAACACCCCGGCGTGCCGCCATATCATCAACCTGGTCTTCACCGATCCTGCCGATATTGAAATATTTCGCATCAGGGTGGGCAAAATAGAAACCGATGATGGAAGCGGTCGGCAGCATTGCATAATTTTCAGTCAGGCTCATACCGATTTTGTCAGCTTGCAGCAGCTTGAAGATATCGCCTTTCACTGTATGTTCTGGGCAGGTTGGATAGCCCGGTGCAGGACGGATGCCCCTATAAGGCATACTCAGAAGTTCCTGATGGTTGAATTTTTCATCCGGAGAGTATCCCCATAAATCCCGGCGGACAAGTTCATGCAGATATTCAGACAATGCCTCGACAAGACGGTCTGCAACCGCTTTCAGCAGGATGCTGTTGTAGTCATCATTTTCCTTGCCATAAATGTCCAACCATTTCTCAATCCCGACACCGGCAGTCACTGCAAACATGCCCAGATAATCGGGAGTGCCTTTGGGAGCAATGAAATCGGCAAGTGACTGGTTGGGACGCTGGATGCCATTGACAACCGGTTTCTCATCCTGTTGCCGGACGCAGTAATAGGTGAAGGCGACTTCAGAACGGGTTTCGTCAGTGTAGATTTCAATGTCGTCATCACCTGTCCGGTTTGCTGGCATCAGGGCAATTGAAGCATTAGCCGTGAGAGCCTGTGCCTTGACCAACCGTTCTAGCATTGCCTTGCCATCAGCGAACACCCGGCGTGCCTGTTCACCATATTCAGGGTCATCCAACAGGTCAGGATAAGCGCCAGGCAGGTCCCAGACCCTGAAGAACGGTATCCAGTTGATATAGCCTGACAGCATCTCAAGGCTGATGTTGCGGAGGAAACGCTGTCCCAGATAGACCGGTCTTTTCGGTGCTTTACTGCCTTCAAAAGACAGGGCGGGATGGTTTGCGCGCGCCTCACTGATGGTCAGCATTTTGCGGGGTTTCTTATTCGCATGTTCTTCCCGGATGCGTTCATAATCATCCTTCACTGACTGGATATAGGCCTCACGGGTGTTTTCAGACAGCAGCTGCTGGATGATGGTCACCGTACGGGAAGCATCCGTCGCATGGACGACCGGACCTTCGTAATTCGGTGCAATTTTGATGGCGGTATGCGTCTTGCTGGTGGTTGCACCACCGACAAACAATGGGATACGGTGGCAACGGCAGTATTCATTGCGCTGCATCTCGCTTGCGACATGCGTCATCTCTTCCAAGGAAGGCGTAATCAGGCCGGAAAGCCCGATGGCATCCGCCTGCACTTCCTCCGCTTTCGCCAGGATTTCCTCACAGGGCACCATGACACCCATGTTCACCACATCGAAATTGTTGCATTGCAGGACAACGGCGACAATGTTCTTGCCGATGTCATGGACATCCCCTTTCACAGTGGCGATGATGATTTTGCCATTGGACTGGGTATTGCCGCTGGCGCGCTTGTGCTCTTCGATATGCGGTACCAGATACGCAACCGCCTGTTTCATCACACGGGCGGATTTCACCACCTGGGGCAGGAACATCTTGCCTTGACCGAACAGGTCACCGACAGCATTCATCCCAGCCATCAGCGGCCCTTCAATCACCTCAATTGGTTCACCGCCACGTTCGGTCACCTGCTGCAGTGCCTCGGCGGTGTCTTCCGTGATGAAATCCGTCAAGCCATGGACAAAGGCATAGGTCAGGCGTTTCTCGACCGGTTCTTCCCGCCATTTCAGCTGGTCGCTTTCTTTCTTGGCACCTGATTGGAATTCATGGGCGACATCCAGCAGGCGGTCTGTTGCATCAGGACGGCGGTTCAGCACCACATCCTCGACCCGTTCACGCAGGTTTTCAGGGATTTCATCATAAACCCCGATCATTCCGGCATTCACAATCCCCATCGTCATCCCGGCGGCAATTGCATGGTACAGGAAGACCGTATGGATAGCTTCACGGGCAGGATTGTTGCCCCGCAGGGAGAAACTGACATTCGAGACCCCGCCACTGACTTTCGCATAAGGCAGGTTCTCCTTGATCCAACGGGTCGCCTCAATGAAATCGACCGCATAATTGTTATGCTCTTCAATACCAGTCGCCACAGCAAAGATGTTCGGGTCGAAGATGATGTCTTCCGGTGGGAAACCGATACCCATCAGCAGGTCATACGCCCGTTTGCAGATTTCAATCTTGCGTTGGTAGGTGTCTGCCTGACCGACCTCATCGAACGCCATCACGATTACAGCAGCGCCATAACGGCGGCACAGCTTTGCCTCGCGCAGGAACTCTTCCACGCCCGCCTTCATCGAAATCGAATTGACGATGCATTTGCCCTGCAGGCATTTCAGCCCGGTCTCGATGACTTCCCATTTCGAGGAGTCGATCATCACCGGGACACGGGCGATTTCCGGCTCAGACGCAATCAGGTTCAGGAATTTCCGCATGGATGTCACGGAATCCAGCATCGCGTCATCCATGTTCACGTCAATGATCTGTGCGCCATTCTCGACCTGCTGTCGGGCGACAGACAGTGCCTTGTCATATTCCTCATTCGCAATCATGCGTGCAAACGCACGGGACCCCGCCACATTTGTCCGTTCACCGACATTCACGAACAGTGAATGGTCATCGATGACAAATGGTTCCAGCCCTGCTAGGCGCAGGGTTCTTGGGTCTTCCGCCAGCTTGCGCGGCGGAATATCCGCAACTGCTTCAGCAACCGCACGGATATGGTCAGGTGTTGTGCCGCAGCAGCCACCGACCATATTCAGATAGCCATGTTCCGCAAAATCCTTCAGGACACGGGCGGTATCCGCAGGCAGTTCATCAAACCCGGTTTCACTCATCGGGTTGGGCAGGCCAGCATTCGGATACAGGCAGATATGGGTATCGGCAATCCGCGAAAGCTCTTCAATATAGGGGCGCATCATGGCGGCACCCAAAGCGCAGTTCAACCCGATGGTCAGCGGTTTGATATGGCGTACCGAATACCAGAAGGCAGCCACCGTCTGACCAGACAGGATACGTCCCGAGGCATCAGTCACCGTACCGGAAATCATGATTGGCAGCGTTTTGCCGGATTCTTCAAAATAAGTATCAATCGCAAACAGTGCAGCCTTGCAGTTCAGGGTATCAAACACCGTTTCCACCAGCAGGATATCCACCCCTGCCGTTGCCAGCGCACGGACCTGCTGCAGGTAAGAGGCCATCAGTTCATCAAACGTGACATTGCGGGCACCCGGGTCGTTCACATCCGGGGAAATCGATGCTGTACGGGGCGTTGGTCCGATGGAACCTGCGACAAAGCGGGGTTTGTCTGGAGTGGAATAACGTTCACAGGCTTCACGCGCAATCTTCACCGATTGCACGTTCATCTCATCGACCAGGAAGCCCATATGGTAATCCGCCTGGGCAATGGTTGTGGCACTGAACGTATTCGCCTCGATGATATCTGCCCCGGCTTCCAGGTACTGGTCGTAGATTTCACGGATAATCTGGGGCTGTGTCAGCGACAGCAGTTCGTTGTTGCCTTTGACAAACAGTTCCCGTTCACCTTCTGCCAGGTCATCCGGTTTCCAATCGATGAAACGGCCGTTTGGACCACCCCGGTAATCTTCCTCGGTCAGCTTGTAACGCTGGATCATGGTTCCCATCGCACCATCAAGCACCATGATGCGTTTCGACAGGATGTCCCGGAGACGGCGTTCCGTCTCACTCATAGCAATAGCAGTCATAATCACCAGAAAAAATGCCGGAAGTGCCCGTACACCGGCGGGGTTGAAAGAAATATCAGCGGACATTGCCGCAAAAAAGCTATCTTATATGAAGAAATCGGCAGAGACAAAGAAACAGGGCTGCCACCGTCCCAGACAGTGGACAGCCTGTTTGATGCTGCCGTTTCCTGCCGGAATTACCGCAGTGTCTTCAGCTTGAAATTGATGTCCTGTGCCTCGACTGCGCCCGGGACGCGGGTCCCATCCGAGAAAAAGAGGGTCGGTGTGCCACGGATGCCCAGTTTGTCTGCCAGCTCTTTGACTTCTTTGGCAGGCAGGGAACAGGTGACCTTGGTCTTCACCGGTTTTTTCCCGTTGAGCATCCAGTCCTGCCAGGACTTGGCCGGATTGTCGGAACACCATGCATTTTCCGAAATCGTCTTCGAGCTGTCAGACAGCATCGTCATCGGGAACAGGAAGATGGTCACGTTGTCCACTTTCTGCAGGTTTTTTTCCAGGTATTTGCAGTGCCCACAGTTCGGGTCAGAGAAAACCGCCATCTGGGCGGAGCCATCCCCTTTGACAGTCTTGATGGCATACTGTTTCGGCAATGCGTTGAAATCAATCTTGGAAACCTGGTCAACCCGTTCTTCCGTCAGGTTCTTCTTCGATTGCATATCAATGACATTACCCATAATCAGGTACAGGCCGTTCGGGTCAGAATAGACAATATCCGTCCCCAGCCGGACTTCATACAGGTTGCCGTAATCTGTTTTCCGTACTTCATCCGGGGTCTGTCCGAGATACGTCTTGAAGTGGTTCTTGATGACAGCTTCAGGGGTTGAGGCCGCCCATGCCATCGAGGTTGCGGCAAGCGACAGCAGTGCGGCATTGCGCAGGAAACGTGAAACAGAATGGCTCATATTGCAATCCTTGTGGAATCAGACAGATGGAACCGAAAATACCAGAAAACCCCCTTCTGTGGAAAGGGGCGGAAGCCGCTTGAAACAGTTTCAGAAACACTTTCTTACCATTTTTTGATACAATGCCTGACTCCATGATGCCGATGTAGCTCAGTCGGTAGAGCAACTGATTCGTAATCAGTAGGTCGGAGGTTCGACTCCTCTCATCGGCACCATCCCTTAAAAGAATGTCAAGCTCTGGCAATCCGTTGATGCCAGGGCTTTTTTGTTGCCGATAGCCGGAAAATCTCTTGGCTTGACACCCGTCAATGCTGCCTGTGCCTTTGTTGCGATAACCTGAACATACCGTTTTCAAGGGGAAGGAAAATGAAAAAACTGTTGATAGTGTCCGCTGCAGTACTGGGTATGGTGTCTTCATCTGTCCAAAGCCTGGAAAGGGCTGTCCGCTGACATTGGCCGGTTCTGGGAGTATGCTCTGAATCTGGTTCAGTCTTTGTCTATGGAGGAAATTTATGAAAAAACTGATTCTCGTCAGTATGGTCTCATTGGGATTGGTTTCTGGAAGTGTAATTGCCCAGGATGCTGATATCTATGACGGCTGGGGAACCCTTGACAAAGTCACCGTCAACGGGAAAGAGCAACCCTGCCCATCCTCATCTGGCAAGTATTACCACGACAATATGGGCAATAAACTGGGCGCCTGCCCGGCAAAACCAACCCAGGAAGATTTTGTGAAAGAAGCATCGTGGCTGATTGCCAATTATGACTGGCAGGATAAGGGAACCCGGTCCTATCTGGCTGAAGGCTGTACTTTAGTCAAAGCCAGGACACAGGCATATTACTATTGGAGCTGTAAGAAGCTGAAGGCGCTCAAGGATGCGAAGATTGAATTCACAGCATCCAATCTCAAGACCGTTGAGAATACGGAAAACAACCATCCTTTCTCAGTCGATCTGCTGGGTGCAGAAAGGTGAGCAGGAATCCCTTCATAAGCGGTAGGTCATGATGAGAAAATTGTTGGTGCTCGGCTTGGTCTCCTTTGGCATGGTCTCTGCCAGTGCGTTTGGCGGGGAAACTTATGAGGAACGCTATGAGACCAGTAAACACAATATCCGGATTACCTGTTCCAGTGAAGAAAACTGCCTCTATCAGTCTTGGAACAAGCCCAAAGCCATTGGGCAGGGAAAACCGGACCTTGAAATCAGGAATGGGTATTTTGAACCTGGTGCCGGCGCATCAAGGATGGCGTTGACCTGCGAGGAAGGCAATTATATTTTTACAAAAGGCGATACCTATATCCGTGTCAGGACAGGGCTTAACCGGAATGAACGCTACTGTTTCGTGGAACGGCCGCCAAAGGACGCGGGCGACCTGACGGTTTACATTGACGCTGATAAAAGGGAAGGCCATTACAACTATAAAAAGAAGGCCCATTATTGGCTGTGGAAGGGCAAACGTTCCAAACGCTGATGTTGAGAGGGTTAACCGGCATCTTCATCCATTGTTTCCAATAGGAAGCTCACAGGGCGGAAGCCGTCATTGCAGGAAATCATGGCGGATTTCCTGTTTTTCATCCAGCCGTTGTAGAAATTCTCTCCACCATGGGCAAGTGCCATCACAAAAGCGGAGATGCTGTCCCATGCACTGTCGCAGAATCCAGCCGGCTTCTGCCAGCCGTTGGCGATGAAAACCTGTCCCAGCTTCATATTGCAGGGATTGTCCAAAGGGTTTTCATACTGCTCGATGAGGTCTGGGTAGCTGGTCATTTTCATGACAGTGATACGGACCTTTTTCATAAGCCGTCATTCTCCTTAGCAACTGGTTCATCTGAAATCAAACAGGGTTTCCAAGGACGGATATCCGGGAACAGGAAACCGCTTTTTTCAGTCTGTTCATTTTTGATAGACCCAGTAATGGTCTTTCAGCTGCCCGTCAATCTTGATGGTCATGTCACCCCAGACCTTGCGGGGAGCTTTTGCGGAAGTGGCGCATTGATTGCCAATCCCTTCTTCACTGCCCTGCATTTCCAGGACCACATTGCCTTTTATGAAGGTGAACCTGTCACAGCTTGCCAGGCAACGGTCTGGGTCGGTGCAGTCCCGCATATAGCCCATGCCAACGGTCCCCGGCATCGTGAAATCCGGTTTTCCTTGCCCTATGCGTTTCGGCTTGTTCCAGGATTCATAGGTGCAGCTATTGGTATTGTCGGTGAAAGGGCAGGAAATCCGGATATTGTGCCTGCTGGTCTGGAATACAGAGGTCCCTGCAACCGCATTACCGGCAATCAACCCCAGCGCAACAGCACCAATCAATAAAGTTTTCTTCATCTTTCCTCGTCGTATAACCGGTACTGGCTGCTCAGTTTTCCATTGATATGTACGGTCAGACTGCCATTGGTGCCGGGCTTCCTGCCATAGCATGTCCGGCTGCTGCTGTAATCGCGGTTGATATGGATGGCAGTATCACCATCCATGAAAGAAAACTGGCGGAGCCGGCAATGGACACCTTTGACGGGCATATAGCTCTCGGTATTTGCAGAACCATTGTTGATTTCAAGGTCAGGGTCTCCCTGCCCGACCTTCTTTGGCTTGTTCCATGCCTGGTAGGTGCAGTTTTCAGAAAAAACGGAAGACAGTTCACCGAAGCACTGTACCTTGATATGGTGTTTCGATGTCTGGAAAAGATAAGCCGCAGAATCCGCCATCACCGGGGCAGACAGCAGCCCCAAAGTGATTGCGGAAACCATCAACCGTTTCTTCATGGCGTTTTCTGCAGGCTCAACGGCAGATCAGTGAGCGGATGGCATCAGCTTTGTACGGGTTGTCCACGGCATCGTAATCGGTCTTCCGTTTATAGTAGCCGTGCTCGACTTCGATTTCCGCATCCTTGATGACCGGACCGCCGGAACAGTTGGTCTGGTAATGCTTGTATTCAATGTCACCGTCTTCCCGGTCAACCTTCTTCAGCCAGATGCCTCTTTTGCTGCCGACATCTTTTGCGCGGTAGGAGGTGGCGTCTTCATAATCGTTCTGCCAAGGTACCCATTTGGCGCCTGTCAGTTCCCCTTTAGGGATGTTGGCAGGTGATGCGTTTGCATGGACGGATGGCAGGAGGAAGCCAAGTCCCAAGGCAGAGGCGATCAACAGTTTCTTCATGGAATTCTCCTATAAAAACAGCGGTTGATTGAACACTTTCTGTCAGGTTCAGCTATCATTGACTGAAGGTGCATGTTGAACTGCATTGTTAATTATAAATGACTTTTACAACAACAGGATAACGGGTTGAGGATGGTTGCTCTCAGTCTCAATGCACAGCGTCAGGCAGCGGAACGGTTTGTCCAGAAATGGCAGGGTGCCGAAGGCTATGAAAAAGGCGAAGACAGCATTTTCTGGACGGAACTGCTGCATGATGTCTATGGGGTGACCGATGTCTCGCAGTTTGTCGAATTCCAGAAGCCGGTTGAGCTGGAACGGGGAAAAGATGGCAAAAAGACCCGGTGGGGCTATATCGACACCTATATCCCCTCAACCCGGGTGCTGATTGAGCAGAAAAGCGCAACCAAGAAACTGGATGCGAAGAAAGGTCAGTCCGATGACAGCCTGTTGACGCCGTTTGAACAGGCACAGCGGTATTCCAACCGGCTGCCGTTGTCACAGCATGCCAAATGGATCATCACCTGCAACTTCAGGCAGTTCCAGCTGTATTGGATGGAAAAACCGAATGACCCGCCCATCGAGTTTTCCCTCAGTGACCTGGCAGACCCCCGGTATTTCACCCTGCTGAACCTGCTGGTCGAAGACCGGAACGAACGCCCGCGGATTGAAGAAGAAATCTCCATTGAGGCAGGGGAAATCGTCGGGAAACTGTATGATGGTCTGTTGGCACAGTATGAAGACAGGGACAATCCGTCAGCAGAAACCTACAGGAGCCTCAATATCCTCTGTGTCCGGCTGGTGTTCTGCCTGTATGCCGAAGATGTCGAACTGTTTGAAGAGCACCAGCGGTTCCACCGATATATCCAGTCTTTCAGGCCGGCGCAGGTCAATGGCGCACTGCAACGGCTGTTCGATGTCCTGGATACCCCCATCGAAGACCGGGAGAAATACCTGGATCCCGAGCTGGCAGGTTTCCCTTATGTCAATGGCGGACTGTTTTCCAAGGATATCAAGATAGCCATTCCGCTGTTCACCGAAGAGCTGGTCCATCTGCTGATGGATGAGGCGAGTGCCGGGATTGACTGGTCGAAAATCGACCCGACCATCTTCGGGGCGGTGTTTGAAAGCACCCTGAACGCCGAGACAAGACGGCAGGGCGGGATGCACTACACCTCGGTCGAGAACATCCGGAAAGTCATCTGCCCATTGTTCCTGGATGCGCTCTGGGAAGAATTCGACCAGCTCAAGCGTGACCAGAAAGCCAGCACCCGGAAGCGGATTGCCAACCTGAAACAGTTCCAGCAGAAACTGGGTTCACTGACATTCCTTGACCCCGCCTGCGGTTCTGGCAACTTCCTGACCCAGACCTATCTGGAACTGCGCCGTCTGGAGAATGAGGTCCTGCGGATTACCGAAAGGGGGCAGGTCAGTTTTGGATTCACCGTCAAGGACCTGATCAAGGTTTCAATCAGCCAGTTCTACGGGATAGAGATAAATGATTTTGCCGTTTCGGTTGCCCAGACCGCCCTCTGGATTGCCGAGAGCCAGATGTTCCGGAAAACAGCGGACATCGTGCAGGTGGTCGATGATTTCCTGCCGTTGAAGTCTTATCCGAACATCGTGGAAGGCAATGCCCTCCGGATGGATTGGAATACCTTGGTGCCGAAAGAAAAGTTGGATTACATCATGGGGAATCCACCTTTTATCGGTTATGCCTATCAAAGCAAAGCTCAGAAAGAAGATCTACAACAGATTTATGCACAGGCAAAGAACATCGATTATGTGGCGGGCTGGTACTTCAAGTCAGCGGAACTGATGCGGGGAAATACCATCAGGGCAGCCTTGGTTTCCACAAACAGCATCAGCCAGGGCGAACAGGTTGAGGCGGTCTGGAAACCGTTGATGGAACAGTATGGCGTTCATATCGATTTTGCCTGGCGCCCATTCATATGGGACAGCGATACCAGGGACAAGGCGCATGTACACTGCGTCATCATCGGCTTTTCCTGTGGTGAACCGTATCGGGAAAAAACGATTTTTGATGGGAACAGCCACACAATGGTGGCGCATATCAACCCTTATCTGGTTGATGCCCCAGATATTTTTATAACAAAGCATCAAAAACCATTAAGTGATGTTTCTTTAATGAATAAAGGAAATCAGCCGACAGATGATGGTAATTTTTACTTAACAGAAGCAGAACGAGAAGAAGTTTTAATGTGGGAACCTGAAATTAGACCTTATATTAGAAGAATTTGTGGATCGGCTGAATTTATTAATAACAAAAAAAGATTTTGTTTGTGGCTATATGGCGTTTCCCCTGCAATTATCAATAAGTCAAGATTTATCACTAATCGTATTAAAAAAGTTAAAGAATTTCGTTTAAACAGTACAAAAAAAGCTACTGTTCTAAGTGCACAGAAACCTGCATTGTTTCAAGAGATAAGACAACCAAATACAGAATATTTGCTCATTCCAAGAGTTAGTTCGGAAAGAAGGAATTATTTACCAGTTGGTTTCTTAAAGCCAGAGGTGATTGTTAATGATAGTGTTTTAATTGTTCCTAATGCTACATTGTATGAACTTGGAATAATTACCTCATCTGTCCATATGGCATGGATGCGGGCAGTGGCAGGTCGATTAAAGAGTGATTACAGATATTCCAATACGATTGTCTATAACAATTTTATCTGGCCGGATGTCACTGAGGAACAGAAAGACTGTATAGCAGAAACAGCTCAGGGAATCCTGGATGCACGGAATAAGTATCCAGACAGTTCTTTGGCAGACCTTTATGATGTGCTGACGATGCCGCCTGACCTGTTGAAAGCCCATCAGGCAAATGACAGGGTGGTGATGGCAGCTTATGGTTTTCCTGTTGACATGACCGAGCCAGAAATCGTTGCAGAACTGATGAAACGGTATCAGGCAAAACTTGCTGAGGCAAAAGGATAATCAAGGAGAATGGATATGAATGAAGTCATCAATGCGATTCTTTCAAGAAGAAGCTGCAAGAAATACAAACCGGACATGGTGCCGGACCAGTTGATTGACCAGATTATTGAGGCTGGGCTGTATGCCGCAAGTGCGATGGGATGGCAAAGCCCGATTATTGTTGCGGTCAAGGACAAAGGCACCCGGGACATGCTGTCTGGTCTGAATGCGAAATATGACCCTTTCAAGCGGAAAGACCCTTTTTATGGGGCGCCGGTTGTCCTGGCGGTCTTGGTGGAAAAGAAGTTCCGGACAGCGCTTTATGATGGCAGCCTTGTCTTGGGCAACATGATGCTTGCCGCCCATTCATTGGGCATCGGCAGCTGTTGGATCCATCGGGCGAAAGAAGCTTTCAACGACCCGGAAGGCAAATCATTGCTTCAGAAGCTGGGCATCCAAGGTGATTATGAAGGCATCGGTCATTGTGTCATCGGGTATCCCGATGTCCTGCCATCAAGCCCACTCCCGAGAAGGCCCAACAGGGTGTACCGGGTCTGAAAGCCGCTGACCTTGGAAAGGGACACAAATCAACAGATGGAGGAAAAGAGACGATGATTTACGACTACACCCTGACGACGGGAACAGGTGATGAGCTGAACTTGGCGGATTACCGGGGGAAAGTCATCCTGGTGGTGAACACTGCTACCGGTTGTGGCTTTACGCCGCAATATGCTCCGATTGAGCAGTTGTATAAGGACTACCATGATAAGGGGCTGGAAATCCTGGATATCCCCTGCAACCAGTTTGGTGGGCAGGCCCCCGGAACCGATGATGAAATCCATGAATTCTGTACGGTGCATTTCAATACGACATTCCCCCAGATGAGGAAGGCGGATGTGAATGGTGAAAACGAACTGCCGCTTTACACGTACCTGAAATCACAGAAGGGTTTTGCGGGGTTTGACGAACATCCCTACAAGGCATTGCTGGAGAAGATGTTTGCAAAGGATGATCCGGACTGGGCTGAGAAGCCGGATATCAAATGGAATTTCACAAAGTTTGTCATCGACCGGAAAGGCAATGTTGTGGCGCGCTTTGAGCCGACGGCTGATATGGACGCTGTGGAATCATGTATCAAGGCGTTGCTGTAAGGAGTTGATTGTCTCCTGTTATAGAAATCGTGTCATGGTGGCAGTGTTTCTTCCCGGATTGACTGAAATGGTCAATTAGTTGGAGAAAAATCGAAAATAGAATTGATGCAATTTCAGCAAAGCAGAATATAATAGATATCTAATAATATGTTTTTTCTAAAGAAATGTTGTAATTTGTAGGAAATCTACGCAGTAGACATTGAAAAAAACGTTATTAGACATCATAATATCGAGCATCATACCTCTCCCGCTTAGCTTTGTGGCCTGTTGGTCGGCAAATGATGCGAATATGGAGAGGTTTTCTATTTCTGCCTATGGAAAAATACTCAAAGCCATTCAAGTCATTACAGGAACAGGCCGAACTTCTCATAAAGAGGGGGCTTGTCGGTGACAAAGACGAGATATGCGAACGTTTGCGTTATGTTGGGTATTATCGATTGAGCGCCTATTGGTATCCATTCCGGAGTCTTGTTGGTGGTATTCGTCAAGACGATCTTCTTCCTGGGACAACAATCACTCAAGTCTGGAACCATTACCGGTTTGACAGAAGATTGCGGCTTTTGTTGCTTGATGCTATTGAACGGATAGAAGTTGCTCTCAGGTCAACTGCCGCATATCGGTATGCAGAATCTCAAGGTCCATTTGGCTATGAAGCACTACTGCCGGAAAACATTCGGGAAAAAATCAGAATCGGTGATTCATTGAAGAATCAATATGATTTTGTCAGCCATTTTGCAGGTAAATACAATGGGGAATTCCTGCCTGTATGGATGGCTGTCGGTGTCATGGACTTTGGTGATTTGCTAAGTTTCTTAAGGTCTATAGATCATGACATTCGGACACGGATTGCCAAGGATTTTGGAATTCCAATGACGTTGTTGCTTTCATGGATGGATGCGCTCCGTTTAGTCCGTAATGCTTGTGCGCATCATGCCCGTGTATGGAACAAGATGTGGGGGATTTCACCTAAAAAACATAAAGCATGGGGTGGTTATGCCTACAATGAGAATCTCAAAAAATGGATTCGTTGTGCGGGAGTGGAATTTCCTTTTCAAATTAAAAAAACAGGTTATATTCTGATTATCTGCCGTTTTCTTTTAAAGATGACATCAGGAAATACAAAGTGGAAGGAACGTGTAGATGCCCTGTTTGATGAATTCAAAGAATTATCTGTTAATTCAGGTATGGGATTGCCTGAACATTGGCAGTTAAGTCCTCTTTGGAAATAAAAGATTTGACAGCTTTGTTTCCTTATTCCGCCTGTTTCCCCAGATGCTCATGCAGGATGCGCCGTATCTCGATGATGGCCTGCGGGGTTTCCTGCACGCTGTGTCCAGAAGGGATGACGGTTTCAGAGGCGGCGCCATCCCAATGTGAACTGCTGTAAGGCACGATGCCATCGGAAGATTCCGTCAGCGGGACATCCGGCGTGTTGTTGCCCATGATGGAATGGTAGGTGACTGACGGGGAGATGGCGAGCTTGGCAAGTGCCTGGATAGTCGGGTCTTTCTCACTGAGGTTGTCCACACCGTTCATCGATGGCTTGTCAGCGGCTTTGCCGCCGAAGATGGTTTTAGTGGTGTCGGTGATTTTCTGGACGATGTTGATTGGCAGTTTGACCAGTGACGCGACAAACCGGGCGATGGTCTTGTCGGCGAAAGGTGTGCCACGATGCGGTGCGGCGATGAAGACGGCGCGCGAAATTTCCGGTAATGGCTTGAAGAAGATGTAACTGCCCAGTTTCTTACGGGCTTCTGCCTGTTGGGCACTGTCCATCGGATGGTTTTCATTCAGCGCCTGCCAGAGGGTGTCGCCACTGGAAGAGACCAAGAGCCGGGACAGGATGCCGCCCATGCTGTGGCCGATGATGATGGCGTTGTGGCTGGCGGGGTTCTTGCGCTCAGGGTCGTAATGGTCAAAGGTTTTCTCAATGGCTTGGGCAATGTCATACCGGTTGATGGCAAGCGGGACACTGGTCGGGTAATAGACCTGCCAGATTTGGTAATGGTGGCGCAGGGTTTCATCACCCATGATTTCATTGGCGGCATTGACCCAGGCTTCTGGACTGCTGGCAAGGCCATGGACAAGGATCAGGGTTTTCCGCTCGGGATGATAGGGCTGCATCAGGTAGATGCGGGGTTCCTCAAGGATGTTGCCTCTGCCGAAAAAGGTGAAGAGGGATTGTTTGGAGAAGTCTGACTTGGCAAGCCAGAGCCCATAGGCGGCGGTGTAATTGGCGGCAAGCGGGACATGATGTCCGGCAATGGTGACATCATGGTCCTGCCAGGTGTCATAGGCAGACAGCACGACATGGTCGGTGGCAAGGACTTCATCCAGGGTATTCCCTGGGAACCTGACAAGCCCGGTCACAGAGATGTAGTGCATCGGTTCCCAGGGTTTCTGCGCAGATCCCGTTTCTTCTGGATTGGGGGCATCAAGGATGTCTTCCAGTGCTGATGGGGTCTCTTTACTGCCTTTTTCTGTTTTCTTGGTGGCAGATTCAATCGAGACAACCATACGGGCACCGAGGCCGTCCTGGACGTACTGATTGCGCAGGCCATCAAAATTCAGCCGGTAATCTGGAGTGAAGCCGCTGATTTCTGCGGTGTTTCCTTCTGTTTCCGGCATACCGGTCATATCAAGCTCAATCTGCCAGTGTCCAAACAGGCGTTTAGAAGAATGTTTCTTTTCCTGCCGGTGATGCAGCTTACGGTTTTTCGCTGTATCGGAGATGATGGAAACCGCACGTTGGGAAGCATAGTTGTAAAAGTCCCTGACCTGGTTCTGCCGGTCTTCCAAAGCCCTTCTGTCAAGTGGCCGGTCGGTGTAGAAAAGGTAGGCGTAAGCATGACGGGCAGATTCCAGGAAACTGTTGAACCGGTTGGCAAGCCGGTCTTTCCTTTCATATGGGGATGCATTGGCAAGGGATACCTGGTCGTTTTTCATCGCCTGCATCAGCCAGATTTCCGACGCGGCGGAAAGCCGTTGCTCGTCGTTCAACGCTTTGGTCTGGCTGATGGCGTCAAGACAGGTCTTCGGGGTATTGCTGCAGGTTTTTGCCTCGATGCCGACAACATGCAGGGAAGAGACGGTCTGTTGGCTCAGCCTGCCTGAACTGATGATGTCGCCTCGGCGCTGGTTCATGTATTGTGCGCTGTCCTGCGTGGAGACCTTGACGGAGGTGCAGGCTGCCAGCAGCAGGAATGGCAGCAGCAGCAGGCATCGGCAGATGCGTTTCAGGTGTGTCAGGCTGGTTGTTCCGGCGTGCATGGCTTCTAGGTTTGGGAGATTCCTGCGTATTGTACTGTATTGAAGGGGTTCCGTTGCAGGCTCAGGCAAAGAGGTCATCGGTGCAGGTGGCAGTATCTTGGGATGTTTTTCTTTTTGGGCTTTTTTCCACAGGTTTTTGCCGGGCTGTGGCAGGTGGCTGTTCCGGCGGGGACTGCCATCGGCTGAGCTGCCGGTGTATCCAGGTCATGATGAGGGTGGTCACATAATGCTGTTCAGCTGGTGTGAAGGTGTAGCCATCCCCTAAAATAGGTGCATGTAAAATTGGAGTTCTCCCGGAATCAGGAGAACGGAATGAAGAAATCAAGATTCAGCGAGACACAGATACTGAACATACTCAAGGCGGTTGAGTCAG